>NZ_JBNDIU010000013.1:0-190304 GCF_050434565.1 Ensifer sp. 4252
GGCAATGCCATCCAGACGGTGCAGACGACCGAGGCCAAGCGCGTGATCACCGTGCGCACCGCCTCGTTTGCGTCGGCCTCCGAGGGTGGCTCGGCCTCGGTCGAGACGATCGCGGCTGCGGCCAACCCCGGTCTTTCGACCTTCGTTGCCGACGCGCTGTCGTCGTCGGACCGTCCGGAACTGACCTCGGCGAAGATCATCATCTCGGGCGGCCGGGCGCTCGGCTCGTCTGAGAAGTTCCAGCAAGTGATCCTGCCGGTTGCCGACAAGCTGGGTGCCGCCGTCGGTGCGTCGCGTGCGGCGGTCGATGCCGGTTATGCGCCGAACGACTGGCAGGTCGGCCAGACCGGCAAGGTGGTGGCCCCCGATCTCTACATCGCCTGCGGCATCTCCGGCGCGATCCAGCATCTGGCCGGCATGAAGGACTCGAAGGTCATCGTCGCCATCAACAAGGACGAGGAAGCACCGATCTTCCAGGTCGCCGACTACGGCCTCGTCGCAGACCTGTTCGAAGCCCTGCCGGAGATGGAACGGGTCTCCTGAACAAGGGGAAAATCGACGGCTGAGCGGATAAAATTCAGCCGTCGATCCTGACCGTCCGCGCGCCGACATGCAGCGCTCGACCGGCGCGAAAGCCCATGATCGCGGCCCCGAGACCGAGGGCCACGAACAGGATGGCGGCGGCGTCAAAACTTCCCGTCCAGTCGCGAATGAGCCCGACGAGCAGCGGGCCGATGGCGGCAAGCACATAGCCGACCCCCTGCGCCATGCCGGAGAGGTGGGCGGCGACATGGGAATCCGGCGAGCGCAGCACGATGAGCGTCATCGCCACGGCAATCAGCCCGCCCTGGCCGAAGCCCTGCAGAATGGCCCAGAAAATCACCGTCGACGGCGGCGCGAAGAGAATGCCGAGCAGGGCGATCACCGCAGCCGCGATCAGCGCGACGTTGATGCCGCGCTGGTCCTTGCGGCGAACGGCGAAGGAGGGAACCAGCAGGCAGGTGACGACCTGGGTCATGATCGAGACGGAAACGATCGCGCCTGCCGTCGCCGGGTCGAAGCCGCGCTCCCGCAGAATGGGTGCGAGCCAGCCGAAGATACAGTAGGCCAACGCCGACTGCAGGCCCATGAACAGCGTCACCTGCCAGGCGAGCCGATCGTGCCAGAGGCCGACGACGCGAAAGCCGCTGTGTCTCACTTGCGCCTTGCTGCCAAGCGCCTGCGGCGTCCAGATCAACAAGACGATGAAGGCGGGAAGCGCCCAGATGGCGAGCGCGCCGGACCACGAGCCGGTAATACCGTGTTCGAGCGGCAGGGTCAGGCCGGCGGCACCGGCCGCCCCGGCGCACAGCGCCATGGTATAAAGCCCGGTCATGATCGCCGCCTTGTCGGCGAAGTCGCGCTTGACGAGGCCCGGAAGCAACACGTTGCCAATCGCGATCGCGGCACCCGCAGCAAATGTCGACAAAAAGAGCAGCGGCACCGGTCCGAAGCCGCGCAGCACTGTGCCGAGCGCCAGCAGAGCCAGGGCGCCGAGCAGGGTGCGTTCGGCGCCGAAGCGCTGTGCCAGCTTCGGAGCTAAAGGTGCAAACAGGCCGAGGCAGAGCACCGGCAGGGTGGTCAGCAGGCTGGCGCCCGCAGTCGTCAGGCCGGTATCGCGCATCACTTCCGGCAGCAACACCGAGAGGCTGGAAAACAGCGGGCGCAGGTTGAAGGCGATCAGCACGAGGCTGGCGCCGAGGACGAAGCGCGCCGCACCCCGCGGTAACGCCGGCGGCTGAGGCTCCGGTACGCTGTCGGCTTCGGCGTCGATCAACTGGTCTTCGAGGCCGTTGATGGCTGCGGCCTGATGGGCCTTCGGGTCGGGGCTACGGAATGTCTGGTTCATTGCGAAAGAAGCCTGTCGAGTTCGCGCAGCACCGGCGCCATGAAGGCGCGGACAGAGGCTGCGGCACGGTCCGGGTCGCCGGTGGCAATTGCCGTGACGATCGCCGCGTGGGCGGCATCGTCCGGTTCCGGCACGTCGCCCTTGAGCGTCGATTGGATGGTTTCGAGGATCGATGCGGTGAAAAAATCATAGAGTTCGACGATGGCGCGATTGCCTGAGGCCTCGACGATCGCCTTGTGAAAGGCGATGTCGCGATGGCCGAAGGCCTCGTAGCCGCCGTCGGCAACGCTGCCGCGCGCCTTCAGCAGTCGGGTCATGCGCTCGAGGTCGGCCGGCGTATGACGGATGGCGGCAAGCCTTGCGGCTTCGACATCAAGGGCGGCTCGCGCCTCCCATTGGTCGCGCAGTCCGGCGCGCTTGACGCGGTCGAGCGCGCCGGCCGGATCGACGGTCGAGCGCACATAGGTGCCGGAGCCCTGGCGGGTATCGAGCAGACCTTGCGAGACCAGCACGCGCACGGCCTCACGCACCGTGCCCCGGCTGACGGACAAAAGCTCGGTCAGCGCGGTTTCGTTCGGGATGCGGTCACCCACACCCCAGCGGCCGCTGACGATCTCAGCGCGCAGGCTTTCGGCCGCACTGTCGGCCAGATTGGTTCGGTTGATGGGATGCATGATAAATTCGTCAAGTCATCAGATGACATGATGAATATGCCCATGCTCAGTTGCTGTCAACCGACCTGGGACGTTATCAGCCTTCGTCGCTGTCGCTTCTCAGACGCCGAAGGAGCGGCGATAGGCAACGGGCGAAACGCCGAACTTGCGAACGAAGGCGCGCCGGAAAGCAACGTCGTCATTGAAACCCAGATCGCGGGCGATCGCTTTCATCGGCGTGTTCGTTTCTTCGACCAAACGCCGTCCGGCCTCCAGCCGCATCGATTCCACGTAGTCGCCCGGTGTCATGCCGACCTCCTGCTTGAACTGACGGGCAAAGTTGCGTGCGCTCATGCCGGCGCGCTTTGCCATCGCGGCGACCGTCAGCTCGGCCTTCAGGTTGTCGGCGATATATTCCTGCGCAGATCGGATCGGTGTTCGCTGGGCGATTTGCGTTGCCAGATGCGTGCTGAACTGCGACTGCCCGCCGGGTCTCTTGAGAAAGACCACGAGTTCGCGCGCGACTTTCAACGCGGTCTCGAGGCCGAGATCCTTCTCGACGATTGCAAGCGCCAGATCGATGCCGGCCGTCACCCCGGCTGACGTCCAAATGTTACCGTCGCGGGTAAAGATGCGGTCGGGCTCGAGCTTCACCTGCGGAAACCGCCGGGAAAACTCGATGGCCTGCGACCAGTGCGTTGTCGCCTTGCGCCCGTCGAGCAAGCCGGTTTCCGCCAGTACGAATGCGCCGGAACACACCGAGCCGAGCCGTTCCGGCCCTTCCGACGCAGCCTTTACCCAAGCCAGCACTCGGTCGGGAATGGGCCTTTCCTGGATCAGCGGATCGCCGGCGACAAGCACCGTGTGAAAATCATCGGCGGCGTCGTCGATCGTTCGGTCCGGCAGCAGCCGAAGACCCGATGTGCCGCGGATCGGGCTGTCGTCCAGTCCGACAACTGCCACCGAATAGAAGTCCGTGCCGCTCTGACGGTTTGCCTCCGCAAAGACATCCGACGGCCCGACAACATCAAGCAGTTGGACGCCCGGCATCGCCAGAATGGCAACATTGACCTTCGACATCAGTGCACCCGAAACAGTTTCCCCGACAGAATCTCGGTCATCGTCCTCACGAAGACAACACCGATGGCGACGGTGAGAAAGGCGAACATTGCGACAGCCAGGGCGCGAAGCAGATCGGTATCGGCGGCTTCGGCGTAACGGAAGAAGGCGATAGAGAAGGCGGCGAGCGGAAAGCTGATGGCCCACCAGGCGACGCTGAACGGAACATGGCTGCGGAACACCATCGGCGACAGCACCAGCGTCAGGAAAAAAGCGAAATAGAACAGCACGCTGGCCAGCATGTCCACGGAGCCGGTGAGATTGGTATAGGCGAGAAAGCCGACGGCAAACGGAGCGACGAGTACCATCAGTGACGGGCGGGCAGGCAGCGGCAGCGGATCGTGGTGCCTCAACCTGGCAAAGATCAGGGTGACGAAGATGCCGGCGACGACGCTACCGACGGCCAAGGCGAACAGGTTAGCTTCATGAGCCCAGGCGAACGGCATAGCCTTGCCCGTCACGGCTATGTCCAACGTGGCGACGCCCGGGATCAGCAGCGGCGGCAGCGTGTGCTCGGCGTTCTCGGGCGAGGTGAGAAATCGCCTGGCGACGACATAGGCCAGCGTGAAGGTCAGGGTGAGTCCGACGATCCAGACGGCCTGGCTGACGGCAGCGCTATAGGGCCCGAGGAAAGCCGACAGCAGCAAAAGGCCGATCGCAATGGTGGCGAAGAAATTCCCCTGAACAGGATGGCTGAATTCCTTGGCGACGGCGGCGGGATGACGGGCCCATTTCGTGATGTAGCCGACGGCAAGTGCGATAAAGGTGAGGACGGCAAACCAGCCGATGAGCTCACCGGGGATTGCGGAAAGGGCGATAACCTTCACGGCTTCCCGCCATGCCAGGCTGAGCCCGGCCAACCCCATGACAGAGGCGAACAGATTGATCGGCAGGTTTGCAATCGTGTGACGGCCGACGGGCTTGACCGTGACGTCGTCGAGTATTCCGGCGTTCGACATGACACTCTCCACTTCGGATGCTGTTGCTGGAGAATATAAGCGAAACCTGGCTTGGCATTAATAGTGCTTGTGGGATGATTTAGGACAGATCGCGCATCAAATCGGCCACGATGCTGAATGCAGGTGGTTCACCTGCCAATCTCTGCACGGAAGGGGGAAGCCCCGTGCACTATTGATCCGTCAGCGCGCGGTCGGTGATGCTGAGCAGCGTCTTTTCCATGTCCGGCTCATCGCCGGAGCAGACGCAGAGCATTTCCGCGTCGCCTTCGCCCACCGAGAGGTAGGCGTGGCCCATCGTCGAATCGATATAGACGCTCTCGCCGGCTTTCAGTCGCACCGGTGCATATTGATCGGTATGCAGTTCGATCTCGCCCTTGAGCACGATCAGGAACTCTTCGCCGGCATGGCGCGTCAGCGGACCGAACTCCGCGAGGGTGCGCGCCCGGGCATGGGCGAGGATCGGCACCATGCGTTTGCGCACCAGATCGGTCGCAAGGTAGTGATAGTCGTAGTTACGGGTCAATTGGCGCAGCGTCGTGGTGGCTGAGGTCACCGAGCGGCGCGTACGGGCGGGCGGCTGCTTGCTGTCGCCGCTGAGCAATTCGGTGACATGCACGCCGAGGCCGGCGCAGATCTGCAGCAGCTTGTCATAGGTCAGCGACATCTGGTCGTTCTCGACCTTGGACAGGGTCGAGACGGCGACGCCGGTCAGGTGGCTGACGTCCTGAGGGGTCCAGCCATGATGCTTCCTCAGGTTCCGCAGGCAATCGCCGAGGTTTGGCTGTTCCGACATGGTTTTCTCTCGCAAGCGACACCTAACTAGCTAGTTCAACTCCGGGAGCCTCGCAACAAGCATCAAGAATTTTCCGATACGCTAAATATTGACCGTATCGGAAAATGATTTTACCAATGGCTATGCGCTCAGGAACCTCTTCTCCCAAAGTGATTGTCATTGGCGGCGGTATCGCCGGCCTGTCGGTTGCAGCGGCCGTGCAGCAATGGGCTTCGGTGACGCTCATCGAGCGCGAGGTGCATCTCGGCTATCACGCGAGCGGCCGCTCGGCGGCGCTGTTTGCCGAGACCTATGGCAACGCCGTGGTGCGGGCGCTGTCCGTTGCCAGCCGGCCGGCCATCGTCGACGGTGGTTTCGCCGAGCATGTGCGCGGCGCATTGCATTTCGGTGGGTGCGACGACGATGCGATGGTCGATGAACTGGCGCAGAAGTACCAGGCGCTCGTGCCGAGTGTCCGTCGGCTTTCGGCAGAGGAGGTCCATCGCCTCATCCCGGTCATCCGCACTGACACCACCTGCGGCGGCGTCTACGAGCCCGGCGCGCTCGATATCGACACGGGCAAAATGGTCCATGCCTGCGCTGCCTCCCTGAAGGCGCTTGGCGGAACTGTCGTCTCCGGCGAGGAGGTACTGGAGATCTCCCGTGTTTCCGGCCGCTTTCAGGTGGTGACCTCGGCCGGTTCCTACGAGGGCGATATGGTCGTCAACGCGGCCGGGGCCTGGGTCGATGTGATCGCCGAGCGGGCCGGGCTGGCGCGACTCGGATTTTCGCCCAAGCGGCGAACCGCCTTCATGTTCGATCCGCCTCCGGGGCGCGACGCCCGCCAATGGCCGCTCGCCGTCGATTTGCACGAGCGCTTCTATTTCAAGCCGGATGCCGGCAAGCTGATCGGCTCGCTGGCCGACGAAACGGATTCACCACCCTGCGACGCTTATCCGGAGGATATCGACGTTGCGATCGCCGTCGACCGGATCGAGCAGGCAACCGAACTTCGCATCGGCCGCCCGCAAAGACCCTGGGCCGGATTGCGCACCTTCTCGCCGGATCGCACGCCCGTGGTCGGCTTTGACCCGCGTTTGCCGGGGTTTTTCTGGCTCGGCGGCCAGGGCGGTTATGGTTTCCAGGTGTCGCTGACCTTGGCTCGGATCGCCTCGGCGCTGCTGCGTGACGCCGCGATGCCGCAGGACGTCGCCGACCTCGGCGTTGAGTTCGACGCGGTTGCGCCCGTCCGATTTCTCGAGACGGCCCAGACCCTATCGTTTTCTCCGGTCGGGCAATGACCGACCGGCCATGAAGATCGAAACGTCGTCGATGCGGTGAGGAGAACCCGCGGCGACGCCAACACCAAGGCAACCAGGAGCGTTTGCTATGAAATCCACACGTCTGATCCTGCGCACCGCGCTCGTCGCATCGACAATCCTCTTGGGCGGCCAGGCCTACGCCAAGACCCTGGTCTACTGCTCCGAGGCGAGCCCGGAGACGTTCAATCCGATGATCGGGACGGCCGATTCCACCATGGATGCGGCTGCCAAGCCGATCTTCAACCGACTGGTGGAATTCAAGGCGGGCACGACGGAAGTGGGACCGGCGCTCGCCGAGCGCTGGGATGTGTCGGAAGACGGCAAGGTCTACACTTTCCATCTGCGCCATGGCGTCAAGTTCCACGCCAACGCACAGTTTACCCCGACGCGCGAATTCAACGCCGACGATGTGCTCTACACCTTCGACCGCCAGCGCGATGCCGATAATCCCTACCACAAGCTGTCGAACGCATCTTACGAGTATTTCAACGCGCTCGGGCTGGGGCCGCTGATCGAGAAGATCGAGAAGCTCGACGATCATACGGTGCGATTCACGCTGACATCTGCAAACGTCACGTTCCTGCCCAGCATCGCGCTCGACTATCTCTCCATCCTCTCGCTGGAGCAGACCGAGAAGATGGTGGCAGCGGGCACGCCGCAACTGATCGACCAGGCACCTGTCGGCACCGGGCCGTTCGTGCTCGAGGCCTATGCGCAGGACAGCCAGATCCGCTACGCCGCCAATAAGGATTATTGGAACGGCGCGCCGAAGATCGATACCCTGGTCTTTGCGATCACGCCCGAGCCCACCGTGCGCGTCGCCCGTCTCAAGGCGAACGAGTGCCAGGTGGCGGCACCACCACCGCCCGGAGCTGTCGCCGACCTCAAAAGCGATCCTGACGTAACCGTCTACAACCTCGAAGGCCAGAATATCGGCGTTCTCGGCTTCAACGTCGAACATAAGCCGCTCGACGACGCGCGCATCCGCCTGGCGCTTGCCAAGGCCGTCAATCGGCAGGCGATCGTCGAGGCCGTGTATCAGGGCGCGGGCAGCGTTGCCGGCAGCGTCGTGCCGCCGGCCCAGCTCGGTGCCGCCAAGGATGCGGGCATCGACTACGATCCGGAAGGCGCCCGGGCGCTCCTGAAGGAAGCCGGGCACGAAGGCGACCTGTCGGTTGCCCTCTGGGCGATGCCGGTGTCGCGCCCCTACAATCCGAACGCCCGTCGCATGGCGGAGATGATCCAGGCCGACTGGAACGCCATCGGCGTCAAATCCGAGATCGTCAGCTTCGAATGGGCAGAATATCTGAGCCGCACCGCCAAGGGCGAGCATGACGCCTTCCTGCTCGGCGGCAGCAGCGACAACGGCGATCCGGACAACATGCTGAGCTATCTCCTGAGCTGCGACGGCGTGAAAGGCGGCTCCAACCGGGCGCGCTGGTGTAACGCCGATTTCGAAAAGCTGCTTCAGGATGCACGCGTCGCCGCCGATCCCAAGGAGCGCGCAGCGCTTTACGGTAAGGCACAGGCCATCCTCAAGGCCGAGGTTCCGGTGGCGCCGATTGCCCATTCGGTCGTGTCGATCCCGGTGCGCAAGAGCGTGACGAATTACGTTCTCGACGCCTTCGGCCGACAGAATTTCGCCAACGTCGATATCGCGGAGTAAGCGGGATGGATGGGATGACAGCGAACGGTAGCGCCAGGCTTGCCGATCTGAGCCGGCTGCTTCAAGGCTACGTCAACGATGGTGCGGTCGGCGTTTCCCTGGCCTTCTCGCAGGGCGAGGGCGAGACCGTCACTGTGACATCGGGGTTTTCCGACCGGGCGCGGGGGAGGCCGGTTTCGCCGACGCAGCTGTTCAAGATCGGCAGCTGCACCAAGACGTTTACCGTTGCTGCCCTCTTGAAGCTGGCAGACAGCGGTGCGGTGGATCTTGGCGCGCCGATCTCGCATTGGTTTCCTGATCTGCCGGGAGCTACCGCAATTTCCGTGCGTCAGCTCGTCAACCACCGCGGCGGGCTGCCGGAGTTCGAATACGACATACCGATGACGCCCGATCGCATCTGGACGCCGGCGGAACTCGTGGATCTCGCATTTCGGGTGGGCACCCAGACGGCGCCCGACGGACCGGCCGTCTACAACAACACCGGCTATGTGCTGGCCGGCATGTTGATCGAACAGATCACCGGCCAATCGCTCGGCGCCTATGTCCGCCAACAGGTGCTCGAACCGCTAGGGCTCGAAAACACCTGGTCGCCGTCGACCGAAAGCTTCCCTGAGGAGCGCATGGTGCGCGGTTACTACCACCGGCCGCCGCCGGCGGCGGACGCCGGGGCAGGTATCGCTGCCGGCGCCGAGATGTGGCGCATGGATGGCGTGTTGCCCTATTCCGACGCGCTGCAGGATTCCTCGGATTCGTTTCCGTTTACGGCCGCCTATGCCTGTGGCGACATGGTCTCGACGCCTGATGATATGGTCTCTTTCATGCAGGCGCTGTTTGGCGGCAAGCTTTTGGCGGACGGAATGTTCAGGGAGATGAGCGAAGGCCGCGTCGCCGTCAGCTTTCCCGGCACACGGATGCGCGAGACGGGGGCGGGGCTGTTCCAGAGCAGCTATGCCGATCGGCTCACCTATGGCCATCAGGGCAGCATTCCCGGCTATGTCACCGTGATGCAGCATGAGCCGAAATCGGGGCTGACGATCGCGATGACCAGCAATGTCGGCTCGGGCTACCGGATGTGCTTCTACGCCAGCGGTCTGCACCAGGTGCTCGATCGGGCGATTGGCATCATCCTGGACGGCTAGGCTTGTCGAGAACCTGCCGGCAACATGTTTCGACGTCAGATCTCGACCGCCCTTGCAGGCGGTCGAGTGCTTTTGGCGGCATGGTTACGAAAAGACGACGTCGACCTTCTCGAAGGTCCGGACGTCGATCAGGCCCTTGTCGGAGATGCGAAGTTCGGGAATGACGACGAGCGCCAGCAGCGAATGTTGCATGTAGGCGTTGTTCAGGCGGCAGCCGCAGATACGCATCGCCTCGACGATCGCCGCAGCTTTGTCAGCCACGATCTCGGCGCGTTGGTCCGACATCAATCCCGCGACCGGCAGTTCCACCAGCGCGAGTTCCTTGCCGTCCTTGATCACGACGATGCCGCCGCCAACTTCATGCAGCCGATTTGCGGCCTTAGCCATATCGTCCTTGTTGGTGCCGACGACGATCATGTGGTGGCTGTCATGCGCCACGGTGCTGGCAACGGCGCAGTCGCTGTCGTAGCCGAAGCCGGAAACGAAGGCGTTGACGACGTCGCCGGTGCCGCGATGGCGCTCAACCAGCGCGATCTGGCAGACGTCCTGGGCGCGGTCCATCTCGATGATGCCGCCCGCTGCCGAAAGCTCGGCCTCGAGCGCCCGCGTCGGCGCCTGGTTCTCGACGACGCCGATCACCCGGACGCGCGCGCGAGTTGCGGTGGCGTTGAGGCCGATGTCGAAATCTCCGGCCTTCAGGGTCTTGCCGAGATGCACGGTGTCGCGGGCGCTTTCTGGATAAACGAACGGCGGGATATCGCGCACCAGTGCACCGGACTCTGCCAGCAGTTCGCCGCGGGCAAACACCATCTCGATCGGCAGCGCGGCAAGGTCCGACGTGATGATCAGGTCGGCGCGCCTTCCGGGCGCGATCGAGCCGAGTTCGCGCTCGACGCCGAAATGCTGGGCAGTGTTGAGCGTCGCCATCTGGATGGCGGTGATCGGCTTCAGCCCTTGCGCGATGGCGTGGCGCACCAGCCGGTTCATGTGGCCGTCGTGGACAAGCGTGCCGGAGTGGCTGTCATCGGTGCAGAGCAGGAAGTTGCGCGGATCGACACCGGCCTCGGTGATCGCCTTGACCTGGGCTGCAACGTCGAACCAGGCGGAACCGAGCCGGAGCATGGCGCGCATGCCCTGCCTGACGCGGGCGATCGCGTCCTCGACGGTCGTTCCCTCGTGGTCGTCGGCCGGGCCGCCGGCGGCATAGGCGTGAAACTCCCGGCCGAGATGCGGCGAGGCGTAGTGGCCGCCGACGGTCAGTCGCGCATCCTGGGTTGCCGCGATTTCGGCGACCATCTTGGGATCATTGAAGGCGACACCCGGGAAATTCATCATCTCGCCGAGGCCGATGATGTTCGGCCAGCGCAGCGCCTCCGCCACGTCCTTGGCCGAGAGTTCGGCGCCGGCGGTTTCAAGTCCGGGGGCGCTCGGCACGCAGCTTGGCACCTGCACATAGACGTTGATCGGCAGGCTCTGTGCCTCGTCGTTCATCAGCTTGACGCCGGCAAGGCCGAGCACGTTGGCGATCTCGTGCGGGTCGATGAACATCGTCGTCGTGCCGTGCGGGATGACGGCGCGGGCAAATTCGGTGACGGTGACAAGGCCGCTCTCGACATGCATATGCGCGTCGCAGAGCCCCGGTACGAGATAGCGGCCGCTAGCATCGACAACCTTGGTGCCCTCGCCGATCGTATGGCTGGCGTCGGCCCCGACATAGGCGAAGCGACCGGCTTTGACGGCGATGTCGGTGTGCGGAATGATCTCGCCGGAATAGACGTTGACCCATTTGCCGTTGCGGATCACGAGGTCGGCCGGCGTCCGGCCCATGGCGACGTCGACAAGCTCGGGTGCGGTCCTCGACCAGGATTGAAGCATGACAGGTTCCTTCGAATGGAGACGATGCCGGCGCCCTTTTCACTTCTGAGTAAAAAGGGCGCAGGAAGGCTTTACTGGGTCTGAGCGACAAGCGCTGCCGCGAGCAGGGCGACGAACCACATGACCGGCTTTACATCACCCGCCCGCCCGCAGACCAGCTTGATCAGCACATAGGCGATGATGGCCAGCGACAGGCCGAGCGTGATCGAGAATGTCAGCGGGATCAGCACGATGGCGAGAAACGCTGGAATTGCCTCGTCGAGGTCGGTCCAGCGGATCTTGCTCATCGGCTCCGACATGAAGAGGCCGGTGAGAATCAGCACCGGCGCGGTTGCCACGGCCGGGACGAGCGACAGGAGCGGTGACAGGAACAGGAACGGCACGAAGAGCAGGCCCGCGACAAGCGCGACGAGCCCGGTTCGACCACCCTGGGCGATACCGGCGCCCGATTCCAGATAGACCGTGGCGGGGCTGGTGCCGAGTGGCGCCGAGATCAGCGCGGCGACGGCATCGACATGCATGGATTGCTTGATGTTGCGCGGCAATCCCTGCTCGTCCTTGAGATCCGCCGCTTCGGCAAGGCCGAGGAAGGTCGAGAGCGCCTCGATGAAGTTGGTAAACAGGAAGACGAAGATGAACGGCACGTAGATCAGGCTCAAGGCGCCGACAAGATCGATCTGGCCGACGAAGCTGAAGTCGGGTGCAGCGGAAAAGCCACTCCAGTTGACCAGCGTATGCACGTCAGGCGTATCCGGCCAGAAGGCGCTGCCATCGCCCCACCAGCGACCGATCGGGATGGAGAGGATGGTGGTGAGGATCATACCGGCCATCATTGCGCCGGGCACCTTACGAACCACGAGGCCAACCGTCAGGATGAAGCCGGCAATGAAGGTGAGGGTGACGGAGTTGAACGTCGTCAGGCCGACGATCGTATCGGGATTGGCGACGATGAATTTGGCGTTTTCAAAGCCGATCAGCGCGATGAACAGGCCGATGCCGCAGGCGATGCCGTAACGCAGATCGACCGGGATCGCCTCGATGATCGTTTGGCGCAAGTTGAAGAAGGCCATGACGGTGAAGAGCACACCGGCCCAGAAGACGCAGCCGAGCGCGATTTCGAGCGGCACCTTGGCGCCGACCACCATCGTATAGGCAAAGAGCGCATTGATGCCCATGCCCGGCGCAACAAGGATCGGGCTTCGTGCATAGAGCCCCATGGCGCAGCTACCGATGAAGCTGACGAGTACGGTCGCCGTGACGCCCGCCGAGAACGGAATGCCGGCATGGGACAGGATCGATGGGTTGACGACGATGACATAGGACGCGGCGAGAAAGGTCGTCAGCCCGGCAAGGATTTCGGTGCGGATCGTCGATCCGAATTGTGAGATCTGGAAGTAGCGGTCGAGCAGGCTGGCAAGCCAGGAGGCTTGCGCCTTGCCAGAAGCCGGCTCCACGGCCTTGGGTTGGTAGTTCATTTTGTTCCCCTTTTTTTGAAGTGAGGAAGGGGCCGGCGATGCCGACCCCTTCCAAGGCTTTACTCCGCAGCTGCGGCGCGTTCGTCCTCGCCGCCGTTCCCATGAAGCGGCGAGATGACTTTCAACTGGACGCAATCGACGACCCCGAGATCGGTGATGGCATATTCCGGGATCGCCGTAATTTGAAGCACGAACATGTACATGAACGGCCATGGCAGGGTGCAGCCGAGCGCCCGTGCCGCGTCGTCCAGCTCCTCCTCCAGCGCCGCCATTTCCGATGGCTCGATATCGGAGACGATGCCGCCGATCGGAAGATGCAGGAAGGAGACGACCTTGCCATCCCTGACCACCACCTGGCCGCCGTGGTTGGCAATCAGGTGGTTGATCGCGACCCGCATGTCTTCCGGGTTGGCGCCGATGCAGATGATGTTGTTGTCGTCGGGCGCGGTCGAGCTGGCGATGGCGCCTTCGCGCAGTCCGAAGCCGGAGGTGAAGGCGACCGGGCGGTTTTTCGTCTTGCCGTAGCGCTCGACCACAGTGACATACTGGATGTCCTGGGCCGGGTCGGCGAGCACGCAGCCGTCTCTTACCGGCAGGGTGACGTCGCGGCGGGTGCGCACGAAGATCTTCTCCGGGGTGACGGCGATCGCCATGGCCGCGGCGGTGTCGCCGGGGCCTTCATAGCGCAGCTTCAGATCGTCGAGCTCGAGCGGCGTGACCTTCATCGATGTGAGCAAGGCGGGGCTGCGCGGAGGCGGCACGAGTTCGATGGCCATGCGGCCGTCGCGCGCGACTTCCTCTCCCTTGGCGATGACGGCGTCGATCCGGAATTCGCGCAGGTCGTTGACGAGCAGGATGTCGGCGGCGCGGCCGGGAGAGATCGAGCCGACCTTGTCGTCGATGCGAAGCGCGTCAGCACCGTTGATCGTCGCCATCTGGATCGCCGCCATTGGCGAAATGCCCATGGCGATCGCCATGCGTACCATGTTGTCGAGATGGCCGCGCTTGAGAATGTCGCTGGCAACGACGTCGTCGGTGCAGAAGCTGATACGGCGCAGGGCCTTGACGCCCATCTCGGTGACGATGCGCAGATTGTCGGAGAGGAAGTGGGAGATCGAGGATTCCCGCACGACCACATGCATGCCGGCCCTGAGCTTCTCGAGCATTTCCTCCGGCGAATAGCTTTCGTGGTCGGCGCGCACGCCGGACTGCTGGTAGCCGTTCAGCCGCGCGCCGCGGGTCATTGGGCAGCAGCCGAGCACCGGCAGCCGGCTCTTTTCGGCGAGCTCCAGCGCTGCCAGCACGTCGGGGTCTTCCTCCTGGATGAACTCGCGCACCGTTTCCCAGATGCCGACGCATTCCGGCCAGTGATGGGTTGCCTGGTGATCGGCCGGGCTGAAATAGTGGCCGACGGTTGACCGCGGCATGGTGTAGGGCGTCTTGCACGGGGCGCCCCAGAAGACCTTGAGCGGCGTCTCTCTGGCCTCGTCGAGGAATTCGCGTGCGGCAGCCGGCCCGCCGACGACGATAATCTGGTCGAGCCCGGTGACGATCGACGTGGTGCCGAGCGGCACGACCGCCTTGGCAAAGCTGGTCAGCGACATCTTCGAGCATTCGACATGCAGATGGCCGTCGATCATGCCGGGCGCCAAATACTTACCGGTGGCATCGACGATTTTCGTGTCCGGTCCGACATAGTCGGAGATGTCGCCGACGGCGATGATCCGTTCGCCATAGATCGCGACATCCGCCTGGTAGATCTCTTCCGACACGACGTTCACCAGCCGGCCGCCGCGGATCGCCAATGTGGCCTTGTTGCCGGTGCCCGAGGCTGCCCGGATGAATTCTCTGATATTGCTCACTGAAACCTCTCCCTTAGCGTCGATGAAGTTTCCCAGTTTGGTTTCGTTTGTACAATGGGCCGAAATGGCGTATTTATCGGACATATCATCCAAGATTTTGGACGAAAAATGGACCTATCGCTTCTCGACTGTTTCGTCAAAGTTGCAGATTCCCGTTCGATTTCAGCGGCTTCGCGCCTGCATCGATTGCCGAAATCGACGCTCAGCCACAAGATCCGCCAGTTGGAGGACGAGTTCGGCATCGAACTCTTCGTGCGCGAGGGCCATCAACTGCATGTGACCGACGCCGGAGCCGAGTTTCTGCGCTATGCCCGGCTGATCCAGTCCAATTGCGAGGATGCGGCAACGGCGATGGCCGAGATGCGCCAGGAGGTGGCGGGCACGCTGCGCGTCGGCTCGACCGGTGAATTCGGCACGACGATTACATCCGAACTGCTCTACGCATTTCGGCAGCAATATCCGCAGGTCAATCTTGACGTCGTGTTCCTCAGCTCCAGGCAGCCGTTCTCCGACGTTACCGAACAGGCGCTTGATGGCATCTTTCACTGGGGCGAGCCGTCCGACGTCGACTACATCAGCCGGCGGCTTTCGGTCTCATCCTACGGCCTGTTTGCCAGCGCCGACTATGCCGCCCGGCACGGTCAGCCATCGACGCCCGACGATCTGACCGGCCACCGCGGCCTCGTCTTTCGCCAGCCGACGCGGCTGCAATCCTGGTATCTGACCCGTGAGGGAGCTGCCGAGGTCGACCTGCTGCCGGCCGCCACCTGTACGACCAATGACTACTGGACGATCAAGTATTTCGCAGTTGCGGGCGAGGGGATCGCCTACCTGCCGGAATTCTTCGTGGAGACGGAGCGGCAGGCGGGATTGCTGCAGCCGGTGCTGGCCGAGTGGCGTTCGCCGAAAACGGCGATCAATCTCATCTATTCGCGCCGGCGGCACGTGTCGAAGCGCTTCAGGGCCTTTGTCGAATTCTGTATCGACTTCTATCGCGATCGCGAGCGCACCGGCATTCCCCGGTATTACGTGGAGAAAGTCAGCATGCCGGCAGATGGTACGCTCCGCTGACAAGGCGTTCCATCTCTATCAGGCGTTGGCGGCCCTAAGCGCCAAGCCGATATAGACGGCCACATGTCTTCCCGCGATATCGGACAGAGAATGCATCTTGATGTGACGGCGCCCCTTGCCCTGGCCCTTCAGCTCCCCATGTGCGTCCGGCAGTGCCGCCCCCTCGCTGAACTCCAGAGTGACATGAGCCGAATAGGGAAATATTCCGCAGAATGGCCGCGCGCCAGAAAACAGCAGGCCGCCATATTTGATCTCTTCCGAAATGCCCGGGCCGGATGCCAACACAATCTCGCGCAGCTGTGAAACGATCGCGAACTGGGCATCGCCCCGGTCGCGGATGTCGGCGAGGAAGGTTTCGATACGCTTGTCCATCATCGTTGGCCCACGACTTGTAGAATGAGCTTGCTTAGGCCATGCCCAAACCTTGCGCCATAGTTACTGGAGAAACGCAGAAGAAAACTATGCTTGAGGCTGAACTCACGCGATGAGGTGTCTAGGCAGGACGATCCCGGCGGACAATCCACCCCCGACCTCGTTTCGCAATGCCAGCGCCGCGCCCGCGTGATCGAGCGCGAGTTCGGCGATGCTGAGGCCAAGGCCGCTGCCGATCGCGGCCTTGAAGCGGCCGCGGAAGAAGCGCTCGGTGACGTGAGGCATCTCTTCCGGCGGGATACCCGGTCCATCGTCATTGATCATGATTGTTACGGCGCCGTCATCGTTTTCGATTGAGCAGTGGATCGTACCGCCGGCCGGCGAGTGATGGAGCGCATTTTCCATCAGGTTGCGGGCGGCAAGTCGCAGCAGATCGGAATTGATCCTGACCCGCAGCTCGAAGAGCCTGGGATCGACGACAACGGACGCAGCACTGCCGGCATGGCCAAGCAGTTCGCTCCGGAGCGAGAACAGCATCTCGCCGGGATTGACCTCGGCGGCAGCACGCGCTGTTTCGGATGCTTCGACCGAGGCGATGTCGAGCAATTGCCTTACGAGCCGTCCAGTCCTGTCGACGCCCGCGACGATCTGGCCAAGCGCCTTTTCGCGGATTTCGGCATCGTTGCTCGCCAACGCCACCTGAGCCTGGGTCTTCAGGCCGGCAAGCGGCGTTCTCAGCTCATGGGCGGCAAAGGCGATAAAGTTCTGCTCGCGCTGACGCGCGCCGGCGACGCGGCCGAATAGGCCGTTCAGCGCGCGAAGCACGGGGCTGATCTCGCTCGGCGTTGCGGTCTCCTTGATCGGGTGCAGGTCCGAGGCGTCGCGGGCGGCGAGATCACCGGCCAGTTTTCTGAGCGGCGCCAAGCCACGCCCGACACTCAGCCAGATGAGGGTTGCCAGCAGCGGTATGATCAGGAGGGCTGGAAAGAGCAGGCCCTTGACGACGTCGTTGACCAGCCGGTCGCGGATGCGCAGGTTGTCGCCGACCAGCACGCGCACGCCAAGCTCGGCGTTTTCGACCGCGTAGACCCGCCATGTTTCTCCGTTGATCACCGTTTCGGAAAGGCCGGTCGCATGCGCCGACAGTGTCGTCTCCGGTGCGCTTTCCGACTTGCCGATCAGGGTGCCGTCCAGAGACCAGATCTGGCAGGAAAGCTGCCGGTCATAATGCGGGTGGTCGAGCACCGGGATCTTAGCTTTCGTCTGTGCCGGCCTGTCCGGGTCGATCTCCTGGTTGACCACCAGCGAACTCACCATCTTCGCCGCCTCCATCAGCCGGGCGTCAAGCACCTGCTCGACCTCGGCGCGGGTGCTGAAGAAGATCCAGAGCGTAGCCGAAAGCCACATGAGCCCGGTGGTGACGAGCAGGATGATGAAGAGGCGTGCGCGGATCGATCGCATCAGGTGTCGCCGCCGAGCCGGTAGCCGATGCCCCTGACAGTTTCGATGAGGCCGGGTCCGAGCTTGTTTCGCAGGTGATGGATGTGCACCTCGACGGTGTTGCTTTCAACCTCTTCCTGCCAGCCGTAAAGCTTGTCCTCCAGCGTCGCCTTCGAAAAGATGGCACCGGGTTGCGACATCAGCGCATGCAGAATGGAGTATTCCCGCCGCGAAAGCCGCACCGGAGTGCCGGCCTTTTCCACCGATTGCCGGGCCGGGTCGAGCCGGATCGTCGCCCATTCGATGAGGGCGGTCGAGCGCCCGGCGGAGCGACGCGCGAGCGCGCGCAGGCGTGCCGCGACCTCATCGAGATCGAAGGGCTTGCCGAGATAGTCGTCGGCGCCCATGTCGAGCCCGCTGACGCGATCGGCCACGGTGTCGCGGGCTGTCAAAAGCAGCACCGGCGTATCGTTGCGCGCGCCGCGCAGCTTTTTCAGGACGTCGGTGCCGGAGCCGTCAGGGAGCATGAGATCGAGGACGACGGCATCGAAGCGGCCTGCCGCCAGCGCCGCATCGGCGCTCTCCCGGGAGGCAACGGCATCGGTCGTAAAACCGGCGAGCGCCAGCCCAACCTTCAGCCCGTCACGCAAAATGTCATCGTCTTCGACAATCAGTACCCGCACTCAGATCTCCACTACATAATCGGCGGTGGTTGTTTAGCACCTCCCTTAAGGCAGCCTTAAGGTAGCGCATTCCTTTGGGCGTCATCGTAACAAGCCCCGAGTCGATGAATGTCCGATTTAGATGAACCGAACCAGTTGCCATCAGCCGTAGCCGATTTGCGATCAGGCGGCACGCTGACGCGTCGCAGCCTTTTCGTTGGCGCGACCGCCATCCTGCTTTCAGGCTGTGCGACAACCGCGCGTCCGACACCGAAGCCAGCGGTGGTCGAGATGACGCCGCCGCCCAAGGGTGCCGTTCCGCCGATGTACTACGCCATGCCGGATGAACAATTTCCGATTCCCGCGGTCAATGTCCCTGAAGTCGATCCGAAGTACTGGCGTCAGGAAGTCGACTACCCGACGCAGGAGCGCCCGGGCACGATCATCGTCGATACGCCGGCGAAGTATCTCTACCTTGTCCTGCCCGGCCAGCGCGCCATGCGCTACGGCATCGGCGTCGGCCGCGAGGGCTTTGCCTGGTCCGGGCGGGCGGTGGTGGCCTACAAGCGGAAATGGCCGCGCTGGACGCCGCCCGACGAAATGGTCGCCCGGCAGCCGAAGCTCGAGCCGTACAGCATCAAGAACGGCGGCATGGGGCCGGGGCTGAAGAACCCGCTCGGCGCACGGGCGCTCTATATCCACAAGGACGGCAAGGATACGCTCTACCGCATCCACGGCAGCCCCGAGGCGCGGTCGATCGGCAAGGCCGTCTCGTCCGGGTGCATCCGCATGCTCAATCAGGATGTCGTCTATCTGCACGATCAGGTCCGCGACGGCAGCCCGATCGTCGTCATTCCCGATCCGTCGAAAGCACACCTCGCCACGAGCTGAGCGCGGCTTATCCGGTCGCTCAATATCGACCGATCAGCGAACGCACATGTCTCTGGCCCCAGCAGGGCCAGAGTATAGCGGTGCCGGTACTGGGGGAGGTCAGTGGCTTGCGGGTCTCAGTCGGCCCCAGATCGGCGCGACGACATTGCCCATGACGGCAATGGTCACGGCGCCGACGCCAATGGCGAGCAGGGCCTGCTGCGCCGACGTGGCGATCCAGCCGATCAGGCCCGGGGCAATGGAAAGCGCGTGGACCACGGTTTCGGAGATGTCGTGAATGATGTGTTCCGGCCCGGGATATCCCATCTGCGCAAGGCCATGGACGAGAATGCTGCCCCCGACCCAGAGCATCGCCGCGGTCCCGATCGCCGCGAGAACCTTCAGAAAGATCGGCATACCGACAACGAGGCCGCGACCGATAACGCGCAGCGCCGATACGGAGGTTTTGGCCAATGCGACGCCCGCGTCATCGGCCTTGACGATCAATCCGACAACGCCGTAGACGGCAAGCGTGATGGCGATGCCGACCGATGCCAGCACAGCGCCCTGGGTATAGATGCTGGCATCGGCAACGGTTGAGAGCGTCAGCGCCATGATCTCTGCCGACAGGATGAAATCGGTGCGCACCGCGCCCGCGACTTTCTCGTTTTCGAGCGCGACCGGATCGGTCTTTTGTCCGAGAACGGCGTTTTCGTGCTCATGCGCCGCGTGCGGAAAGAAGACGCCATAGAGTTTCTCGGCGCCCTCGTAGCAGAGGTAGATGCCACCCAGCATCAACAGGGGGGTAATCGCCCACGGGGCGAAATAGCCGAGCAGCAGCGCACCGGGCAAAAGGAACAGGATCTTGTTCTTGAGCGAACCGAGCGCAATGCGGCCGATGATCGGCAGTTCGCGTTCCGGCGTCAGCCCGACGACGTAGCGCGGCGTCACGGCCGCGTCGTCGATCACCACGCCTGCGGCTTTAGCACCGGCCTTTGCGGTCTGGGCGGCGACGTCGTCAAGCGAGGCAGCCGCCATTTTTGCGATGGCCGCGATGTCGTCGAGCAGGGCGATGAGACCAGTAGCCATTGAACGCGAACCCTTTGCGCTGAAACTCCGTCGAGCGGTTGCTCTGAGGATTCGGCAGTAACCACCGCAGCGTGTCGAGTCAACGCCATGCAAAACGGTTGGTGGGCGCACACCATTTCGTGAGGCGAATACTGTTCGTTTCGATTGACGTTAGATCGCTTTCGATTTACGAGTGACGAAATACGAAAATCGTCAGTCGTGAATCGAAAGTAAGCCTATATGGACGACAGCATTGAAAGCCAGCTGGATGCCACGCGTCAGGAAAACGTCTCGCGGATCCTGGACGCGGCCGAAAGGCTTTTTCGGCATTTCGGCTATTCGAAGACCAATGTTGCCGACATCGCCCGTGACCTCGGCATGTCGCCGGCCAACATCTACCGCTTTTTCGCCTCGAAGGCGGAGATCCACCAGGCGATCTGCGGCCGCATGCTGGCGGCCAGCTACCAGCAGGCGCAGGGCATCTGCCGGTTGCCGCTGAGCGCGACGGAGCGCTTGCGGCAATATATCCGCGCGCAACATCAGATGACCGTGGAGGTCATGCTTGACGACCAGAAGGTGCACGAGATGGTCGTCATCGCGATGGAACGCGACTGGCACGTGATCGACAAGCACATCGATCGTCTGCACGCCCTTGTCGCCGATGTGATCCGCGAAGGGATTATCGCGGGCGAATTCCCCGAGCAGGACGCTGATGCGGCCTCCAGATGTTTCGGCGCTGCGACCGTGATCCTCTGCCACCCGCAGATGGTGGCGCAATGTCTTTCGAAGGAAAATCGGGCGACGCCGGATGAGCTGATCGAATTTGCGATCAAGGCACTGAAAAACTGACCAGGCCGCGTGCGGCCCCTGATGTGTACCGTATGGCGGATGCCACCGAGGAGTGCGGAAATGCCGATGCCCGTTCAAACCCGTAGCTGTTTCGCGTCCAGCGGAAGGATGGTCCTTCTTGCCGCGATCTCCCTCATTCTGGCGGCCTGCTCGCAAGAGCATGAGGAGGCCAAGCCGGTCGTGCGGCCGGTCAAGGTGGTCGAGATCAGCGATGCCGGCGAAGTCCGGCAGATGAACTATTCCGGTGTCGTGCGCGCCCGAACGGAGATGAACCTCGGCTTCCGCGTCAACGGCAAGATCACCGAGCGTCTGGTGAATGTCGGTGACCGGGTGGAGTCCGGCGATCTGCTCGCCCGCATCGATGCGACGGACTACGATCTTTCAGTCAAGAGTGCGGCCGCGAACCTTGAGGCCTCCGAGCGCCAGGTCGAGACGACCGCATTGGTCCGCGCGCGCGCCGAACAACTCTTTGCCCGGAAAGTCGCCTCCCAGGCGCAGCTCGACCAGGCAACACTCAGCCATAACCAGGCCGTGGCAACGCGCGACGCCGCAAGCTCGGCGCTGTCCCAGGCGAAGAACCAGGTGGCCTATACCGAACTGGTTGCCGATCGCAACGGCATCGTCGCGGCAATCGCGGCCGATGTCGGACAGGTGGTCGGCTCCGGCACTCCCGTCGCCACCGTTGCCGTCGACGGCGAGAAGGAAGTGCTCATTGCCGTCCCGGAAGTTGATGTCGCCAATTTCAAACCGGGCATGTTGGTCAAGGCCGGCTTCTGGTCGGACCAGGGCCTGATGCTCGACGGTAAGGTGCGCGAGGTTGCGGGCAGTGCCGAACAGCCATCGCGAACTTTTGCCGTGCGCGTCAGCCTGCCCAACGATCCGCGCATTCTGCTCGGCATGACCGCGACGATCCTGGCTTCGGCTGATGACGCCGAGCGCCACATGTCCGTGCCCTTGAGTGCTTTGGCTCAGAGGGACGGTGGAACAACCGTGTGGGTCGTCGACCGCGACAGCCAGACCGTGAAGAGCAGGGCGATCACCGTTGCCGACTTTACCGGCGAGGGTGTGCGCGTGGTCGACGGGCTGAAGCGCGGCGATCTGGTCGTTGCGGCCGGCACGCAGTTCATGACCCAAGATCTGAAGGTTGCGATATCGGGCGATGTCACGCGCCAGTCTGCTGCAACCGACAAGACCGCAGCCACCGAAATCGCGCGCTGAAACAACCCAACCGCGGAATGAAGCCGATGTCCCTGCCCACCGAAGAAAAGCGGCCTTTCAATCTTTCGCGCTGGGCGATTGCCCATCCCAGCATCGCGCGGTTCCTGTTCGGCCTGATCATCATCACCGGTGCTCTCGGCCTGATGCGGATGGGTCAGAAGGAAGACCCAGACTTCACCTTCCGCGTCATGGTCGTACAAGCCTTCTGGCCGGGCGCCTCGATCCAGGAGATGGAGGATCAGGTCGTCAACAAGATCGAGCGCAATCTGCAGGAAACCCCGCATCTCGATTTCGTGCGCTCCTATACCCGTGCCGGAAGCGCGATCATCACTCTGCAGGTCGAGGGTGACACCAACGCCCAGCAGGTGGCCGACGCGTTCTATCAGGTCCGCAAGAAAGTCGGCGATATCGACGATGAGCTGCCGGAGGGGCTACTTGGGCCCTATTTCAACGACGAGTTCGGCGACACCTTCATTACCCTGCATTCGCTCAGCGGCGACGGTTACAGCTATCCCGAACTGAAGAAGTTTGCGATCCAGGCGCGCGACATGCTGCTGACGACACCCGGGGTCGAGAAAGCCGTGATCCTCGGCGACCAGCCCGAAAAGATCTATATCGACGTTTCCTCCAAGGTGCTGGCTGCGCGCGGGCTGACGCTTAACGACCTTCGAAACACCATCGCCGGCCAGAACAATGTCGACCCTGCAGGTTCGGTCGATACCGGTTCGCGCTCCGTGCGCATTTCCGTCGAGGGCGGCCTCGACAAAGTCGAGGATCTGCGCAACCTCAGCCTGACGGCCGGTGGGCAGGTTACCCGCCTCGGCGATATCGCCACCGTTTCCTCAGGGCTGGAAGATCCCTATTCGCGCAAGTTCCGCTTCAACGGACAGGACAGCGTGCAGATCGGCGTGGTGATGGCCAAGGGCTTCAAGGTCACCGATGTCGGCACGGCTGTCGAAGAGACCTACCAGCGGTTCGAGGCGGCTTTGCCCTATGGCGTCGTCGTCGACCAGATCTCCAACCAGCCGGAAGTCGTCACCGAAGCTGTCGGCGAATTCATGAAGGCGCTCGGCGAAGCTCTGGTGATCGTGCTTGTCGTCTCCTTCCTGTCGATCGGCTGGCGCTCCGGCCTGGTGATCGCCATCACTATCCCGCTTGTGCTCGCGGCGACCTTTGCCATCATGTACGAACTTGGCATCGACCTGCAGCGCATCTCGCTTGGGGCGCTCATCATTGCGCTTGGGCTCCTGGTCGACGACGCGATGATCGTTGTCGAAATGATGGAGCGCAAGCTGGAGGAGGGGCTCGTCAAGGTCGAGGCTGCAAGCTTCGCCTATTCCTCGACGGCCTTCCCGATGCTGACAGGCACGCTGATTACCACCGCCGGCTTCATTCCGGTCGGCTTTGCCGCCTCGACTGCGGGCGAATATGTCCGCTCGCTGTTCTATGTGGTCGGCATCGCCCTGGTGGTCTCGTGGTTCGTCGCCGTCTACTTCACACCGTGGCTCGGCAACATGATCCTGAAACAGCGCTCCCATGCCGGCGGCCATCACGATGTCTTCGACACCCGCTTTTATCGGCGCCTGCGCTCGACGGTGTCCTGGGCAGTTCACCATCGCATCATCGTGCTGTCGATGACGCTTGTCGCCTTCTTCGTCAGCCTGTGGGCGTTCCAGTTCATTCCCAAGAACTTTTTCCCGCAATCCTCCCGTCCGGAAATCCTCGTCGATCTCTGGCTGCCGGAAGGCACCAGCATCAAGGAAGTCGAGACCCAGGCCAAGGCGCTCGAAGCGCGGATGATGGACGATGCGGACAAGCGCTTCATCGCCACCTATATCGGCGAGGGCGCGCCGCGCTTCTTCCTGCCGCTCGATCAGCAACTGCGCAATCCGAACTTCGCCCAACTCCTCGTCATGGCCAACGACGAGCCGGCGCGCGAACGGCTGATCGACAAACTGCGCAAGATCCTTGCCGAGGATTTCCCGTCGATCCGCTCCAAGGTCGACCGCCTCTTCCTCGGCCCGCCGACCGGCTGGCCGGTGCAGATGCGCGTCATGGGGCCGGATCGCCAGGAGGTGCGCCGCATCGCCGATCAGGTGAAGGCGAAGTTCGCGGAAAACCCTCAGCTCGGTGCGGTTCATGACGACTGGCTGGAGCCGGTGACGGCGATGAAACTGGTGATCGACCAGGATCGCGCCCGCGCGCTCGGCGTCACCTCGCAGCGCGTCCGGCAGATGCTGCAGGCGACCATGTCCGGCGTGCCGCTCGACAACTTCCGCGATGGCGAGGAGACGGTCTCGATTGTCGCCCGTGAGCCGGATGCCACCCGCGCGCTGCTGTCGTCGGTGGAATCCGTCTATATCCCGACTGATTTCGGCAGCTTCGTTCCGCTCTCACAGGTGGCCAAGGTCGTGCCAGTGCTCGAACAGGGCATCGAGTGGCGCAGGGACCGGCTGCCGACGATTACCGTTCGTGGCACTTTGCCCGACGGTGTACAGCCGAACGATGTGGCGTTGAAAATGTATGGGGACATGCAGACGCTACGTGATGGGCTCGCTCCCGGCTATAGCATCAATATCCAGGGCGGTGCCGAAGACGCGGCCGAAAGCCAGGGCTCGATCGCAGCCAAGGCGCCGATCATGCTGGCCGTCATCGTCGTGCTGCTGATGGTCCAGTTGCAGCACTTCGGCAAGGCGATGCTGGTTCTGGCAACCGGTCCGCTCGGCATTATCGGGGCGGCGGCGGCGCTACTGATCAGCGGTGCCCCCTTCGGCTTCGTCGCCATCCTCGGAGTTATCGCGCTGCTCGGCATCATCATGCGCAACTCGATCATCCTGGTGGACCAGATCGACCAGGACATTGCCGCGGGCATGGATCGCTCCGAAGCCATCATCGGTTCGGCGGTGCGCAGGTTCCGTCCGATCATGCTGACGGCAATGACCGCGGTTCTGGCGCTGATCCCGATCTCGCGCGGCGTCTTCTGGGGGCCTTTGGCCTATGCGATGATGGGCGGCATCCTTGTCGCGACCGTTCTGACAATTCTGGTGCTGCCGGCTGGTTACGCGCTCTTCTTCGGCCGGGAGCCGAAGAAGAAGACGCCCGAACCGGAAGCCGCTGAAGCGGGCAATGCCGAGCCTGCGGTGCCGATGATCTATCCGCCTGCGGTTGCTGCCGAATAGCACTGACGGCGCCGTCGTGGGAGCTGCTCGGCGGGCTTGGCACCAGATGCTGCCGGTGATGAGGCGGCCGATAGGATCGAGTAGCGGCGTCGCCATAGCTGGTAACTCCGCGCAAAGGTCGCTGTAGCACTTTGAATTGCTGCATGTTCTTATCCTTAAATCGGCTACGATTTAAGGAAACATGCAGTAGCTCGGCACCCCGAAACGTCTGATCGATTGAAGGCGCGCGCGATTGCGCGGCCGCCTTTCTCCATAAATCGATGCCGATCAAGAAATTATGCAGTAGGGTCGCCCGCGTTCAGGTGCCTTCCAGGGGATTCGGGTGAAGCTAGACGTTTTCTTCTGCAGTATGATGGTTTGCGCATTTTCGTTGCCGTCCATGGCGCATGCGGAATGGCAGGCGGTGGAAAACGTCCGCACCTATGCGATCTCGGGCCAGACAGGCCCCGAGCTTTATGCGTCGATCGGCGAGCGGGGGCCAAAGGTAGGCGGACTGGTTCGGGCCATCGCTCACACCGACTTCAAGCTGACATGGACTAGGAAATACGAGCCGCAAGGCAACGCCTGCACGCTCGTTTCCGCCAAGCCGAAGCTCATCATCACCTATACGCTGCCGAAGCCGTCGAAGCCGCTGCAGGGGGCCATGGTGCAGAATTGGGAAACCTTTTTCGCAGGTGTTCGCAAGCACGAGCTCATTCACGGCGACTACATCAAGGATCTGGTGAAGGCGATCGAAACCACATCGGTCGGGCTCTCGGTAGACGCAGACCCCAACTGCCGCAAGATCAGAACTGAGCTGACGAGGCGGCTGGGTGAGCTGTCTGTTGCTCAACGCCAGAGAAGCCGGGACTTCGACCGCGTCGAGCTCAGCGGCGGCGGTAATATCCACCAACTCATTCTCAATCTCGTCAATGGTACCGGAGGCCGTTGACGGAGGCCCATGCGTATCGGCCCACACCTTCGGCAAGGCAGGTTCAATCGGCACGTGCGATTTCGTGCGCCGCAACAGGATATCCCGACAAGCTCTTGCCGGGGCCGGCGAAGCGGAATGCTGGCATCTCGATACGACACATGCCGTCCCATGCCGGCCGGATTGCCGGATATGGGAGACAAGTCAGCCGATCGCGAACGACAGTCAGCAGGCCGCGATCAAAAACAACGCCTGCCGGAGCCTTCGCTGTTCGCAGCGTCTGCCGGGTCGTTGGCTAAAGTCGGTCTACTTCATGAACTCTCTGATCTTGTAGGCGACCTCGGTGCGGTTGGTCGCGTTCAGCTTTTTCATGATGTTTCTGATGTGAACTTTCACGGTGCTTTCACACAGATCCATCTCATAGGCGATGATCTTGTTTGCCTTTCCACGGCGCAAGGCTTCGGCGACTTCGATTTCCCGCGGCGTGAACAGGCTGTCGGAGCAACGGGCGCCATTCACAACCGAGTTGATTGCCTCTCGCATCGTCAGGATGCTGCTTGCCGGAACGAAGACGCCACCGGCGCGCGCAAGCGCTATCGCTTCGGCGGCGACATTGATGCCGACATTGCTTGGAATGTAGCCACGGGCACCGCATTCCAACGCCTTGAGAATTTGGCCGAGTTCATCAGTTTCGGCAACCACGATCACCGGGCTGTATTTGAACTTCTCAACCAGTGTTTCGATCTTTTCGCAGACTGCAAGGTCGCCCACTTTGCCGCCGCCGACGATGAGAAGAACCGCGGAAGGGTCTGTCTGCAATTTGCGGCCGCGCCACTCGTCAAAGGATCCGACGGTAACGATCGTCAGCCCGGGGTCGTAGCCCGTCAGGCTTTTCGACAGGCACTCCCGGTCGAGGGCCCGAGGGTCGATGAGCAGGATGTAATCGAGATCCTCCTCCTGATCGGTCATGTCCGAGCCGGCCAGACTTTGGGGTAGACGCTGTTCCAGCACGCTTGGAAGGGATGTCGGTCGCGTCGTGGAGCTTCTTGCAATTGTTGCTGTACGAATATCCATTGAATTTTCTCCTTTTTATTCTTATTTTGATAGGTGTAAATATTCTAGATACAAGTATTGGTATTAATATCCCTTCGGGTTCCTCTCGTATTTTCTTCTTATAATTTGGTGATCAGAACACATATATTGTCGGTGCGCATTAACACAGGTTAAAGCCCTCGTAATGAATCAACCGGGACTCGTGCTGAGATAGCCCGGATCGAAGTCCACCAATTCGGCCAGGCGTCTGCGATCGAGAAATTCGACGATGCCATTCCTGAACGACAGCAATCCCTTCAACCGCATCTCCTTCAGAACGCGATTGATGTGCACGGTCGACAGCCCGACGGCGTCGCCGATGTCGGACTGCGTCAGCGGGCAATCGAAACCGTCAAATCCCGGCCTGTCGGGTCTGCCCGCCCGGACCGCAAGTTCGAGCAAGAGATGCCCGGTACGCTCCAGTGCGTCGCGACGTGCGATGTTTGCCAGCCGCTCGGTCATCCTGACCTGGCGCTTGAGCATCTCGTGGACGAAGTTCTGCTGAATTCTCTGTGACAGATTGGGGCCGCCGGTGCCGGGAGGCACCGCGAACTCGTAGACGGCAACGTCGGACAGAGCCTGGATTGTCTCTTGCGTCATTTCCGACGACAGGGTCCAGAGCATATCTCCACGCAGCATGAAATCGATGACGATCCGCGTTCCATTTGCCAGAATCTTCCGGCTGACGCTCCAACCGGAGATGAAGAACAGAACACATGATCGACCTTCGGGCTCGAACAGAATTGAGCCCGCCGGGAATACCCGCTTTCGCGCCACGGAGAGTTCCGACCGCTGCTGATCAGCGTCGAAACTCGACAATTCGCGATACCGTGACGAACTTATAAATGCCCCAAGTTGCCCCACCATATAGGTGCACTCTCTCTTCGGTCTTTTCGATTGTACTTAAGTATATAGCAAACAACCGGTGGTTAGGAATATTACCCAAGATGGTTAGTAATGGTGGGAAATCACATCGATATGAGCTTAATCCGGCCGGGTGGGTACCGGTGGTAATTAGCTGAAGCGTTTGGGTTTTGAGCACCAGCCATGCCGACACCCCTGCGATCGACAGTGCGTGACCCGTAACGGTTAGAGACCGTGCGACAGGGCGTAGCCCGACAAGCCTCTGTCGCTTGGCACAACCACCTGCTGGATCGTCGGGCTCGCGCTGCGGTTTTGGTGCGCCTCAAGGCACTCCCGCAGCTGCGAGATGCCGTCGCGGGCCTGATCGAGGATCGAGGCATGGGCCGCGGGATCGATGCCCTTGCGGGCTGCCTCCTCTAGCAAGGAGGCCACATCGCGAGCGGAGATGTCGGGTCCGTTGGCAAAATATTCCGGTCGGCCAACGAACTGGAAGAAGCCTTCGACTTTCGCATCCCAGCCGAGACCGACCTGCGGCACTCCGAGGGAATAGGCGGCGATGCAGGCGTGAAGGCGATGCGCCAGTATCACCTGCGTCGATGCGATGATGTGGATCAGTTCCTCGGGCGTTTTGGGACGAGGGGCGAGGTAGAGATCGCCGCTTTCGATATGGGTGGCGAGACCGTCACCGTTGAGAATGCGCCGTGCGAAGGCCTGGTCTTCCTGGGCTCCATTTGTGAAGAGGCAGATCCTATATCCGGCATCGAGCATCACGCCGAGCAGCTGATGATAGTCGTCGGCATGCCGAAAAGGAGTTCCAGCCGAGCCATGGCTGGAATGTCGGCGCAGGATGAGCGGGTCCGTGACGCAGATGCCGATTGCCCGGTCATCTGCCTTCAGTGGCTCGAGCGCGTGCCACGCGACGATCTCGCGGACGAGCAGGCCGGGATCCGGCAGTATCCGGGCGTGCGGCCCGGCTGGAAAATGGCCGAGCCAGTTGCGGCCGGCGATAGTATCACGAACCGAAACGTGGACGACCTGGCTGTCATCGATCATGCCGAAAAGCTGCCTTGCCTGCGACGACCAGTCCCGGCTGGTGCCGACGGCATAGACCGCCAGCGGCTTGCCGCTGCGGTTGACGCAATCGAGTGCTGCGCCGACCTTGAGCGGGAAGTTCAGGTCGTCGTCCTGAAACAGGTTTCCGCCGCCGATGACAATGGCATCGGCGGCGTCTATCTCCTTCTGCCATTCGACCTGCAACCGGCGGAGTGTCGGACCGAGGAGTTGCCTTACGATCAGCCGACGGGCGAATGACGGCAGCGCTTGCAGCACCTTCAGCAACTGCCGGCGGCGCCCGCCACCGGCGGTGCCGAAGGCCGTCCTGCCGGCGAGATCGATTGTCTTGACCTCCAGTCCCTTGGTTCCGCGCGCCAGCGCAGTCTCCAGGCACTGCGCCAGAATGCCGTCACCAAGGTTTTCGCTGTATTTGACGTTGAAAATGACGACCTTCATCGGGAGCCTCCCATGCGGCGCGGGCCTGTCGCACCAACCAGTCGCGGTCCTGCCGCCGTTGCCTCGACGATCTGCCGGCATGTCAGTGCCGCCGCGCTGCCGGCGAGAATGTAGAACATCAGGCCCAGATCATAGACGGTGCCCGATACGAGAGCCGTGCTGAGGGCTGCGATAAAGCCGGCCTTTGCCGCCCGGAGAGCGGCAAGACTTTCCGTTCGCCGCGCGGCACCTGGCGCCATGCGAGCGCGTAGAATGGTCGCGACAAAGACCCAGAAGATGGCGAGCCCCAGGACACCGACATTCGACAGGAGAACCAGGAGATAGCTGGAGGCGCGTGCGCTCCCCAGGCCGGCCCCCATGCCGGAGGTGTTGACGAAGGCCTCATAGGCAGCGGCGTTCCACATCGCGCGCTCGCGCCCTGACTGGCTGTCGGCCTTTGACAGCAGCATCTCATCGAGAAAATCGTAAACAGTCGACACCATTTCCGGGAACATGTTGACGATCGCGAGCGTAACGAGCGGCACGACCAGGAAAAGGGCAGCGAGAAACACCGGACGTCCGGGCTTTCCCCGCTCGAAGACCGTCACAACCGAGCGTATCCAGAGAAACGGAAAGACCACGGCCAACCCGAGCAATGCCGTCGCGGAGGTCGAAAACACCAGGCCGGCAAGGGAGGCGGTCGCCAGGAGGGCTGTCGCCCGTGAGCGCACCCGGTCGAGCCAGAGGCTCGCGGTCGCAGCAAACAGGATCAAGGTGTAGTCGGCAAAGGCCGATGCCTCGGGGAAGGATCCGGAGATCCGCTTCAGCCCACCTTTTTCCGCCGCGGTCAGAAGGGCGTAGTTCGCCGTGCGCACCACGCTCAGCAGATACTCGGTGCCCGAGAAATAAGTGAGGATATCGGCCGCCGCGAAGGCGAGGTTGACCGTGGCGGCAATGATAATCGCGTGGACGAGATGCGATGGCGCGGCCGTCCGGCGCAGATAGGCGTGGCAGAATCCGAAACAGGCAAGACCGCCGAGCGCATAGACGGCCTGGGTTATGTTGTTCGACGAAAACCGCAACGGTGACAACGATATGAAGCTTCTCGCGCCGACCGATCGCTCGACCGTCATCACGTCGACGGCACCCTGAAACAGGCGAGGCGACAGGATTGCCGTCAGCACGCCGAAAAGGGTAAGCACCATCAGCCAAAAGCCGGGCCCGGCCGGTGCGAAGGCCGCCAGCACCGGGCCTTCGCCGTAGGCCATGAGGACCCTGAGGCCGAAGAACAACAGAAAGACGTTGGGAACGAGGATGGACGCACCGCCAAGTGCGGGAAGGTTGATGGCGGCGGCAGAGCCGAGGGCGGTTGAGACGACCATGAACGTCAATGCCCAGTGGATGGGCGCCATCAGGACGCCCAACCCCACAAGCACGGTAACGAAGCCGATCAGTTCAAAGCTCATGCCACCAGTTCCAGTTGCTGAAACGATCCTATCAAAGGGGGCATGTCGCGTATTTACGCCTCCGGCTAAGCCTTTCGCATAAAGCTACGGCCTGAATCGGTAATGGACCCGCGATACGGGCCCGCGTTAGTTTTGCACCATGACCTCATCTGTTCGCGAAGCTCGCCCGTATTGCGCACGCCGCCTGCCAGCTCGGCTTTTCGCCCGGCCTGTGGTCTGCTGCCTGTGGCTGATGATGCTTGTGTCGGCGACCCATGCCGACGGATACACGGCCGGCGACACGGGTGACGAGCTTCCTGTCGACGACATGCCGCTGACCTTCGACGAGAATTTCGACAATCTGAGCGTGTCCGCCTGGGGGCCTGGCACCCGGTGGATCGCCCATACGCCGTGGTCGGGGGATTTCGGTGGCGCCCGCTTTGCCAACCCCGGTCAGCGCTCGCCGTTCAAGACCGAAAACGGCATTCTGAGGATCGAGGCCAAGCGCGACCCGGAAGGCGACTGGCAGTCCGGCCTGCTCGCGTCGGTAGACCCCAAGGGCAATGGCTTTGCCCAGCAATACGGCTATTTCGAAATGCGTGCGCGTTTGCCGGTCGGCCCGGGCGTATGGCCCGCATTCTGGCTGATCGGCAAGGACCGCTCGAAGTCGACGGCCGAGATAGACGTGATGGAATTTTACGGTGACAAGCCGGACGGATATTCCTCTGTCATTCATGTCTGGCATCGCGATGACAAGGACGATTCCCAATTCAGTCGGATCGAGGTATTTCGCGACGCCGACCCCCAGGATTTTCATACCTATGGGGTGAAGATCGATTCCGAATTCATCCGGATGTACTTTGACCGGAAACTCGTGTGGAAGGCCGAAACGCGGCCTGAGCACCGACAGCCGATGTACGTGCTGCTCAACCTCGCGCTCGTCGAAAAAACCGCCGATCAGGCACCGGATCCATCCCACATGTTCATCGACTATGTCAGGGCACACGAACTTCAATAGGTTGCCCTTAAGGTCGTTTTCGCCGTGTTTGATCCGCCAGGGTCGGCGCTGCAGTCGATCTCGAAAAAACCCTGAGAAAACAAAAAGATGGAATGCGCTTCCGGTCACCGACATGGCGCCTCGTCCGTGCATTCCCGTGGCTTGCATCCCCCTAAGGACTAAGCGGGCCTAACCCTTTTGATGGCGATGCGTCGGTGCGGCTATCCCAATGATCAGCTGTTTCATTTTTCGCCACCATGAAATTCTGGCTGACGACGGCATTGCAGCAAAATTTGCTAGTCGCCCTTTGCCGGGAGGGCGTCTGGGTCTTCCCGCCGGTCAGTGAAGCGAGAGGGACAGGAGGCGAAAGATGGCTGAGTTCCGATTTTCCGGGGCAGACGGTTCGGCGGCGACGTCCGGGCAGGTGACGGGCCGCTCGCAGATAACCGTGCGCTACAACCCGGAGCACTCGGTTCAGGCCGTCGTTCACCGGCATGCCCAGGCGGCTCCTCGGGCGACGGCAATCGCCTTTGATAACCGCTCGATCACCTATGGCGAACTTGACCTGATGTCTGATGCGCTTGCCGCCTATCTGGTCGATGCGGGCGTCACGAAGGGCGATATCGTCTGCCTCTTCGTCCCGCGCTCCCTCGAAACGATCGTCGCCATGCTGGCCACCCTCAAGGTCGGCGCCGCCTATCTGCCGCTCGATACGACTTTTCCCGTCGATCATCTCGACTATGTCATCGGCGACTGCGAGCCCAAGGTGGTCTTCGTCGATACCTGCTCGCTTGCTACTATGCGCCTTGTGCCGAGCGTCAAGGGCACGATCGCCGACCTTCACGCGATTGTCGCCGATCTCGCGCAAGCCGAGAGGAAGCCGTTCGAGCCGGCACCCTGCGAAGGCGGTGACATGGCCTACGTCATGTACACGTCGGGTTCGACCGGTCGACCCAAGGGCGTCTCAATTCCGCATCGTGGCATTACCCGCCTTGCCCTCGATCAGAATTACGTGCGGATCGGGAGTGCCGACGTGATGCTGCACACCGCAACGATCGCTTTCGATGCCTCTACGTTTGAGATTTGGGGCGCATTGACGAACGGTGGGACCATTGCCGGGTTGCAGGACGGAAATTTCTCGGTCGGCCGGCTTAGGGACGTCATCCGCGACAATGGCGTTACCGTCTCTTTGCTGACCACCGGCCTGTTCAACCTGCTCGCCGATTTCTCCTGCGGCGAACTGCCGACGTTGCGGCATATGATGTTCGGCGGCGAAGTCGCCTCGGCCGAACATGTCAAACGCTTTCAGAAGGCGCATCCGGACTGCCGACTGACAAACCTCTATGGGCCGACGGAAATCACTGTTATCGCCACCGCCTTCGACATTCCCGCGGGTTTCTACGGCAAGGACGTGCCGATCGGCGGCGCCGTCAGCCACACCGGACTATTGATCGTCGACGAGGAGCATCGCCCGGTCGGGTGCGGGGTAGAAGGTGAGCTTGCCCTGACCGGCGAGGGCGTCGCCATCGGCTATTTCCGACGTCCCGAGCTGACGGCAGAGCGGTTCATCACCATCCGCACCGAACAGGGAGACGTGCGCGGCTATCTGACGGGCGATCTCGCCGTGCTCGGCGACGATGGCATCCTGCTTTTCCGGGGCCGGCGTGACCGGCAGATCAAGCTGAATGGCAAGCGCATCGAGCTTGACGAGATCGAAGCGGCCCTGCGGCGCGACCCGCGGCTCGCCGACGGTGTCGTCATCTGCCAGCATCTGGATCAGTCGCACAAGCGCATTGTCGGTTACCTGTGCCCACATGAAGGCACCCGCGCAGACGATGCGGATCTGATCCGCGGCGTAATGGAGAGGCTGCGCAACAGCCTGCCCGCCTACATGATCCCGAGTGTTGTGATCGTGCTCGATCAATTGCCGTTGCATCAATCGGGGAAGGTCGATCGTGCCAGGCTTCCGCTGCCGGTGGACGCGTTGCCGACCGAAAACGCCCCTGTCGCCAGCCGGACGGAGGCGCTGCTGCAGGAACTGTGGCGCAACGTGCTCGGCTTGCGGGCCGTAGAACTCGATCGCAATTTCTTCGATCTCGGCGGCACCTCGCTCCAGCTGATGCGGGTGCATGCGGCGCTGGAGGTCAATCTCAGCCGGTCGATCGATGTTGTTGCCCTGTTCAAGCACCCGACCATTCACGAATTGGCGCGCTTCCTCGATGGAAAGTCGTCGGCCAGTGCCCGAGCGATGACGGCGGCCGAACGTGCGGCGCTGCAAAAGAAGAACATGTCCCATTTCCGCAGGAGCGCTTCATGACCGTTTTCAACGATGCGGACGATGCCCGCGGCTCGGATCGCAATGACCAGGATGTGACAGGCATTGCGATCATCGGCATGTCCGGCCGGTTTCCGGGCGCCCCATCGGTCGAGGCACTTTGGGATCTCGTATGCGAAGGGCGGCATGCATTCTCGAAGCTCAGGCCGGAAGAAATCGAGGATGCATTTACCGACGAGGAACGGGCGGCGGCGAACTATGTGCCGGCCCGGCCGCAACTGCCGGATATCGACATGTTCGACGCCGAGTTCTTCGGCATGTTCCCGCGGGAGGCGGCGGTCACTGACCCGCAGCACCGCGTCTTTCTCGAGGTGTGCTGGGAAGCACTCGAGCGGGCCGGATACGATCCACATCGCTATCCCGGCCTGGTCGGAGTCTTCGCCGGGGCGTCGATGCCCACCTATCTCATCAACAATGTCCTGGGTGAGCGGGCGAAGGCCGAGGAGTTCACCTCCAACTACCAAATCGGTTGCTTCCAACAGATCGTCGGCTCGGTGACGGACGTTCTGGCGACCCGCATCGCCTACAAGTTCAACCTGCGCGGACCGGCGATCGCCATCCAGTCGGCCTGCTCCACGTCGCTGGTGGCCGTGTCGCAGGCCTGCCAGAACCTCCTGACCTACAGTTGCGACATGGCGCTTGCCGGTGGGGTATCGATCACGATCCCGCAGCGGCGCGGCTATATCTACCAGGAGGGCGGCATGGTTTCGCCCGACGGCGTCTGCCGGCCGTTCGACGAACAGGCGGCTGGGACGGTTTTCGGCAGCGGTGCGGGCATCGTTTTGTTGAAGCGGCTTGAAGACGCGCTTCGGGATGGCGACCGGATCTTTGCGGTCATTCGCGGCTACGGCATCAACAACGACGGTTCAGACAAGATCGGGTTTACGGCGCCAAGCGTCGAGGGGCAGGCGGACGCGATTTCGTCGGCTCTTGCAAACGCCGGCGTCGATCCCCAGACGATCGGCTATGTCGAATGCCATGGCACCGCGACCCCGCTTGGCGACCCGATCGAGTTCGGCGGATTGCGCAGCGCCTTTGCCGAGGCAGGAGACAAGCGGCAGATTTGCGCCCTGGGCTCGGTCAAGGGCAATGTCGGTCACCTCGATGCGGCTGCTGGCGTCTGCGGACTGATCAAGACCACGCTGGCGCTCTATCATGCCAAGATACCGGGAATGGCGAATTATCAGCGGCCCAACCCGCGCATCAATCTCGACGACAGTCCGTTCTACATTCCCGCCAGCACCACCGACTGGCCGGCCACCGAAGGTCCGCGCCGCGCCGGCATCAGCTCGTTCGGCGTCGGCGGCACCAATGTCCATCTCGTGCTGGAGCAGGCGCCGGCGTCGCAGGGCGATGTCGAGGACGTGGCGTGGGGGCCTTGCATTCTGCCGCTGTCGGCCCGCAACGACGCCGCGCTAGCGTCCATGCGGGCGAACCTGCGCGAACATCTGCAGGCGCACTCCGCTTTGTCGTTGTCCCAGGTCGCGCACACGCTGCAGGCCGGACGGCGCGCTTTCAGCCATCGCAGCGCCATTGTCGCCAACGATATCGAGCAGGCGATCGAACGCCTTGGTAGCGAGCGGGTAGCAAGTGCCGTTGCGACCGAAAGCCCACCGCTCGCCTTCATGTTCCCGGGCCAGGGCTCGCAATATGTGGGCATGGGTGCTGCACTCTACAGCCGCGAACCGGAATTCACCCGCTGGATCGATAGGGGCACGGAGCTGCTCCGGGCACCTCTAAAAACCGACCTGCGCGATTTCATCTGCCACAGCGGCACGGTGAGCCAGGCCATGGCAGACGAACAGCGCGAGACCCGCATCGCGCAGCCGTGCCTCTATCTCGTCGAATATGCGCTTGCGCGGCTATGGATGAGCCGCGGCTTGAAACCCGACGCCATGATCGGCCACAGCGTTGGTGAATTCGTCGCCGCAACGCTTGCCAATGTCATCTCCTTCGAGGACGGATTGCGGCTCGTCGCTGCGCGCGGCCGCTTGATGCAGTCGCAGCCGCAGGGCGCGATGGTTTCCGTGCGTGCGGATGTCGAGACGGTCTCAGCCTATGTTGGCGACGAGGTCGAAATCGCCGCAGTCAACGCCCCGAAACTCTGCGTCATCTCCGGAACCTTCGCTGCTGTCGATGTGGCATGCGTCGCGATGGAGCGCGCCGGTATCGCCTTCAGCCGGCTTCACACGTCGCATGCATTTCACTCCGCCATGATGGATGGCGTCACGGATGCCCTGCGCGAAGAGACAGCTAAGGTCACTTACGGCACCGCAATAACGCCCTATATCTCCTGCGTCACCGGCGGGTGGCAGACGATCGATCAGGGCATGTCGCCTGACTACTGGGCGAAGCATTGCCGCGCCGCCGTGCGGTTTTCCGACGGGCTGGCAACCCTTTGCGACGGGCGCAAGCCGGTCCTGCTGGAGGTTGGCCCCGGCCGCACCCTGTCGGTCTTTGCGGCACAAACTCTCGCCCGCGACGCGATTACCGCGGTCGTCCAGTCGTTGCCGGAACATGACCGCGCATATGCCGCCGGTGAAACGCTCGCCGAGGCCCATGGCAAGCTTTGGATGTCGGGTTGTGACCTCAACTGGCCGACGTCGCCTTCAGCGGGCAATGCCCCTCTCATTCTGCCCACCTACCCGTTCCAGCGGCAGCGCCACTGGATCGACGCTCCTGCCTCGGCACGGCGCGGCGAAAGCCGGTCGGTATCGTCTACCGAGCCGCTCCCTGCGGCCGAGCCATCTTCCACCGACACTCAAGCGCAACCGTTTGACGGGATAAAAATCATGAATGTTGCCACACCAGTTGCTGCCGCAAGCCGTATCCCTGCCTTGCAAACCTCCCTGATCAGCCTGCTCAGCGACATGTCGGGGGAGGCGCTCGGATCGGACGAAGCGGGTGCGACATTCTTGGAGCTCGGCTTTGATTCACTGTTCATTGGCCAGTTCGCCCAGAGGATCGAGAAGGACTACAAGGTCAAGCTCTCGTTCCGCGAGCTGCTGAGCAATATTCCCACCATCGGGGATCTGGCCGCGCATCTCGACCGGCAGCTGCCGCCCGAGCCGCAGCAGGCCCCAGCAGCTGCTGCGGTTGCCACGCCGCCACTCGCAGCGACCGCGGTGCCCGCCGTAGTAGCGCATACGGCCCTGCCGCTTCCCGTTGCCCCCGTCACCACGGCCGCGACCGTTGCCGGCATCGAATCCGTCCTCCAGTCGCAATTGCAGATGTTGCAGACGGTCGTTTCGCAGCAGCTGCAGGTGCTTCAGGCGGCGGGTTCCGTCGCCGTGCCGCCGGCAATGTCGACCGTTGCTGCGGCGGCGGTAGCCCCTTCGATTGCGACGAATGAGCCGCAACTGGGACCGAAGACTGAGGTCGATCGCACGACCGAGGGCGAAATCGGAGCGGAGCGCATCAAGCTCTATCGCCCAGGCGCCAAGAGCCTTTCGACCGAGATGACCCCACAGAAACAGGCGTTCGTCGCCGACCTGATCGCAGCCTACGAGGCACGGAACGGAAAGTCGAAAAGCTTCGCCGGCCAGAACCGGAAGTGGCTGGCCGATCCACGCACCGCTGCCGGTTTCCGCCAGGACTGGAAGGAGATCGTCTTCCCCGTCGTCTCTAACCGGTCGAAGGGGTCGCGGATCTGGGATGTCGACGGCAACGAATACATCGATCTGGTCAACGGCATGGGCCAGACGGCCTTCGGTCATGCGCCGGATTTCGTCGTCGATGCGGTGAAGGCGCAGGCCGACGCCGGATTTGCCATCGGCCCGCAGACGCCGCTTGCTGGCGAGGTCGCGGAAATGATCGCAGAGATGACCGGGCACGAGCGGGTGACCTTCTGCAACACCGGCTCGGAAGCCGTCATGGCAGCCATGCGGGTGGCGCGCACGGTGACCGGACGGGACCGGATCGTGATTTTTGGCAACGATTATCACGGGCAGTTCGACGAAGTGCTTGTCAAGGGCAAGAACCGGGCGGGTGCACCGGTTGCGATACCGGTTGCGGCCGGCATCCCGTCCGCCTCCGTCGCCAACATGACGGTTCTACGCTACGGCGATGCGGAAAGCCTTGACTGGATAAGGGCCAATGCCGGCGATATTGCCGCGGTGATCATCGAGCCGGTCCAAAGCCGTCATCCGGAATTGCGGCCGGTCGAGTTCGTGCGCGAGCTGCGCGATATCGCGACGAGATCGGAATTTGCACTGGTCTTCGACGAGGTCGTCACCGGCTTCCGCGTCGATCCCGGCGGCATGCAGGCCGTCTGGGGTATCAAGGGCGACATGGCGACCTATGGCAAGGTCATCGGCGGCGGCATGCCGATCGGCGTGCTGGTGGGCGACAGCCGCTTCATGGATGCGCTCGACGGCGGATGCTGGAACTACGGCGACGATACCGTTCCTATGACCGCGCCGACCTTCTTTGCCGGGACGTTCGTGCGCCATCCGCTCGTGCTTGCGGCGGCGCGGGCCGTTCTCCAGCACATCAGGGGCGAGGGCGCCGCCCTCTATGGCGCCGTCGCCGATCGCACGCAGGCTCTGGTCGCCGAGATCAACGCGGACCTGGCCAGCCGCGGGATTGCCAAAACCATCAACGGTTACAAGAGCTGGTTCTTCGTCGACTTCGGCAGCGACGATCCGCTGGGCTCGTTGATCTATGCCCAGATGCGCATGCAGGGCATCCATATCCAGGACGGCTATCCCTGCTTCCTGACGACCGCCCATAGCGAGGCGGATTTCCAGGCGATCGCCGCCGCCTTCCGCGCCAGTCTCGATGCGTTTCAATCGGTCGGCATCCTGGGCACGAAACGCCAGGCAGAGCACATCACGCCAGCGCCTGCCGCCGTGGCACCTGCGCGACCGTCAACGGCGCCGCTGACGGAAGCACAAAAGGAAATCTGGCTGGCCGCCCAGGCTGGCGACGAAGCCTCCTGCTCCTTCAACGAGTCCTTCACGATGGTTTTGGACGGGCCGCTTGATCGCGAGCACCTTGTCCTGGCGCTCGATGCGGTGGTGGCACGGCATGATGCGCTGCAGATCCGGTTCGGTCGGGCAGGGGATCATTTCGAATTCATTTCCGATTTCGTGCTTGATGTCGCCGATATCGACCTTGCCAGCGAGAGCGATCGCGAGGCGTTGTTCCAGCAGTTGATCGACGAGGATGCCCGCACTCCCTTCGATCTTGCCGATGGGCCACTCGTCCGGGCTTCTATCATCAGGATGGCTCCCGACAGCCACCGCCTGGTCTTCACGGCACACCACATCATCTGTGATGGCTGGTCGATCAATGTGCTGATCGAAGAGCTTGCCGCGACCTATTCGGCCTCTATGCGCAGCGCCGAGGCCGGGCTGGCATCACCGCTGTCCTTTGCCACCTACGCTACCGATCTTGCTCCTAATGCGGAGATATCCAACGCGACCGAACAGTTCTGGCTCGACCAATACAAGGACGTCCCCGATCTGCCGGAAATGCCGCTGGATCGGCCGCGGTCGGATCGCCGCAGCTTTGCCGGCGGCACAGTCACCGGAAACATCGAGGCGGAAACCTACAAAGCCGTGAAGAAGGCAGGCGCAAAGTCCGGCGCAACCTTGTTTTCGACGTTGTTGGCGGCACTGCAGATCATGATCTCCCGCCTCTCCGGGCAGGACGACATCGTCGTGGCTGTGCCTTCGGCCGGGCAGAGCCTTCTCGACGGCCAGACGCTCGTCGGCCATTGTGTCAACCTCCTGCCGCTCCGCCAGACCGTCGCGTCCGATAAACGCTTCGACGAGCATCTCAAGGCGACGCAGCAGCTTGTGCTCGGTGCGTTCGAGCACCAGGACTACACCTATGGCACGCTGGTCCGTAAACTGGGCGTCAAGCGCGACACACACCGCCTGCCGCTGACAGAGATCCAGTTCAACCTGGAGCGAGTTCCGGACAATCTGGAGTTCGGCGGGCTGCAGACCACGATCGCGTCGAACGCCAAGGCCTTCTCCAACTTCGACATGTTCTTCAACCTGACCGAAGGCCCTAAGGGCGTTCGCATCGATGTCGACTACAATGCCGAGGTCTTTGAGCGCAGCACGATCGAGCGCTGGATCGGGCATTTCGTGACACTGGTCGCGGCGCTGGCAGCCGACATCACCCGGCCGATCCGCGATCTGCCGCTTCTGGCTGCGGCCGAACAGGCCTGGCTTGCCGATGGCCTCAATGACACGGCTGCCGACTACGATCGCGACGCATTCGTCTTCTCGCTGTTTGCCCGCAAAGCTGCCGAGCAGCCGACGGCAATCGCCGTCGAAGTCGATGGCAAGGCAATGACCTATGGTGAGCTCGAAGGGCGATCCAACCAGTTGGCCTGCCAGATCCAGAAAGCCGTCCCGGAGCCTGGGCAGCGCATCGCCCTTCTCGTCGAACGGTCGCTCGAAATGGTGATCGCCCTGCTGGCGATCATGAAATCGGGACATGCCTATGTGCCGCTCGACCCTGCCCATCCTGAGACCCGCCTGTCGCAGACACTTGAGGTTGCGCGTGTTGCCGGCATGATCTGCGACAGCGATCGGGCAGAGGGCCTGGCCGAAAAGGGCGTCGCGATCATCCGCGTCGATAACGACGCCGGGACGACCTATCCGGCAACGGCGCTGCCGAAAGTTCCGACGGACACGGCGACGCCGGCCTACATCATCTTCACCTCCGGATCGACCGGCGCACCGAAGGGCGTCGAGGTTTCTCATCGTGCCCTGGTCAACTTCCTCACGTCGATGGCGCGGGAACCGGGGCTTGACGATCGCGATACGATCGTCGCAGTGACGACGATCTCCTTCGACATTGCCGGCCTTGAACTCTACCTGCCGCTGATCACAGGTGCGAAGGTGGTACTTGCCGGCCGGAACACGGTGCGCGACGGCTTTGCCCTGGTACGGCTCGTCGAGAGCTGCGGTGCGACCGTGCTTCAGGCGACGCCGACACTGTGGCAGATGCTGGTCGAAGCCGGCCTCAGCCGCCCGGGCCTCAAGATGTTGTGCGGTGGCGAACCGCTTCCCAAGGCACTCGCCTCCTCATTGCTCGGCCTCGGGGGCGAACTTTGGAACATGTATGGCCCGACCGAGACGACGATCTGGTCGTCGGTGCAGCGGATCGAGGATGGAGAAAAGCCGATCACGATCGGCCATCCCATTGCCAACACGCAGCTTCTCATCCTCGACAAGGCCAATGGCGTCGCGGCCATCGGCGTCACGGGCGAACTGCATATCGGAGGCGAGGGGCTTGCAAACGGTTACTTCGCCCGCCCGGATCTGACCGAGAAGGCCTTCGTCGATATCGACATCGGCACGGGAACGGTTCAGCGTCTTTACAAGACCGGCGACGTCGGCCGGCGGCTCGCGGATGGTTCGCTGCAATTGCTTGGCCGGCGCGATCAGCAGATCAAGCTGCGCGGTTTCCGCATCGAACTTGGCGATATCGAAGCGGCCATATCCGCTGCCGCCGGCGTTCGCCAATGCGCCGTCGTCGCCGCCCCCAACAGCAACGGCGACAAGCAGCTCGTCTGCTATGTCATCCCGGAAGACCAGAGCAGCAAACCCTCGACATCCATGCTTGCCGCCCACGCGGAGGCCAATCTGCCGGCGCATATGGTGCCCGGTTTCTGGGTGCTGGAGGAAGCCCTCCCCCAGACGGCCAACGGAAAGCTCGACCGCAAGACGCTCGAACAGCGTGGCCTGCCGCAACGCGGGACCTCGGCCATCAAGGTTCCGCCGCGCACCGCTATGGAAACGCAGCTCTGCGAGATCTGGCGCGAGGTTCTGAACGCGCAGGAGATCGGCGTCGAGGACAACCTTTACGCGCTCGGTGCGGATTCACTGATCATCTTCCGCATCGCCGCCCGCATGCTGGACAGCGGTCTGCGTCTGGAGGCCAAACATCTGATGATGCACCCCTCCATCGCAGAACTCGCCACCTTTGCCGAGACACGCGACGACATCGATCTGAGCGGCACCCAGCCGCAGGTTCCTTCGCTGAGAGATTTCCGCAATGGCGCGCGTCGCCGGTTTGAGCAGGTATCAAGAGCATGAAAGAGACCAACAACACTGCACCTGTCGCCGAACCCACCGTGATTGCGGAGTTCCCCTGTTCCCAGACCCAGTTGCGTTGCTGGATCCTCGACCAGCTGAAGCCGGGCAATCCGGCGCTCAACGTCGCGGTCCGCTGGGAGATTCGCGGCGCGTTCCGATCCTCGACGTTGGAGGCCGCCTTTCGTACGGTGATCCAGCGTCATGAGATCCTTCGCACCCGGTTCGTCGAAGTTGGCGGCAGACCCTGCCAGCAGGTCGTCGACCAGGTCGACTTCAGGATGTCGGTCATCGACCTGCGAAATGTGCCCGTAGACCAGCGGGATCAGCGCATCCTGTCTATCGGTGAGGAAACCGCGCGCGCGCCGTTCGACCTCAGCAGTCCCTACCTCTTCCGCGTTTCGCTGTTGATGGTCGAGAACGAGCGGGGCTTTCTGCTGATCACCGCCCACCAGAGCTGCTTCGATGGCTGGTCGATCCGTGTGCTTGGCCGCGAGGTTGGTGAAATCGCAGCGGCGCTTGATGCCGGGCGGCAGCCGGCCGTACCGGATCTGCCGTTGCAATACGGCGATTTCTCGCTGTGGCAGCAGGAGTATCTGAACAGCTACGGCTTCGAGACCGAGAAGTCATTCTGGCGCGAGCAACTGACCGGCGCGCCGTATTTCGAAGTCATTCCCGATACGCCGCGCGGGCCGGTCAAAACCAGCCGTGGCAACATCCTATCCGTCAACAACCCCAGTGAATTCAGCGAGCGGATTGACGCTGCCGCCCGCGCGCACCGGGTCTCGCTCTACAGTTTCGGGGCTGCCGTCGTCAGCGCGCTTCTCCATCGCTATACCGGACACGACACCGTCATGTTCGGCTCACAGGTCGCCGGGCGTGACGAGACGGATCTGGAGAACCTCATCGGGGTCTTCATCAACAATGTCGTTCTGCGCTTCGACATGGCCGGCGACATTTCCTTTTCCGAGCATGTGCGTTTAGCAACCGCAACGGTGACGGCTGCCCTCAACCATCACAGAATGCCATTCAACAAACTCGTCGAGCTGGTCAACCCAGTCCGCGACCCCTCGCGCAACCCGCTGATCTCCGTCAACTTCAACCTGCAGAAGGCTTTCCTGGAAGACCATCAGTATGGAGGTTTCGAGCTGATCAGCGCGCCGTCGCAATCGCCGGGCGTCATCTACGATCTGAGCTTCATCATGATCGGGCGGCCGAGCGGATGGCGCATGTCGATCGAATACAATGCCGACCTGTTTGAAAAGAGCACGATCGAATCTCTTCTACGGCTTTGGCAGGAGGCCTATGAAGCAGCGCTGGAGCGGCCCTCGGCGCCCCTTTCCTCACTGGTCATCCCTGCGAGGGAGATCAAGACGCAGCAAGTGGAGACGGGGCGGGCAACGGCGATCGAACAGATGCTTGCCGCTCATCCATCCGTCGGCTCGGCCGCGGTGCTGGTCGAAGACGATGGCAAGCGCGTGCATGCTTTCGTCACCCCGGCGCCAACGACCACCGAACCGCTCGATCGTCTGCCGGAGCATCTGATGGAGTATCTCGGGCGGCAGCTTTCGCAATCCGCCATGCCGGGTGGCATCAGCGTGCTTCTCAACTTTCCGCGCGATACCAGCGGCACCATCGATCGAACCGCGCTGGGGATTCCAGCGCCGCCGACCACCCTCGCCAAGGCTGTGGCCGATCGCGTTGAGCCGGCAGATGTTCCGGCACCAGTATCCATACCGGCAGCGCGAACCGACCAGACCAAGGCGCTTGCAGCGATCTGGGCGGAGGTGCTCGGCGTCCCGACGGTCACGCCCGGCGACAACTTCTTCGCGCTCGGCGGCCACTCGCTCCTGGCATTGCGCATGCTCTCAGGCGCTCGCTCGAAGCTTGGGGCAAAGGCTGACCTGGAGCTGCTCTTCAAGCAGCCGACATTCGGGGGCTTTGCCAATGCGCTGTTTGGCGACGCGCAGCCGAGCGGTACCGATCTGGAACCCGCAAGCGCCAATCCCTGGAGCGTGGGGGCCTGCGGGCGCACCGATGCGCCCTATACGCTCTACACGCTCAACCATCCGTTCCTCTATTACCGGCTTGCGACCGATCTTGGCGATGCCGTCTCGGTCTATAACGCCAACATGTTCCATGCGGACCTAACCGGCGATCTCGCCTCCATGTCGCTTGAAGAGATCGCCGGGCATGCCGTCGACAGCATGGGCGCAGATATACTCAAGGGGCCGATTGGCGTGATGGGGCTTTGCGTCAATGGCGTGCTGGCGGTCGAAATTGCCCGCCAGCTGCGCGAACGCGGCGCCGATCTTCGCTTCACGGCCGTCATCGATGCCTGGGCGCCGGGCTATGTCAAGTCGCAGCCCCGGCTCAAGCGTCTTCGCTGGAACAGCGAGCGTCGCGTGAAGCGCATCGGCTACTTCACGCGGAAGCTCTTTTCCGGCCGCATCAGCTTCGTCGACTATCTCAGGGAGTTCAACTTCACGCTCGCCCTGCTCAAGCATCTGGGCTTGCGGGCCGGGACCTATTCCCAGGAAGAGGCCGTCAATGCCGATGTTACCGACTTGCTGGTCAATGCGGCCCGTCGCTATCGTCCACCATCGACAAATGAGAAGTCGGTGCTTTTGTTCCGCAGTGAAGCCACCCATCGCCGCGCGCGCAAGCTGCTTTTCGGCTGGCGTGGTGCAATCGCCGCAGACAGCGAGGTCTTCGACCTCGAAGGCTGGCACGAGGATAGCCTCAACAGCAACAGCATTCAGGCCCTGGCGACCATCGTCATCAACAGGTTCCGCTCTCACGAGCGCTGAACACGACGTGCGAAGGCAACATCCATGCGTGTCACAAGCCTACCATTGCGCATCGGCGTCCTGGTCGAACAGAACGAGCACTTCGAGAATTGGCAACTGATGGTCTTCGATCGGATCGTGGCCGATCCGCGATACGCCCTGACCGCCTTGCTCGTTCATCCGGCACCCTATGGGGTCGGCAGGAGCTCCATCTTCTTCAAGCTCGCTCATCGGCTTGAGCAGGCAGCGTTCGGCCGCCAGGCGGCATATAATCCCTGCAACTTCGATGCGCACAAACAGCGCATCGTGCCATTGGCATCGGCGCAGCCTGGTGCCGTCCAGGCGCAGGTGGCAGAGCTTGGTCTCGATCTGGTGGTCCGCATGACGCCCAGCGGCCTGCCCGACGACGCCGTGCGCGAACTGCCCTATGGCGAATGGGCGCTCTCCTTCTCCGACCAGAAGTCGGGAGCGGGCGAATGGTTCAGCTATCTTGAAGTGGCCAGCGGCGCACCGGCGGTGGACCTTTCGCTCTACGTTCGGCTCGGCGCTTCCGCTTCGTCGGTTGCCATCGCCTCGTCCTCGTTCAACATCAAGTTCAGCGCGGTCAGGAACATCAACTTCGTCAAGGAGCGCGCCGCCACTCTGCTGCTGCGCGAACTCTCGCGACTGGCCGACACCGGGGAGCTTATCACAACGCCGCTGCCGGCGCGCCGGCAAGCCGCGCCGCCATCGATCGACGAGTTGGGCCGGTACCTCGGAATCCTCAGCGGCCACCTCGTCGCGCGCGTGAAGAAGGCCGTGCAGCACATGGCCGGCACGGGTTCGACCGTCTGGACGCTCTTTACCGGCAGCGGCCGCATCGACGATTTCGAGCCGGGCATTTCCGTCGAAATCCCGCCGACGTCGACAGACATCAAGGCGGATCCGTTTCTGCTCCAGCATGAAGGCGAGTGCTACCTGTTCTACGAGGCCTATGCCGATGGCGACCGCAAGGCGCATATCGCGGTCGGCCGCTTTGACGGCGATCGGCTTGAGCCGGTGGGTGTCGCGCTGAACTGCGACTACCATCTGTCCTACCCATTCGTCTTCCGCGATGGCGACGACATCTTCATGATGCCCGAGACGCATCAGTCCAGGCGCATCGAGATCTGGCGCTGCGTCGAGTTTCCGCTGAAGTGGGAGATGCATGCTACGGCGCTCAACGGTATGTCTGCCGCTGACAGCGTGCTGACGCGCCATGACGGGCGGTGGTGGCTGTTTACGAACCTCTCCGAGTTCCACGCCTACGAGGATCATTGCAGCGAACTTCATGTCTTTGAAGTCGATGGGCCGGGGCTCGCGCGCATCACGCCGCACAAACGCAATCCGGTGGTGCTCGGCAGTACGTTTGCGCGCAATGCCGGTCGGATCTTCGCGCGTGAGGGGCGTGTCTTCCGCCCATCGCAACACAACGCGCACGGAATCTACGGCTACGGGCTGAACATCATGGAAATCGAGCAGCTGGACCTGGAGAATTACCGGGAGCGGTGCATCAGGACGATCAAGCCCGACTTCAAACCGGGATTGCTCGGCTGCCACCATTTTGACGCTGCCGGGGATCGCTATGTGCTGGATGCGCGACTGACGCTTTGAGCGTGAGGACTTCGTCAACGCTATAGCGAAGATGGACGGCATTGCCGAGGGTGAGCGCTGCCAAGGTGCCGACGAAACCCGGCGGGATTGCAAGGTCGAACAGGCTCCAGTTCAACGGTGCATCTCTGTCGCCGTCAAGGGATTCGAGCTTTGGACGGGAGGACGCGTCGACCGTTACGTCGAACGAGTCCAGCGGAAGCGACAGCCCGGCGCCATGGGCCTTCACGAAGGCTTCCTTGCGGGTCCAGCAGCGATAGAACGCGTTGAGATAGTCGTCACCGTCAAATGCGGCCAAGGCATCGCACTCGCGCTTCGAGAAGAAATGCCCGGCAACATCCTCCTTGAGGGGCTTGATCGCTTCGACGTCGATGCCAACGGGGTAATGGTCGGAAACCGCCAGTATCGCCACGTCGGCGCTGTGGCTGAGATTGAAATGTAGCAGCTCCGATGCGCCGGCGATGCGCGGCTTGCCGAAGACGTTGTAGGTGAGACCGATGCGGTGCGGCGGCAGGTGGAGGTAGTGGCCGAGCACGAGGCGCAAGCCTGCGCGGCCGGCTATGAAGCGTTGGCGATGTTCCGGATAAACGAAACGCGAGGCTCGCGCCTTCTCCTCACCGCTCAGCATCGGGAACAAGCGGTCAATTTCGCACAGGGCCGGATCAAGATTCCAGCGCCAGATGTCGATGAAGTTGGGACCGATCCGATCCAGGCTAGGTCGCATAGACGAGGCTCCCCTTCGAAGCGGGTCGCTGGCGCAGCATGCGACGGGCGAAATAGGTCATCAAGGGTAGGGGGTAGTTCTCGCCGAGCCCGATGCGGCATGTCCTCTTCAGGATGTCGAGCGACCGCGGGCACATATCCGGCGCGTATTCGACCTTGCGGGACGTCCAGGCATAGGGGTTCATCTTCGGATTTGCCGTGCGCTGCTCCAGCACCGGCAACCAGTTGCTGTAGACGTGCCGGCTGGAATCGTAGGGCCGATAGACGCCACGCTTGTTTTCGGCGGCAAAGGCCCGCGCCTCCTCGGCGGTATCGAAGATCACGTGCAGGCCGGCAGCATGGTCGCGGTCGTTGTGCGGACCGATGCGCATCGCATTGCTGGCCGACAGGATCTCGGCAATCGCATCGTAGTGGCGGCGCATCCGGCGGATCATCGGATCCAGCTTCTTCAACTGCACGTTCAGCATAGCGCCCTGGATCTGGCTGGCCTTGAGATTGATGCCGAGCATGGGCGGCTCGTTGGCATTGTCGAGGTGGCCGCGAAATAGCGCGCCGATATCGTGATACATGCGCGCCCTGGCGAAGAGCCGGTCGTCATCGGTGACCACGGCCCCGCCTTCGCCAATATTGATGTTCTTGAACTGGTTGAAGCTGAAGGCGCCGGCATCGCCGATCGTGCCCACCCGCACCCCCTTGTAGGTCAACCCGACGGCCTGACAGGCATCCTCGATGACGACGAGCCCGTGCTGGCGGGCGATCTGCATGATGCTGTCCATGTCGCACACCATGTTGGCCATGTGCACTGGAACGATGGCGCGCGTATAGGGCGTAATCTTTCGCAGGATATCTCCCGGGTCCATCGTCAAGGTCTCGTCGATATCTACGAGGATCGGGACAGCGCCGACGGCGAGGGCCGCGCCGGCCGTGGCGATCCAGGTATAGGCGGGCACAAGTACCTCGTCGCCCGGACCGATGCCGGCGGCCGCCAGAGCCGCGATCAATGCGCCCGTGCCGCTGCTGACGGTCAGCACATGGCCTGTGCCGAACTTGGCCGCGAAATCCGCTTCGAAACGCGTCAATGGCCCGTTGCCGTCGCTGCTGAAACGGGCCAGCTTGCCCGAGGCAAACACGGGGCCAAGTGCCAGCCATTCTCTGATACCTACACGCGCCATACCGTCATCTCCGCTCCTTGCCGGCTCTCCGCACTCGCCGACCATCGGCGTCCAGGGATAAGGACAAATCGCCTGCTGGGTACCGGCCCCAATGATCAAGCCTAGTCGCGTCGCGACATCGTTTCAAAATGGACTTCCGGCCAGCGCCTGAACAAAGTGTGCAGGCTCCAGCTAGCCGAAATCAGTAGTTGCCCTACTCCCCTATGCATATTGGGAGATTTCGGCGCGACGGCGCTGGTGCTACGACCGGTGTGTAGCACGCGGGAGTTCCTTTCATGCCGATCCGTGACCTCCGATCAGTCCCCTCAGGCACCGAGTTTCGTCCGGATGTGGCGATCATCGGCGGCGGCCCTGTCGGGCTGACGATTGCCCGGGAACTCGCGGGCAGCCGCTGCCGGGTGCTCATCATCGAAAGCGGCGGCGTCGACTTCGAGGTTGCTCAGCAGACGTTGAATGCCGTCGTCAATGTCGGCGAGCCTGTTGTGCGAGATGGCGTCGAGAAACCCGGCCGTGGCTATAACGGCAGCCTTTCCTGGCTGAATGACATACCCCCCTTCGAGCTGCGCAATCGGGTGCTCGGCGGCAGCACGCATACCTGGATCGGCAAATGCGCGAGCTTCGACGAAATCGACCTGGAGCGACGGCCGTGGCTGACGGTTTCCGGTTGGCCGATGACCCGCGAAAGCCTGACGCCAGTGCTCGATCGCGCGGCCCGCCTGCTCAATCTCGGGCCTAATCGTTATGACGAAGGGCTCTTTGCGCTCCTGCATTCGCCGCCGGACGAACTCGGTTTCGACCGTGATCTTCTTCGTCCCTTCTTCTGGCAGTTCAGCCATGAGCGTGATCGGCACGGCGAGCCCATGCGATTTGCCAACGTGGCTGCCGAACTGGTAGCGCCGAACATCGATATCCTGACCCACGCCACGGTCACGGCGATCCATCTTGACGAGAGTGGCCGCCGCGTCGCGTCGCTTGATCTCCGCAGCCTTGACGGTATCTCCGCAAGCGTGCGGCCCGAGACCGTCGTTCTGTGCGCGGGCGGCATCGAGAACGCCCGCCTGCTGCTGGCATCGACATCGGTCATGTCGGGCGGCGTCGGCAATAGCGGAGGCGTCGTCGGGCGCTACTTGGCCGATCACCCACGCTCGACGCTTCTCCGTTTCGACCGGCGGGATATAGACGCGGTGGCCAGGCACTTCAATTTCTACGGCCTTTCCTATCAGGGGGCGACCCGGTTCTATCTCCACGGTCTGCGCCTCAGCCCGGCTGTGCAAAGACGCGAAGAACTCGTCAACTGTGCGGCCTATCCCGTGCAGATCCATTCGGCTGGGGATCCCTGGGCGGCGCTGAAGCGACTGATGCGGGGCGACCGCACACGGCTTGCGAGCGATCTTGCCGTCGTCGCGCGATCGCCTGCCTTTCTGGCGGCGGGCACCTTCCGCCGGAAGGTGCAAAAGCGCGGAATGATGCACCGATCCGACGAGCTGCGCTTCGATGTCATGGTCGAGCAGAAGCTCGACGCGGAAAGCCGCGTCACCCTGTCTGATCAGCGGGACCGGTTCGGCGTGCCGATGCCGTGCGTTGCCTGGAAAATCGGCTCCACGGAGATGCAGAGCGTCAAGCGGCTTGCGCGGGCACTGGTCTCCGAATTCGTGCGCAATGGCCTTCCACAGCCGCGTCTGGTCGACTGGATAGCCGAGGATGACGAGGGGAAGGCTGCGTTTACCGACATGGCGCATCCGTCGTGCACGACGCGCATGGGGAGCGATCCGGCCACCAGCGTCGTCGATCCGAATGCCATGGTGCATGGGGTAGACGGGCTCTTTGTCGCCGGCAGCTCGATCTTTCCGACGCCCGGTCACGCCAATCCGACCTTGATGACGCTTGGCCTCGCGATGCGTCTTGCCGATCACCTGAAGACGCGGCTGGAAAAGCGCCCGGCAGCGACGGCAACATCTCGTGCGGTTGCGGCGGAAACAGTCGCTGCCCCCGGAATGTGATGCCCTATCCCTTCGCCTATCGGCGCTTGGCTCTCATTGCAGGCGGAAATAGAAACCGGCGCTTTCGCTCGGCCCCAGTTCGGGATGTGTTTCGATCACATGCGCGAGCGACGGAATGGACCAGCGGTCGACGAGGCGGTAGCCGAGTCGCTCGATGTCACGGCGGAAGACCTCTTCGTTGCGCATCTGGTAGGGCACGATGGCCTTGCCGATGCGCTCCAGCGTCACCACGGGGCTGCCCTTTCTCAAGGCCACCTTGTTAAGCAGGAGGTGGCGGGGCAGGGCGGGCATCCGCCCTAGCAGATCGGACAACTCGATATCGAGATATTGCAGCAGGCCTGAGCCGAGAAACAATGGCACAGGGCCGGCATCGGCGATGCGATCGACGAAAAGCAGATTGTCGAGCTTGTCCTGTTCGGCCCTGCGTCGACCGACCTGCACGATTGCCGGCAGGTCGTAGACCACCCATCGGAAGGATCCTTCGAGCGAGAGAAGGTCGCGGAATGCCCGGTATTTGGTGCCCATGTGGCCGCCGGCATCGACGAGACCGTCGATCTCGTCCCTGACCTGCCGCATCCAGAAAAGCACCGGATAGTCCCAGGGGGCGACCTGGCACATTTTCTCGAAGGCGATCTGCGCGATCTCCTCATGATCATAGCCGGCAAGCCCGCTGGAGCGGGCTGCGGCGATGGCGTCTTCGAACGATGAGTAGGCGCCGGTGAAGCGCTGCGGAAAAGGCGAGAGGTATCGCAGCCGACCGCTCGCCGCTTTGAGCGGGGTCAGGGATCTGTTGAGGCTGCGCACGGCGCTTCGCAGCAGCGGGTAAGCGGTGTTCTTGATATCGCTGGTCAGCACGATGCGTCTCCCCTGATTGCCGCGCCTGCGTCGTTGTGTGCGTTTCTCATCCGTGACGGCCGAAAGCGAAGATCGGCCGCAGGGCATTGCTCCATCGCTGCAGCACCGCGAGTGCTGCGACATAGATCGCCGCACCGGCAACCACCTGCAGCGCGATCGTCGACATCTGTTTCAGCGATGACGCTTCGGCTATCCGGCCGAACAGAAAGACGGCGGCCGCCATGGCGCAGACCGCGATTGCCACCAGGCCGCAGTCGCGAAGGACGCGGTTCCAGGCGAGTTCGCCCTCGCGCGATTGCAGCCGCATGGAAATGTTGAACGAGAACACCGCGGCGACGCATTGTCCAAGCGCCGTCGCAACCGCGCCGAACGGGGTCAGGAGAATGATCAGGCCGACGGAGATCGCCCCATTCAACATGACGGCCCTCGGCATCCTGTGAATCTTGCCACTCAGCGAAAGCAGCGGCTCGGTCACATAGCCCGGAATCAGAAGCGTTTGTTTCGCGGCGAGGATCGCAACGAGGATCGCCGCCGGCGCCCATTTCTCACCCAGCACGACGTCGATCAGTTCTGCCGAGATCAGTGCGAGACCGAGATAGATCGGTGTCGAGATGGCCATCAGTACGGTCATGAAGGTCGTGGCTGTCGCCCCGATCGCGGCCCGGTCGACATTGCCCTTGTCCTTGCCCGCCGCGCGGCCGAAGAGGATCCAGGCAAGCATCCGGGCGGGCTCGCCCATCAGCTCGGAGAAGGCGGCGACGATCCTTTCCGCTGCGCGGTAGTAGCCCGCTTCGGCCAGGCCGAGGAAGCTGCCCACCACCAGCGTGCCCGCATAGGAGCGAAAGAAAACCACAAGCCGGTTGGCGACGATATGGCGTGAGAATTCCAACACCTGCACGGCGTATGAGCGGCTGATGCGCAGGCGCGGCAGCCATCGCACCATGATCATCGAGGCGATCAGGATCGTCAGCTGTTGCGCCAACCGTCCGCAGATGAGCGCAACGATGTTCCACCCCGAGGAAAGCCCGCCGATCGCGACGAGCAGACCGATGATCTCGGCAGAGATCCTGATGATGGATTGGCCGCGCAATCGACCATGCGAAATGAGAATGCCGTCGTAAACCGTCGACAGCGATGCCGGCAGATACCAGGAGCTGAAAAGGGCGACCAGCAGTGCGCTCCAGCCGTGACCCAGCATGAACATGGTTGCAGCGGTACACAGGCCCAGGATCGTGGCGATTAGCCCCGACAGCATCGACAGGGTCGCAAGCTGATCGATATCAGTCTTATCGGCGCCGCCCTTCATGATGAACTCGCCCCATCCGCCTTCGGCAACGACAAGGACGAAGATGGCGAAGGAGGATGCGAACGCAAAGAAACCGAACTCGGCCGCCGCCAACACATGTGCCGCGACGATGAAAATCGACAGCTGGGCAGCCTGTGAGATGACTTTGGCGCAAAGGGCGGCAAAGCCGTCGCCGATCAGGTCGGGCAGGCGCAAGGCGCGGGGGAAACCTGGCAACAGCCGTCGCAGTGAGAGCGTTGCCGTCTCGATCCAGCGGGGCATCATTGCACCACGACCGGGAGGAAATGGCGCTGACGGAAGGGTGATAACGGGGCGAGCTCAACCGCTTGTGGTGCGCGTTGCGTATCGACTTTTGCCAAATTGCCCCGATTTGCTGAAAATTCGCAACTCCTAAGGTATGGTGTGCGTTGTCGCCATGATTCGGATATAGCCCGTTTTGGGCGGCAGAGTGCGCGATGGCGTGAACGGTGGCGCCCGCAGTTCGCCTGAATTCCGTGGCCTATTGCGGCTACGGAGAGAGCGGCGACGTAGGCGGGAGAGGGGAGCTCGCAACTGATGTTGAGACGGATCTCGTTGGACAAAGAGGGCGCCATGACCAATCGGCCTTCATGGAACACGAAGCTGGCCATTCGCTGGTCCGTGGTCGTGTTGTGCCTTGTCTTTTGGGCGGCCGTGTTCTTTTTCATCTGGTGAACGCCCCTCAGGTCTCGTTTGTTGCAAAGAGGACGACGCCTACCGTTTTTACAATGATCACCATGTCGAGGTAGACTGATCGAGACTGGTAGTACTCGATGTCGAATTGGACCCGCTCGTCGTAGGTAGTGTCCGGCCGTCTTCTCACCTGCCACATGCCGGTGATACCGGGCTTCAGTCCCGTGTAGTAATGCAGGTTCGGGCCGTATTTCTCGGTTTCCTCAGGTGAAATCGGGCGGGGGCCGACAAGGCTCATATCGCCACGCAGCACGTTATAGAACTGCGGCAGCTCGTCGAGGCAGGTCATCCGCAGGATCTTGCCGAGCCAATGGACACGCGGGTCGCCGACGAGCTTGCGCTTCTCCATCCACTCCCTGTTTCGCTCGGGGTCGGAGGCTAGCAGTTCCGCAAGCCGTTCCGCGGCATCGAGGCGCATGGATCTGAACTTGAGACACTCGAACATCTCTCCTTGCGCACCGACACGAGCCTGCCGGAAAAGGATGGGGCGTCCGTCGACAATCATGAGCGCGATTGCAATCAGCGCCAGGGCCGGCGCAAGGAAGATGAGCGCCAGGATGGAGACGGTCACGTCGATGAAACGCTTGGATCTGCTAGCGTGCCGTACTGCGATGGTTCCGCGTGCGGTATGCCTTTGTCGTGCAGCGCCATCAGAAACGGACAGCATATCTTTCACCCCTCCAAACACCGTTCGCCCTTAACAGGCTGCCAGCGGCAGCCTTGATTTACAATCGACCCTGATGGGCAGGGCCTAGTCCAATGGAGGTACACGCCGGGCAGGAAGACAGAGATGCTGCGTAAACCTCCTAATCGGGAGGCGGCAGACCGGCTGGGGGCTTCGCCAAGCGGTCGCAACCTTTGCCGGAAGAGCACTCCGCTCACTGATCGAAATCGCTTCACGAGACATCCCCACTGTGCAGATCGCCGACAGCCACTGTCTTTTCCAGTTGATGTCGCCGGAGATCGATTGTGGTCCGCTGGGCACGATGCAGCACGTGACCGTAGAGATCGAGCAATGCGTCCGCCCAGGTTTCGGGCGTATGGGCGAGCGCTGCTGCCTGCCTGAAACAGTTCTCGCTCATTTGCCGGACCAGTGCGTCATCGGCGGCAAGGGAGCGCATCGCGGTGGCGAGATCCTCGACTTCGGCGATGCGGAATTTGATGCCGCAGCCGAGGGCGGCAATCTCGTCGGCGAGCAACGCCGCATCGGTCAGGATGACCGGTATGCCGCTGGTGATGGCTTCAAGGGCGGCCAGCCCAAACGGTTCCGGCACACGCGACGAAACGACCACGGCCCGTGCGCTGCGGATAATACCGCGCATCTCGTCCTTGGTTTTCCAACCGTGTACGGTCGCCTCGGGATAGGTCTTCTCGATGAGTGCGCGACCCGCACCATCGCCGATGAAATGCAGCGGCACCTTTGCAAGGCGCGCTGCCCTGGCGGCGTCCTCGAACCCCTTTTCGGGTTCCAGCCGACCGACGAATACGAAGTTATGGTTGGTCCAGGGCTGGAGTCCGGGCTCGACGAACGGAAGCACAGGATTGCGGACCGTTTCGACGTGAGCGCCGCTCACGCCGGCGCGTTCGAAATAGGCTCGCATCCTCTCATGCACGATGATGATGTTTGCGGCCCTTCGCTTGGTCGGGAAGAGGCGCTCGCGCAACATATGCCGCGCCGAACGCCAGGCCTTCTCGTGCAGGCCGCGTTTGTCGCACTGCGTCGTGAGGCAGCGGCCGGACATCGGCTTCAGTTCACAGACACGATTGGTGCGGAAATTGACAAAGCCGCCATTGGGGCAGGCAAGGAAATAGTCGTGAGCGTGCAGGACCACGCGGTCGCGCACCGGCGCGAGTGCACGAAATATCGCCGGCGACAGGATCTTCGACCAGCCATGGACGTGGTAGATCGTCGACGGAGTGTCGCGGCTGGCAATCAGCCCGCTGAGCGCATCGTAGGCGAGCGGATCGTAAAGACCGAAACGCAATGCATCGCTTCGTCGCCGCTCCAGCAAGGGAGCCGCGTCCAGATTGATCGTATCGGCGGCCGGCCTGTCGACGGGCGTGCCGTCCCCGGCAAAGAACGTCACCGATATGCCGCGCTGTTGGAGCAACTCGGCCGAGAGTATGGCGAGATTCGTGGCGCCGCCGACCCTGATGGAACGATCGTTGATGACGACGACACGGTCGGGTGAGAAAGCCCTCATGATCTTACTCGAGCCTCTCGACATTTCGCGGCGCGAGCCGGCCGGTCAGCAGATCCAGAAATGCGCGCGCATTGCCGCGCAAACGGCCTTTTCGATCGACCCAGGGTTCCGGATTCCAGACCTTGACCAAATTCGCGATCAGGTTTCGCGCCATCTGAACGGTGGCGTGGCGGATACTCATCGTGTGCTTGCGCATGAGGTAAATGGGGTTGGCGATCTGCGAGTAGCCGAACTTGATGCCAGGCGTGCGGGCTTTCTTCGTTCCGAGGTGAACACCCAGCAGTCGGCTCGACCGAACGACACGGCCGTGCCTGGCAACCAGCCGGCTAAAGTCGACGTCTTCGAGCCAGCCATAGAGCGGTAGATTTTCGTCAAAGTGTAACCCGCCGCGTCGGATCGCGTCAGTCCTCACAGCCATGTTGCACCCGTAAGCGCTGTAAATCGGCGCGAAGGTCTCCGGCGCATCCGGCCAAGGCAATCCAGCCTCTATCATCTCAAGCCCATCATCGATTGCGATACCGGGGCCGATGATGCCATCGGCGATGACAGTGCCCGTGCACATGGCGACCTCAGGTTCGCCGACGAACAGTTCCAAGAGTTCGCCTACATAGGACGGCGCCATCAGGAAATCGTCGTCAAGGAACAGAATGATGTCGGCATTCACCGCCGCCAGTATTCGGTTGCGTTGGCGGCACAGACCACGTTCGGACAGGATCACGGTGACAGGGCAGACGAGCATGTCCGTGCAACTCGGATCCATATCCTCCGGAGATGTAAGGCACACGAAAATTTCGTCCGGTTGCCGGGTCTGCCGGGCGATCAGGGGCAGGACGGCCGAGAGAATGTCCCTTCGCCCGCAGCTCGGTATGCCGATGGCAACCGTCACCGGACGAACCTCGGGGTGATCGCTCGTTGCCGGCATCATTTTCTGAACTTGCGCCATTGTTTTCGGTCCCAGCGGATGTTGGTACGGCGAGGGCCGTCGCTTCTGTTTGAAATGACGCCGAGCAACGCGACGCGTGATTTGCCGAATGTCGCCAAGGCCTCGCCCAACCGTTCGACGGTCATCTTGTCGGATTGTCCGAGAACCACGACAATGCCGTCGAGATAGGTACAGATCACGCGTGTATCGGCCGAATCCTCGAAGCCCGACATGTCGACGATGATCACCTTGTAGCGCTGTCTCAAAAGCTCGAGCTCCGATTTCAGCGCCGGCAGGTGCCCGTAGCGCTGATGCGCGACGGCGGCCTTACGTGTCTGGTCGACCGTCAGAACCGGCACGCAGCGAACCGCCTTGCCGTCGAAATCGTCGACGTGCTGCGGCGCCTCCGATCTGCGCCTGGAGTATTGGCCGGCAATGCCCAGGATCCGCAGGCTCTCCATGCCGAAGCCCGCGCCGTCCTCGGTGGTGACGCGGCTAAGCCGCGAGCCGACGAAATCCGCGTCGACGAGCAGGACCGAGGTCCCTTCGTTCATGTAGAGCTGGGCGAGGTTGGCAGCGATTGTGGTCTTGCCCTCGCCGGGTCCGACCGAGGTCACGCCGATCACCGCCGTCGCGTTGGCAGGGAAGGCGGAATCGACCGAGTTCTTGACGCCGCGCAAAGCCTCGGAGAAGCGCGAATAGGGCATGTCCAGGACCGATCGAAGCGGCAGCATGGTGGAGGCGATCGGAGGTTGGTGGGGACGTGGGCTGCCTCTGAACATGGGCACATGGCCGAGCGATGTAATGCCAAGCTCAGCGCGAAGGCGCTCGCTGGAACTGACGCGTCGGTCGAGACCGTCACGCAGCACCGACAGCATCAACCCGGTCGCCAATCCGAACATAAGGGAAAACGGCATGATCGTCGAAGGTTTCGGCCAGGTCTTGCCCAGCGGCGCCGTTGCCGCCGTCACGATGCGTGCCTTGCCGAGGGGAAAGGACTGTTTTTGCAGCGCGCCGATGAGTTGCTGGAGAATACCCTCGTACATGTTGCGATAGGTCGTCGCGCGACTTTCCATCTCAGAAAGTTCGACGCGTGCGACGTTCTTGCCGGCACCCGCGGCGGTCAGACTGGCCAGCTCGCTTTCCAGCAGCTTTTCCCGGGTCTTGGCGATCTCGACATTCGACTTGTAGAACTGCTCGATACGCAGGAATTCGTTGCGAAGGGAGGCATCCAGCCGCGCAATATCCGCCTCGGCGGCGACAATGGCGGGGTTTCCGCTGTCGTATCGGATCTTGAGATTGTCGAGCTTGGCGGATGCCAGGCGCATTTCTTCGTTGAGCTTCTGGATCTGCGGGTTGTCGAGACTGTCGCTGACGCTCGCGATCATCGTGTCTTTCGACATGAGCTGTTGCAGCGTCATCAGCTTGGCCGATTCCGCCGCGGTCGCGGCGCGCGCGGCCAGCATCTGGCTGCTGAGTTCGGAAAGCTGTTGCTGATCGAGCGTCGATGCGGTGCCGACCGTTGTGATGTCGTTCTTGGCGCGGAACTCTTCCACGGTCATGGCGGCTGCGCGCGCCTGCGCGCCAACTTCGATCAGGCGGCTTTCCAGCCACTTGGCGCCGCTTCTCGCAGCGTCCGATCTCTCGTTCATGCCCGTGCGGATATAGGCTCCAGCAATGGCGTTGGCGGTCTTGGCCGCCTTCCGCGGGTCCGTGGAAGAGTAGCCGATCTCTAGGACGTAGGATTGGCCGACGCGCCGCACGGTTACGCGCGAGAGAAAGGCAGCCATCGTGCGCCGCATCAGATACTCGTCGTCGGCCTTATCGTCGTCGGAATTTTTGGCTCCCGATGAGAACAGCGAGCCGATCATGCCGCGGATCGAGACGCCGCCGCCAACAATTTCCGGATCATTGGTCAAGTCGAGCTGTTCGATGACGGCGCGGGCAATTGCCTCGGATTTGACGATTTCGACTTCGCTGGCGATCTCGGCTGCTTCGATGATGATCGTTCCGGTCGAGGCATCCTGCGAAGCGATGCGGCCCTGCTCGGGGTCGATCACCAGACGGACGGTCGCGGTAAAGGTCGGTGCCGTGTTGAGTATGTAGAAGGCGCCAAGCGCCAGCCCGATCACACCGCAGATCCCGATGCGTATGAGGTGTCGCCGCAGAAAGTCGGAAACATCGCGGAAGGATATACTCTCCTGGCCAGCCGAACGCTTGGCCTCGAAGTTCTCGTCCAGCACGATTTTTGAAATGTCATGCACGACCATTGGTGTTCCCCACGAAATACCCTGCGCCTCAGTCGATCTGTCGCTGCTATTGATACTGCTCGATGCCCACCGATGTCAGAAGCTTGTTATCCAGTGCTGCCGTCAGCGCCGAGCGCACGTCGAGCACGTCGCCCGGAACCAACAATGTCGCTTCCGTGACCCTGACGGCCAGGTCGATACCGCCGCCATGCGTGATCCAGTACTCCAGCGGCTCCAGGTCCATTGCCTTTCTGTCGGCGAAGCGGGAGAGCGAAGCACCGTTGATCTGCAGCAGTTGCAGCGTTGTGCTGCGCTTGAGCTTCAGATCCTCGATCGCGGCTTCCGTCGTCTGCAGGTCGCGGCCGGCTTCGGTTCGGCGCTGCCCCTGCAAGGTCACTGCGTCACGTTCGGTTTCGCTGAGTTTCTGTTTGGCGCGCATGGCGGCGACCTGAAGGTCGAGCTTGTCGCTTTGCAGTTCGGCGACGATCCGCTCCAGTGAGGTCTGTCGCGACTTCGTCACCGTCTGGTCATTCACCAGCTTCGATATGCCTTTGAGCTCGTCCTGCGCGATTTCGATCTGGCGCTGCTGGACGGCCGTCTTTTCATCGAGCACGTCGATCTCGTTCTTCAGCAGGGTGCCAAGCTCGGCAAGGGAATCGAGCTGGCGGCGCATAGCTTCGACGCGGGCATCGAAGAGCGTGCTCTCGTCGCGCACGATCTGCTGGATGGCGGCGCCATCAGCGGCCTTGAGCGCCTGGGGAAACTCTACTTTGGCGCTGTCGGTGAACTCGGCCCTCAGTCGGGATCGACGGGCCGCGAGTTGCATCATCTCGAGTTCCATCCGGTTCAATTCGCCGGTGTAGCGGATCTGCTCCATGTCCGAGTAGCCGCCGGCAGGGTTCGTGCGGCGTTCGCGCCCGCCCGCCATGGCCACCGCCTGCATCACGGTCATGCCCGGGCGGAATTCCAGCTCGCTCGGCCGGTCGACCAGACCTGTGACGTAGATCATGGGGTAGCGGACAACTTCGACGGATGTCTCAGGCGCCTTGCTGAGGCCGGTGCGCGCCTTCAGGAGATCGGCGATCGTGGCCGCCAGTTCTGCGGGTGTCCGATCCTTGGCCTTCACTTCGCCGACCAATGGAACCGAGATCGTACCGGCGGGGGAAACGACATATTCTCCGTTGAGCGCGGTCCATTCCTTGTACTCCCCAGTCGCTGCGACCCATTCGACGATCGCGACCTTGATTCTTGTCTGGGGCTGCAAACGGAACACCGGCTCGGCATGGACCTGATGGATGGGAGCAAGAGTGCTCAGGCCGATCGCCAGGTACAGTGTCGAGACACGGCCAAGCGACGACAGGCGATGTAGAATACGGTTTTCGGCATGGGGCATGGGGCCTCGCAGATGTTCCAGCGCGCCACGGTACCGGACAGCTCGGCTTGGTGTGGCGCGTCGGATTGATTGTCGGCCCAAAACGTTCGAGGTAAATTCCCTGCGGTCTAATCGCGGCTAATCCCTTTAGCGGAATGTCCCTAAACCGGCGGCACCATCGGATAGGATTGCCTCGGCCTGTGGCTAAACCCCGGTCGGCTGCCACCGGCCACTAAACCTTTCGGGTAGGACGATCGTTCCTTCGGATGCACCCCCGAACCGATCTTGGTTCTGTGCACGCGTGCCTTGCGTGTCCCATGCTGCGGCAGGGTCGTTGCAGAGGGGAGTGCTATGCGCGTCGCAATCGTTCATTATTGGCTGGTATCGATGCGGGGCGGGGAGAAGGTGATTGAATCGCTTTGCGATCTCTATCCCGAGGCCGACATCTTCACCCTGGTTTATGATCAGGGTCGCGTGTCCGACACGATCAAGAAACACAAGGTCACCTCGTCATTCCTGCAGCGCATTCCGGGAGCCATCGGGCACTATCAGTCGCTGCTGCCACTGATGCCTTTCGCGCTCGAGAGCCTCGATCTCAGCGGCTATGACCTGATCATTTCGAGTGAGTCAGGGCCGGCGAAGGGAATCATCCCCCCGCCACATGCAGCACACATCTGCTACTGTCATTCGCCCATGCGCTATCTCTGGGATCACTACCATGCCTATCGCTCGAGCGCGGGCCTATTGTCGCGGATGATGATGCCGGTGCTGGCGCCGATGCTGCGCAGCTGGGACGTCAACACCAGCATGCGGGTTGACCGCTTTGTCGCCAACTCCCATCACGTGGCGGCGCGTATCAGCAAATACTACCGACGTCCGGCCACGGTCGTCTATCCGCCTGTGAGCACCGAGGACTTCGCACCCTCGACGCAGATCGAGGATTTCTATCTCTGTGCGGGACAGATCGTTCCCTACAAGCGGATCGATCTCGCCGTCGAGGCCTTTACGAAGATGGGCAAGAACCTGGTCGTGATCGGCGATGCCAAGGAACAGGACATTGCCAGGTTGAAGCGTATGGCCGGCCCGACCGTCACCTTCCTCGGGCGCGCGCCCTTTGCCGTGCTGAAGGAAAAGCTCGCACGCTGCCGCGCCCTTGTCTTTCCCGGAGAGGAGGACTTCGGCATCGTGCCTGTCGAGGCCATGGCGAGCGGCCGCCCGGTCATCGCCTTCGGCGCCGGCGGTGCGCTGGAGACCGTCGTGCCCAATCTGACGGGCATGCTTTTCGAACAGCAGAGTGTCGATGCTCTGATCAAAGCGATCTACGCCTTCGAGGCGCGGGAGGATGCGTTCCGGCCCGACTTTATCAGGGCACACACCGCGCAATTCAGCGTCAGGAAATTCAAATCCGGCATGCAGGCGGTAATCGATGACGAGCTTCGCCAGCGCCGCGCTCTGCCGTTCGGTGACGGAAAGCTGGCGATCGGCGGTTTTCAGTTGCGCGATGCCGAGGGCGCGACACCGTTGCATTGAGAGCGGCTGATGTTCGATATCGACCGCCAGTCGCTGCAACGGCTGGACAAAGATGTTCAAACGGGAATTGCCGGCGGGCCACTTTGGCTTGCCGTCGGCCGGAAGAGGTGGACATGCGTTTTCTTGTTCGTCGACTGGAGGCTTTCAATCGGGATGAGCTGCCCGCTTGGCGCGGTGCTAAACCACTGCCGAGGCAGGTCCTGCTATTCGTGCCGCGTGTCCTTGAATTCCTCGTGATGTATTCCGTCGGTCTGCTTGCCCTTGCGGCAATCCTCGTTCTGATGACGGTTGGGTGGCTGACGGGGCTCGACCGCAAGGCAAGCTGACGCATCGGCGGTTGAAGCGAGGCTCCCGGTTCACCGTTCCTTCTGCAGGTCTGCCTTGCCATGAGGCTTTCGCGCCACACTGGTCCTACGCTTGCGCCATCCCATGTCCATGTTGGCGGAGCTGCCTTTCGGCAGCGGTCCACAGGCGATCGGTGTTCTCCATCAGCAACAGTCCGCCGCAAACTTGCATACGGGGCTGGCGCTCCGGAGCGATGCCTTCGAAATGTCCGATCGGCGTTCAACGGTGAGGTCTCTGTTGCTCGATTCGTTTTCCAGAAGACCGAGTGCTGTTGATCAATAACGACCCGAAAAGGAGCGAACATATGAAAAAGAGTCTTGCGATGGCGTTTGCCGCCGCCTCCCTGGCGTTTGCCGGTGCGTGGGCAGTCAATGCTGCCGACCTGCCGACCTTCAAGGAAACCTACCGGGAGCCGGACGCGCGCGATGGCGTGAAGATCGGTTACCTCGATTGCAACATTGCTGGCGGTGCCGGCTATGTCCTGGGTTCGGCCAAGGAAGTCGAATGCGCCTTCCGTTCGACCGTCGGCGCCGAGGCTTCCGACCACTATGCCGGCGCGATCCGCAAGCTTGGCGTGGATGTCGGCTTCACTACCCGCAGCCGACTGATCTGGGCGGTGTTTGCTCCGACCGCCGGCTATCACAAGGGCTCGCTCAGCGGCATCTACCAGGGTGCGACCGCCGAAGCGACGCTCGGTGCTGGCGTTGGAGCCAACATCCTCATCGGTGGCACGGCCGGTGCCATCCACCTGCAGACGGTCAGCGTGACGGGCCAGATCGGCCTCAACGTTGCCGCGACAGGCACGTCGATGACGCTCACTTCGGTGAACTGATCTGCGACCGGCGCGCAGCTTTGCTGCGCGCCGGCGCTTCTCCTGTTTCTCTTCTACGCCCCCACATTGCGCGATCGCCGGTTGCCTCAGCCGAGGCTAGAGACTGAGCGATCCTGTCGCGCTAAGATGCTTGAGCTTCGTTCCCGCAAGGCTGACTGCAGCCATCGCTCGCATTTCCCGCCGAGCGCCGGTCTTCCAACACAGACCACGCAGCGCACCCGTTCTTCAACGAGATTCCAGGTCCAAACTTCGGGCGGGTTTTTCTCTCAACCCGCCACGAAATAGAAATGCATTTCTTATAATGCATATTATCTATGTGTTTTATAGATTAAAGGCGACCAACCGCGGCGCCGAGGCAATCTGGAACACGTAGCATGTCCTATCTGCTCAGCCTTCTCGACAAGAGCCCCATCGATCCCGGGAATACCGCCACTGACGCGCTGCAGGCGACCGCCAGGCTGGCGGCCAAAGCGGAGGAGTGGGGCTATCACCGCTTCTGGCTGGCCGAGCATCACAACATGGCTGGCCTTGCGAGCTCGGCGCCCGAAACGCTGATTGCCTATCTGCTGGCGCGCACGTCCAAGATCCGCATCGGCTCCGGCGGCGTCATGCTGCAGCATTACAGCGCCTACAAGGTCGCAGAAACATTCAACCTCCTGGCAGCGCTTGCACCGGGGCGGGTCGATCTCGGCGTCGGCAAGGCGCCGGGTGGCTTTCCTCTCTCGACGCGGGCGCTGCAGATCGGGATCGATCCCGAGCGCAAGCCAGGCTTCGCCGAGCAATTGAACGATCTCAATCACTATCTGGCGCCTGGCAAGGCCGAAGTGGGAGCGTTGCTGGCAACGCCTTTGCCAGCGCATCCGCCGGAGCGGTTCCTGCTCGGCGCTAGCGTCGAGAGCGCCGAACTCGCTGCAGCGAAAGGCTGGCAGTTGGTCTTTGCCGCGCACCTCAACGGCGATCCAGAAAACCTTGAGAGAACTGTTGGGGCTTACGAGCGCGCGACGGGCGGCGGACGCCCGATCCTGGCGGTTGCCGCACTGGCAGCGGAAAGCGAAGAGCGCGCCCGCGAGCGGGTCGCCGGGCTTCGTATCTTCAAGGTTTTCCTCGGCAACGGCCAGAGCGTCAATGTCGGCAGCGAGGAACAGGCCGCTGAGTTCGCGCGCCAGGCCGGCGTCAGCGACTATCGGGTCGAGGAAAAGAGCCCGAGCGTGCTGCACGGCACGCCGCGCCAGGTCCGTCAGGAACTAGATGCGCTTCATCGCCGCTACGGCGTCAAGGAATTCGTGATCGACACGCCGGCGCTTCCTGCGGCCGAACGCTTCGCCTCGATCGAACTCATCGCCAGAGAGCGGCACTCGTTCGTCGCCTGAACATCCGCAGAAGGATCTCATCCATGACCAGGAAGCCCATCACCAGAAAGAACGTTACCTTCGGTATCATGCTGCAAGGCCCCGGCGGCCACATGAATGCCTGGAAGCACCCAAGCGGTCCCGCCGACGCCAGCGTCAACTTCAACTTCTTCGTCGATACGGCGCGCAAGGCGGAAGCCGCCGGTATCGCGTTTGCCTTCGTCGCCGACGGTCTCTATATCAACGAACAGTCGATCCCGCATTTTTTCAATCGCTTCGAGCCGCTGACCATCCTGTCCGCACTTGCCGCGTCGACCTCGAAGATCGGGTTGGTCGGCACCGTTTCAACCTCCTACAGCGATCCCTTCACCATCGCCCGCCAGTTCGCCTCGCTCGACCTTATCAGCGGCGGGCGGGCCGGCTGGAATGCGGTGACGTCGCCGCTTGAGGGCTCCGGCCGCAACTATGGGCGCGAGCATCCGGAACACGAACTGCGCTACGAGATCGCCGACGAATATCTGGATGCGGCGAAGGGCCTGTGGGACTCTTGGGACGATGATGCCTTTGTTCGTGATCGCCAGGCTGGCGTCTATGTCGACAAGGCCAAGATGCGCCGGCTGAACCACAAGGGCCGCTTCTTCCGTATCGAAGGACCGCTCAATATCAGCCGGTCGCGCCAGGGGCAGCCGGTGGTTTTCCAGGCGGGAGCCTCCGATTCAGGCGTTCGTTTGGCCGGCAAACATGCCGATGCGGTCTTCACCAATGGTGGTCCAATCGAGGATGCTCAAGGCTTCTACAAACAGATCAAGCAGAGCGCGATCGCTCAAGGGAGAAGGGCGGCCGATATCGGTCTCTTTCCCGGCATCGCGCCGATTGTCGGCGCGACTGCGGAAGAGGCGGAAGCGAAATACCAGGCGATCCGCGCGTTGGTCACGGTTGAGGAGGCGCTGCTTTATCTCGGCCGGTTCTTCGATCATCATGATTTCAGCGTCTATCCGCTGGATGAGCCTTTCCCTGATCTCGGCGACATCGGCAGGAACAGCTTTCGCGCGACCACGGACCGAATCAAGAAGACGGCCCGTGAGACCGGCCAGACATTGCGCGAGATCGCGCTCGATGTCGCAACGCCGCGAACCGCCTTCATTGGCACCGCCGAGCACATCGCCGACGAGATCATCCGTTGGGTCGATGGCGACGCGGCAGACGGGTTCATCCTCGGATTCCCGGTCATTGCCGAAGGTCTTCAGGATTTTGCCGCCCATGTGCTGCCGCTCCTCGAACAGCGCGGCTATTTCGACCCGCATCTGAATGGCGAGACGCTGCGCGATCATCTCGGGCTTCCCTACCGCGAGAGCCGCTATGCGGCGCCGGTGGAAGACATCGAACAGGGAAGGGCTGTCGGCGCTTAAAGCGCCGACGGAGCCGCCCATGAACATGATCGTCAAGGACACACAGGCGCGGGACGCAGTCGAGCGAGGCATCGGCGTCTATCTCGATGAGATCGTTGCGCTAAGGCATGATCTCCATCGTCACCCGGAGCTTGCGTTTCACGAACACCGCACCAGCGAGATCGTCGCCTCACGGCTCAAATCCTGGGGCTACGAGGTGGAGACGGGAATTGCCGGGACGGGTGTCGTCGCCACCTTGAGCCGTGGCGAGGGATCGCGGCGGATTGGCATTCGTGCCGACATGGATGCCTTGCCGATCGAGGAGGCGACGGGCCTTGCCCATGCCAGCACCAATCGCGGCGTCATGCATGCCTGCGGGCACGACGGCCACACGGCCATCCTGATGGCCGCCGCCCGCTATCTGGCGGAGGCCGGTCGCTTCGACGGCACCGTCCGGCTGATCTTCCAACCGGCCGAGGAAATCGGCGCGGGCGCGCGCAAGATGCTGTCCGAAGGCCTGTTCGAGCGCTTTCCCCTCGATGCCGTCTTCGGCCTGCACAACTGGCCGGGCGTGCCGACCGGGCAATTCGGCTTCGTCGCCGGCCCAGCCATGGCTTCGGTCGACCAGTGCAACATCAGGATCGTCGGCAAGGGTGGCCATGGGGCGGAACCGCAGTTGACCGTCGACCCGATGCTGGCCACCGCCTCGCTGATAACGGCCTTGCAAAGCGTGGTTTCGCGCAATGTCGATCCGCAGGAGATGGCGGTCGTCACCGTCGGCTCGATCCACGGCGGTTCAGCGTCCAACGTCATTCCCGAAAGTGTGTCACTGAAACTGACCATGCGCGCCTTCAACGAGACCACCAGGCGGCTTTTGGGCGAGCGCGTTCCAGCGCTGGCGCGTGCACAGGCCGAGAGCTTCGGCGCGGTTGCGGAGGTGGATTACCGCCGCGGATTCCCGGCGCTGATCAACCATCGCGTCGAGACGGAGCTTGCCCGCAGCGTCGCGCTTGAAGCCTTCAGCCCCAGCCAGGTCGTCAGCGGCTTCAAACCGCGCACGGCGAGCGAGGACTTCGCCTTCATGCTCGAGGGGAAGGCCGGCAGCTATCTCTTCGTCGGCAACGGCGACAGCGCGCCGCTCCACAGCGCCAACTACGATTTCAACGACGCAATCATCGCGCCTGCCGCCCGCTACTGGGTGCGGCTGGTCGAAACCTTCCTCGCATGATGACGACAACGGGATTGGCGAAACCCATGAGCGATACGTTTCTCTACACCAGCCCTCTCCACCCGCGTGCCAAGCCGCTGATCGACGAGCTGATCATCGAATATGACAGCCGTTACGGCACCTACTTCAGCGACGAGGGTGCTGCGGCGGAACTCAACCGCTACCCGCCGGAAGCCTTCGCGCCGCCGCATGGCAATTTCGTGCTGCTCATCCGCAACGGCGAGACGATCGGCGGCGGCGCCTTCAAGCACTACGACGACCGCGCGGCCGAGTTCAAACGCATCTGGACGCGGTCCGACCTGCGCCGCCAGGGACTGGCGCGCAAGGTCCTGCTCGAACTCGAAGCGCAGGCCGCACGGCAAGGCTATTCGCGGATCTATCTGACGACCGGCTTCCGGCAGCCGGAGGCTGTCGGCCTCTATCTCGGCAATGGCTACACGGCGCTGTTCGACGTCGATGCCGATCCGGAAATCTACAAGACGCTGCCGTTCGAGAAGGACATCACTCATCTCGTTGCGTCGCTCGCCCTTCTCGGAGAGCCGCAGCCATCGCATCCGCAGCCAGTCAGTCACCCCTGACGCCACCCGTCCGACAGGCGCACAAACCACTCCAGAGAGGATGCATCATGGCCATTCTGACCGATTATGCCGGCGTTGCCGGCGCCGGGCGAACGAGCGAACCCAATCCCGGCTACGCGCATTATCGCATCGTCCCGGCGCGACATCCCGGCCGTGCGCTCGGCACCCTGTTTGCAGCACTCGTCATTGCCGGCGTGCTTTATTCGGTGCTGACCAATCCGCGTTGGGGCTGGCCGGTCTTTGCCGAATGGTTCTTTGCGGAGCCGGTGCTCGCCGGTCTCGGGCGGACATTGCTGCTGACGGCGCTTGCGACCGTTTCCGGTTCGCTGCTTGGAACGGCGCTGGCGCTCGCCCGGGTTTCGAAGTCACCGCTGCTCGGTGGCCTGTCCTTCGGCTACATCTGGCTGCTGCGCTCCATTCCGCTGATCGTGCTGCTGCTCGTGCTCAACAATCTCGGCTATCTCTACGAGACGATCTCGGTGGGGATTCCCTTCACCGACACGACGATTTTCAACTATCCCACCACCCAGTTGCTGACGCCGTTTGCGGCCGCCTTTCTCGGGCTTACGCTCAATCAGTCGGCCTTCTTTGCCGAGATCGTGCGCGGCGGCATTCTCTCCGTCGATCATGGGCAGCACGAGGCGGCCGCCGCACTTGGCCTTCCCCGTCATCGGCAGGCCTTCCGCATCGTACTGCCGCAGGCGATGCGCTCGATCCTGCCGACGGGCTTCAATGAGATCATCGGTCTCGCCAAGAGCACATCGATGGTCTACGTGCTGGCGCTGCCGGAACTCTTCTACACCGTTCAGGTCATCTATCGTCGCAATCTCGAGGTCATTCCGCTCTTGATGGTTGCCACCGTCTGGTACCTGGTGATCATGACCGGGCTGTCGATCGCCCAGCATTATATCGAGCGCCATTTCTCCAAGGGCGCCGTTCGCAATCCGGTGCCGCTGCCGTTCCAGGCCTTCTTCTCGCGGTTTCGCCGTCCGCTGGCCGAGGTTGCGAGCACTGGCGCGGTTATCCGCAAGGCCGGCTTTCATGACGCAACGGTTTTTCGCGCCGGCGGTGCTGTCCGCATCCACGGCATCTCGAAGAGTTTTGGCCCGCTGAAAGTGCTGGATGATGTCGAGCTGAGCCTGCCTGCCGGCAGCGTCACCGCGATCCTCGGACCGTCCGGCTCGGGCAAGTCGACGTTGCTGCGCGCCATCAATCATCTGGAGCGGGTCGACGATGGCTTCATCTCGATCGACGGTAATCTCGTCGGCTACAGCCAGAAGGGCAACACGCTCTATGAACTGAAGGAGAAGGACATTTTGAAGCGGCGCGCCGACATCGGCATGGTGTTTCAGAATTTCAATCTCTTCCCGCACCTGACGGTTCTGGAAAATCTTGTCGAGGCGCCGATACAGGTTCGCGGTCTGAAGCGCGACGATGCCGTCCGGCTGGCGCAGGATCTGTTGGCGCGGATCGGCCTCAGCGACAAGATCAACGCCTATCCCCGACAGCTTTCGGGCGGCCAGCAACAGCGTGTCGCGATCGCCCGGGCTCTGGCGCTTAGGCCGAAGGTCCTGCTGTTCGATGAGCCGACCTCGGCGCTCGATCCGGAACTGGTCGGCGAAGTGCTTGACGTGATCAAGGAACTGGCCCGTACCGGCACGACGCTGGTCATCGTCACCCATGAGGTCGGCTTTGCCCGCGAGGTTGCCGACACCGTCGTCTTCATGGAGGCGGGTCGCATCCTTGAGGCCGGGCCGCCGTCCCGCATCTTCACCGCCGCGGAACATCCCCGCACCCGCGAATTCCTCGCCAAGGTTCTCTGAAAATTCCAGGCGTGCACGGGCACGCTGGATTTGACTGCCACGATCTGCAACCCAAAGATGAAATGGAGTCCAAACACATGGCATTCTTCGACAGAGCAAAGCTGCTTTTGGCAGGAGCGGTCGCCATCGCGACGCTCGGCACAGCGTCGGTTCAAGCGCAGGAGAAGTTCGATCTCAGCCCCGACACGTCCAACCGCGTGCGCGCCGAGCGCAACGAAGCGGCCATCAAGGCGATCGCGCCGGACTTCAAGTTCGTAAACCCCGGCAAGTTCACTGTTGCCGTCAACCCGTGGGATCCGCCGATCGCGACCTACGCCTCGGACTCAAAGACCGTCGTCGGCGCCGATCCCGATCTCGCGTCGCTGGTCGCCGATTCCCTCGGCCTTGAACTGGATCTCGTGGCGGTCGCCTGGGCCGATTGGCCGCTCGGCGTCGCCTCGGGCAAATATGACGCGGTGATCAGCAACGTCACCGTGACCGAGGAGCGCAAGGAGAAGTTCGATTTCTCCACCTACCGCCGCGACGTGCTCGGCTTCTTCGTCAAGTCCGACAGCCCGATCACCTCGATCAAGGAACCGAAGGACGTGGCGGGCCTGAGGGTGATCACCGGTGCCGGCACCAACCAGGAAAAGATCATCCTGGAATGGGACAGGCAGAACGTCGCCGCGGGGCTGAAGCCGATCGAGGTGCAGTATTATGACGATCGTGCGGCGGGTGATCTTGCCCTTCAATCGGGCCGTGCCGATGTCGAATTCAATCCCAATGCGACGCGCGCTTATGCCGCTTCGATCCGCAACGACACCAAGGTCGTCGGCATTGCCAGCGGCGGCTGGCCGCTGACCGCCGAGATTGCCGTGACGACCCGCAAGGGCGGGGGTCTTGCCGACGCGATCACCCTTGCCGTCAACGACCTGATCAAGAACGGCAAATACGGCGAAGTCTTGAAGCGCTGGAGCCTGACCGACGAGGCCGTGGATGCATCGCAGACCAACCCTCCAGGCCTGCCGAAAAGCGGCTCCTGACCATAACCAGTTGCGGGCCGGCATTTGCTCTTGCCGCCGGCCCGTTCGCCCAACACCCCTTCCGGAGACGACAGAAATGCTCGGTCTAGCCATTTTACGCCCCTCTTTCATCGCTGCCTTTGCGGCGGCGCTCTTCCATCTTGCCCCGGCGCTGGCCGCCGACGGCTTCGATTTCAGTCCGGAGCAGCCGGGACGCATCGGTGCCGACCGCAATGAGGTGGCGGTTGCGGCGATACCGCCAAGCTTCAAGTTTGTAACCCCCGGCAAATTCACGGTCGCGGTCAGCCCCGGTGGGCCGCCGCTTGCGACTTATGCGACCGACGCGAAGACCGTGATCGGTGCTGATCCGGACTATGCCCAGGCGGTCGCCGACAGTCTCGGCTTGACCCTGGAGCTCGTACCGATCGCCTGGATCGATTGGCCGCTCGGGCTGACATCGGGCAAATACGATGCGGTGATCTCCAATGTCGGCGTCACGGAACAACGCAAGGAGAAGTTCGATTTTTCGAGTTACCGGCAGGGGTTGCATGGCTTCTTCGTCAAGGCCGACAGCGCGGTCACCGCGATCAAGGAACCGAAGGATGCGGCGGGCTTGAGGATCATCGTTGGCGCGGGCACCAATCAGGAGCGCATTCTTCTCAAATGGAACGACGAGAATGTCGCCGCCGGGCTGAAGCCGCTCGAGTTGCAATATTATGACGACGAGGCAACGAGCCTTGTCGCATTGACTGCAGGCCGCGCCGACGTGATCGTGCAACCGCATGCGCAGCTTGTCTTCATTGCTGCCCGCGACAGAAACATCAAGCGTGTCGGCACTTTGAGCGCCGGCTGGCCGGAACGGTCCGACGTGGCGATCACCACCCGCAAGGGCAGTGGCCTTGCCGACGCCCTGACCGCCGCCACCAATGGCCTTATCGAAAGTGGCACCTATGCCAAGATCCTCAACCGCTGGCACCTGGCGGAAGAGGCGCTGCCGAAGTCGCAAACCAATCCGCCCGGCCTGCCGAAATCCTGAGGCGCGCAACGATGACTGACCATAAAATCGCGATCGACCACATCGGCTTTCTCAGTCCCGGAAACTATGCAAGCGACGATCCGCTGGCGGGCCTGGAGCAGACGCTGTGCCTGCTCGAATACGGCGAGACGCTCGGTTTCGCCAGCGCCTGGGTGCGGCAGCGTCATCTGGAGCCTGGTATCTCGTCGGCCGCCGCCTTTCTGGCGGCGGCAACCCAGAGGACAGGGTGCATCCAGCTCGGCACCGCCGTGATCCCGATCGGCTACGAAAACCCGTACCGGCTGGCCGAAGACCTCTCGACCGTTGACGTGCTGTCGCGCGGACGCCTGAACGTCGGCCTGAGTGCGGGACGCCCGCCGCATGTCGACCTTATCGGGCCACTGGCGTTTGATGGTGACTGGTCCGCCTACGATTTCTCGCACCAGCGGGTTCTGCGTTTTGCCGACAATCTGCGCGGGGCGTTTCTTGGCGACGAGCATACAGTGATCAAGACACCGTTTGGGCCGCAGCGTCCGCGGCTGCAGCCCTATGCCAAGGGGCTCGCCGACAGGCTGTGGTACGGTGGCGGCTCCCTTCGTTCGGCCCGTTGGGCCGGTGGCGATCCGCGCCGGTTTTGATGGCACTGCCTTGCTTGGGCGGGAAAGTGCTGGCGACGTCGCCGAAAAGTGGGTTTCCGATCGAGACTATGCGGTCAAAAGCGGCGTCTTCGGGTTTCCGACCTTCGTTTATGACAGCGAGATCTATTGGGGTCAGGACAACTTGCCCTTTTTGGAGCAGCACCTGGAAGGCGAGAGACCGTAGGTATGGGCCGGGCGAAGAGTGAGCTCTCGTGAAGCGCCGCCGGATCACTTTTCCAAGCCTGGCCCGATCTTTGGGGCCAGGTTCCTTTAATCTACTGTTTAAGTCGGTAATTTTCGGGATGCTTGAAGCCGAGCAGTCGAACGAAACCTTTCCGTCGTTTGCGCATTTCTCAACAACGATGGCTCTTGATGAGGTGTGCCATGAGTGTCCTGCGGCAATATGAACGCCTGAGCGCGATCCGAGATGTCCTGCAAGGCAAGCTCGAGCTTTACGAAGCGAGGGATTGTTTCGGCACCGATGATTTCGAAGACGGAACGACGAACGATCTTCGAGACCGGATCGCCGAGCTTTCGGACGAGATTACCAATCTCAAGCGTCGACGTGAACGCTACGAAAGCTGGTGAAAACGACTGCCGCTGAAGGCGACAGACAACAACGCCACAACACAGGCCAAAGCACAGGAAAGCTATGACCATCGAAATCAATTCGCGTATCGCCGGCCACCCGATCAATCCGCTCTTTCTCGAGCGCTGGTCGCCACGCGCCTATGCCGGAGCGGAGATCTCCGAAGCCGAGCTGTTTGGAATTCTGGAGGCGGCGCGCTGGGCGCCGTCGGCCTATAACGCTCAGCCCTGGCATTTCATCTATGCCCGAAGAGGCACCGAGCACTGGGACAAGCTGCTCGGCATCCTGAATGCGTTCAATCAAAGCTGGGCCAAGGACGCTTCTGCGCTGATCTTGGTGCTTTCGAAAACATCGCTGCTGCCGCCGGGCGCCAGCGACGAAGTGCCCTCCTACACGCACTCGTTCGATACCGGTGCCGCCTGGGGTGCGCTGGCGCTTCAGGCTGCCTATTCCGGCTGGCAGGCCCATGGCATGGCCGGTCTCGACTATGACAGGGCACGGTCGGAACTCGGCGTTCCCACTGATTATCGCGTGGAAGCCGCTGTCGCGATCGGCAAGCTCGGTGACAAGGCGCAACTGCCCGAGGGGCTGCGCGAGCGCGAAGTGCCGAGCCCGCGGAAACCGCTGTCGGAGATCTCGTCCGAAGGCCACTTCGGGCGGTCTTAACACGCAGACACCAGTGATCTCGCCGGGGGGCGATCTTGTCCCCCGGCGAGTGCTTTCGGCAGGTCGCGGCTGCAGCCTTAATCTTAAAGTGGCTCCTCGACAGCGCCATCAGGGCTGGGGGCATCGCGCAGGTTCACGCCGGAAAACAGCTCCGAACCAAAGGCCCGTTGCGCGACGATTGACGGAAACGCCACGTCGATCACGTCGAAGGAAGGCATCAGGTTCATCATCGGCAGAATGCGCTCGAACACCGCGCCGCCGAGCGGGGCGGCATTCCAGCCGGAAGTGCGAAAGCCATAGATTTCCGGCAATCCCTTGGGCTCATCCAGAATGGTCAGGAGCAGATAGCGCGGATCGTCGGCCGGAACGACGCCCATGAAGGACGTGAGATTGAGATCCTTGGCATAGCGCCCATCGACCACCTTTTCGGCCGTGCCGGTCTTGCCGCCGATGAAGTAACCCTTGACATCGGCCTTTCGCGCCGATCCACTCCTGGCATTGAGGCGGAGGAGGAAGCGCATGGCCTCGCCCGTTTCCGGTTTGACGAGGTCTGTCGCCATTATCCGATCCTCGACTTCGGAGCCCTTGATCAGCGTCGGCCTGATCAGGCGCCCGCCGTTGACGAGCGCGGCAACCGCAATGCTCGCCTGCAGCGGCGTCACCGCAATGCCGTGCCCGTAGGAAGCGGTCGCTGTGTCGATCTGTCCCCAGGAGCGCGGCAGTTGCGGGTAGGCGCTTTCCGGCAATTCGGTCGTCAGCCGCGACATCTGTCCGAAACGCGAAAGGAAGGCCCGGAAATTCTCCGGGCCGAGGGCGATTGCCATCTTCGCCATCGAGATGTTGGAAGAATAGATGAAGGCCTCCGGCAGGCTGAGCGGCCGGTACTTGCCGAGATAGTCGCGGATGCGAAACCTGCCGAAGGCGAGCGGCTTGCTGGCATCGATGACGGAGCGGATGTCGAATTGCCCGGAATCGAGCGCCATGGCAGTGGTCAGCGCCTTGAAGGTGGAGCCCATCTCGAAGGTGGCGGCGGCGATGCGGTTTATTCGGTCCGGCTTCAGCGCATCGGCGGGGGTGTTGGGGTCGAAATCCGGGGCGGAGGCAAGCGCCAGCACTTCGCCATTGGTGATATCGAGCACCAGCCCGGCGCCGGCCTTCGCCCCGAATTTCTCGATCGCCTTGGCAAGCTCGATCTGCAGCGCGTGCTGTATGCGAAGATCGAGTGTCAGCGTCACCGGCTGCAGGTTCTGGTGGGAGAGGTCCATGCCGATCTGGCGCAGCACGTCCAGCCCCTGGCTCTCGATCCATTTTTCGATGCCGGCAATGCCGATATTGTCGATATCGACGGTACCGAGCACGTGGGAGGCGAGTGAACCGTTCGGATAGACGCGCCGTTTTTCCCGCTGGAAACCGACGGCCGGAATGCCGGCATCCCAGAGCGCCTGTTCTTCTGCCGGCGTCACCTGGCGCTTGATCCAGGCGAAAGGCGCCTTGCTTTTCAGGCGCTGATGCAACTCGCGGGCATCGAGATCGGGGAAGATGGCCGTCAGCTTCTCCACCGCCTCGTCGACGTCGACGATGAAGCGGGGCTCGGCATAGACGCCCGAGCTCGGCACGTCGATCGCCAGCAGATTGCCGTTCCGATCGAGGATCGAAGGACGGCCGACCGAGGGGCGCTTCGGCACATAGCCGGTGGTCTCGATCTCGGCCGTGCCCAACTGGATCAAACGCCCGAGCATCGTCAGAAACACGACGACAAAGACGGCGATCAGAAAGAGGATGCGCTTGCGGCGATCCGCACGCGAGGAAACACGTTGAGCCATATCAGTAAAGCCCGCCGGTATTGCTGAGCAGCTGCTGCCGCAGTTCGGGTGTTAGGCCCTGCTCGGAGTCGCCGGCCGGTATCTCGGCCATTTCCTTGTCGTCGATGATGGCGCAGTTGCCGTCGCAGGGGCCGGTTCCCGGCTTGAAGGCTTCGAGGATGGCGCCGGGCGTGCCGCCTTGCGTCGCTCGCCCCGTCTTTCTGTCGACGGTCTGGAAGATCATGCCGGCCGGCGGGTGAAACTCGGCCGCCGGTTTTCCCTGAATCGCCACCTTCATGAAGTCGACGAAGATCGGTGCCGCAAGCCCGCCGCCGGTCTCGCCGTAACCCATCGGCTTCGGCGTGTCGTAGCCGAGGAAGACGCCGGTGACGATGTTCGGGGTGAAACCGACGAACCAGACATCCTTTTCGTCGTTGGTCGTTCCGGTCTTGCCGGCGATCGGGACGCCGAGCGTTGCGACATTGCGGGCGGTGCCCCGCTCCACCACGCCGCGCATCATCGACGTAATCTGGAAGGCCGTCATAGGGTCGAGCACATAGTCCCGGTTATCGACAAGCATCGGCTTTTCCTGGTTTTCCCAGGCAAGTGCGTTGCAGTCCGCGCACTGGCGGCTGTCCTGCCGGTAGATCGTCCGGCCATATCGATCCTGGATGCGGTCGATCATCGACGGGTCGATAGCCTTGCCGCCATTGGCGATGACGGCATAGGCCGAAACGAGCCTGAGCAGCGTCGTTTCTCCGGCACCGAGCGCCATCGGCAGGTAGGTGCGAAGCTCGTCGTAGATGCCGAAGCGCTTGCCGTAGTCGGCGACAAGATCCATGCCCAGATGGCGGGCGAGGCGCACGGTCATCAGGTTTCGGCTGTTTTCCAGCCCCGTGCGCAAGGTCGAAGGGCCGCTGAAGCGCCCGTCATAATTCTTCGGCCGCCATGTCTTGCCGGTGCCATCAGGGATGGCGATCGGTGCGTCCATGACAAGCGTGGTCGGCGCATATCCGGTATCGAGTGCAGCGGCGTAGACGAACGGCTTGAACGATGAACCGGGTTGGCGGTAGGCCTGGGTCGCGCGATTGAATTCGGATTGCGCGTAGGAAAAGCCGCCGGCGACTGCAAGCACCCGTCCGGTGTTCGGGTCCATCGAGACCAGTGCTCCCTGCACCTGGGGCGGCTGGCGCAGGACGTAGCCGGTTTCCAGTTTTTCCACATAGACGACGTCGCCCGGCTGCAACACGCCGTCGAGGGAAGAGGCACAACGACGCTTGCCTTCGGCGAGCCTGCACAAAGCCCAGGCCGAGTCGTCGCGGTCGATCGTGACCGTGTCTGCGTCCGCCGTCGGCGCATGTGTCCCTGACGGCCTGAGGCCGAGTTCGGCCCTGTCCTTGGCTGCGGAGAGGACGACGGCGAGTTGCCATTCCGGAACGTCCGAGAGCGGCTGGCGTTTGGCGAGCGCCTGCTGCCACCCTTCAAGGGAGGGCAGGCGGGTGATGGGTCCTCTGTATCCCTTTGCCTGATCGTAGCCAACCAGTCCCTTTCTCAACGCCTGCATGGCCGCCTGCTGCAGCCGCGGATCGAGCGTCGTGCGAACCGAGAGCCCGGCGGTGTAAAGGGCTGCCTCGCCATAGCGAGTGCCGAGTTGGCGGCGCACCTCCTCGGTGAAATAGTCCGCCTTGTCGGCAGATGCCTCCTGCCGTTTCGGCTTGATGCCGAGGGGCGAGGCGGTGGCAGCCGCTGCAACCGGCGCATCGATGATGCCGTTGCGGCGCATCTGTTCGATGACCCAGTCGCGCCGGGTGACGGCGCGATCCGGATGGCGATACGGGTCGTAGTTGTTCGGGGCCTTCGGAAGGGCGGCGAGATAGGCCGCTTCTGCTACGGTCAGCTGGTCGACCGGTTTGTCGAAATAGGTCAGCGCCGCCTGCGCTACCCCATAGGCCCCAAGGCCCAGATAGATGTCGTTGAGATAGAGCTCGAGAATCCGGTCCTTGGAATAGGTTTGGTCGATGCGGATCGATAGGACCGCCTCGCGCAGCTTGCGCTCCACGGTGCGGTCGGAGGACAGCAGGAAATTCTTGGCGATCTGCTGGGTGATGGTCGATCCGCCGATCATGCGCCGCCCCGATCCGTAGTTGGCAACGTTTGACCAGAGCGCAGTGGCAAGGCTCGCCAGGTCGATGCCGGGATGAAGGTAGAAGTTCTTGTCTTCGGCCGAAAGGAAAGCCTGTTTGACCCGCGCGGGCATGGCGCCGATCGGCAGGAAAAGACGGCGTTCCCGCGCATATTGCGCGATCATGGCGCCATCGCCGGCGTAAAGCCTGGTCGTGACCGCCGGCTCCCACTTCGCCAGCGCCCGATGGTCCGGCAGGTCCCGCGTCAGGGCCGCGGCACAGAATGCCAGCCCGACGCCGAGAACCGTTGCCAGATTGATCAGGGTTGCGAGCAGGTTTGCAATGAATTTCATGGCGAATGTCGGGGCTTTCAAATTTCGAAGGACATGGCTTCGCCATCCGCTCCGAGGGGGCGGCTGACGCGCATGGGTCTGTTGCGTGAAGGCGGTGCGCAGTAGCGGGCCGGACTCAGGTGTCCAATGTTTCGCCTATCCCGTCAGGGTGCTCGCTCGTCACCGTTCGCCACCAAAGGCTATGACATGCCGCCGTGGCTCGCGGCTGCGGCCGGGCAGAGCTGCCGGTGCAAAACGTGTGGGGCGCGTGCCTATGGGCGTTCAGTCGAGACGACACATGGTTGGGTCCTCCACAGGAAGTATGTTTGAGGGGCCAAATCCTCGATACGTTGGTGGTCTCGGCCCGACGAAACAGGGTGCCGACGTGAGTTCACCGTAAAAGGGTTGTACTGCCGCGGCAAACCACGTTTATTTGCGGGACCCATTAGCTGAATTAGGGCATCCATGGTCAGGCCGTATCTCCCCCTCAATGCACTGCGCGCCTTCGAGGCATCCGCACGACATCTGAGCTTTACTCGCGCGGCGATCGAACTGTGCGTGACGCAGGCTGCGGTCAGCCACCAGGTCAAGTTGCTGGAGAGCCGTCTCAACGTGACGCTGTTCAAGCGTCTGCCGCGCGGCCTGATGATCACCGCCGAGGGCGAGGCGCTGCTGCCGGTGCTGCAGGATTCCTTCGATCGCATGGCTGATATGCTGGAGCGGTTCGAGGGCGGTCATCTCCGCGAGGTTCTGATGATCGGCGCCGTCGGCACCTTCGCCGTCGGCTGGCTGCTGCCGCGTCTCGCAGATTTTCAGCAAAAATATCCCTTCATCGATGTCCGGCTGTCGACGAACAACAATCGTGTCGACATGGCCGCCGAGGGTCTCGACTACGCCATTCGCTTCGGCAGCGGCTCGTGGCACAACATCGAAGCGACGCGGTTGTTTGAGGCGCCGCTTTCGGTTCTCTGCGTTCCAGAGATTGCCGATACGCTGCGTCGCCCGGCTGACCTTGTGAGCCAAACGTTGCTGCGGTCCTACCGGGCGGACGAATGGGTGAACTGGTTCGCTGCCGCCGGCATCACCTATCCGGCGCCGCTTCTCAAAGGCGTCGTCTTCGATTCGTCGCTCGCCATGATGGAGGCGGCCGCGCAAGGCATCGGCGTGGCTCTGGCGCCGCCGCTGATGTTTTCCCGACTGCTGTCGAACGGCACGGTGCGCCAGCCTTTCGACGTCTATACCTCGATGGGGAGTTACTGGCTGACGCGGCTGAGGTCGCGCGCGCCGACACTGGCGATGTCCGCTTTCCACGATTGGCTGATGGCGGTGAAGGAAGACAGCGCCGCGCAATTGGATGAGCCGGAGGCGAGCAGCTCGGCATAGGCTGCGCCGCGCCGGCGATGGGCGTGCCGTCCGCGGAAGCAGGTCTCTCGGAGGTAGCTCGATACGGGCGGTCAAGCCGCCAGCGGTCGGCTCACGACTATTCGCCGTAGCTGACGATCCATTCCGGCGGCTCTCGTTCCAGGCTGCCGTCAACGGGCATGTTCCAGTCCTTCGCCCAGCGATAGCCCCACATCGGACCATATTTCGTCGCGTAGGACAGCGGTCGCCGATAGGCGGCGTCGGCCTGCGCCTTTTCGAGCGTGATGAAACTGTAGTCGCTTTCTTCGAACAGCGACAGGATCCCCCTCATCGTTCAGCCGGTTGACATGCAAGAGCATGATGGCCGGCGGCTCGTAGCCAAGCACCTGCTCGTTGAGATTGGCGTAATAGGCGATCTGCTGCTGGGTATGCATCAAATAGGCCGTCCTGATGCGATGGGCGGCTTCCGTGTCATTCTCGGCAAGGGCGCGCTGATAGGCGCGATCGAAGACATAGTCGGAGGTATCGATGGTGGAGGCGGCGATCGTATAGCCAAGCTTTGCCGCAAGCGCCGCGATCGTCTTCTGTTTTTCTGGGGTATCGCCGATGTGGTTATAGGGAAACCGCAGGAAACGCAGTTCCTTGCCCACTGCCTTGAGCGTCCGCCTCGTCGTCTTCTCGCCATCGACGATCTCGCGCTTGATGCCGGCGATGTCGAGCGTATTGGTATCCGCGTGCGAGAAGGTATGATTGCCGAGCGTCAGCCGCGGGCCGGTCCAGTCCTTCAGGATACCGTTCGCAAGCGGCCCGACGGCGCGAACCTTGCTTTCCACGACAAAGCCGATAGCCGGCGTCCTGTGATCCCTGAGGGCAGCAAGAATGCGGGTATTTGCATCCCGGATGCTCTGGGCGGAAGGTTGATCTGCCGCTTCACCGCCGGCATTGGCGTGGGGCAGATCATCGAATGTGATGGCAACGGATTTCTCTCGGGCGATACCGCTGGTTTCGGCATGGGCCTCGACCAGGAAGAAAACGAGCGCGAGCCAAGGCGTGAAAGCGAGCAGGATGAAGCGGCCGATCGGGCGGCACCTTCGGGCGCTTCTCCCTGCCAAGTCCTGCTGCGTGCTGCAAGCGCCGTGAAGCCCGGTTTCCTTCACCATCGTCCCTCTTCCGCTGATCGAAATGAGATCGACCCTCGTTCGCAAGGGTTGCAGGAGCATTGCGCGGTCGAGATTTTCTCGCTGCCGCCAGCGTGACCGGCGGGCCAAGGGCCTTGTGGCTGCGGGTTTTGATTGTTCAGGCCGTTGAAGTGCAAATTATTCTAATGGCTACTGCAAATTATCGTCGTTTGCCGATGATGTCTCGGCTGCTTAGCGAGGGCACACCTAAGGTTCATGAACGCAAACTCGATATGTGGAGGCTTGTATGAGAACGATGATGCGGCGCGCTCTGGCGACGGTGGTCATGGCGGTATGCCTGGCGAGTACGGCAATGGCTGACAACGCCGACTGGTCGCAGCCGACAAAACCGTTTCGGGTGGTCGGCAACATCTATTACGTCGGAACCAAGGGGCTGTCGGCCTACCTCATCACCTCAGGCAGAGAGGCCATTCTGCTCGACGGCACCCTGAAGAGCACCGCCTCCCTTGTCGAGGGCAATATCGCGGTGCTCGGCTTCAAGCTCTCCGATGTCAAGATCATCGTCACCAGCCATGCCCATTTCGATCACGTCGCCGGCGTTGCCCAAATCAAGCGCGACAGCGGGGCCAAGCTCTATGCGATCGCCGCGGATCGTTGGGCGCTGGAGAACGGCCTGCATGATGGCGAGACCACCTATAAGCGCGGGACGTTTCCACCGGTGAAAGTCGATCATGTGCTTGCCGACGGCGACGTCGTGACGCTCGGAGACGTCAGTATGAAGGCGACGCTGACACCTGGCCACACACCGGGCTGCACCACCTGGTCGACGTCAGTGACCGAGGCAGGACGCGCGCTCAAGGTGGTCTTTCCCTGCAGCGTCACCGTTGCCGGCAACAAGCTCTTCGGCAACAGGCGCTACCCCGGTATCGTTGCCGATTTCGAGGTGAGCTTCGACCGGCTGGCGGGCATGAAGGCGGATGTGGTGCTGCCGGCCCATCCGGAATTTGCCGATATTCTGGGCCGGGCCGGACGGCGGGACGCGGGCGAGAAAGATGCTTTCGTCGACCCGGGCCTGCTCAGCCAGATCGTCGAAAAGTCCCGCGCCGCCTTCAAGAAAGAGGTTGCGAGGCAGAAGGCGAGACAATGAGATAAAGGGCTGCGTCTTGAGTTTGGCGGATCAATCCGAGACGAGGCCGTCAAACACTTCGAGCATGGCATCGCTGATGGCCTTGCCGAGGGCCGCTGCCGCGGCAGTCAGCGCCGTATCGTCCATGTCGCGCGCCGCCATGGCGAAAGACGCGCCCTCGGTCACGACGATTTCCTGGGCGCGCTGGATGGCCCAAAGGGCAAATTCGCTGCGGTCTGCGATTTCAACGGTTTCCATCGGGGGCTCCTAATCTCTTCAAGGGAAGCCTTATAACCATATCGGCGGCGCTGGGGACTGCCTGCGTGATCCTTTGGTGTGGATTCCGGAAAGTAATCGTGCCCCGCTACGGAGTGTTACCCTTCGACCCACGTGGAGACGCTCTTTCCAAAAGCAATCGCCGGGGACTTCCGTCGCGGTTTAAAGATGAGTATTGAAGGAAGGAATAAAGTAGCCAAGACAGACCTTCCCCAGGACGGGCAACGCGATAATGACGTTTCAGCCGCGGATGCAGAACAAGATTGCCGGTTTCAAGATCCTGGGCGAGTTGCATCGTCGGGAGTGGAACGGGATCATCGCCGATGTGTGGGATGTCGAGTGCGACCCGCATGCCGGCGGCTATTACGTCTCGAGTGATCCGCGGATGTTCATCGTTCTCGATGCACAGGGCGGGAGCCGCTCCAACGTCAAACTTTCCCCGCAGGCAAACGGCACCGTCCAGAACTACCGGGAACAGGCGATTTCCTACATTCCGGCGGGTATGGAGATCTGGGCCGATGTGGTCGATGTCAAGTATATCCGCCATCTCGATCTGCACTTCAACATCGACATCCTCAGCCGGCGGTTGATGGAGGATCTGGACGCCGGCCAGTGCGACGTGCCGCGGCTGATGTTCGAGGACGAGCGCTTTCTCCAGCTTGCCCGGCTGATCGCGGCCGAATGCCTGAACCCGCAGCCCCTTCACGACCTCTACGGCGACGGACTGACGCTCGCGCTGTTCATCGACCTGATGAAGCTCAACCGCAGCAGCATGCGTAAGCGCAGCCAGCTCGCGTCCTGGCAGCTGCGTCGGGCGGTGGAGTACATCGAGGAAAACAGCGTTCGCAACATAAGGCTGGAGGAATTGGCGAGCCTGGCCGGGCTTTCGCAATCCCATTTCAGCCACGCCTTCAAGGCGTCGACCGGCGTTGCACCGCACCAGTGGCAGACGAACGCCAGGATCGAGCGGGCAAAGCATTTGCTTTTGAAGAATGAAGCGTCGCTGACCGCGATCGCTGCCGAAACCGGCTTTTCCGACCAGGCGCATTTTACCCGTGTCTTCCGCAAGGCGGTCGGAACGACACCGGCTCTTTGGAAAAGAAACCGTCTCGCCTGAGCAAATGCCTTCGGCATTGAACAGTTGCCCGGACACATTTGCCCACGAGCGTTCAATTTTCGGCGATCGAAACAAGCCGGGCCCTAATACTTGATATAAACGGTCATCTTATTGGCAGTCAGAAAGCCGGGCCATATGCCGTGGGGATGGCGGGTCCGGCAAGCAGGGGCGACGATACGATGCAGCGTGATGGTGAGAGTGTGCGTTTGATAGAACTTCTTGCGAACGGCGTTGCCGGTATCGCGCTGCTCGTGTCGACGGCGGCTGTCGCCCAGGATAGTGGCGCCACGAAGCTCGAAAAGATCGAGGTGCAGGCACAGGGTGCACGCGACGAGGCCACGGGTCCCGTTGACGGCTACGTTGCCAAGGCGACGACGACGGGTTCGAAATCGGCCACGCCGATCACCGAAATTCCCCAGTCCGTCTCCGTCATTGGTCGCGATGAACTCGATGACCGCGGTGTGGTCAACAAGGTCGACGAGGCTCTGCGCTACACGCCCGGCGTGACCACTGAGCCTTTCGGTGTCGATGCGGACACGGATTGGTACTATATCCGCGGCTTCGACGCGACGCAGACCGGCGTGTTCCTCGACGGTCTATCGCTCTTCAGCTTCGGCTTCGGCGGCTTCCAGATCGACCCCTTCATGCTCGAGCGCGTTGAAGTGCTGAAGGGTCCGGCGTCGGTTCTCTACGGCGGCGCCAACCCCGGCGGCATCATCAGCCTGATCAGCAAGCGGCCGCTCGATGAGCCGCTCTACTACACCGAGATCGGCATCAACAGCGACGGCAATGCCTTCACCGGCTTCGACATCAACGACAAGCTGACGGACGACGGCACCATCCGATACCGCGTCACCGGCAAAGTGTCGGGCGGGGACACCTACACCGACTTCTCGAACGATCTGCGCGGCCTCCTCATTCCGCAGATCACCTACGCCCCTGACGATGCGACCAGTCTGACGGTCTATGGCGTTCTGCAGGGCCTCGATCAGGTGCATGTCGGCAACGGCTTCCTTCCCTATGTCGGCACGGTCGTCGATGCGCCTTTCGGCAAGATCGATCGCGATGCATTTTTTGGCGAGCCGGATCTGGACGAGGGCACCTATGTCCAGCAGATGGTCGGCTATGAATTCAAGCACGAGTTCGAAGGTGGATGGCAATTCAGCCAGAACCTGCGCTACGGCCATCTCTACAAGCATGAGAACGGCCCCTATACCTACGGCTACTACGATCCGAGCTTACCCTTCCCGTCGTCGCCGGTGCCTGCCACCCCGGACAATCTCCTCTATCGCCTGGGGTTCGAGGCGACATCGAAGGTCGATACCTTCGCCATCGACAACCGTGTCGAGGGAGAATTCGAGACAGGTGTGCTGGACCACACGCTGCTCGTTGGCCTGGACTACAAGTATTACCGGCTGGACCATGTTCAGGCGTCGTCGGCCGCAACGCCCATCAGTGCAACGGATCCGATCTACGGTGCCCCCCAACCCGCCAACGCCATCTATATCAATCAGGTGGTTACGCAGCAGCAGCTGGGCGTCTATGCACAGGATCAGATCAGGTTCGGTCAGGGCTGGCTCGTCACGCTCAACGGCCGCTACGACTATGTGGACACCAACACCAGGAACGGCGCGACCTTCTGGGCTCCGACGCAAGACAATACCTTCAGCTACAACGAAGGCGCTTTCAGCGGCCGCGCTGGCCTTGCCTATGAATTCGAGAACGGCCTGACCCCTTACGTCAGCGTTGCGACGTTCTTCAACCCGATCGTCGCGGTGACCGCGACCGGACATACGAAGCCGCAGGAAGGTGAACAGGTCGAAGTCGGGATCAAGTACGAGCCGACCTTCTTCGATGGCGTGCTGACCGCATCGCTCTACCAGCTGACCAAACGTAATGCGCTCGTGACCAACCCGTTGACAAGCATTTCCACCCAGACGGGTGAGGTCCGCTCCCGCGGCATCGAGCTTGAGGGCAAGGCCAACCTCAACGAAGACTGGAAGCTGATCGCCGGCCTTGATTTCATCGATCTCGAGGTGACCGAAGACGCGAACACGGCACTGGTCGGAAAGACGCCGTACCTCATTCCCAACACTCAGGCATCGCTTTGGCTCGACTATACGGTGCCGTCAGGGGCACTCGAGGGGGTCAGCCTTGGCGCGGGCGTCAGATACCAGGGCAAATCCTGGGCCGATGCGGAGAACACACGCAAGGTCTCTTCGGCCGCACTGGTCGACGCGGCGATCCGCTATGAAAAGAACGATTGGGCGGCATCGCTCAATGTCTCCAACCTCTTCGACAAGGAATATGTGAAGGGGTGCCAGGGGCTTTCGGTGTGCGGCTATGGCGAAAGCCGCACATTCACCCTGAAGCTCAGCAAGAAATGGTAGTCGGGCTTTAGCCGAAACATTCGTGCGAACGGCATCGGGATCGGCCACAGCCGGTCCCGATGCCGTTCGCACGTTCCAAAATGGACCGTAGGGGCAGCGTTGTTTGCGGCGTGATTTCCTAGAAATCGAAGACCGGAAGAAGCGTGGAATGGAAGGGGTACGTCGATTGGACGCGTCTCGGCGGGCCGGTATGACGATGTCCTGCAGTGGGCGCCCAGCCAGTACCTGCAGAAAAACTGTCGCCAAAAGACGCCGAAGCGCTTAATCCGCTCTCCATCGGCATCGGCTATAGATCATCCCATGAGAATCAATGCGATCACAAACTGGGCCTACGGCGTCACGGTCCTTTTGACCGGATTGTCCGGTGCGGCGTTCATCCTGTCGACGAACAGTGCGATCGAGGAGCGGCAGGCGGCCGAGCAGCATCTGGTGCTCGACACGCTCGGTGAGGATCTCGCACTTGGCGCGGAAGAACGAAGCGATGCTGCGCGCCTTTATGTGATGCGTGGCGATTTGCGCCACCTCGAACGGTTCCATGGCAAGGAAGAAGAGGAGCGCATGCATGAGGTGGCGATCCGGAACGTGCGCGAATTCGGCGCTTCGCCTGAAGAACTGGCGGCTCTTCAGGAGATAGAGCGCGAAGCGGAGGCCCTCGACAAGATCGAGGTGGCGGCGATCGCTGCCTATCAGAAGGGCGATCAGGCGGGAGCACAGCAGATGCTGTTCGGTCCCGAGCATGACCGGCTGCAGACTGCCTTGCTTGAAACGGTCGTCCGCTTTCGCGAACTGACCAAGGCCAGGACCGGTGCAGTGCTGGAAAAGGCCAAGGAACGCAGTGACTGGTTCGGCATTGCCGCCCGAACGATGCTCGCCATGACGGCGGCGCTTTTCCTGGGCGTGCTCTATTTCGTGCTCAAGCGCCGCGTGGCCATGCCGCTCGTGCGCATGACCGGCATCGTCACCCGGCTTGCCAAGCAGGATTATGAAGTGGAAGTCCCCCTCGATCGTCGTCGCGACGAGATCGGCGAGATGAACGAGGCGATCCACATCTTTCGCACGAACGGGCTGGAGCGTGATCGGCTCGATGCCGAGCGGCGGCTCGATCAGCAGACCAAGGACCTGATCTTGCAGATGATGCACCGACTGCAGGCCTGTCAGATCCAGGAGGAACTGGCAGAGGTCGTGGCGCGGTTCGCGCCGCAAATCTTCCCCAATCTTGCCGGTCACCTCTATGTGCTGAACGACAACAGAACGTCGCTGACACTTGTCGGCACCTGGCTCGACCCGCAACATTCGGCCGACACCTTTCCGTCAAGCGCCTGCTGGGGGCTGCGCCGCGGCCGGCCGCATGTCAGCAATGGCGGCCAGAGCGATATTGCCTGCCAGCATCTGGACGAGAGCGATGTGGCCGGACTGTGCGTGCCGCTGACGGCGCAAGGCGATACGATCGGTCTGCTCTATTTCGAGGAGCGCTCGCCGGAGCAGCCGGCTGTCGAGACGTCGCGGCTCTATCTCGAGCTGATCGCGGAAAATATCGGCCTGGCCGTCGCCAATCTGCAACTGCGCGAGAAGCTGACGAATCTCGCGGTCCGCGATGCGTTGACGGGCCTCCTCAACCGGCGCTGCCTCGACGAGGCGTTGAACAGGCAATTGCGAGAGCGGGCGGGCCGGCTGCTCGTTTGCCTCATGATCGACATCGATCACTTCAAGCGCTTCAACGACGAGTTCGGCCACGATGCCGGCGACGTGGTGATGCAATACGTTGCCCAGATCATGCTCGACGCGGCCGGTGAGCTGGGAACGACCTATCGTTTCGGTGGCGAAGAATTCACGATGCTGCTGCCTGAAATGAGCGAGGCGGCGGGCTTTGAATTCGCCGAGCGCCTGCGCGACAAGATCGGCACGACGCCGCTTTCCCATCGCGGCCGCATCCTCGGTTCCGTGTCGGTGTCGATCGGCATTGCGTCGTCGCCGCGCGAGGGCACGGTGGCGACGCTCCTGACGCGGGCCGATGCCTCATTGCTCGATGCCAAGGCGCGGGGGCGGAACATGACGGTTTGCTCGTCAGGTTTGGTCGTCGTCTAAAGAGCATTGTGCCCAGGCGGCTAGTGGTGAATGGCCACGCCGTGCTTTTGCAGCAGCGCGACGATGCCCGCGTCGGGCAGGCTGTCGGTGACGAGAGCGTGGACATCGGCGAGCGAGGCGAGGCGTACGAGCGCGCGCCTGGAGAATTTACTGCTGTCGACGGCAAGGATGATGCGTTCGGCCTGTTTCATCGCGGCGGAGACGGCGGCGACTTCGGCGTGATCGTCGTCGCCGATGTCGCCATCCTGATCGATGCCGCTGACCGAGATGACGGCGATGTCGAACTTGAATTTTCGGATGTAATCGGCGGTCTCTTCGCGAAACACGCCGGCATCGACCTGGCGCACGAAGCCGCCAGGCACGGCGACTGCGAAATTGCTGCTTTCGCTGAGTGTCGTTGCGACGCGCAGACTGTAGGTCACGACACGCAGGTCACGGCGCTTGAGCAGGGCGCGGGCCACCGCTTCGCAGGTCGTGCCGGTGTCGAGGAAGACGGCCGCGCCATCCGGCACCAGATCCGCCGTGAGCTGGCCGATCCTTTCCTTCAACGCCGCGTTATCGACGCGCCGCTGCCGGTAGATTGCCGGATCCACCGGCGTGGCGATGGTTGCGCCGCCGTGCAGCCGGCGAACCCTTCCGCCCTGTTCGAGCGCCATGATGTCGCGCCGCGCGGTCTGCGTCGTCACGTCGAACATCCCGGTGATTTCTTCGATCGAGATGTAGTGGTTCTTCTCGAGGTAGCGCAGAAGCTGCATCTGACGCCGCGTCTTCTTGTCCTCGCCGCCGGCGGCCTGGTCGTCCATCACCCTCATCCCGAATGTCCCGATCATGTCTTGCTACCATGGCGCCGGCCGTCGTTTCCAAGAGAATTGTGGAGCGGCGTGTCTGTTGTGTGAAATTTTATCGCGCCCACCAAAATGTTGCAAAACTGACATTCAACATCGGTAATGGTCCAAATCGTACTTTCCAGCAAACGCTCCTGTCATCAATAGCATCGCGATGAAAGCATTGTGACAGCGCGTGAGCGTATCGCGACATTTGGAGTTATGCGATGAGACAACGTGGACATGACCTCCGCGGGGTAGCGGCTTTTGCGCGCCTGCGGCAGCCGCTTCGCCTTGCGACGGCACTGCTTCTTTGCGGCACCAGCCTGGCCCTTTCGGCGGCAAGTGCCGGGGCGGCGGACGACAGCCTCAAGATCCTGACGCTCAACACCTGGCTTGATCGGTTCAAGGCCAATCCGAGCGTGATGTCGGATTTCTTCATCAAGGGCAACTACGACATCCTGACGTTCCAGGAATTCAGGGCGAACAGCACCTATGCCCGCGACATTCCGAATATCCTGAAGAATGCGGGATTGGGCACCTATGGCACCCGCCAGGACGGAGACGTCGGCGTGTTCTCGCGGCTGCCCGGCACTTACGGTGTCAACACGCTTGGAGACATCGCCACCTATACCGTCGTCGATCCGACCGTCAGCAAGCCACAGACGGTGGTCGGCACCACGCACCTCAACTACTACGATCCGTCGACCAACCGCATCGAAGAGGCTAAGGGCCTGAACAAATGGGCCAAGGGTGAGACACGGCCGGTCATCCTCACGGGTGACTTCAACGCCGGCGACGTTTCCGAGCGCGGGCTGCACTCGATCAGCCAGCAGGAACTGCTGCTGAAAACCTATGTGAAGAGCCCGAACAACGCCTTCTATCTCGGCCTGTTGCGTGAATATGCCAAGGACCAGCAAGCCCTCGACACTTATATCGCGCAGTGGAAGGGCAAGACCGCATCGGCGATCAACGCCTCGATCGTGCCGACCGGATTGTTTGCCGACGAAATGTACCCCGTCAACGGCAACCTGCCGCAGACGATGAACATCCTGAAGAAGCAGTACCAGCTCTTGCAGCTTCCGGGCGAGCGCGAACAGTTTACGCCGCATGGCCTGAACGACGGCAGCGTTACCTGGCCATCCCACGGCGAAGACCCGACGAACGTCTGGGCGAGCTGGCACCGCGTCAAGATCGACCATTTCCTGGCATCGCGGCCGTTTGGCAAATGGTGGACGATCAACGACGATCCGAACGATCCCTATTCCGGCGTGATCACCGATGTCAGCTACGTGACCAATCCCGACGGTTCCAAGACGCCGCTTTCGGACCACGAGCCCGTGGCCCATACGCTGCGCTGGGTAGGGCCGGTGCTCGAGACCTACACGGATCCCGCCTCGGCGACCGCCAAGACGCGTGTCGTCTGGGGCGAGAAGGCTGCGACCTTCGATGAAAAGGGCAAGGAATTCGTCCTCAGCCGCAACAACATGCGCAATGATATCTATCTCGGTCAGATTTCCGACGAGAACGGTCTGCCGATCCTCGCGGGCCTGACCGACACGGAAAAGAAGACCTTGCTCGACTGCGCCAGCGCGGATCCGCGCTTCCAGCAGGCGATCCGCGACTATTGCATCGACGATCATTCCTTCATCGGCGAAATGCGCGTGGCCGACGGCGGCACGGTGATCGTCAACGAGGATGCGGCGCTCGGCAATGCGGACGCGAAACTGCGGCTCGATGGCGGCGGGCTGCGGGTCACCGGGCGGGAGATGCACCAGCTCAACCGTGACATCGTGCTCGAAGGTGCCGGCGGCTCGTTCGACATCGTCGACGCGCAGAATTTCGTGGCGATCGACCGGGCGATATCCGGCACCGGCAGCCTGACCAAGCTCGGCGCGGGCGCCTTGGTACTGAACGGCCAGAACAGCTACACCGGCGAGACCGTCGTCAAATCCGGCCTGTTGTCCGTTCAAGGCTCGATCGCGTCTTCTTCGAAGCTGACCATCGAGGTCGGTGGTGCAATCGGCGGCGTCGGTTCCATCGGCAGCATGACGGTGGCAACCGGCGGCGTGATTGCGCCCGGCAACTCGATCGGCACGCTGAACGTCAGCGGCGACATTACCTTTGCCGCCGGGTCGGCCTACCATGTCGAGACCAATGAGAAGGGCGAGAGCGACAAGATCGCGGCCACGGGCAAGGCAATCCTCAACGGTGGCTCGGTGCTGGCGCTGGCCAGCGGCAACGCTTATGCGCCGCAGACGGCCTACACGATCCTGTCCGCCAATGGCGGCGTTTCGGGGACGTTTGCCGATGTCGCCTCCAGCCTTGCGTTCCTCGATCCGATGCTTGCCTATGGCGCCAACGACGTCACCTTGACGCTCAGCCGCAACGACATCCGTTTCGACGATGTCGCCGAGACGGCGAACCAGCGTGCTGCCGCCGCCGGCGCCGAGAGCCTGGGCTTTACGAATGCGGCCTATACTGCTCTCGTCAACCTCGACAAGGTTCAGGCGCGAACCGCTTTCGATCAGCTCTCAGGCGAAATCCATAGCTCGGCCAAGGGCATGCTGCTGCAGGATGGTCTGCTGCTGCGCGATGCCGCCACCAACCGCATTCGTTCGGCCTTCGGCGATGACAACGGCAAGGCGACGCCAGTGCTTGCCTATGGCGAAGGCGGCATTGAAAGCGTGGCGCCGGATACGGACCGCTTCGCTTTCTGGAGCCTGGCCCTCGGGACCTGGGGCGAGACCGATGGCAACGGCAATGCCGCGGCATTCGATCGAAACACAAGCGGCTTCCTCGCCGGCATGGATGGCCTCGTCGGTGACACGTGGCGCGTCGGGCTGCTCGGCGGCTATAGCCGTTCCTCATTCGACGTCGCCGATCGCCGCTCATCGGGCGACAGCGAGAACTACCATATCGGCGTTCACGCAGGCACGCAGATCGGCGCGCTGTCGCTGACGGCGGGCGCCACTCACAGCTGGCACCGCATCGAGACGACGAGAAGCGTCTTTTTACCCGGGTTCGAAGACACCCTGTCAGCGGCCTATGACGCTCGGACTTCCCAGCTCTTCGGGGAGGCGAGCTATGCGATGGAGACCGGGCGCTACGCCTTCGAAGGTTTTGCCAATCTCGCCTATCTGAACCTCGACACGGATGCGTTCCGGGAGAGTGGGGGTGCCGCCGCGCTTGCCGGTGCGGCGGATCACACCGACGCGACCTTCACCACCATCGGCCTTCGCGCATCGAGCGATGTCGCCTTCGGCGAAACGGTCGCGACGATGCGCGGCACCGTCGGCTGGCGCCATGCCTTCGGCGATGTCATCCCGACTTCGGCCTTGGCCTTCTCGGGCGGCGATGACTTCTCGGTTGTCGGGGCGCCGATCGCCAGGGATGCGGCAATCGTCGAGGCCGGCGTTGACTTCAACATCGCACCCGCGGCGACGCTTGGCGTCAGCTATGCCGGGCAGATCGGTTCCGGTGTGTCCGATCACGGTGTCAACGCTCGGCTCAAGGTTCGCTTCTAGAGACCGATCACGACGGCAGTTCACTGCCGCCTTCCAAAAACACAAACCCCGCCATGCCGGCGGGGTCTGCTTTAACTGGAATAAACCGTCGGCGGTCAGATCCAGACGGTGCGGCCTTCGCCTTCGCAACCGAGCGCGCGCAGAATGCTGAGCGGAATTCCGATCATCGTTTCATGGCCGGCCGAAAGCAGGAAGGAAACCGTTTGCGGTTCGCGATAGGCAAGGATCTCTTCGCGGGATGCCTTGGTATAGATGCCGCGAAGGGCGCGCACGCAGCCGCTATGGGTCACGACGACGTGGGTGTTGTCGCGGTCGAGCGTCGCCAGCCAGGTGAGCAGGCGGGCGTCGAGCGTCGTCCGGCTTTCGCCGCCGGGCATGGCGTAATCCCACGGCTCGACGCTATGCGCCTCGTATTCATGCGTCAGGTCCCGCTCGATCTCATCGTGGGCGCGCCCCTCCCAGGAGCCGTAAGCCCTTTCCACCAGCGCTTCGTCATGGGTGAATTCTTCGAAGGGAACGGACCAGGTGTCGGCCAGGATCGATGCCGTCTGGCGCGCACGCCCGAGTGGACTGACCCAGAATTTGAGCCTCGTCTCACCGGCTATTCTTTCGGCCAGCCGCAGCCCGACGGCGAGCGCTTGTCGGACGCCGTTCGCCGTCAGCGGCGTATCCTTTCGGCCTTGCAGCCGACCGGCGACATTCCATTGGGTTTCGCCGTGGCGGATGAGGATGATGTTTGGAAGATGGGAAGTCATGACATGCTCGAAGTTCGCCGGCGCGGAGCGCCGGCCGGAAATGAAAAGAGAAGGACACCCGCCGGAGAATGGCCGGCGGATGTCCGATTGCTCACTCGGCAAGCCAGAGCGCCGAGGACGGCTTGAGGCCGAGTGTCGTCGTGGCCCCGGTCTCGAGCAGGGTCTCGCCCGAATGGAACGGCGCGTCGATCAGCACCGTCGCGGTCCCGACCTGCACGCCATAGCGCACGGTGGCGCCCAGGAACTCGCGATGCGCGATCGTGCCGGTTAAGGCAACGGCACCCGGCTCCAGTGTGCCGAGGGTCGCATATTGCGGCCGGAAGACGAGCTTGGCACCTGTTGGCACCGACGCACCCGCCGGGATCGGTATGGAGCCGGCACCTGCAACCTCGAACGTGCGCTGCGTACCGGAACCCGAGACGGTGCCGTCAAGGATGTTGGCGGTGCCGAGGAAATTGGCAACGAACAGGTTGGCGGGCTTCTCATAGAGCCCCATCGGCGTTCCCACCTGCTGGATGCGCCCTTCGTTGAAGACTGCGATACGGTCGCAGACCGTGTTGGCTTCCTCCTGGTCGTGGGTGACGAAGATCGTCGTCAGCTTCAGCCGCTGCTGCAGGTCGCGCAGCTCCCGCCTGACTTCGACGCGCATCTTGGCGTCAAGGTTGGAGAGCGGCTCGTCGAGCAAGAGCACCTTCGGTTCGATGGCGATGGTGCGGGCGAGCGCGACGCGCTGCTGCTGTCCGCCGGAAAGCTGCGATGGGCGGCGGTCGGCGAGATGTTTCAGCCCGACGAGTTCGAGTGCCGCCTGGACCCGGCGTTCGACTTCCGCGCGCGGCAGGCGACGCTCCTCGAGGCCAAAGGCGACATTGGCGGCAACGGTCATATGCGGCCAGAGCGCATAGGACTGGAAGACCATGCCGATGTCTCGCTTCCACGCGGGCATGTCGAGCACGTCGTGCCCGCCGATGACGACCTTGCCCTGCCGGGCATTGTTGAAGCCGGCGATCAGCCGGAGAAGCGTGGTCTTGCCGCAGCCCGACGGGCCGAGAAAGGCGAAGAATTCGCCCGGCTGGATCTCCAGATTGATATCCTTCAGCACGTGAAGCGCGCCGTAGTAGAGATTGACGTCGCTGATGCTGATCGCCTTGGCGGGGCCGACCGCGAGCGCAGCGCTGTTGATGTTGACAGTCATGTTGTTCCTCCCGAGTTTCTATTTCGCCACGCCGAGCGCCTTCTGGCGGCGCTCGATGACGTAGTGCGAGAGCAGGGTGCAGAGTGCGACCATGATGACGGCGATGACGCCGAGGGCTGCACCCGGGCCACGACCCGCCGGCGATTGCATGAAGACGTAGAGCCCGTAGGCGATGGGCGCGTCCGAGTTGCTCTGGATCAGCATCAGGGTTGCCGACAGCTCGACGGCAGCGGTCGAGAAGCTGGTGACGAAGCCGGCAAGCAGGCCGCCCGTCATCAGCGGCAGGACGATGCGCCGGATCGTCCGCTGCTTGGTGGCGCCGAGGTTTTCAGCCGCCTCTTCCAGCGATTCCGACACCTGTTGCAGCGCCGCGTAGCAGGCCCTGAGCGCATAGGGCAGCCGACGGATGGCAAGCGCCAGCACTACCATCACCCAGAGGGTCGCAAGCGGTGTGCCGTCCGGCAGCGTGATGCCGTAGAACGTGCGCAGATAGCCGATGCCAAGCACGACGCCGGGGATGGCGAGCGCTGCGGTTGCCGCCCAGTCGAGCCAGCGGCGGCCAACGACCTTGGTGCGCAGGACGAGATAGGCGATGGCACCACCGATGACGACGTCGATCAGGCCGGCGAGGCTGGCGTAGATCAGCGTGTTCTTGATGTAGAGCGAGCTTTCGCCGAAGACGCGGCCGTAATGCGCGACCGTATAGGCGTCGGGAAGCGGGCTGAAAGACCACACTGTCGCAAGCGACAACAGAAGCAGGCCGATATGCGGCGACAGCACCAAGAGCAGGATCAGGCCGACGACGCCATAGGCAATGACGCTTTCGCCGCGGCTGAGCTTGCGACGGGAAAGTCCGCCGCCGCCGCGCTGCGTCGTCGAATAGTCCTTGCCGCGCATGGCGACCGCTGACAGCCACATGGCGAAGATCGAGACGGCGATCAGGATCACCGAGATGACATAGCCCATCGGATCGGTAAGGCCGACCGAGGTGACGCGAAGGTAGGCTTGAGGCGCCAGCATGTCCTTGACGTTGAGAAGCAGCGGCGTTGCCAGGTCGTCGAAGACCTTGACGAAAACCAGCGATGCGCCGGCGAGATATCCGGGCATTGCCAGCGGGAAGACGATGCGGCGAAACAGCCGGAAGCCGGACGAGCCGAGGTTCTGGGCTGCCTCTTCCATCGAGCGGTCGATGTTGCGCAGGCTGGTCGACAGATTGATGAGGATGAAAGGGAAGTAGTGCAGCGACTGCACGAAAATGACGCCGTTCAGCCCCTCCATGAAGGGAATACGGATGCCGAACCAGTCATTGAGGATCAGGTTGACGCTGCCGTTGCGGCCGAAGAGCAACTGCATGGCGACTGCGCCGACGAACGGCGGCATGATCAGCGGCACGAAACCGAGCGTCTGGATGATCAGCGAGCCGCGGAAATCGAAACGTGTGGTCAAAACCGCAAGCGGAAGCGCGATCGCGCTCGCCCAGATCACCGACATGCCGGAGACGTAGACGGAGTTGAAGAACGACCGCCGGAAGAGATCGGTGTTGAAGAAATCGACGAAGTTGACGATCGTCAGCGCGCCGGTGCCCTTCTCGGTGAAGGCCGTGTAGATGACCGTGCCGGCCGGGATGACCAGAAAGATGGCGAGGAAAAGCGCGATCAGCGAGATCGCAAAGATCTGTCCGGGCTTGGCCGAGACGCGTCTTATGGGAATGGATTGAACGAGCGCCATGGGGCAGACTCCGGATTTTGGTCGACAAGCCTGACGCGTCTACGGCGCCCCGCGTCTCTGGACCGCAAGGGTTGGTGCAACGCTTTCGACTGCTGCACAATCGCCCCCGGATCGGTTCCGATCTCTCAGAGCTGACTGACAGGCGCTTCAGGCTTGGCGAAGGTATTTGTTTTCGGGGATGGCCGCCCGCCAAGAGCAGGCGGCCTCTTCGGCCGGTGTCAGTCGACGAGAGCCAGCGCTTCTTCGGCCTTGGCCTTGGCAGCGGCATACTTCTCGGTCGCAAAGGCAGCCCATTTCTGCTCGAGCTCCGCCTGGCGGGCGGTCTTTTCCTCGCCGCCGGTAAAGGCGTCGCGGATCTGCTGGCTGGCCGCTTCCTCAGCCGTGATCGGCATGGCGGCGATCAGAGCGTGGGCTTCCGTCAGGAGCGCGCGGGCAGGTGCCTGCTCGTTGGCTGCAACTGCCTTTTCCGCGTCATGGATCGCCTTGGTGGCGCCCTTGATGTTGTCGAGCTGGAACGAGATCAACTGGTCGTAGAGGGTATCGACGACATCGGTGCGCTTCTTCGAGACGTCGGAATCAAACGTGATCATCGACTGGAAGCGCGGATCCTTGAACGGGTTCGGGAAGCCTTCCGGTGCCTTCTCGTAGAGAGCAGGGTTGATCGGCAGACGGCGGATCGCCGGCTCGAGCAGGACGGCCTGGCCCTTTTCCGAAAGCAGGTAGTTGACGAAGGCTTCAGCGCCAGCCTGGTTCGGCGCATTGGCGACGATGCCGATGTTGGCCGGAACGACTGTCGTGACGGACGGGTAGGCGAAGGAGACGGGGAAGCCGCTCGCCTGCGCCGAGAAGGCGAAGAAGTCGATGACGATGCCGATGCCGGTCTGGCCGGAGTTGACGGCGTCAGGCACGCCGAAGGAACGCTCGGTCACCTGCTGCAGGTTGCCGCCGATACCCTTCAGCGTCGCCCATCCCTTGTCCCAGCCTTCGCCTTGCAGGATCGTCTCGATCGTCAGGTGGGTCGTGCCCGAACGCGAGGGCGCGGCAATCGCGATGTGATCGTGGTATTCGGGCTTGGTCAGGTCGCTCCACTCGACCGGCTTCGGCAGGTCGTTGGCTTCAAGGTAACGGTCGTTCGACATGATGCCGTAACCCGAGGCGGCAAAGCCGAAGTAGTAGCCGTCCTTGTCGTTCACCGGATAGGAGCCGACCTTTTCCGGAAGGCCCGTGACCGAAGGTGTGAACTTGGCCAGCAGCTCGCGGCTCTTGAGGCTGTCGAACGCGTCCGGGGCGGATGCCCAGAACAGGTCGACCTGGTTGTTCACCTTGGTCTCATCGATGTATTTGACGCCCGAGCTTGTGCTCTTGTTCTGGACGTCAAGGGTGAAGCCGGGGTTTGCGGCCTCAAAACCCGCCTTGAACGGATCGGTCACATCTTTGGAAAACGATGTCACGATCGTGACTTTCCCGCCGTCCTGGGCGTGAACCGTCACAACGAAGGCAGCCGACATCAACATCGCCGCGGCAATGGTCTTCAACATAGGTATCTCCTCCCAATAGGGACACCGCGTGTCTGGTGTCCGATCTATTAAGAGCAAGCGCCGTGCCAGATTGATAATCGCCGGCCATCAAGGATCTTGGCCGCCTGATGGGTAAAAACGGTAACAACCCAGCAGAATGGTGGGGTCAAACCGGTAACATCAGCCGGCCTCGCCATCGTTCTGGGCGGCGATATCGAACTTGCGCATCTTGAGGTAAAGCGTCTTGCGCGAGATGCCGAGCGTATCCGCCGTCGCCCCGACGCGTCCGTCGTGCCTGGCCAGGCTGTCGAGAAGGATGGCGCGCTCGAGCCGGTCCATCTGCACCTCCAGCGTCTCGCCGCCTGCCGCCGCCCGGTCAACATCGGGGCGGTCTTCAAGCCCGAGCACGAAGCGCTCCGCGACGTTGCGCAGTTCGCGAACGTTGCCGGGCCACGGTCTGCCATTGAGTTCGGCCAGAAGCTCGGCGCTCACCCATGGCGGCGTGCGGCCCTGCCTTCTGGCGGCGAGTCCAAGAAAATGCTGGAACAAGAGGCCGACGTCGCCCTTGCGTTGGGCGAGCGGCGGCAGCTCCACCCGGGCGATATCGAGGCGGTAGGCGAGGTCTTCGCGGAAGTCGCCCCTTCGGGCAGCCTCGTGCAGATCCGCTTTCGTTGCCGCCACGACGCGCATGTCGATGGGCCGCTCGACGTTGGAGCCGAGCCGCTCGATGACGCGCTCCTGCAGCACGCGCAGCAGTCGGACCTGGGCGGCCAGCGGCATCGATTCGATCTCGTCAAGAAACAGCGTGCCGCCATCGGCGTATTCGATCTTGCCGATGCGCTTTTCACGCGCGCCGGTAAAGGCGCCGGCTTCATGGCCGAAGAGTTCCGATTCCAGCATGGTTTCCGGAATGGCGCCGCAATTGACGGCGACGAACCGCCCCTTGCGTCCGCTGAAATCGTGGAGCGCGCGCGCAGTCACTTCCTTGCCGGTGCCGGTGTCGCCGATGATGAGCGCGTCGGTCACCGCCGCCGCGATGCGCTTCAGCTTCTCCCGCAACGCAACCATCGACGCGGAGTGTCCGATCAGCCGCGTTTCCCAGCCGTCGTCCTCCACCGACAGCCGCAGCCGCCGGTTTTCGAGCAGCAGGCGGCGATGGTCTCGGGCGCGGCGCACGGTCTCGATCAGGTGCACAGGATCGGCGGGCTTTTCCAGAAAATCCCATGCGCCGTCGCGCATGGCACGAAGCGCCATCGGGATGTCGCCGTGCCCGGACATGAGGATGATCGGGATTTCCTGGTCGATCTTGCGCACCGCGGCAACGAGGTCGAAGCCGTCGTGATCCGGCATCCGCACGTCGGAAACGATGACGGCGCGGCTGTCGGCGCGAAGGTCGGCGAGCGCCGATGTCACCGAACCGTGCGGCGACACGCTGAGGTCTTCCAGTTCGAGCACCTGACAGCAGGCTTCAAGCACGCTGGCATCGTCGTCGATCAGGATGATATCCGGGTCCAACGTCATTGCGGGCCTTTCAGGGATACGAGGAATTGCGTGCCATGCGCACTGGTTTCAAGGATCGATATCTCGCCACCGAAGTCCTTGACGATATTGTAGGAAATGGAGAGCCCGAGACCGAGGCCGGAACCAACCGGCTTGGTGGTGAAGAACGGGTCGAAGACGGCAGCGACGTCATCAGCGGCAATGCCGTTGCCGGTGTCGCCGACGACCAGCCGGGCATCGACGCCGGCCCGCTCGATCGTTGCATGCACTTGGCGCATTTGCCTGCCTTTGACGGCGTCCAACGCGTTGCCGATGAGATTGACCGCCACCTGTTCGAGCCGCACCGGCTCGGCCATCACCATGACGGCGGCGTCCTCCGGCAGGCGCAGTTGTATTTCGACAGCCTCTTCCTCGAACCGATGTTCGAGCAAACTGAGCGCGTCGCGGACCGCTGCCGTGAGGTCGACGGGCCGTAATTGTGCGTCGGGCCGGCGCGCAAAGCGACGGATATGGCTGATCTGGTCGGCCATGCGTCCAGTCAATCCCTTCATCTTGTCGAGATTGGTGACCGCCAGCTCCCCCTTGCCGCGTCCGATCAGGGTCGTGGCGTTATGAATCTGGGCCCGAAGGGCCGCCAGTGGCTGGTTGAGTTCGTGGCCAATGCCCGCCGCCATCTGCCCGAGCGCCGCGAGCTTTGCCGACTGGATCAACTCGTCACGTGTCTGGCGGAACAGGACGAGGGCATGGGCGAGATCGCCGAGTTCGTCTGCTTCGGGTGAGGGGATCGCGATTGCCGGCCGTCCGCTGCCGATTGCGCCGGCGGCTGCCGACAGAAGCCGGATGCGCGCCAGGAGGTTGCGGTAGACGTAGAAGAAGCCGATCGCGGTTGCGAGCAGTACCGAAAGAACGGCGATGGCGACGAGCAGGCTGCGCCCGGTTTCGATAGCCGCGGCGGCACGCTGTGCGGCGGCAGCGGCACTTGTCTCGATCGCCACGACTTCCGTTTCGATCCTGCGTCCGAGGTCGTCGACCAGGCGGCCGTTCTGGCTGGCGAGCTCTAAGAGCTTTGCCGCCTCGATCATTTCCGAGCGCTTGCGATTGGGAATACCTGTCGAGACGTCGGACTGGTCAAGTATGCGGCGCGCCAGCTGGCGAACGGTGATGCTGTCCGGCCAGTTATCGAGGCTGGAGATGCGGCTTGCGAGCTCGTCGGCACTATCGCCCAGGAAGGCGTTGGTCTCCTGGATTTCCTCTTGTGTGGTGGCGTTGACGAGCCGGCCGATCAACCCGGTCGCCAGGTTCGCCTGCGACACTGCCGTCAGCAACGCCTCGCTTTTCTGCTGTTCCGCAAGCGCTGCCGCCCCGTGGCCGTTGCGTGTCTCGGCTTCGATGTTGAAGCGAATATCGTCGACGAGCGGGTCGGCCTCCTCAAGAAGGTCCGCCTGGACCCACCGCAACTCGTCGATGTCAGAGCGCATCGCTTCGCGAAGGGTGAAGCGCTTGCCTGCGGCAAGGTCGATCTTATTGAGGTTTTCGCCGATCGCCTCGGCCAGCGGCAGAAGATCGGTCGCTTCCGACTTCGTGTCGTTTTCCCCAAGCAGCGAGCGCAGCGTGGTGAGGCGTGCCGCGTAGCTGTTGCGGATCTCGTTATACTCGGCACGTGTCTCGGCTCCTGCGAGAACCGTTGTGACCGAACCGATGTCAGCGCCGGCCTTCGAGAGCCGCGAGGCGAAAGCGAGTTGCGGCATCTGGTCTTCCGCGATCTGTGACAATTCACCCGACAACCGCTCGTAGGACAGCCAGCCGACAAGGCAGGCGCCGACGGCGAGCCCGACAATCGCGACGAAAGCAAGGACAAGGCGCGCACCGATGCCGAAGCGCCAGCGGCGCACACCGGCAGCAGGGTCTATCGATTGGCCCATCATTGCCGCCATGGCTGCAGATCTGTGGCCGGTCGCCCGACGGAGGACAGGAGCATTTCGGCTGTCGCCAGATTCCGTTCGATCGTGGCGCGCAGTCTCTGCGTCAGCGCGGTATGCGCCGGCGAGCGGGCAATGCTGCGCGGCCACTCCGCCTTGAGCGATTCGTCCGCATTCTCGATATCACTTGCCGAAAGCGGCGGCGTGCCGAGCAGACGCCGGGCTCTCGCAAGCATGCTGCGCTGCTGCGCGTCCTCGATCTCGATCGCTTCCAGATCCGCCACCCTTTTCCAGAGCCGGGCAAGCGTCGCCCGGCGGCGCACGATATAGTCGTCGAAAACCAGATTGACGAGACCGTACCTTCGGGCCGACAGCGCCGCGTCGAAACCGCTGTATTTCAGCAGGCCGTCACCACTCTCTTGGGGCAATAGTCCTTTGTTGAGCGCCGGGTTGAGAGGAATACGGGCGATGGCCGGCAGCAACAGCACCTTCTGGCCGTCTTCGGACAGAACGAAATCGATGAAGCGCTCGGCGGCGGGAACATTGCGCGCCCGGGACAGGATCGCGATGCTGGCCGGCACGAACACGGTGTCGGGCGGCAGGATGAACACGTTGCCGGCGTCGGCGAAATCAGGCGCAGTGGCGAGGAAGTCGATGGTGATGCCGATGCTGAAGCGCCTTTGGGCGACACCGGATGCAACGCCGAAACTGCGCGCGGTAACGGTCGACAGATTGCCGCCGAGCTGGGACAGCATCGCCCAGCCCCTTTCCCATCCGTAGGTCTGCAGCAGTGCTTCGACGATCAGATGGGTCGTGCCCGACCGCGACGGCGTGGTGATGCCGATCTGGCCGGAATAAACAGGGTTCAGCAGGTCCTGCCAGTCTCTCGGGACCGGCAGCTTGTTCTGGGCAAGATAGGACTGATTGTAGACAAAGCCGTATCCGGACAGCGCAAAGCCCAGATAATAGCCCTCGGGATCATTGACCGGATAGCCGAAGACTTTTTCGGCCGCCCCCGTCTGGCGCGGCGCAATCGGGCGCAGTTCGCCGCCGCGCTTCAAAAGTTCGAAAGCATCGGTGGCCGAGGCCCAGAATATGTCGGCCGGAACATCTGCTTTCTCCATGACGAAGCGTGTGGCGCTCGCCGTGTTGCGCTGGATGATCGACAGGCGGATATCGGGGTTGGCCTTCTCGAACGCCCGTCTAAACGGCTCGAAGAAGGATGGTGGGTAGGAGGTTACAACCACCAGGTCCTGCTTTTCGGCTGCCTGCGCAGCGGTCACGGGCATGGCGAAGCCGGCAAAAGCCAGCAGCTGCAACGCAGCAAGAACGACGAACAGGAACTTCAACACTTCACGCCACCACGACCAGCGCCTGCTTTCTCTGGCAAAAACTTGCGCGGTCCCTCCCTCATTATCGTCATCCCGGCGGGTTGATCCCGCCATCGGCCGACGGTTTACTCTGCTACGAAGAGCGTGTCGCCGTAAACCCTGATGCGGTCTGTACAACTGTTGCAAACGAGCCGCACCGGTTGTGCTTTGGCGGTATGGCTAGATTTCCTCGCTTGGCGGTTGCGGGCGATTCGCCTATAACTCGACTTCCGGCAACAGATCAGGGAGGTTTCAGATGCCAGCTTATTCTTTCTCCCTACGGGGCGGCGTACAGTTCTGAAGTAGACGCTTGAGAGCACTCGCGCTCTTTAGCTGTTCAAGTCAGGATCAGTTTCGCTGACTTTGGTCTTCCCTTGATGCGGAAGCTACCAATCCATTGATGCCGATCGGAAAACAGTTTCCCTTTCTCGGCATGTTTCATTGACTAGAATTTTGAGGCCAGTGCTTTTGGCATTGGGCAATCGTTATGGCTTTTACTCGTTTCGCCTTGCGCGGCGGTGCGTTCCGCAGCGTTTTCGGTTTCACCTGGGTTCATTGGAAGCGCCAGCCGCTTCGCCTTTCTTTCATCCTGGGCGCCGTGCTGCTTTCGACGCTCGCGGATGTCATGACGCCGCTTTACTCCGGTCGGCTGGTCGACGCGGTGGTGACGGGCGCTGCCTCTGACCAGGTGGCCTGGGATGCGGCACTTGCGGCGTTCTGGATGATGATGGCGCTGTCGCTCGGTGCCATCATTTTCCGGCATTTCACCTTCATGGGCGTCGTCGATCTGACGCTCAAGATGATGTCCGACATTGCCTCGGCCGCCTTCTTCCGCATCCAGCGCTTCTCCTCCGACTGGCATGCCAACAGCTTTGCCGGCTCGACGGTTCGCAAGGTGACGCGCGGCATGTGGGCGCTGGATCTGTTGAACGACACGCTACTGATAGCGCTGTTTCCGTCGATCATCATGCTGGTCGGCTCGACCGCTTTGATGGCGTGGTACTGGCCGATGATGGGTGTCATCATCGGCGTGGGCTCGCTCGTCTTCATCGCCGCGACGGTCATGTTGTCGCTCGGCTACGTTGCGCCGATGGCGCGCCTGGCCAACAGCTGGGACACCAAGCTCGGCGGCTCGCTTGCCGATGCCGTCAGCTGCAACAACGTCGTGAAAGGCTTCGGGGCCGAAAAGCGTGAGGATGCGCGGCTGGTCAAGGTTCTCGCCAAATGGCGCGACCGCACCGGCCGGACCTGGGTCCGCGGAACGGTGAACGGGACGACGCAGGGCGCGCTGTTGCTCGTTCTCCGGGCAGCGGTCATCGGCTTTGCGCTGTTTCTCTGGTCGCGCGGCCAGGCGACCGCGGGCGACATCACCTTCGTGCTGACCTCCTTCTTCATCCTGCAGGGTTACCTGCGGGAAGTGGGCATGCACATCCGCAACCTGCAGCGGTCCGTCAACGATATGGAAGAGCTGGTGGACATCCACGCGCAGCCGCTCGGTATCGAAGACAAGGCCGATGCAAAGCCGATCCGCATCACCGATGGCCGCATCGAATTCAACGATGTGACCTTCCACTACGGCGCCCATCGCAAGCCGCTCTATGACCGGTTCTCGGTGACGATACCGGCCGGTGAGCGTGTCGGCCTTGTCGGGCATTCCGGCTCAGGCAAGACGACTTTCGTCAAGCTGATCCAGCGTCTGCATGACCTGAAATCCGGCCAGATCCGGATCGACGGCCAGGATATCGCTGGGGTTGCTCAGGCATCGCTGCGCCAGCAGATCGCGATCGTCCAACAGGAGCCGATCCTGTTTCACCGCTCGCTTGCGGAAAACATCGCCTATGCCAGGCCGACGGCCACGCAAGCGGAGATCGAAAAGGCGGCAAGGCTTGCGAGCGCCCACGACTTCATCACGGGCCTGCCGAAAGGTTATGGCACGTTGGTGGGTGAGCGCGGCGTCAAGCTTTCGGGCGGCGAGCGCCAGCGCATTGCCATCGCCCGGGCCTTCCTGGCCGATGCACCGATCCTCATTCTGGACGAGGCGACGTCGAGCCTCGATTCGGAATCGGAAGTGCTGATCCAGCAGGCGATGGAGCGGTTGATGCTGGGGCGCACCACCCTGGTCATTGCACATCGGCTGTCCACGGTGCGCGCGCTCGACCGATTGCTGGTGTTCAGCCACGGCCGGATCGCGGAAGAAGGCACGCACGAGGCGCTGATCCGCCTTGACGGCGGCATCTACCGCGGTCTGTTCGAGCGGCAGGCGCTGGAACTGACCAAGGGCCTCGTGCTCAACGACAGCTGAGGTCGGGTGCAAGCCGGCGCCATGTGAAACGAAACGTCAGGACGCCGCTATCCCATGGGGTGGCGGCGTCTTGCGTTTCGCTTCTGTTGTCTGGTGGCATCAACGATACCGCCTTGCGGGTGGCGCGAGGCTTGCCTACTGCCGCAGCCATGCGTCAATACCATGGGCGGCAGCGCGACCCGTGGCGAAACAGGCGGTCAGCAAGTAGCCGCCGGTCGGCGCTTCCCAATCGATCATTTCACCGGCGACGAAAGTGCCCGGCAGCGCCTTGAGCATGTAGGCGTCATCCATGGCGCTCCAACGTACGCCGCCGGCCGACGAAATTGCCTCGGCGATCGGGCGGGGGCGAAGAACAGTAATCGGCACCGACTTGATGCGTTCGGCAAGCGTCTTGGGGTCCGCGCGTGGGGCCTCGGGAGTAATTTCGCGCAGCAGTGCCGCCTTGACGCCTTCCAGCCCCGCGCCTTTGCGCAGGCGATTGGAGAAGCTCGTCTTGGCGGGTTGGCGCGCCAGGTCCTTGGCCAGCCGTTCGCTGGTCCGTCCAGGGGCAAGATCGATCGACAACACCGCAGCCTCCTGCGTCTCCAGACGGTTGCGCAAATGCGCCGCATGCGCATAGACGAGGCTGCCCTCGATACCGTGGCGGCTGATGACGAATTCGCCGGGGATCGTGCCCGCCTCTGAAGTTGCCGTCACCGATTTCAGCGCTTCGCCGGCAAATCGTTCACGGAACGCATCGTCCCAGTCGACATCGAAACCGCAATTGGCCGGGCGGAAATCGGCGACATCGACGCCTGCGTCTCTGAAAGCCGCCAGCCAGCCGGCGTCGGACCCCAGCCGCGGATAGCTGGCGCCGCCGAGTGCGAGAAGCGTGGCATCGCTGTGGACGGTCTGGCGTCCATCCGGCGTGTTGAAGGTCAGTGCCTGTCCGGCAAAGCCCATCCATCGGTGCCGCGTCAGGATACGCACGCCTTGCGCCTCCAGCCTCTTGATCCAGGCGCGCAGCAGCGGCGAGGCCTTCATCGCCTTTGGAAAGACACGGCCGGATGAGCCGACAAAGGTTTCGGTCCCGAGGTCCTCCGCCCAGGCCCGCACATCGGCGGGGGTGAAGGCGTCGAGCGCTGCCCGCAATCGCTCCGATGCGGCCCCGAAGCGACCGGCAAAGCGCTGGAAATCCTCGGAATGGGTGATATTCAGGCCGGACTTGCCGGCGAGCAGAAACTTGCGCGCAACGGTCGGCATGCTGTCGTACACCGTCACCGAATGGTTTTGCAGAGACAGGATCTCTGCCGCCATCAGCCCGCTCGGCCCGCCGCCAATGATCGCGATTTCGTTTCGTTTCATGCGCCCGTCCGGCATGCGATTCCGTTGCGGCCACTCTTGGCCCGTCAGGACGTCTCGCGCAAGCCGGGGTGAAGGGGCGCTTCAATGGCGGGTACTGGCATTCAGGCGTTTTTCGAGCCAGATGCTGTAGCGCCAGCCGGCAAAGCAGATGACGAAGTAAAGCAGCACAGCAAATACATAGGCCCCGGTATGGAAGCCGAGCCATGTCGGGTCCGCGGCCGAGGTCTTTTACGCATTCGAGAGGTCGTAGACGCGGGTCACGGCAAGCAGCGACTCCGGTGCGGTCGGGGACCGCCGCTCCGATCCGTGACCGGGACATGTTGCAATCATTCTCGTCTGCGGTTGCGTGTGCGATATCGTGCCCACTTGTTGAGACGTGCCTAAGCCCCTAGCTTCCGCCCATATGGTCCATTACTCGTAAGCGATGCAGCTGTTTTCCGAAAAATGGTGGGAGAAGATCAGATGGGGTACGCCGACTTCGGTGGGCCTGCATTTGCTCGTGATCTTTCTCGTGCTGTTTCGTTTGCCGGATGAAGCGCCCAAGCCTGAGGGCGAGCAGAGCATCAACGTCGAGATCGTCTCTGCGCCGCAGCCCAAGCAGGAAGAAAAGCCCAAACAGGAAGCGCAGCCGAAAAAGGAACAGCCGAAGCCCCAGCCGGCTCCCGCTCGTCAGCAGCCACCGGTTTTCGAATCGGCTGCGGCCAAGATCAAGCAGGAGGCCAAAGCCGCTCAGCTTCCGCCCACCGCAAAGGCCGAGAAGAAGGATGTCGTGAACCAGCCGAAGAAAGCGGAGGCGGCCGCTGCTGTCAGTGAGAAGGCGGAGGCGAAGGCGCAGAAGCAGCCGGAGGCGGAAAAACCTGCACCGCAGCAGCTTGCCGTTCTGTCGAGTAGTGCCAACGGCGAGGAAAGTGCTGCCGAGAAGAAGCCGCCTGCCGAGGCGGATGCAGAGAAGGCGGTGCCGAAAGCCGATCCGGTGCCGGTGCGCAAACCCGTGGACAACAAGGAAAAAAGCGACGAGACGGAGGGCAAGGCCGAAGCGAAGGCGAAGTTGCCGTCCGACAGGTTCGTCGAGGCGGAGGAGCTTTTCTCTGCAAAATCGATCGCCGATCCGCGCGTTAAGCAGGCGATGGGTCAGTTGCCGGTCAAGAAGCGTATCCTCCAGCTCTGCAGCATCGAGGCCTTAGAGCAGATCCGCCATGAGCGACCGAAGGATTTTCCCGATATGCTCGTGCCCTTCGGCCCATCCGGCGGGTTTATCGGCAAGGAGCAGATCGACGCGAGCGGCGGCGCCTATCGCAGCAAGGGCAATTGGTACGACGTCAACTTCAGGTGCAAGGTCAACCTCGAGACGGTCGAGGTCGTTTCGTTCAGCTACGCGATCGGCGGCATCGTGCCAGAAACGGCCTGGAAGAGCCGCAAGCTGCCGACCAACTGAGGTGGTCTCGGCGTGTTGCTGCGCTCAGTAGCGCGAGAGACGTCCGATCGTCTTGCGGACTTCTCATAGAACTATTCCATTTTTGAGATGCCGTTTTGTCGCGGGGAAGAGTAGCTTCCAGCCAAATAAGGCGGCGGTCGTTTGCGGCGGATGCCACCAGGCACAACGGGGAAAAGGCCACATGTCGGCAAGCACGCGTCAAAGACTTCGCGATCTCGGATTTCGCCCCGGCGTCTACGAGACCGGTTTGCTGAACGCGATCACCGATGTCGCAGGCCTTGCCGTTGGCCACGCGACCGTTATCGAGGGCGACAGGATCCGCACCGGCGCCACCGCCATCCTACCCCACCAGGGCAACCTGTTTCAGGATAAGGTGCCGGCGGCGCTTGCGGTGCTCAACGGTTTCGGCAAGTTTGTCGGCTCCACCCAGATTGCCGAACTGGGCGAGCTCGAAACCCCTGTCGTTTTGACCAACACGCTGGCTACCGGGCGGGCGATCGAGGCGGTCAACCGCTTTACACTGGCCCAGCCGGGCAACGAAAAGGTCGTGTCGCTCAACGCTGTCGTCGGCGAAACGAATGACAGCCGGTTGAACGATATCCGCACAGGCCGCCCAACGGTTGACGAGATCGGCATGGCGCTTGCCGCGGCAGCAACCGGCCCGGTAGAAGAGGGCGCCATCGGCGCCGGCACAGGCACGGTCGCCTTCGGTCTCAAGGGCGGTATCGGCACCAGCTCGCGCCGCGTCAAAGCCGCGGGCGAGATCTTCACCGTCGGCGTGCTGGTTCAGTCCAATTATGGCGGAAGGTTGCTGGTCTGCGGCCAGCCTTATGATGCGCCGTCAGGACATGATCGTGACGGCTCGATTGTCATCGTCGTCGCCACCGACGCGCCGGTATCGGCACGTAATCTCAAGCGTCTGGCCGAGCGCGCCTTTGGCGGCCTTTCCCGCACCGGTGCTGCGCTCAGCAACGGCTCCGGCGATTATGCGCTGGCATTCTCGACCGCAGAACCCGTGCGTCGGACGCGCGAACGGCGCGCGGCGATCTCCAGCTATCCCGATCTGCCGAACGACCTGATCTCGCCGCTGTTCGAAGCGACGATCGAGGCAACCGAAGAGGCGATCCTCAATTCGCTGGTCACGGCGCAATCCATGCGCGGCTTCAACGCCGCCACCGGCAAGGCCAGTTCGGTCGAGGGGATCTCGCTCGACCGGCTTACAGCCCTCAAGACCTCCTGAATTCTTTTCCCTCAGACGGAGTTACCATGCCCAACCCGACCGGCCGTATCGTTTATCTGAACGGCGAGTTCGTTTCCGAAAGCGCGGCGCATCTGTCGATCTTCGATCGCGGCTTCCTGTTCGGCGACGGGATCTACGAAGTGACCGCGGTGCTCGAAGGCAAGCTCATCGACAGCGCGCTGCATATGGCGCGACTCGAACGTTCCGCCCGCGAGATCGACGTGCCGCTTCCGGTATCCGTTTCGGAGATCGTCGAGATCGAGCGCCGGCTGGTGCGCGAAAACAATCTCGTTGAAGGCGTTGTCTATCTGCAGCTCACACGTGGTGCGGAGGATCGCAACTTCCTGTTTTCAGGTGAGATCAAGCCGACGCTGCTGCTCTTCACCCAGGTCAAGACGCTTGAGCACGTGGGGGCGGTCGACAAGGGCGTCTCCGTCAAATCGGTCGCCGACCAACGCTGGGCACGACGCGATATCAAGAGCGTATGTCTTTTGCCGCAGGTGATGGCGAAGCGCATCGCCAAGGCCGAAGGCTGCGACGAAGCCTGGATGATCGAGGACGGGTTCGTCACCGAAGGCGCGTCCTCCACTGCCTACATCGTCACCGACGATGGCAGGATCGTTACCCGCGGCAACAGCAACGCGACGCTGCCCGGCTGCACGCGGCTTGCCGCGCTGGAACTGGCGCGCGAGCAGGGGCTTACAATCGAGGAGCGGCCGTTTTCGCTCGATGAGGCGCTGGGCGCCCGCGAGGCCTGCCTGACGAGCGCGTCGAACTTCGTCGTTTCGGTGACGCGCATCGACGGCAAGCCGATCGGTGACGGCAAGCCCGGTCCGATGGTCCGCCGGTTGCGCGAACTTTATCTGGAAAATGCCCGCCGTACGGCGATCTAGCGCCGGCGGAGCCACAACCGACAGGCTGAGGGTGTGAAGCGCTCCCTGCCGGGAGCCGCTGTTTCTTCCCTCAGGCGGCGGCCGTGTCCTGCGACTGCCAGATGCGTCCGACGACCGGGCGCCGGTTGTCTTTGGCGCGGTAGAGCCGGATTTCGACGCTGATATCCCAGCGAGGATCGGCGGCGCGTACCAGCGCGCCGGAGGCAAGCTCTGCGGTCATCAGGCTTTCCGGCACCCAGGCGATGCCCCAGCCGGCCTGCGCCATCGCTTTCAGGCCGACCGACATGCTGCCCTCATGCACCCGTTGGAATGGCGGCAGGTCGGCGCCGACCAGTTCTCCCAGCAATTGCCCAAAGAACGACGACTTCTCGTAGCTGATATGCGGAAAGGGCTTCGTGCCGCCTTCCAGCAGGTGGGCGGCCGACCCGCTCTCGTTGGGTGACGAAACCGGAATGATCTTTTCGTGGCCGAGCGAGCGGTGTTCGAACGCCTGCGGGTCGAGGAGCAGCGGTACCTGGGTATGAGCATAGGTCAGAAGGAAATCGCAGGATCCGTCGACCAGTGAGTTGAGGTTTTCCTCCATGCTGCCGGAATCCGGGCGCAGTCTGGAGAAGACTGGGCCGGCCTTCTTGTTGATCCGGTTCATCCAATCAGGAAAGAACGTAAAGGAGAGCGTGTGGAGCGCGGTCACCTTGATGGTCTTGGCGTCCGAACCCTCTTCCTTCTGCAGGTTGCGCCGGGATTGATAGAGGTGCTGAAGCGTCTCCTGCGCCACCGGCACGAATTTCTGGCCCGCCTCGGTCAAACGCGACGGGTAGGTGGCGCGGTCGACTAGGCTCGCTCCGACCCAGGCCTCGAGCTGCTTGATCCGGCGGCTGAAGGCGGATTGGGTGACGTGCCGTTCGTCGGCCGCTTTCGAGAAATTGAGCGTGCTCGCCAGCGCCAGAAAGTCCTCGAGCCACTTGATTTCCAAAACATGTACTCCTGAAAAGCGTCAGTTCCCGCCTTGCAGCGGGAACCTGACCCCTTTTAGGCACTGTTCGACAGGCATCAAGAAAAATCAGGACCGACGGCGGTATTCCATCATCCGCGCGCGGTTGAGCACGAGTTCCACCCTGTCATTGTCGAGGACATGAAGGCAGACACGCTTCGTCCACGGCCCGTCATGCAGCGTGAACAGGAAGCGTCCATTGCCGAGCGCCGTCAGCGGCATGACGTTGCGCACCGGGCCAACGCCCATCAGCACCGCTCCATCGCGGATCTCGAACTCGGCCCCTTCCGGGGATTGCCACGTTCCAGAAAGGGATGTCGGCACAACTTGCTCGCCGAGGACGGGCAGGAAGCGGCGCGCCGCATGGCCCGCTTCACCGACAAGCGCCGTACCCTCCAGCCGCAACCGCATCGGCGACGAGGCCGAGCGCGACGAAACCCAGCCGTCGCCGTCGTCGTAAAGCGTGTCGTCGGCATCGAGATAGGTGCAGACGCTGCCCTTGATCTCGAGCCACCAGGGACCTTTCTCGGTCAAATACAGGCCGTCATGAATGCCGGTTGCCGGCGTTGGCAACGGCAAGCCAGTCAGCGCCGTCATGCTTTCGAGCGCGATCTTGTTGCCGTTGGTGTCCTCACGGTTGGAGACGACGACGAAGCCCGACCGGCTTTCGGGGTCGAGCAGGAAGTAGGTCTTGTAGCCGGGATGCGAACCGCCGTGACCGACGAAGCTGCGCTCACCAAGTTTCGACAGGCGCAGGCCAAGACTGTAGCCGCTCGGCCGTCCATCCGCGAGGAAGCGCGTTGCCTGCAACTTCTCCAGCACACCTTCGTATCGGCCATTGCCGGCTATCAATGCCTGCAGCCAGGCAGTGAGCGCATTGGCACTCCCCGTCAGGCTACCGGAGGCGGAGATATGCAGGCCGGCGGCGGAAAGCTGCCAGCGTTCACCGTTCTGCCAATAGCCGGGCACCAGGCCTGTCACCGGGTCGTTCCAGCCGTCGGGTGCTTTGAAGGTGACGCCGAGGGGGCCGGCAACGTCGCTCTGGATAAAGTCGTCGAAGGCAAAACCCTTGCGCTCAAGTGCCGCCTCGACGAGGCGATAGCCGGTGTTGGAATAGGAGACTTCGCTGCCGGCGTCGAAATTCAGCCGCCGCATGCGTGCCAAGAATTCAAGAAGTGTTGCGGCTTGGGTCTCCGTGTAGACGGAGAGGCCGAGCAGCGACAGGCATTCGCGCGTGTCCGGCAAGCCGCCGCTCATGTCGAGCGCCTGGCCGACCGTCACATCGGCAAGCGGCGAGACAAGTTCGGGCAGATGTTGCCCAAGCCGGTCGTCGAGCTTGATGATGTCGTCGTGCGCAAGCACCATGGCACAGAAGAAATGCTTGGTGACCGAGGCATAACGTACGACGCTTTCAGCCGAAAACGGCGTAAGCGTCGCCAGGCTCTCGGCGCCGCGCGCATGCGAAAAGCGGATGCCGCTCTCATCGAAGCCGACGATGGCGCCGCCCGGTTCGTTCTCCGCCCACTGTCTGGCGAAACCTTCGGCGGTAGCAGATGCGGCGTGCCAATCGAAATGTACCGGCATGGTGTCTTCCATTGTGTTTGTTGTCTCGACAAGATCGAGGTCAGGCGGGTTCTTCCAGCCCGACGCTCAGCATGCGCAGTTCCGTCGTATGGGCATGGTTTGTCTTGCCCGTCCGCAGGTCCTGCGCGCTCAGTTGCTCCACCATTTCACCGTTCAACATGACACCGACCTGACCGCAGAGATGGGCGATCACGGCGAGGTTGTGGCTGACGAGAATGTAGGTGAGGTTTCGCGCTTCGCGAAGGTCGGACAAGAGGTTCAGGATTTCCGCCTGCACCGAGACGTCGAGAGCACTCGTCGGCTCGTCGAGCAGCAGCACCTGCGGATCGGCAATCAGTGCGCGCGCGATCGCCACCCGCTGACGCTGGCCGCCGGACAGCTGGTGGGGAAACCGGAAGCGGGCCGCCTGCGGCAGGGCCACGTCCGACAGCGCCTGGACGATCCGCCTGTCGATATTGTCCATGCCGTGCACCAGCGGCAATTCGCTGAGGATGCGGTCGATCGTCTGGCGCGGGTGCAGCGAACCATAGGGATCCTGGAACACCATCTGCACCCGGCGGAAGAAACCCGGCGGACGCTTCAGCGCGGCCGCCTCTCCCCCGAAGGCGATGCGGCCTTCCCAGCTTTCGTTGAGCCCGGCCATCGCCCGCAGGATCGTGGATTTGCCCGAGCCGCTTTCGCCGACGATGCCGAAGCTGTCGCCCTTTTTCACCGAAAACGAGACACCTTTGACGACCTCGCGGTCGCCGAACCTTATGCGGAGATTTTCAACGTCGATCATGCGGTGAGCCACGAAGCATCGCGGTTGAGAACAGGCAGCCGGTCCCTGGGATGCGTGAGGGAGGGCATGCAGTTGAGGAGCCCCTTGGTGTAGGGGTGGCGCGCGTTGAGTAGCTCCGATGCTTTCAGCTCTTCCATGACCCGGCCGGAGTACATCACCGCGACGCGGTCGCAGAAATGGGAAACGAGCGGCAAGTCGTGGCTGATCAAAATGAGGCCCATGTTGCGCTCCGACACCAGCTCCTCGATCAGCCGCAGGATTTCGGCCTGCACGGTGGCATCGAGCGCGCTCGTCGGTTCGTCGGCAATCAGCAGCTCCGGATCGGGGGCCAGCATCATCGCGATCATCACCCGCTGGCCCATGCCGCCCGAGACCTCGTGCGGATAAGAGGCGGCGACTTCGCGCGGATTGCGGATCTTCACCTGGTCGAGAAGGTGGATCGCCGCTTCGAGCGCCTGCTTCTTGCTGCCGCCCTTGTGGGCGCGCCAGGCTTCAGACACTTGCCGGCCGATGTTCATCACCGGGTTCAGCGAGTATTTCGGATCCTGCAGGATGAAGCCCGCCCGCTTGCCGCGGATCTGGCGCATCTGTTTTTCCGAGGCGGCGAGCACGTCGATGCCGTCGAAGGACAGCCGATCGGCGGTGATGGCGGCATTGGCGGGCAAAAGCTTCATCAGCGCCCGCGCCGTCAGGCTCTTGCCCGAGCCGGACTCGCCGACGATGCCGAGTTTTTCCGCGCCGAGCGAAAGCGAGACACCGCGCACGGCCTCGAACCGGGAAGAGCGGTTCTCGAAGGCAATGCGGAGGTTCTGGATGTCGACCAGCATGGCTCAGTCTCCCTTCGGATCGAGCACGTCGCGCAATCCGTCGCCGAGGAAGTTGAACGCGAGTGAGACCAGGAAGATCGCGATGCCGGGCACGGTGGCAACCCACCACTGCTCGAAGATGAAGCGCTTGGCGGTGGCAATCATCGCGCCCCATTCCGGCGACGGCGGCTGCGCGCCCATGCCGAGGAAGCCGAGGCTGGCGGCAGTGATGATGATCGAGCTCATGTCGAGCGTGATGCGCACGATCAGGCTCGGCACGCAGAGCGGCGCTGCATGGCGCATGATGATCCGCCACGGCGAGGCGCCGGTTAGCCGGCAGGCGGCGATGAAATCGCTGCGGCGAACCGTCATGGTTTCGGCACGGGCAAGGCGCGCATAGGGCGGCCAGGCGGTGAGCGCGATAGCGAGAACAGCGCTTTCGACACCGGGCTTGAGCGCCGCGACGAAGGCAAGCGCCAGAATGAGGCGCGGGAAGGCGAGGAACACATCGGTTACGCGCATCAGCACGGTATCGACGATGCCGCCGAAATAGCCGGCGATGCAGCCGACGGCAAGGCCGATCGGCGCAACCAGAACAACCACCGAGACGACCATGCCGAGCGTCACGCGGCCGCCAAAGAGGATGCGCGAGAAGATGTCGCGGCCGAGCTCGTCGGTGCCGAGCCAATGCGCTGCACTTGGAGCGGCAAGCCGGTTTGCCAAGTTCTGGATCGCCGGATCGTGCGGCGCCAGCACTGGCGCAAGCGCTGCGAGCAGGGCGAAGACGAGGATGATCGTCAGCCCGATCATTGCCAGCGGGTTGGACTTGAGCTTCAGCCAGATGCGGTAGCGATGGCCCCAGGAGGCCTGAGTGCGCGAGGCGGGCGTTTCGTCCAGCGCCCAGTTTCGAAAGGTCGTAAGCATCATCGGACGCGGGGATCCAGTACACGATAGAGAAGGTCGGCGATGAGGTTGAGGCCGACATAGATGAGGCCGATCAGCAAGGTCGCTCCGACCACCGGGTTCATGTCGGCGTTCATCAGCGACACCGTCAGGTATTGGCCGAGGCCTGGCCAACTGAACACCGTTTCGGTAACGACGGCGCCCTCAAGAAGCCCGGCATAGGTCAGCGCCAGCACCGTCACCAACTGCACGGCAACCGTCGGGAAGGCGTGGCTCCAGATGACGGTCGAAGCTGAGAGACCTTTGGCACGCGCGGTGATGACGAACTCGCCCTTCAGCGCATCGACCATGAAGGCCCGGGTCATGCGGGTGATATAGGCCATGCTGAAATAGGCAAGGATACAGACCGGCTGCGCCATGTGCGCCAACGCGTCCCGGAAGGCGTCCCAGTCGCCGGCGACCAGCGTGTCGATCGTCAAGAGGCCGGTGACAGGATCGATCATGCCGTCAAAGATCACATCCTGACGGCCGGGTCCCGGCGCCAGGCCAAGCGTGGCGTAGAAGATCAACAGCGAGATCAGCGACAGCATGAACACCGGAACGGAGTGACCGGCGAGGCAGACGACGCGGATCGCCTGATCGACGAACTTACCCTGCCGGACGGCGGCCCAGACGCCAAGCGGAATGCCGATTGCCGCCGACAAGATCAGCGCCGCCGTTGCCAGTTCGAGCGTTGCCGGGAAGAACCGGGCGATATCAGTCGAAACAGGATTGCGCGTCAGGATCGACATGCCGAGATCGCCGTGCAGCAGCTGCCAGAGATAGCGGAAAAACTGGACGATCAGCGGCTGGTCCAGACCCATCTCGATGCGGGCGCGAGTGATCACCGCTTCGGACGCGTTGTCGCCGACCGCGGCAATCACCGGGTCGACGGGCATGACGCGCCCGATCATGAAAGTGACGATCGTCAGGCCGAGCAGCGTCAGGAAGACGCTGCTCAACGTGGCGGAAAAGCTTTTGATACGCTTGTTCAAGCCTTGGACGCCTCTGCATAGGAGTGGGCATCCGACAGCGTACCGAGCCGGATGCCGGCAACCGACTTGCGGCAAGCCGCCGTGGTCGTTGTCTGCAGCATGAAGATGAAGGGGCTGTGCTCCATGTGGGCGCGCTGCAGCTCCTCGTAAAGCGCGATGCGCTTTGCCGGATCCTTCTCGTCGCGGGCGGCCTCGGCCTTCTTCGCCATCTCGGCATCCTGCCAGGACGAGCGCCACAGGAAGGGACGCGACTTGGCATCATCCGAGTTGTCGGAGTTGATGTTGAACACGTCGGCATTGGCGTGCGGGTCGAAGTAGTCCGAACCCCAGGCCGAGAGCGCCATCTGGTGTTCGCGGGCACGCATCTTCGTCAGCACCTGGCGGTTTTCGGCTGCCTGCAGCTGTACGCGGATGCCGATTTCGGTGAGGTTTGCCTGGATCGCCTGCGCGAGGTCCGGATAGGGCTGTGCGGAATAGTGATCCATGACGATGTCGAAGCCGGCTTCGAGGCCTGCCTCGGCCATCAGCGCCTTCGCCTTGGTCACGTCCTTCACGAATGGCGTGTCGTTGACGACGCCCGGATAGCCCTCGGGCAGGAAGCTCTGGTGGATCTTGTGGGTCAGCGGAACGATGTTTTCCTGCATGCCCTTGTAGTCGAGCGCGTGCTTGACCGCCTGCCAGACCTGCGGCTTTGCAAGGTTCGCCTGCTTCTGGTTGAGCGAGATCAGCACGAGCGAGGCGACGCCCTTGCGAACGAGCGTGTAGTTGTCGTCGCCCTGCAGCGTGCGCAGCTGTTCCGAGCTGAGGTTGCGGGCGATATCGACGTCGCCCTTCTGCAGCATCAGGAGCTGCGAAGAGGGGTCAGCGACATGGCGCAGGATGATGCGCTTGATATTGCCCTTGTAGGGGCCGTTCGGGTTGACCGTCAGCGCGACGCTCTCGCTAGGCTTCCAGGACTGCAGCGCGAATTCGCCCGAACCGGCGGTGTTCTTCTGCAGCCAGGCATTGCCGAGGTCGCCATCGACTTCGTTTTCGAGCGCGACCTTCTTCTCCAGGATGCTGCCGACGTTGGCTGAGAGGCAGTAGAGCAGGAAGGCGAGCGACGCCGGCTGATCCAGCGTAAGGCGAAGGGTCGAGCCATCGACGGCGACAATACGCTCTTCGACATTCTCCGGCGTGAAGCCGAACTGGGCGATGATGAAGGCGGGACCCTTGTTCATCTTGATGGCGCGCTGCAGCGAGAAGGCCGCATCTTCGGCCGTCACCGGCGCGCCGCTGGCAAACGTGGCGCCTGCCCGAAGATTGAAGGTGAAGACCTTGCTGTCCGCGTCGACTTCCCAGGATTCGGCGAGCGTCGGATCGACCTTGTTGGCGTCGTCGAGGTTGGGATGAACCAGCTTCTGGTAGATATTGCCGCAGATTTCACTGCCGACCGCTTCGAAGCTCTCATGCGGATCGAGGCTCGTCATGTTGTCGAGCTGCTGAGCGACAACCAGGATGTCTTTCGGGGTTTCGGCGAAGGCCGGCACCAGGCTGACATAGGACAGAAACGGCACGGCAGCGCCGCCGATCAACAGGTTGCGTCTGGAAATCATCGGAAATATCCCCTTCTCTGACTTAACGTCATGCGAACAGCCGTTGCGGGGTTTCGTGGCCTCTACCCCACCGCCGGCCGTGTTCCCTTGTTAGTGGGCGGATTAAGCACATCATGGCTGGGCGCGACCAATTCCGATTTCGGCAAGGCCTATGCATGGTTTGCATTTGCGCCGATGGTCGGCTTTCCCCTAGGGCTTTCAGGTGATTATGTTCGCGCGCGACGGTGAGATGAGTCGCGCGCAGTCGGCCGCCGTGGCGGCAAACAGGTTGAAAGGCGGTCCTCAATTGGCAACACAGGCGAAAATTCCGGTCTTCGATGGGCATAACGATGTGCTGTCGCGCTTGTGGCATTCGCAGCAGCCAGACGCTGAAGCCCGCTTCGTCGATGGCGGCGGGAGCGGCCATATCGACCTCGTCAAGGCCGAGAACGGCGGGCTCGCCGGTGGTCTTTGCGCCGTCTATGTCGCCTCTCCGAGCATGCAGAAGGACGCCAATGGCGACTTCGCAACACCGGATCAGCAGGACGCGCTCACCAGCACGCTTGGCATGGCGAGCCTGTTCATGCGCCTTGAACGGCAGGCGAGCGGCCGTTTGAAGATCTGCCGGTCGGCGGCCGATATTCGCCAGGCCATCGCCGACGGCGTGTTCGCGTCGGTGCTCCACATCGAAGGCGTGGAAGCGTTCGCCGCCGATCTCGATGCGCTTTACGTGCTGCATGCTGCCGGCCTGCGCACGCTCGGGCCAGTCTGGAGCCGGCCGAACATCTTTGCCTATGGCGTGCCCTTCCGTTTCCCGTCGTCGCCGGATATCGGTCCCGGCCTGACGGAAAGCGGCAAGGATCTGATCCGGGCGTGCAACGAGCTCAGGGTCATGGTCGACCTGTCGCACATGAATGAGCAAGGCTTCTGGGACATCGCGGCTCTTTCCAATGCGCCGTTGGTCGCCTCGCATTCCAATGTACATGCGCTTTGCCCGCACAGCCGCAACCTCACGGACCGCCAGCTCGACTCCATCAAGGACACGGGCGGCCTTGCCGGCATCAATTTCGGTGTCCTGTTCCTGCGGTCTGACGGCATCAAAAACCCGGACACCAGCCTCGACCTCCTGGCAGATCACATCGACTATATCGCCAACCGCATCGGCCTCGACCATGTCGCGCTCGGCTCGGACTTCGACGGCACCACGATACCCGCGGCGATGCGTGACGCGGCCGACCTGCAGCTATTGGTTGACCTGCTCCGCAAGCGCGGTTATGACGAAGGCTCACTGGCGAAAATCTGCCACGGCAACTGGATCCGCGTGCTCGAAACGACCTGGGGCGCGTGAGACGGAACGCGCAGCAAGTTTTATCGGTTCGCTGCGATCGCTGCACCTGCGTCGTCAAACAGAGAAGATCTTGCTGAATCGATGCGGATGCCGACGGTCTCGCCGATGCGATAGGGTGTGTCGGCGGGTGCGCTGACATTGATCAGCCCGAGTTTGCCGGCGCGCACGAAGACGCTGGTGTTGCCACCGAGATATTCGCTGACCTCGATGGTGCCTCGGCAATGGCCGCTGTCGGGAGAGACCAGCGAAAGATGTTCGGGCCGGGCGCCGAGGTGCGCCGGTGCGGCCACGCCGGACAGAGGCAATCGAATGCTGCCTTCGCCGGATAGATCGAGCCCATCTGCGCCGGGCCGGCAGGGCAGAAGGTTCATCTTCGGGCTGCCGATGAACTGGGCGACGAAGAGATTGGCGGGTGTCTGGTAGAGCGCCTGCGGGGTGCCCTGCTGCATGATGCGGCCGTCCTTCATCACCACGATCCTGTCGGCAAGCGTCATCGCCTCCACTGATCATGGGTGACGTAGATCATCGTCGCGCCGAGGGTGCGATGCAGTTTGGCGATTTCGAGCCGCATGTCGACACGCAACGCCGCGTCGAGGTTGGAGAGAGGCTCGTCGAAGAGAAAGCCGACGGGTTCGCGAACGATGGCCCGGCCGATCGCCACGCGCTGGCGCTGGCCGCCGGACAATTCCTTGGGGTAGCGTTCGAGCAGGTGCGTGAGCTTCAATGTCTCGGCCGCAGCCTCGACCTTGGCCTTGATCCGATCGGCAGGCAGCTTTGCCAGCTTGAGCCCGAAGCCCATGTTCCGGCGAACGGTCATGTGCGGATAGAGCGCGTAGGACTGGAACACCATGGCGAGCTTGCGCTCGACCGGCGGAGCCGCGGTGACGTCGCGGCCGTCGATGAAGATCTGGCCGGATGTGGTTTCCTCCAGCCCGGCGATCATCCGCAGCAGCGTGGATTTCCCGCAGCCGGACGGGCCGACGATGACGACGAACTCGCCGTCGGCGATGTCGAGATCGAGTTCCCTGATGATCTCCAGATTGCCGTATTGCTTGCCGGCCTTCTTGAGCGAAATCGTAGCCATGGTTGTCTCCGAAATAGGGGTCAGCCCTTGACCGCGCCTGCGGTCATCGAGCCGCTGATCTGGCGATACATGATGAGGCCGAGCAGAACCGGCGGAAGTGCGCCGACGATCATAACGGCAGACGCCACGCCCCATTGCACGCCGCCGCCACTGGCGGCGAAGAAAAACGAGGCGCCGACGGTGATCGGCACGGCCCTGGAGGTCGTCAGCATCAGGCCGAACAGGAACTCGTTCCAGGCGGTGATGAAGCCGAAGATCAGGCTGGTGACGATGGCCGGGCGGCAGACGGGGGCAATCACTTTGAAGAGGATCTGTGTCCGGCTGGCGCCGTCCATGAGGGCCGCCTCGTCGAGTTCGGCTGGTAGGTCACGGATGGCGTTGACGAGGATGACGAGCGCCAGCGGCAGGTTGACGATCGTCAGGATCAACCCGAGACCAAGACGGGTGTCGAGCAGCGCCAGCCACTGGAACATCATGTAGAGCGGGATTGCGAAGATGATGAGCGGAACGGCGCGCAGATTGACGATGAACGGCAACAGCGTCCGCTCGCCGAGCCGGCCGCGGGCAATCGCGTAAGCCGCAGGAAGCGCGAGCGCCACCGCCAGCACGGTGCCGATCAGAGCGACCGAGAGGCTGTTGAACAGATAGAGGAAGATGTTCAAGCGGTCGCTCACCTGGAAGACCGCGAGATAATTGTCGAGCGTTGGGGACTGTACCCAGAGGCCGGGATTGGTCGACAACTCGCGGGCGCTCTTGAACGAGGTCGAAAGCGTCATCAGGATCGGGAAGTTCATGGCGAATGCGGCGATCGCGAACACCAGCCAGCGAAGCGTCGTGATCATCTTGTGGCTCCCTTCCGGCGGCTGGCGATGAAATTGAGGCTGTAGAGAACGGCAAAGGAGACGACGAACAGGATCACCGAGGCGGCGACTGCCTTGCCGATGGCGCCCTGCTTGAAGAACGCCTCATAGATGTAGATCGACAAGGATGCCGTCGAGCCGCCAGGGCCGCTTCCGGTCAGCACATAGACGTTGTCGAAGACGCGGAAGCCGTCGATGAAACGGATGAGCAGGGCGACGACGATCGTCGGCAGCATCAACGGTAGCTCGATATACCAGAGCCGATGATGGCTCTTGGCGCCGTCCATGGCCGAGGCTTCGGCGATCTCGGACGGGATCGCCTGGTACGCCATGTAGAACAGCAGCAGCGCAAATGGTGTCCACTGCAACGTCTCCACGACGACAAGTGTCCAGAAGGCCGAGCCGGGGCCGAGAAACGACAGGCTCGCGCCGAAATAGGTCCAGAGATAATAGGGCACGGGGCCGACGAATTCGTGCAGGACGAGCCGGTACATCAGGCCGACCAGTGCCGGCGCCACCATCAGTGGCAGCATCAGGATCGCCATTAGCCAGCTGCGCCGCTCGATCAACGGCGACAGGAAGATGGCGAGGAAAAGCCCGAGTGCGCATTCGAGCACCGCGGTCAGGAGGCCGAAGCGGAACGAGAACCAACTGGCCTGCCAGAAGGCGCTATCGCTCCAGACCGCTGCGAAGTTCTTGAGGCCGGAGAGTTCCGGTTGGCGCAACGTCTCGAACGAGACGTCGGACACCGAGTAGATCAGATTGACGATGGCGGGAAAGCCGAGAAAGACGAGCAGGAACAGCACCACAGGCGTGGCGAGAAGCCTGAATTCCTGGACAAGGGGGCGTTGCTGGGCTTTCGTCATTGGACCGATCTGCATCTGGCTGTCTTCTGAACATCGACGGCCCCGCGAGGGGACGACACCCGATGGGCGTCCGCATCGCGTGGCTATCGCGCGTGCCGAAGGCGACCGGCGGCGTGCGTGCCGCCGCCGGTGCTTTCGCTTACTTCAGCAGTTCGGCCATGCCCTTTTCGGTATTGGCCAGCGCATCGTCGATCGACTGCTGGCCGGACCAATAGCCGGTGAATTCCTTGGCCTGCAGTTCATAGACGGAGAGTGCCTTGGCCGAGGTGCCGCCGTTCATGACGTAACCGTATTTGCCGGCGAACTCGCCGAGCTTGACAAGGTCCGGCCGGGCTTCTGCGACTTCAGTGACCACTTCAGGCGTCAATGCCGGTGCGCCATTGTTCTTAGCGTAGATCAAGGCCGCTTCCTTGGAAGACAGCCACTTCAGGAACTGGGCCGCCCCTTCCTTGTTCTCGGCATTCTTGTTGAGACCGAAGCCGAGGCCGTGGATATGGGTGAAGCGACCTTCCGGTCCGGCGGGTGGTGCGACCGTGTCGGTGACCTCGGCAACGGCCGGGGACTTTTCCTTGCTGGTCAGGTCGCCGGCTGCGGCGTTCCATTGCAGCATGGCAGCCACCTGGCCGGAAGCAAAAGCGGCGTTTGCTTCCGCAAACTCGTAGGAGAGGGAATCGCGTGGCGTCGCTCCATTGTCGTAGAGCAGCTTGTAGATTTCGAGGCCCTTGCGATAGGCGTCGGAATTGACGGTGATCTTGCCGCTGTCATCCATCCAGTTGGCGCCGTAGGCACGCGGAACAGACTGCCAGATCATGATGTTGAACAGCAGGTTCTTGAGCTGCAGCACGGTGCCGTAGCGCGTCGGGCTGTCCGGGTTGACCGCTTGCGTGAAGTAGAGTGCCGTCGCGGCATAATCGTCCCAGGTCCATTCGTCCGGAGCCTTCGGCTCCAGCTTCTTGCCCAGGTACTTCTCCGAGATCTCCGCATATTTCGCTTTTGCCGCGTCGTCCTTCATCAGGGCGTCGACAAGGTCCTTGCGGAAGTACATGAAATGCAGCGACAGATCGGTCGGCACGCCGTACTGCTTGCCTTCATACTGCATCGTCGAAAGCACGGAGTCGCCATAGACGGTTTTGGCTTCGCCCGACAATTCGACCGGCTCCATGAACGGCGCGTAGCGGCCGATCGAGTAGGTGGCAAGCAGGTTAAGGTCGAATGCCGTCGAGCCGGCGGCAAGGTCGGCCTGCAGCTTGTCCCAGAAGCCTTCACGGTTGAAGAACAGGAGTTCAACCTTGTCCTTGTCGGCAACGTCCGATTTGGCGTTGTAGGTGTCGGCGGCAGCACGCAGCGCCACTTCCTCCGGGCCACCGGGCCAGCCGAGCACGGTGACTTCCGCCAGTGCCGGGCTTGCCAGAAGGCTGGTGATGCTGGCTGCAAGCAGCGCTCCTCGTTTCATGGTCGCAAGTGTCATCTTTGGTTCTCCCTCAAAGTTGTTGTTGACGCTCTGCAAGATCTGCGATGCCGACCACGCCGGCGTTTTCCCCGAGTTCGGCGGCGTGGATCGATGGCTTGAGCCGCAGCGGAAGTTCGCTCAGCGCGGCCTCGATGGATGTGATGTACCCAGGCGCCAACCCGATGCTGCCGCCGATGACGATGCGCTTCGGATCGAGCGCGAGTTGAATGTTGCGGCAAAGCAAAGCCGTCTGGCGCGCCGAGGTCTCGACGATCCGGCGGGCCCAATCCTGCCCGGCGCTTGCTGCCGCGAAGACCTCGCGGGCCGTGGCACCCTCTTGATGGGGGTTGGCCTCCCTGGCGATCCAATGGCCGGAAACCTGGTCCTCGAGCGTATGAGAGGCGGCATCGTCGAGGCGAAACTGGCCGAAATGCCCGGCAAGGCCGCCGAGCAGACGGCCGTTCAGGACGATGCCACCACCGATCCCGGTCGAAACGGTGAGGAAGACCATGTCCTCGCGCCGACCGGCACCGAAGCTGAACTCGCCCCAGGCTGCCGCCTGCGCGTCGTTAGCGGCAAGGACGGATACGCCGGACAAGGCCGCAACCGTGTCGGTCAGCGGGAAACGATCGGGTATGTCGAGCGTGTTGCGGTTGAGCGCCGACCAATGGCCATCGTCGACAATGCCGGTGACGGCGACGCCGACCTTGTCATAGCGCCCCTTCCAGGCGGCGATGGCGTCGAAGAGGGCCTGCAGCCATTCGGCCGGATCGCCGCTGCGCGGTGTCGCCACCTTGTGCGTTTCGAGAACGGCCTGGCCGCGCACCAGCGCTGCCAGCATCTTCGTGCCGCCGAGGTCGATGGAAAGGGTGGCTTGCGCCTGCGCCATCACCGTCAAGCCTCGCTCAATGCCAGCGTTTCGTCGAGCGCTGCGCGGAACCATGACGTCACGTGTTCCGGCCGCGTGATGGCAGAGCCGACGACCACGGTGAAGGCGCCGGCCCGCAACGCCTGCGAAGCCTGTTCCGGTGTGCGGACGCAGCCTTCCGCCACGACGAAGGGCGTAAGTTGGCGCATGGCGGCAATGAGCGCGAAATCCGGTTCGGTCGGCTCGACCGGCCCGGTGTAGCCGGCGAGCGTCGAGCCGACGATTTCGGCACCTTCGCGCAATGCTTGTTCGGCGTCACTGCTGATCGAGCAATCGGCCATGGCAATTTTCCCCGCCGCGTGGATGCGCTCGATCAGGCGCCCCGTTTCCACGGGCCGCGTCCGTTGGGTCGCGTCATAGGCGATGATATCTGCGCCGGCTGCCGCCAGGGTGTCGACATCTTCGATCAGCGGTGTGATGCGAACGGGCGAGGTCGTCAGGTCGCGTTTGACCAGGCCGATGATAGGCCGGTCGGTCGCCTGGCGAACGGCACGCACGTAGTCGGCGGATTCTATCCGGAGCGCCGCAGCGCCTCCATCGAGAGCCGCCAGAGCGAAGCCGACGACCATGGCCGCGTTGTCCATCACGCCGCCCTTGACCGGCTGGCAGGAAACGATCAGTCCGTTCTTCAGGCTTTGGATCTCGAAATTCACGCAGGCTCCTCTGGCGCGGGATGAGACCTCTGGCGGTGTCCGCCTCTCCTCCACGCGCGCTTGTTCTTCGGCCGCGTCATGGTTTTGGGCTTGTTCAGCCCGGTTCCGTTGCGACCCGATCTGACCATTACGGTAGCAGGGCAAGACCAGATTGCAACAGGAATTAAACTGGTATTATCGCATCAGTTCGATGACGAAGTCGTAAACGTCGCCGCGATATTTGGTCTGGGTGAATTCGACGATCTGGCCGTCGGCGAGAAAGCAGCGGCGCTCCATGATCAACAGGCTGGTACCCTCGGGGGTGGCGAGCAGGCGGCGTTCCTCCTCGCTTGCCGGCTTTGCCTGCATGCGCTGCAGCGCCCGGACGGGAAGGGCGCCATGGGCGGCCAGATACTCGTAGAGCGAAGCACCGATCGCCTCCGGCTGCGGCACAAACCGGGCGGGAAGCGCTGCTGTCTCGATGGCGATCGGGGTGTTGTCGGCGGTGCGCAATCGCCTCAGGCGAACGATCTTTTCGCTGACGGGAATGCCGAGTGCCATCATTTCGGTCGGTGACGGGCGGCTGATTTCGCGCGAAATCCAGACGCAGCCGGGCTCGAGGCCGCGCGATCGCATGTCCTCGGAAAAGCTTGTCATCGTCGCCAGAGATTTCTCGACGCGCGACGAGACGACGGTCTTTGCGCCTTGCCGCCGATCCAATAGCCCTTCGGCGACCAAACCCTCGAGGGCTTTTCGGACCGTCACCCGCGATATTGAGAGGCCTTCGCTCAGGTCCCGCTCACTCGGAATGACCGCTCCATGCCGCATGACGGATGCAGCGATTGCCGCCTTGATCGCTTCTCCAAGCCGGCGGTAGAGCGGCTCGCCGCTCTCGCCGGACATGGTCTGCAACAGAAAGTCGAGAGTTGCCTGATCGCTCATGGAGACACCTATTTGAGATGTCTTCTTATGCGATATTTTTGCCAGGTGTTAAACTGGTATTGTTCCGGCAATCGAATTTTGCGGCTTTCACCGGCCCAGACGGGCCGGTTCGGAGATTTTTGATGCCAGACTCAGCGCTTGGCTTGCGGTACCTGCACGATCGCTGCGACGATGAAGCGTACCAGTGGCAGCACGAGCAACAGGCTTGGAAACGCTACCAGCCACGAGGTGCCCCAGGCCTTCAGCCACAGGGAAAACAGATCGGCGCTGAAGCCGGCATTGGCAGCGGTCGAGACGGCGGAGACGATGCAGGACATCAGCACCGACAGGACCTGCGGCATGGCAATGGCGTTATAGCGAGCAGGAAGTTTCTTCGGCATGGGGATGATGCTCCGGTTCCAAGGTTTCAGGCATGGGGCTGAGGACGCGGCTGGGCGCCGGCCGCCAGCTCTTCGATGAACGATTGCAGGCTCCGGGGTTCCCGCCCAAGAGCGGCCCTGAGCGACAGGCTGTTGCCGCCAAGGCCGACGGCCGCGTAATGTTCGTAGACCTTGGCAAGCAGGCTTAGCTGGTGCTCGGTGTACTTTGCCCGGGCCGGAACGGCCCATTCATGGAAGTCGATCTCGCCAGCCGTGATCGGCCGGCCGAGCGCGCTTGTCATCATCTCGGTGATCTCATGTCTATCCTGGCAACCGTCGGCGCAGAGTTCGAGGGTGGCATAGGCGAGCCGGTCCGCCGTCAGCGCGATCGCCGCCACCTCGGCAACGTCGCGATAGTCGACGCGTGCCACACGCGCAGTCTTCGGAAAGGGTTCGGAAAAGACGCCCTGTTCGACGACGGTGGGCCAGGCCGAGCGGATGTTCTGCATGAAGTTCGCTGGGTGCAGGATGGTGTATTCGAGATTGGACGAATAGAGCGCGTCCTCGACCGGTATCTTGGCGGCGTGGTTCTTCAGTCGCGTGTTCGTCGGCTGGATGACCGAGGAGAAGACGAATTTTCGCACACCCGCTCGGATCGAAGCTTCTACGATCGAGACACCCATGGCCGCTTCATCTGGGGCGAAGGCCGGCCCGATATGAAAGACGCCGTCGACACCCTTTAGCGCGATGTCGAGGCTCTCACGGTCCCTGAGGTCGCCAACTGTCACCTCCCGGGCGCCAAGCGATTGCGCCAGGCCGACATTGGACCGATCCCTGATCAGGGCGCGCACGACGGCGCCGCGGCGGATCAGTTCGGGCATCACAAGGCCGGCAAACCGGCCAGTGGCGCCGACAACGAGTATGCTGTTTCCGGTGGTCATCTTCTCTGTCGTTGTCATGTGATTTCGCCCTTTCTGCACTCGTCTCATGCAATGTGAGCGAAGCCTACTGCTCGGCAAAAATACAGACAATCATGCAGATATGTGATTTATTCTCCGGAAAATCGGGATAATGGAATGAGCCGTATCGAAGACCTTGAAGTGTTCGTTGCCGTGGTGGAGCTTGGCAGCCTGACGGCGGCGGCCAACCGTCTTGCGCGGCCGTTGCAGACTGTCAGCCGCGCGCTTGCCGCGCTTGAAGACGATATCGGCGTGGAACTCATCCATCGCACGACACGTCGTTCGGCACCGAGCGAGGCCGGCGAGATTTTCTATCGCCGGATCAAGCCCGCCGTCGATGAAATCCGCGAGGCACGGCTTGAGGCGGCGCAGCGCCGGCTGGAGCCGTCAGGTGTGTTGCGCATCGGCGCGCCGGCGCTGTTTGCCCCGCGCTTCCTGATGCCGATCGTGGCCGAATACATGCGGCAGCACCGGAAGGTCGAAATTGAACTCGACCTCTCCGACGCGTTCGTCGATCTCGCAGACGGCGGGCTCGACATGGTGGTGCGGATTGGAGACCTTGCCGACTCCGGTCTGATGGGAAAGCGATTGGGCGCGCTGCGCCGCGTGGTCTTCGGCACGCCATCCTATTTCGCAAACCATGGACGACCGACGCATCCAAATGAGCTTAGACAGCACAATTGCGTCGTTCGCTCAGGCGGGGATCGACCCGGCGCGTGGATGTTCACGATCGACGGCAAGCCGCGTGAGGTCAAGGTATCCGGCCCGTTGCGGGTGAGTGCCATGACCGCGGTCTATGCCGCCGTCAGTGAAGGGCTTGGTCTCGGCTACTCTCCGCTCTGGCAGATCGAGCACCTGATCGCCGAGGGCCGTGTCGAGATTGTGCTTGAAGCGTTCGAGCCTGCGCCTGTTCCGATCCACGTCCTGTGGCGCGAGGGCAGGGCGCCGACGGCAAAGCTCCGGACATTCATCGATCTTCTGGGCAAACGGCTCAAACTCGATCATCTCTGACGGAGGCGGCGTGCTTACCGCCTATTTCGCAAATTTCTTTGCGCCGGCGACGCAAAGCACGATGGCGCCGGTAACGGCCAGCATGGCCCAGCTGACGGGTTCGTGGAGGAGCGCTGCCGCCAGCGCCAGGCCGAAGAACGGCTGCAGCAGTTGCAATTGTCCGACGCCGGCGACGCCGCCGAGCGCCAGTCCGCGATACCAGAAGACGAAGCCGATCAGCATGCTGAAGACGGAGACATAGGCAAGTCCGGTCCAGGCAGCGCCGTTCACCAGCTCGAAGGACGGCGGGTTGGTGAAGAGGCCGATGCCGATCATGACCGGAAGAGAGAGCACCAGCGCCCAGCAGATCACCTGCCAGCCGCCGAGTTTGCGCGAGAGGCTTGCTCCCTCGGCATAGCCAAGGCCGCAGACGACGACGGCGGCAAGCATCAGAAGGTCGCCGACGGGCGAGGCGGAAAAGCCCTGCATCAGCGCGAAACCGGCAACCAGCGCGCTGCCGATGCAGGAAAACAGCCAGAAGGCCGGATGCGGCCGCTCGCCACCACGAAACACGCCGAAGACCGCGGTCGCCAAGGGCAGCAAGCCGATGAAGACGATCGAATGCGCCGAGGTCACATGTTCGAGCGCCAGTGCGGTCAGGAGCGGGAAGCCAAGAACGACGCCGAAGGCGACGATCGCCAGCGACATGAGATCGGCGCGCGTCGGCTTGGGTTGGCGAAAGACGAGGAGCAGGCAGAGCGCAAGGGCTCCAGCAATCGCTGCGCGGGCGACCGTCAGGAATACCGGGTCGAAGTCCATGACGGCTGCGCGGGTCGCCGGCAGCGAGCCGCTGAAAATCAACACACCCAGAAAGCCGTTTATCCAGCCGGTCGTCGTTCTGTCCATTGCCGTCTCCTTTTCCACCTGTATCGGCCGGGGACGGTGGTTCTTCCAGAGACAATGCGGTACAGTTGCGCCAAACTGTCCTGTCAGAAGGTCCAATACAGATGGCGTTTCTACAAGTCGAGACCGGTGGCGAGACTTTGCTCGACGGGATCATGGGCACGATCCGGCAGCGCATTGCCAGCCGGTCGTTGACGCCGGGTGCCAAGCTTCCGTCCATTCGAGCGCTTGCTACGACGATGCGGGTCTCCAAATCGACGGTTGTCGAGGCCTATGAGCGTCTGGCGGCCGAAGGTGTGATCCGGTCGCGGCCCGGCTCCGGCTTTTTCGTGTCTGCCCCCTTGGCGCCGTTGTCGCTGACCGAGGTCGGCCCACGGCTCGACCGCGCGGTCGATCCGCTCTGGGTTTCGCGTCAGGCTCTTGAAACAGATGCGAAGGTTCTCAAACCCGGTTGCGGCTGGTTGCCGGCATCCTGGATGCCCGAGGCGGCGTTGCGCCGTGCGCTGCGCTCGATCGCACGGGCGGATGCCGCCAGCCTGACGGATTACGGCACGCCCCTGGGCTTGCGACCGCTACGGCAGCTGCTGTCGCGAAGGCTGGCCGAGCATGGTGTCGAGGCATCCCCCGACCAGATCATCCTGACGGAGTCTGGCACCCAAGCGATCGACCTCCTTTGCCGGTTTCTGCTCGAGCCCGGCGACACTGTCATCGTCGACGATCCCTGTTATTTCAATTTCCAGGCGCTGTTGCGGGCGCATCGCGTCAATGTCGTCAGCGTGGCCTATACGCCTGTCGGTCCCGATCTCGATCGCTTCGCCGAGGCGCTGGAGACCCACCGCCCTCGCCTCTACATCACCAATTCCGCCGTGCACAATCCGACGGGCGCCACGCTTTCTCCCGTGATTGCGCATCGCCTGTTACGGCTTGCCGAACAGGCAGGGTTGACGATCGTCGAGGACGATATCTTCGCCGATTTCGAACATGTCCCGGCGCCGCGGCTTGCCGCCTTCGATGGCCTCGACCGTGTCGTCCAGATCGGCAGCTTTTCCAAAACGCTCTCCGCATCGGTGCGCTGCGGCTATATCGCGGCCCCCCGCGGGTGGATCGAGGGGCTGACCGATATCAAGATCGCCACCACATTCGGCGGCCCGAACCTTGCCGCCGAACTGGTGCTCACTCTTTTGCGCGATGGCAGCTACCGAAAACACATGGAGGCGCTGCGGTTGCGCCTGACGCGGACGATGACCGAGACGGCAGCGCGACTGGCCGCGATCGGGATCACGCCCTGGATCGAGCCGCAGGCCGGCATGTTCATCTGGTGTCGGCTCCCGGAAGGTCTTGATGCATCGGAGCTGGCGCAGAAGGCGTTGGCGCACGACATCGTTCTCGCACCCGGCAATGCCTTCAGCCATTCCGGAACGGCTGCCGGATTTCTGCGCTTCAACGTCGCGCAGTCGACCGATGAGCGGCTCTATCGCGTGCTGGAGACGATTGCTCGATAATCACTCATGTCCATACGGGCCGTTTTGACGGAGCCGCAAGGCGGTGCTTATTTTTCGAGCAGCCTTTCGGACGCCGGTCGTTGTCGATCCCGAAGGCCGCCGCCGCCACATCGCCTCAATTCGCCCGGTGTCTACGGCATTCCGACCGGTCTATGCCGCAAAGTGCGGCTTCTCGTGCCTATTTTGTGTGCAATCCGCTTCATCCTTAGTCTTGGTGGGCCGTTCTCTTGGTTGCCGGGAATGGCCCAGGCATTGATTTTTCGATCTTTGGCGGCGCAAACGCGAACTGGCACGATTAATGCTTTCTTGTGAGTACCGGTTGTTGAGCAATGGAATTGGATTGCCGGACCGCTTCGGAACTTAGCCAGATCATGGCGCCATGTGAGAGAACGCAATGACAAAGTATAAGCTCGAGTATATTTGGCTCGATGGGTACACACCGGCCCCGAACCTCCGCGGAAAAACCCTGATCAAGGAATTCGATGCATTCCCGAAGCTGGAACAGCTTCCTTTCTGGGGCTTCGACGGTTCGTCGACGATGCAGGCGGAAGGCAAGAGCTCGGACTGTGTCCTGAAGCCGGTCGCCGTCTATCCCGACAGCGAGCGCAAGAACGGCGTTCTGGTGCTCTGCGAAGTCATGATGCCCGATGGCAAGACGCCGCATCCGTCCAACACCCGCGCCACCGTCATGGAAGATGACGACGCCTGGTTCGGCTTCGAGCAGGAATACTTCTTCTACAAGAACGGCCGCCCGCTCGGCTTCCCCGAAACCGGCTTTCCAGCACCGCAGGGTCCGTACTACACCGGCGTCGGCTACAGCAATGTCGGCGACATCGCCCGCAAGATCGTCGAAGAACATCTCGACATCTGCCTGGCTGCCGGCATCAACCACGAAGGCATCAATGCCGAAGTGGCCAAGGGCCAGTGGGAATTCCAGATCTTCGGCAAGGGCTCCAAGAAGGCCGCCGACGAAATCTGGTTGGCGCGCTACCTGCTGCAGCGCCTGACGGAAAAATACGGCATCGATATCGAATACCACTGCAAGCCGCTCGGCGACACCGACTGGAACGGCTCGGGCATGCATGCGAACTTCTCGACCGCTTACCTGCGCGACGTCGGCGGCAAGGAATACTTCGAGAACCTGATGTCGGCTTTCGAAGACGCACGTGCGGACCACATCGCCGTCTACGGCCCTGATAACCACATGCGCCTGACCGGCAAGCACGAGACTCAATCGATCCACCAGTTCAGCTACGGCGTGGCCGACCGCGGCGCCTCGATCCGCGTTCCGCACAGCTTTGTCAACAACGACTACCGCGGTTACCTCGAAGATCGCCGCCCGAACTCGCAAGGCGACCCCTACCAGATCGCCTCGCAGATCCTGAAGACGATCTCGACGGTTCCGACGGATGTCGAAAACCAGATGAAGGCGGCCTGAGCATGTGTCATGGCGTGCTGTAGAGGCACGCCACGCACGCTCTGCCTGCAAGCCCATGCGATCGGCAACGGTTGCAAAACAAAACGCCCCGCTTCATGCGGGGCGTTTTGTTTTTACCGTCCTGGGAGGATAGCTTTGCGGATGCCGGCCGGCGCCGGTTCAGGCGGCGCGAACGAAGTGATCGGTGTCCACTTCGACGATGCGCTCCTGGGTCATCGCCGATTTGCGCCGGATTTCCTCGATGTCCTCCGGACGCAGCCGAACGCTCGGGTCGTCGAAGCGGATATCCGGATCGGGCACGGCGGAAAGCAGCAGCTTGGTATAGGGATGGGCGGGATTGTCGATCACCTTGCCGACATTGCCCCATTCGACGATCTGGCCGGCATACATGACGGCGATGTCCTCGGCGACATAACGGGCGGTGGCGATGTCGTGGGTAATGTAGAGCAGGCCGAGCTTCATCTGCTGCTTCATTTCGCTGAGCAGATTGAGCACGCCGAGGCGAACGGAGACGTCGAGCATCGACGTCGGCTCATCGGCAACGATCACTTCCGGCTTGGCGGCGAGCGCACGGGCGATGTTGACGCGCTGACGCTGGCCACCGGAGAGTTCGTGCGGATATTTGGGCGCGACAAGGTCAGGGTCGAGCTTCACCTGCTGCAGCAGTGCACGCACGGTCGCGTCGATTTCGGAACGCTTGATATCCGGGCGGTGTAGCAGCAGCGGCCGTTTCAGATGATAGGCGATCGTATGGGCCGGATTGAGCGAGGCGAACGGATCCTGGAAGATCATCTGCACCGCGCGGCGGTAGCGGACCGTCTCGGCGGTGCTGGCGCCTTCGACGGGCTCACCCCTGAAGAGGATCTTGCCTTCCGTCGGCAGGTACTCGCGCATTGCCATGCGGGCGCAGGTGGTCTTGCCGCTGCCGGATTCGCCGACAAGCGCAAGCGCCCGACCGGCATGCAGCGAAAACGAGATCGAGCGGGCGGCGCGAACGGCGCCGGGACCATTGCCGAAGGTCTTGGTGACCCGGTCGAGGGCCAGGATCGGAGTTGGCTGGGCGGTCATAGCAGGACACCTCCATGGAGCGACGGGAAGGAGGCCCAGAGCTGTTTCGTGTAGTCGTGTTGCGGCGATCCGTAGACCGCTTCCGCCGTATTCTGCTCGACGAGCTTGCCGGCGAGCATGATGCCGATGCGGTCGCAGAACTGCACCATCAGGCCGAGATCGTGGGTGATGAACAGCACGGCGAAGCCGAGGCTGCGGCGCAGCTCATTGATCCGTTGCAGGATTTCGCGCTGGACGACGACGTCGAGCGCCGTCGTCGGCTCATCCATGACCACCAGTCTCGGGTCGAGCGCTAGGCAGATGGCGATGACGATGCGCTGGCGCATGCCGCCGGAAAACTGATGAGGGTAGTCGCGCATGCGGTCCGGCGCGATATCGACGAGCTTGAGCATCTCGGCGGTGCGGTCGCGCGCCTGCGCACGGCTCATGCCCTTGTGGGTCTTCAAGACGTCGTAGAACTGCTGCTCGATGCGCAATACCGGATTGAGCGAGTTCATCGCGCTCTGGAACACCATGGCGACCTCGCGCCAGCGGAAATTGCGCAAAGCCTTGTCATCGAGATCGAGCACGCTGCGGCCGTTGAGCAGGATGGTGCTTTCGCGCCTGATCAGCGCCGGCGGCTTGTGCAGCCGGCTGATGGCAAAGGCGATGGTGCTCTTGCCGCAACCGGATTCGCCGGCAAGGCCGAAGACTTCGCCAGGCGCAACATCGAAGCTGACATTGTCGACGGCGCGAAAGTCTTTCTCCTCGCCGATATAGTCGATCGTGAGGTTTTTCACCGATAGCAATGGCGCGGTCACAGGCGACCCTCCCCGGAGCGAATGAGCGCGGACCAGCGCCCGAGGCGGTTGCCGGTGCGAAGGCGCGGATTGGCGATTTCGTCGACGGCGAAATTCAGAAGCGACAGGCCGATGCCGAGGAAGGCAAGCGCAAAGCAGGGTGTGAGAATGTCCCACCAGGCACCGACCGAAAGCGCAGACGCCTTCTGTGCGGCATAGAGCATCGTGCCCCAGGAGACGACCTTCGGATCGCCTAGGCCGAGAAACTCCAGGGTTGCCTGGGTGATGATCGCGAAAATGACGCTGCCGATGAAGTTGATGCCGACGATCGAGATCAGGTTGGGGAAGATCTCGAAGGTCATGATGCGCCAGCGCGGCTCGCCCATCATCTCGGCCGATTTGACGTAGTCCTTCTGCTTGACGGACAACGTCTCGGCACGGGTAACGCGGGCGCCCCAGGCCCAGGAGGTTCCGCCGAGAATCAGCGCAATGACCCAGGGGTTGGCCTGGCCGATGAAGGCGGCGAGAACGAGCAGCAGCGGCAGGTTCGGAACGACCAGCACCATGTTGGTGAAGAAGCTGATGACCTCGTCGACCTTGCCGCCGCGATAGCCGGCAAGGATGCCGAGCGCCGTGCCGACGAGGGTGATGAGCAGACCTGCGCCGAAGCCGACGGCAAGCGAGGTGCGGGCGCCGTAGATCAACCGCGTGAACACATCCTGGCCGATGCGGGTGGTGCCGAGCCAATGGGCAAGCGATGGCGCCTGATGCGGCCGGCCGACGCGGGCGCCCGGATCGTAAGGGGTGAGCAGCGGTGCGGCGATTGCCACGACGAGAATGAAGGCGATGATGGCGACGCCGACCAGAGCCTTGCGGTTGCGGATCAATCCGAAGGGTTGGGTTTTCATCTCACGCCCTCTTCAGTCGGGGGTCGAGCAGCACATAGCTGACATCGACGATGAAATTGGCGACGAGCATGGTCGCGGTCATGATCAGCAGCTGCCCCTGGATGACCGGGTAGTCGCGGGCAAGGATCGCCTGGTAGAGGATGTTGCCGAGGCCCGGATAGTTGAACACGACTTCGGTCACCAGCGAGCCGCCGAGGATCGTGCCGATGGCGATGGCCAGGCTCGACACCGTCGGCAGCAGCGCGTTACGCGCCGCGTACCAGAGCATCACATGTCCGTCCGACAGGCCCTTGGCGCGGGCCATGACGATATAGTCCTCGCCGAGCAGGTTGATCATGTTGTTGCGCATGGTGACGGCGAAACCGCCGGTCAAGACCGTGCAGAGCGTCAGCATCGGCAGAATGCCGTGATAGAGCACGCTGCCGAGATATTGCAGCGTGAAGGCCGGGTCGAGCGCCGGATCGGCGGCATAGCCCGTCGGGAACCAGTTGAGGGTGAAGCCGAAGAAGAACACGACAATCAGCGAGGTGACGACGGCCGGAACCGAGGTCGCGAAGATCGCGCCGACGGAAACGATAACGTCGAAAAGGCTGCCGCGGCGCCAGGCGGCGAGAATGCCGAGGAAGGTGCCGAGCGTGAAGCTGATGATTGTCGCCGTGCCCATCAGGCCGACCGTCCACACCAGCGCGTTGCCGAGAACCGTTGTCACCGGCAGCGGGAAATACTTGATCGAACGGCCGAGATCGCCGCTGAAGATGCTGCCAAGATAGGTCAGGTATTGCTGCCAGAGCGGGCCGTCGACGAAGCCGAAGGTCAGTTTCAATGCCTGCAGGCTTTCGGGCGGAAGTTCCGCACCCGCGCTCGAAAACATGATCTGCACGGGATCGCCGGGCATCAACCGCGGCAGAAAGAAGTTGATCGTCGCCGCCGCGACGAAGGCTGCCAGATAGAAGCATAGGCGGCGAAGCAGGAAAGCCATGGGGACTCCATCGACTGCGCCTTGGCCCTGTTACCGGCAGGAGAGGCGGCAGATACGCTTTGAAACGGCGCAAGCCTTTAATCTAATCGCAGAGCAGGTCTGCTGCAGAGGCGGGCGCGGAGACGGGAGCAGCCCGATTGTGAGCCGCTCCCGCCAGTCCTGGGGTGTTTAGTTGACCGGTTCGAGTGCCAGCAGGTGCAGCAGGCGCGCGGGGTTGGTCCGCGAGATCGACGGATTGACGAACGGGGTCTCAGCCGTCACCCAGCCTTTGAAGCGCTTGGTGTTGTACTGGTACCAGTTCGGATTGTTGAAGACCGGCATGATCGGCAGGTTCTCGGCGACGATGCGCTGCGCCTTGTTCATCGCGTCCTTCTGCTTGGCGAGATCAGCCGTATGGGTGAACTCTGTGACAAGCTTTTCGACATCGTCATTGAACCAGCGTTGCGCGGTAAAGCGCGTCTTGCCCTTGTCCGAAACGCTGAAGGCGCGCTTGTAAGGGTAATAGGGTGAGGCAGACGCCGGCAGGCTGTTGATCGCGGCATCGAATGTGCCGTTGATGAGGTTGCCGGTCCACACGGCTTCCTCAGGCGTTTCGATCTTGGCATCGAGGCCGACGGCCTGAAGGCCTTCGACGGCGATCGTCACCGTATCGATCCAGTCGGTCCAAGCGCTCGGCACGATGATCGAGAAGGAGATCTTGCTGCCATCTGGATTGTCGCGGAAGCCGTCACCGTCCTTGTCGACATAGCCGGCCTCGTCGAGCAGGGCCTTGGCGGCATTGGCGTCGTATTTGCCGTAGGTGCCGAAATCGGTCGCGACCGACGGATCCGCCCAGCTCTTGTAGAGTTCGCCCATGCCGGCCGGATCTTCGTTGAGCGTCGGATAGCCGTAGCCGGCGACGTCGACCATGGTGCCGCGATCGAGCGCCATGCTGGCCGCGCGACGGAACTTCACGTCGTTGAAGGCCTTGCGGTTGTTCTCGTTGGCGGTTTCCTGGTTGAACAGGAAGGCCACCATGCTGCTGGGCGAATACCAGAAATGATAGTGCTCCGGGTCTTTGGCGACGTAGACGTTCTCGATATCCGGAATGAAGGAAACGCCCCAGTCGAGCGTGCCCGATGCGGTCGCGGTCAGGATCTGGTTGTTGTCGGCAAGCTGCGGGAAGCGCATGCAATCGACTTTGAGCGCGGCGTCCCAATAGTGCGGGTTGCGGCACTGGTCGTAGGTCTGGCCGGTAAAGCGCGGGATCTCCGTCATCGGGCCGCTGCCGACCGGTGTCTCGTTGGCGAAGGTCACCGGCTCGGCGATATCCTTCCAGATATGCTCCGGCACGATCGGCAGTTGCGCCAGCTGCTCGGCGGCAAGCGAGCTTGGATTGGCGAGCGTAAAGCGCACGGTCTGGCCGTCGACAGCCTCGACGCCGGTGATGAAGGTCCAGATACTGACGAAATCGAGCGCCGGGAACTTCTTCAGGTAGTCGTAGGTGAACTTGACGTCGGTGGCGGTCAGCGGCTTGCCGTCCGACCATTTCAGGTTCGGACGCAGCTTGAACTCGATGCTCTTCAGATCGTCGGCAAGCTTGAAGCTTTCGGCGAGGCGGAAGACCGGCTTGTTATCGTCAAAGCGGTTGAAGACGACCAGCGGCTCATAGATGAAATCGAGCGTGCTCTGGCGCGCCGATGTCTGGTTGAACGGATTGAAGTTGCGAACCCAGGTGGCGGCCGGCTCGATATTGACCGTCAGAACGGACTGCGCCATGGCCGGCGCGGCAAAAAGGGTCAACGCGGTGGCTGCCCAGAGAATGGATTTTTTCATGGTTTCTCCCCCCTTGTTTGGTGAATGGCGTTCCGTCAGGCGACGAGAACGCTCTTGAACATCTCTTCGACTTCGGCGTGTGCCGCGCGAACGTCGACCTTGAGCTTGCCGATCCGGCTCTGGCCGGCGGCGATACGCTTCTGCGCTGCCTCTGTCAGCGGCCGGGCAGCCTTGGCGGCGGCCTCGCTCTCGGCGAGATCGCCGTGGCTGTGGAGTGCGACGTCCGAGCCGGCGTCGAGCACCTGCTTCACACGCTCGGGTAGGGTGCCGCGCAGCGATTCCATGAAGATGCAATCGGATACCAGCACGCCTTCGTAGCCCATGTCCTTACGGATCACTTCATGCATCGTCGGCGAGATGGAGGCCGGCAGTTCGCTGTCGTAGGCGGAGTAGACGACGTGGGCGACCATCGCCCAGGGCGTATTCTTGAGGGCAACGAAAGGCTTGAAGTCGGTTGCTTCAAGCGTTTCGCGCGATGCGTCGACAACCGGGCGTTCCTTGTGAGAGTCGCGCGTCGCGCGGCCGTGGCCGGGGATGTGTTTCATGACAGGCATGTTGCCGGTCTCAAGCAGGCCGTCGACCACCTCGCGGCCGAGAGCCACGATGAAGTCCGGATCCGAACCGAAGGAGCGTGCGCCGATGACGGAGCTCGTCGTTTCGAAGACGAGATCGAGAACCGGCGAGCAGCCGCTGGTAAGGCCAAGTTCGCTCATCATCGTGCCCATGGTCTGCGACGACAGGCGAAGCGCCTTCTTGCCGAGAGCAAGGTCATGGCGGGCAAGTTCGGCGAACTGGCCGAAGCTGCGGAAAAGCGGCCAGGGACCGGCGTCGAGATGCTGGACGCGACCGCCTTCCTGGTCGGTGAACACAGGTGCGTCTTCGCGGCCGACGGCTTCGCGGAACCGTTCGATCAGGATCTTGACCTGGCCGGGTTCGCGCAGATTGCGGCGGCCGACGAAGAGACCGAGTGGGTTGGTTTCGCGAAACAGGGCGAATTCGTCGTCCGAGAGTGTCGGGTTTGGAAGTCCGACGAACAGGGCGAGCGGTGTCGATGCCATTGGAAAGCTCCGATGTTCAGATGATTATTTGGATGGATTACGAAGCATGCCTTCGTAGATGCCTTTGTCGGCGGCGGGGATGGCAACGGCGCCGATGGTCTTGGCGTAGAATTCGACCGGACCGGCATCGCCGATGAAGGCATAGGCATGTCCGAGCGTTTTCATGGTCTCCAGCGACACGGTCAGCAGGTCGACGCCAATGCCTCGCCCTCGGCTTTCCGCAGCGACCCCGGTCGGGCCAAAGAAGCCGCGCGCCGTCGTATCGTAGCAGGCAAAGCCAAGCAGCTTTCCATCTTCCACCGCAATCAGGCAGGCGATCGGCTGGCGCGAGAACGCGACGGAAACCTCGCTCGCCCAATTGTCACTGAAGTTCTGCCTTACCCAGTCGACGACGACATGCATTTCGGGCGGAAGCGCCGGGCGAATGCGAATGCCGGTAGTGTCGGTTTTCCGCTTGAGATTGGCGAGCGTCGGCGAATACAAGCTGACAAGCAAGTCCGGCACCCCTAGTCCTCCGTATATTCCTTTATTAAGGAACTAATCCCTTTGTAATGCAATATGTGTCCTCATCTCCGGCGGGTTGTCAACCGGCAATCGTGGCGATGGGGTGGGAGGGGTGACGCTTCACCGTGATGGCAGCGAGAACATTCGGCGGCGCATAGCATTGTCGCGTCATGGAGGCTTGGCTCTGGGGATTTCATCGGCGGTCAAACGACGAATCATCAAGTTGCCTTCAAAAACCAATGGCTTCGAGATCGAATATGCATGCCCTGCTAGCACATGGGCCAAGCTGTCGTTGCCGCTCTTTGTTCTCTTATCGTTCTTTTCATATCGTAATTTACAAAAATACTAAGTTTGATTTTTGCTGCGTTGCTCCAAAGAACCACTGCAATTGCTGGGGCAAATATCTCTTTGAATTGATAGATGTTATTTTTATTCTTGATTGTAAAAGTATAGTTTGTTCTGCTTTATTTTCTGTCACGGATTGTTACTATGCTTTCGGTTCAACGAGCCCGGGAGCCTCACGTGTCAGAGTTACCTCCACAGCACTTGACCGAGCAGGAACCGCGATCTCGCCGGCGCCAGGAGCTTCTGACTTTCCTTGTTCTGGCCTTCGGCATCTGGCCGATCGTTGCCGTCGGTACGGTTGCCAGTTACGGCTTCCTCGTTTGGTTCTATCAAATGATCTTTGGCCCGCCAGGCCCGCTCGGGCATTGAGGTGATCGATGGGGGCGATGACAACCAGACGAGGATTGTTCCTGGGCCGGCAGGCGGAGCGAAGGCGCGTCCTTCCGCCGGGCGTCACGCTTGAAAGCCTGACGGCATGTACCGGTTGCGGCCGATGTGTGGAAAAGTGTCCCACCCAAATCATCGCGCTGCCTGACGAACGTCCGTCTCTCGATTTTTCAGGCGGCGAATGCACGTTCTGCGGTGATTGCGCACGGGTCTGTCCGGAGCCGGTATTTGTGGTGGAGGGCGCGACGCGGCTTGCCCATGTCGTTGCCATCGACGGCAGCTGCCTCGCCCGCAACAATGTCGCTTGCCAATCCTGCCGCGATGCCTGTCCGCAGCAGGCGATACGTTTTCGGCCCCGGACCGGCGGCCCGTTTCTGCCGGAGGTGGACGTGGACAGCTGCAGCGGATGCGGCGCCTGCATCGGGGTTTGTCCGGTCGGCGCCATCGGCCTTGCGCAGCGGCTCGAGGAGGGCGCCCATGCCTGATGTCTCCCGGCAATATCATATCTCAAGCGCTGTCGTTGTCGCTCTTCCGGCGATGAAGGATGCTGTCCTTGCTGCGCTGGCGCGCATGGAAAATGTCGAGGTTCACGCACACGAGGGCGGCAAGATTGTCGTCGTCATCGAGGGAAAAAGTACCGGCATGCTTGGCGAAGCCTTGTCGACGATCTCCACGCTCGAGGGCGTGGTGGCGGCCAACATGGTTTTCGAACATGTCGAAACGGAAGGAGTGACGGACGATGACCACCGAACTGACGCGGCGTGATATCCTGAAGGCCCACGCGGCGGGCATCGCCGCCGCCACCGCCGGCATCGCCCTGCCCGCAGCCGCACAACCCGTGCCCGGCGGCATCAGCGCGCTCGAAATCAAGTGGTCGAAGGCCCCCTGTCGCTTTTGCGGCACCGGCTGCGGCGTCATGGTCGGCGTCAAGGAGGGGCAGGTTGTCGCGACCCATGGCGACATGCAGGCAGAGGTCAACCGCGGCCTCAATTGCATCAAGGGCTATTTCCTCTCCAAGATCATGTATGGCACCGATCGGCTGAAGACGCCGCTGCTGCGCAAGCTGAACGGCGCCTACAGCAAGGACGGCGAGTTCGAGCCGGTGAGCTGGGACGAAGCCTTCAACGTCATGGCCGAACAGTGCAAGAAAGTGCTGAAGGAGAAGGGGCCGACGGCGGTCGGTATGTTCGGATCCGGGCAGTGGACCATTTTCGAGGGCTATGCCGCGACGAAATTGATGCGCGCCGGCTTTCGCTCCAACAATCTCGACCCCAATGCCCGCCACTGCATGGCCTCGGCCGCTTACGCCTTCATGCGCACCTTCGGCATGGATGAGCCGATGGGCTGCTACGACGACTTCGAGCATGCCGACGCCTTCGTGCTCTGGGGCTCGAACATGGCGGAGATGCATCCGATCCTGTGGACCCGGCTTGCCGACCGTCGCCTGGGCCAGCCGCATGTGAAGGTGGCGGTTTTGTCGACCTTCACCCATCGCAGCATGGACCTCGCCGACATTCCGATGGTGTTCAAACCCGGTACTGATCTGGCGATCCTCAACTACATCGCCAACTACATCATCGAGAAGGGCCGGGTGAACGAGGACTTCGTGCAGAAGCACACCACCTTCATGCGTGGCGTCACAGACATCGGCTATGGCCTGCGCCCGGACAATCCCATCGAGGTCAAGGCCGCCAATTCCTCCGACCCCGGCAAGATGGAGCCGATGGATTACGAGGCGTTCAAGGCGTTCGTATCGGAATACACCCTCAAGAAGACAGCCGAACTGACCGGCGTCGATCCGGCCTTCCTCGAAGAACTTGCAGAGCTTTATGCCGATCCGCAGCGCAAGGTGATGTCGCTGTGGACCATGGGCTTCAACCAGCATGTCCGGGGCGTCTGGGCCAACCAGATGGTCTACAACATTCACCTTCTGACCGGAAAGATCTCGGAACCGGGCAACAGCCCGTTCTCGCTGACCGGCCAGCCGTCCGCCTGCGGCACGGCGCGCGAGGTCGGCACCTTCGCCCATCGCCTGCCCGCCGACATGACCGTGACCAATCCGGAACACCGCAAGCACGCCGAGGAGATCTGGCGCATTCCGCATGGCATAATCCCGGAAAAGCCCGGCTATCATGCCGTCGAGCAGGACCGGATGCTGAAAGACGGCAAGCTCAGCTTCTACTGGGTTCAGGTCAACAACAACGTCCAGGCGGCCCCCAATACCAGCAACGAAACTTACCAGGGATACAGAAACCCGGAGAATTTCATCGTCGTTTCGGATGCCTATCCAACGATCACGGCGATGAGCGCCGACCTGATCCTTCCGGCGGCGATGTGGGTGGAGAAGGAGGGTGCCTACGGCAATGCCGAGCGGCGCACCCATGTCTGGCACCAACTGGTGCAGGCACCGGGCGAGGCGCGCTCGGATCTCTGGCAGATGGTCGAGTTCTCCAAGCGCTTCATAACCGACGAAGTCTGGCCGGCCGAAATCCTCGCTGCCAACCCTGAGTTCAAGGGCAAGACCCTGCATGACGTCCTGTTCCAGAACGGCGAGGTCAACCGCTTTCCTTTAAGCGAAGTCAGCGGCGACTATGCCAACAATGAGGCCGAAGCCTTCGGCTTCTATCTCCAGAAGGGGCTGTTCGAGGAATATGCCACCTTCGGCCGCGGCCATGGGCACGACCTGGCGCCCTATGACCGCTACCATGAGGAGCGCGGTTTGCGCTGGCCTGTGGTCGATGGCAAGGAGACGCGCTGGCGCTACCGCGAGGGCTATGACCCCTATGTCAAGGCCGGCGAGGGCGTGAAATTCTACGGTCGCCCGGACGGCAAGGCGGTCATTCTTGCCGTGCCCTACGAGCCGCCGGCGGAATCGCCCGACGAGGAATTCGACCTCTGGCTGGTGACGGGCCGCGTGCTCGAACACTGGCATTCGGGCTCGATGACCATGCGCGTGCCGGAGCTCTATCGCGCGTTCCCCGGCGCCCGCTGTTTCATGAATGCGGACGACGCCCGCAAGCGCGGCATCAATCAGGGAGCGGAGGTGCGGATCATGTCGCGTCGCGGCGAAATCCGCTCGCGCATCGACACGCGTGGACGCAATCGCATGCCGCCCGGCGTGATCTTCGTGCCCTGGTTCGATGCAAGCCAGTTGATCAACAAAGTGACACTCGACGCAACGGATCCCATCTCCAAACAGACGGATTTCAAAAAATGCGCAGTCAAGATCATCTCCGTCGCTTGAAGCGGCCAGAATGGATGGTTGTTGCGATCGGGCTCGGCCTGTTTGTGACAACCACGGCGATTGCCCAGGTCGTCCAGCAAATGGTGCCGCAGCTTGAAGGTCCGACACCGCAAATGGAAACCGGGGCGGCTGCGGCCTTGCCGAAATGGGTGGTCGACGACAAGCGCAAGATGCGCGCCTATCCCGACCAGCCGCCGATCATCCCGCATTCAATCGAGGGCTATCAGCTTTCGGTTAATACCAATCGCTGTCTCTCCTGCCACAAGCGCGAGTTCACGCAGGATAGCGGCGCGCCGATGATCAGTGTGACGCATTACATGACGCGCGACGGGCAGATGATCGCCGACGTTTCGCCGCGGCGCTACTTCTGCACGGCGTGCCATGTGCCGCAGGCGGATGTTCGCCCGCTGGTCGACAATGTCTTCAAGGACATGAGCGAACTCGGCGTCAAGCCGGCCGGAAGCGAGTGAGCCCATGGAGCGGATCCGGAAACTTATCCTATGGGCGTGGCGGCTCGTCAGCACGCCTGCGGGCACGCTTAGCCTTGGTTTTCTGACGTTGGGCGGCTTCATCGGCGGCGTGATGTTCTGGGGCGCCTTCAATACGGCGCTGGAGATCACCAATACCGAGAAGTTCTGCACCTCCTGTCATGAGATGAAAGACAACGTCTATGAGGAACTGACGCGAACGATCCACTTCTCCAATCGATCCGGCGTGCGCGCGTCCTGCCCGGACTGCCATGTGCCGCACCAGTGGACGGACAAGATCGCCCGCAAGATGCAGGCGTCGAAGGAGGTCTGGGGCAAGATCTTCGGCACCATCAACACCCGCCCGAAATTTCTGGAAAAACGCCTCGAACTCGCCCAGCACGAGTGGGCCCGGCTGAAAGCGAACGATAGCCTGGAATGCCGAAACTGCCATTCCTCAGTTGCCATGGACCTGCAGAAGCAGACGGAGCGGGCAGCCACCATTCATACGCGTTACCTGCTGTCGGGCAAGGCGACCTGCATCGATTGCCACAAGGGCATCGCCCATGAGCTGCCGAACATGCAGGGCATCGATCCCGGCTGGAAGATGCCGAAGGAGCTGGAAGGCACAACCACGTCGGCTCTGACGCCGATCGACGACCTTCGCCGCGCGATGATGCAGCTTCACGCCAGCAATTTCTGATCGTCGCTTGCGGCAAATGCGCCGCGAAGGGGTGATCCCTCAGGCGGTCGGCCTGGTGATGATAAAGAGGGCCGGGAGCAGCATCGCTCCGCCGACAACCGCCGCGAGAGGCAGGCTTGGTTTGCTGACGATGCAGAAGAAGGCGAAGCTCATAGCCATCAGCGAAATGGCTATGGTCTTTGCCCGTGCCGGTATAGCACCTTTTTCCCGCCAGAGCCGCAAGGACGGACCGAAGGTCGGGTGTTCCAGCAGCCAGCGTTCAAGTCGCGGCGAGGCGCGAGCGAACAGGCCTGCCGCCAGGAGAAGGAAGGGCGTGGTTGGCAAGATGGGTAGAAATATGCCGGCGACGGCCAAGCCGACCATCAACCAGCCGAGACCAAGACAGAGCAGGCGAAGAGGGAGGTTCATGGACGTTCTCCGAGCCAGGTCAGTCTACCGAACACGTTAACATCGGAGCCGCTTCCTGCTCGTCCGCTGGACCCTGCGGCCAGCGCCGAAGCGCTTCGGCACCCAGTTCGGTCAGCGCATAGACACCGCGGTCGACGCGCTCGAACCAGCCATAGACATTGCCGAGCAGGATCTTGGCCGCATCGGGTGCCGCTTCACGCAGGTCGCGCGGGCGCAACTGCCCGTTCTGCAAGGCAGCGGCGCAGGCAAGCGCCTGCTGGCGGTAGGCGGTCATGATCGGCGCGCGCGTGCTACCGCCGAGCGTCGGGTCGCCCTTGCGACGGTGGTGCTCCTTGATGAGACGCGCTCGCTTCTTCAGGTTCTTGCGCGGCATGGCGGCCGATGCCGCAACGATCACATCGACCGTGCCGTTGTCGGCAACGGCGAGCATGCCGAACCCGAGCCGACGGCAGAGATCGCGAAAGCGGCGGTCGCTCTCCCGTCCTTTGCCCTTGGCCGAGACACGCGCTGCGATCCAAACCTCGTCACCGGCATTGGCGCGATCCACTGCCTGCAGCACCAGCTCCAGATTGAACGTCAGCTTCAGTTCGCAGATGACGACGAGCGGCGGCTCGTCGTGGCTGAGCGCAAGGATATCGCAGCCCCCGACCTCGCCCTTTACGGAGTATCCCGCCTCTTCGAGGAAGCGTTTGATCGGAAGATAAAGTGTGGTCTCCAAACGGATGGGTTCCTGTCGAGATCGAAGGCGGTTCGTCTTGGCAAGTGCCGCCATGGTCGTTGGTTGCCGTGAGCCGAGGCAATTGTTCCGACATGCAGATAGCCGCGATCCGGGGCTTTGTCATCCTGTTGTGGGACCAGAGCGCGGTGGCGCGTTGTGCTTCGTCTTAACTTTATGGTGTGTTAATATTGCTGCGTGGGCGGCCTTCGCCGGAGGGCGCCCGGTATCCGAGGCTTTGACGGCAGATGTTGCGCGTCCTCACCCTGTTGCTGTCGCTGATATCGACATTCGTGTTTCCCGCCGCCTCCGCGCCAGAAACCGAGAAGGTTGCCTTGGTGCTGTCTCTGAAAGGGGCGATCGGCCCTGCAACGGCTGAATACATCAAGCGCGGATTGCAGAAGGCCAATGACCGGCACCTGCCGCTTGTCGTTCTACAAATGGATACGCCGGGTGGTCTCGATACCTCGATGCGCGAAATCATCCAGGCGATCCTAGCGTCATCCGTTCCCGTCGCAAGCTTTGTCACACCGAGCGGAGCACGTGCCGCAAGCGCTGGAACATATATCCTCTATGCAAGCCATATCGCTGCCATGGCGCCGGGAACCAACCTAGGGGCTGCAACACCTATAGCCATTGGCGGAGACATGTTTGGCGGACAAAAGGATGAGCGCTCCGACGAGAACGACAAAGACACGGCCGCTAAACCGCAGCCAACGCAGACGACAAGCGAGGCCAAGCTCATCAACGATGCCGTCGCCTATATCCGCGGACTGTCCGAGTTGCGCGGGCGCAATGCCGATTGGGCAGAACAGGCTGTGCGGGAGGCGGCGAGCCTGTCGGCGGCTGCCGCCGTTCAGGAGAAAGTCGTCGATTTCACCGCCGTTTCCATCGACGATCTGCTGAAGCAGGCGCAGGGACGAATTGTCCGTGTCGGGCAGACGGATATCATGCTTGAAACGGCTGGGCTTGGCGTGGAGGCTTTTGTGCCAGACTGGCGCACGCGCCTGCTTGGGGTGATCACCGACCCGAACATCGCGATCATTCTGATGATGATCGGCATCTATGGGCTGATCTTCGAGTTCCTGACCCCCGGATCCGTGGTGCCTGGCACTATCGGAGGGATCTGCCTGCTGCTCGGGCTCTACGCGCTAGCCGTCTTGCCGGTCAGCTATGCCGGCCTCGGCTTGATCCTGCTCGGTGTCGGTCTGCTGGTCGCCGAGGCGCATTCGCCGTCCTTCGGTGTGCTCGGTGGCGGTGGTGCCCTGGCGCTGGTTCTCGGCGCTGCGATTCTTTTCGATACGGAAACGCCCGGGCTGCAGGTTTCGTGGCCGATGCTTGCCGGCGTCGGCATCGCCAGCCTCGGCTTTAGCCTGCTCGTCGCTCGGCTTGCCTTCAGCGCGCGGCATCATGCGGTCGTGACCGGCGGCGAGCAGATGATCGGGCTGCCGGGCAAGGTCGATAGCTGGGCCGGCGCCAGCGGCTATGTGATCGCCCACGGCGAACGGTGGCAGGCGGTCAGCAGTCAGACGCTGGATGCGGGAGAAAATATTAGGGTTGTCGGCCGCAACGGTCTGACGCTTGAGGTCGCGCGCGACGAGGCAAAGGCCTGACGCATGCGGTAGAAGGAGTAAAGATCATGGACATGCTTGGGAGCCTCGCTCCCTATCTCGCGATCCTGTTGTTCGTCCTGATCGTGATCGCCTATGCGATCAGGATCCTGCGCGAATATGAGCGCGGTGTCATCTTCACACTCGGCCGCTTCACGGGCGTCAAGGGGCCGGGGTTGATCCTGCTGCTTCCCTATGTCCAGCAGATGGTGCGAGTCGATCTCAGAACCCGCGTGCTCGATGTTCCAAGCCAGGACGTCATCTCGCACGACAACGTGTCGGTCCGCGTCAGCGCGGTCATCTACTTCAGGGTAATCGATGCTGAAAAATCGACGATCCAGGTCGAGGATTTCATGATGGCGACCAGCCAGCTCGCCCAGACCACGTTGCGCTCGGTTCTCGGCAAGCACGACCTCGATGAGATGCTGGCAGAACGCGACCGCTTGAACGACGACATCCAGAAGATCCTCGACAGCCAGACCGATGCCTGGGGCATCAAGGTGGCCACGGTCGAGATCAAACATGTCGACATCAACGAAAGCATGGTCCGCGCCATCGCGCGCCAGGCGGAGGCGGAGCGGGAGCGCCGCGCCAAGGTCATCAATGCCGAAGGCGAGCAGCAGGCTGCCGCAAAACTGCTCGAGGCCGCCGAGATTCTCGCCCGGCAGCCTCAAGCCATGCAGTTGCGTTATTTGAGCACCTTGAACGTGATCGCTGGCGAAAAGAACTCGACGATCGTGTTCCCGTTCCCGATGGAGCTCGTCAATCTGTTGATGACCAAGGCCGACAAGTCGGCGAGCTGATCCCGTTTGGGGTCTTGATGTTTTAGGCTGCCTTGCGTTCGAGTTGCGCGACCTTGAGCAGGTCGTCGATCGCACCGGGTGCCGCGACCAGAACAGCGCTTCCGCGTGTCAGGGCGTCATCCTGCGTCGGGAAAGGCAGCGACCAGCCGCCCGCCTCGTTGACCAGGCAATAGCCGGCCAGGCAATCCCAGGCATGCATATAGGGCTCGTAGTAGCCGACGAGCCGACCGGCGGCCACATAGGCGATCATCAGCGCCCCCGATCCGTTGCGCATGAAGTTGCCGCCGGCGGCAAGGAGGCGCTCGACGATGCCGGCGACTTCGGCCGGCGTCACGTGATTGTTGGCGCCAAGACCGGTCACCGCATCGCGGATCGTCCGTGTCGCATCGAGGCGCAGGATCTTGCCGTTGAGCGTCGCGCCGAGGCCAGCCGCAGCCGCATAGAGTTCATCGTGGCACGGCGACTGGATCACGCCGATCACGGGTTTGTCGGCATAAAGCACGGCGATCGAGATGCACCAGTTGGGCATGCCGTTGACAAAGGGCGTCGTTCCATCGATCGGATCGATAACCCAGGTGAAGCCCGAAGTGCCACTGACAAGGCCGTGTTCCTCGCCGAGCACGCCATCATCTGGGAAGGCGGCGCTGATGCGGTCGCGGATCAGCGTCTCTACGTTCCGGTCGGCGATCGAGACGACGTCATGGGCGTCGGCCTTCGTTTCGATCACCAGCGTCTCGCGCTGCAGGAAGTAATCGTGCGCGAGCCGTCCGGCTTCCCCGGCAATGGTCTTGGCGAGCGCGAAGCGGGCCTCAAGGCCTGCGATGGGCGAAGTCATGCAATAGTCCTTCCTGTGTCGATCTCAAGAAATCATTCGTTACAGTGTCTTTTGCGCGCCAAACATGACGTGCAAAAGACACTGTAACGCTCTAAATTTGCTGCGTAATTTTACCCTCAAATCAATCCTGATCGAACGAATTATGCAGTAATCAAAGCAAGGCCGCGGTTGCGGAAGCCGATGGCGACTTCGGTCGAGGGAGATAACATCTGCTCGATAGCCTCATCAACTACGAATAGCATTCCTGTCGATGTTTCAACCTCGTATTCAATGTGGCCGCCGAGATAGGCCGCGGTGCTGATCGTGCCGGGCAGTGCCGCGCCGGTTGCAGGCGTCAGTGTCACGGCATTGGGGCGCACGGCGAGCTTCGACGGGCCGGGCCGGGCATTGCGCGACGGCAGCCGATGTTCGAGCCCGCCGACGCGGATGGTGGCAAGACCGGCATCGGATGCGGTGATTTCGCACGGCAGCACATTGGCCTCGCCCATGAAGTCGGCGATGAAGGCGGATGCCGGCGCCTCGTAAAGTTCGCGCGGAGCGCCTTGCTGGGCGATCTCGCCGTCCTTCATCACGATGATCCGGTCGGAGACGGCAAGCGCCTCGTCCTGGTCGTGCGTGACGTAGACGGCAGTAAAGCCAAGCCGCTGCTGCAGCTCGCGGATTTCCGTGCGCACCCGTCGGCGCAGCCGCGCATCGAGGTTGGAGAGCGGTTCGTCAAGCAAGAGCACCTGCGGCTCGAGCACAAGTGCACGGGCGACGGCGACGCGCTGCTGCTGTCCGCCCGACAATTCGGCCGGAAGCCGCTGGCCCAAGCCGCCGAGGCCGACGAGCTTCAGGCCCTCCTCGGCCCGGTCGCGCGCCTCCTTCTTCTTCATGCCCGAGGATTCCAGGCCATAGGCGATGTTGTCGAGCGAGGTCATATGCGGGAACAGCGCGTAGGACTGGAAGACCATCGACACATCGCGCTCGTTGGCCGGCAGCATGGTGACATCCTTGCCGCCGATCAGGATCCGGCCGGCGGACGGATGTTCCAGGCCCGCAAGCATGCGCAGGGTGGTGGTCTTGCCGCAGCCGGACGGCCCGAGCAGGGTGACGAGGGTGCCGGGTTCAATGGTCAGCGAAAGGTCGTGGATGGCGGTGAAGGCGCCGAACTGCTTGCGCACGTTCTGGAAGACGACCGAGCCGGTGCGTGGGGTGCTCATGCGGGGTTCTCCTGGGAAAGGGTCTTGGTGGCGGTGCGGGCCGGTGCCGCGCCGAAGAGGCGGTTCTCCCGTCTTAGCTTGCGCTCGCCGACGAGCAGTTGCAGGCCGGTGATAACAGTGATCATCACCACGATGAGGGCCGACGAATAGGCGATCGCCACCCCGAACTCGCCGTTTTCAACGAGGCCGACGATATAGGATGTCGCCATGTTGTATTCGGCGCTGACAAGGAAGACGACGGCACTGATCGACGTGATCGCCCGCACGAAGGAATAGACGAGGGCGGCGACGATGGCAGGCCGCAGCAGTGGCAGGATCACCTTGCGTAATGTGCGGAAGCTGGTTGCCCGCAGCGTCAGCGATGCCTCGTCCAGGCTCTTGTCGAGCTGGCTCATCGCCGCAATGCCGCCGCGAACGCCGACCGGCATGTTGCGGAAGACGAAGCAGGCAACGAGGATCAGCGCCGTGCCGGTCATTTCGAGCGGTGGCAGGTTGAAGGCGATGATGTAGCTGATGCCGATGACGGTGCCGGGAATGGCGAAGCTCAACATCAAGGCGAATTCGAAGATATCCCGTCCGGCAAAACGCTGCCGAACGATCAGGTAGGCGGTCAACAGTCCGACGAGCGCCGTCAGCGGCGCCGAGATCAGCGCGATCTCCATGGTCGTCCAGAACGAGTTCCAGGCGACGCCGGTCCAGGCGATGGCGCCATCGGTGATAGAGATCGAGAAGGCCTTCACGTAGTGCTCGAGCGTCAGCGAGTTGTCGAGACCCCAGGTCTTCACGAAGCCACCAAACAAGATCATGCCGTAGACGACGATCGTGAAGATCATCCACGGGATCACCACGGCGTGGACGGCGATCGAGAGCGGACGGGGCAACGCGATATGCGAGCCGGAATCGCCCTTGCCGGTCACGGTCGAGTAATTCTTGCCGGCCAGCCAATAGCGCTGGGCCAGGAAGGCCGACAGGGTGAAGCACAACAGGATGATCGCGAGCACGGCGGCGCGTGACGGATCGTTCTGCGCGCCGACGACGGCAAAGAAGATTTCGGTCGAAAGCACCCCATGGCTGCCGCCAAGCACGAGCGGATTGCCGAAATCGGCCATGCTCTCGATGAAGCCGATCAGGAAGGCGTTGGCGAGGCCCGGCTTCATCAACGGAAGCGAGACGTTCCAGAATGTCCGCCAGCGGTCGGCACGCAACGTCTGCGATGCCTCTTCCATCGATGGGCTGACGCCCTCGACGACGCCGATCAGGACGAGGAAGGAAATCGGGGTGAAGGACAGCACCTGCGCGATCCAGATGCCGGTGAGGCCATAGAGCCAGCGCCCTGGCTCGATACCGAAGGCGTCGGACAGGAATTCCGTAATGACGCCGGCGCGACCGAAGAGCAGCGTCAGCGCCAAGCCGATGACGAAGGGGGGCGTGATGATGGGCAGGACCGTCAACAGGCGCATGCCCTTCTTGAAGGGGAAGCGGGTGCGCGTTGCGACCAGCGCGAAAGCAAGGCCGAGTAACGTCGAGCCGGACGCAGTCATCAGCGCCAGCCATAGCGTGCGCCAGGCAACGCCGCAGCGCTCGCCACCCGTGACGCAGCCGAGGCTCCAGATCGAGCCGTCCTGAATATTGCGCAGGAAGCCGTCCGGTTTGAACGAACCGTCGAAGTCCTGGACGGAGGCCGCAAACATGCTGCCGACGGGATAGAAGACGAAGACGACGACGAGGCAGACGAGCAGCGAGATGGATGCGACGATGAAGGCATCGCCCTTCATCACGCCGCGCTCGGCCAGCCCGAATGCGAAGATGAGAATGAAAGCGAGGGAGGCGAGGACCGCGCCAGCGCCCATCGAGGGCTGTCCGTCGGCAAGCGGACCGAAAAGGGTTTCGCTGATAGTCCAGGTCCAACCGGTAAAGCCGATCGCCAGACCTTGGAACGCGATGAAGAGGAGGCCGATCGCGCCGGCGACCGCCAACACCGAGCCGCGACGGGCCGGGTCGCGAACGAACCGGGCTGCCGCGCAGATGCCGAGCAGGACGAGCGCGATAAAGAGCCATGAACGCCCATGGGCAAAGATCTGCGCAAGGCCAGGTGCCACGGCAGCATCGGAGGGGAAGCCGGAAAGCCAGCCGAGGCCGAAGAAGCCTCCCTCGATGCGGTACCAGGGCACAGCCAAGAATGCGGCCAGCCCAAGCCCGAGTGTGAGGTCGAGCCTACGGTTGCGATGTTCCATCACGGTCCTCGCGTCTCTTCAATATTGGAATGTCGATCTGTTGCAGGGCCGGCCGACGGCCGCCGGAAACGCCTGCGGTCTTTCGAGATGCGATCGACCGGATCGCTCGATCCGGCCGATCGCAAACCGAATGGCGTCAGTTGGCGCTAGCACCGACTTCGCGGTCCCAGCGCTCAAGCAGAGCCTTGCGCTTTTCGGAATCGCCATAGGTGGCGAAGTCGTAGTCGATCAGCTTGATGTCCTCGAACTTCGGTGCTTCCTTCGGCACTTCCGCGCTCTTGTTGGACGGCAGCTGGAAGGACTTGGCATCCTTCATGCGCGACTGAACTTCCGGCTTCAGCGCCCAGTCGTACCAGGCCTTGGCATTGTCCAGATTCTTGGCGCCACGAATGATCGACATCGAGCCGATCTCGTAGCCGGTGCCTTCGCAAGGGGCGATCGCCTTGATCGGGAAGCCCTCGGCGGTCTGGGCGACCGCGTCATGCATGAAGACGATGCCGAGGCCTGCTTCGCCGCGGGCGGCGGACTTGACCGGCGCCGAGCCCGACTTGGTGTATTGCGCGACGTTGGCGTTCAGCTTCTTCAGATAATCGAAAGCCTGATCTTCGCCCATGATCTGCACCAGCGATGCGAGCGCTGTATAGGCTGTGCCCGACGAGTTCGGGTTTGCCATCTGGATCTCGCCCTTCAGCGAGGCGTCCAGCAGATCGGCCCAGCATTTCGGCTCCTTGAAGCCCTTCTTCTGGAAGATCTCGGTGTTGTATCCCCAGCCGAGCGCGCCGGCATAGACGCCCACCGTGCGATAGCCCGAGCCTTCGGCCTGCTTCTTCGCCCAATCCTGGAGCTGATCGAGCATCGGCGACTTGTATTCCAGCGTCAGTCCGTCGGATGCGGCCTGTAGATGTGGGTCCCCGGTGCCGGCCCACCAGATATCGGTCTTGGGGTTGCGCGCCTCGGCGCGAACCTTGGCATAGGTCTCGCCGGAAGACAGGCGAACCATGTTGACTTTGATCCCGCTTTCCTTCTCGAAATCGGCGGTCATCTGCTCGCAAATGACGACGTCTGCCGAGCAAATCAGATTGAGACTGCCTGCCGCCTGCGCCTCAGACGCCGCGAATGCTAGGCCGGTTGCGGTGAGCGCAACCGAAATGGATACAGCTTTCATAAACTTCCTCCCAATGGTGCGATGCCTCCACATCGCAGTAATGCAAGCGCGTGCAAGGTGTCACATGGATCGGAGTGTTGTCAATCCGCGTCCGAGCAAAAGCGGAAAGTTTAATCGTTTGGGTTTGATCATGCTTGCACGGGCTTGAGATTTGTTGCAAGAAGTTGCAAAGCCGTGCAAAAATGGTTCCAGATGAGCGACAAAATATTCGTCAGTGCAGAGGAAGTAGCAAGGAAGGCCGGCGTTTCCCGGTCCGCCGTTTCACGCGCGTTTACAGCGGGTGCAAGCATTGCGCCGGAGACACGCCGCAAGGTCATGGAGGCGGCCGAAGCACTGGGCTATCACGTCAATCATCTCGCTCGCGGATTGATGCGGAACGAAAGCGGCATCGTCTGCCTCGTCGTCTCCGACATGGGCACACCTTACCGCTCGGCCTTGATCAAGGCGCTGACTCAGCAGCTTCAGAACGCCGGCAAGATTGCGATGCTCGTCAACACGGACCGCTCCGACGAGCGTGTCGACATGGCGTTGCGTCAGGCGATCCGGTATCGCGCCGATGCCTCGATCGTGCTGTCCGGCATGCCCGACAAGTCGCTGGTCGATCTCTGCGTTAGAAACGGCCAGCGCCTGGTGCTGATCAACCGCGACGACGATCACAAAGGACCGCTCAGAATCAATCTCGACGAAGATGATACGGCCCAGAGCGTCGTGACTGCGTTCCTGCGGGCCGGCTGCCGCCGTCTCGCCTTTGTGAATTCGGAAGCCGGGACGCCGAGCCTAATGGCGCGCGAAGCGGGCTTCGTCGCCGCGGCGCGGGAGCTTGGGCTCGACGTCATCGTCGAGCGCTTCGGCCCGACGGCTTATGAGAGCGGCAAGGTTCTGGCGCAACGGCTGATGACCCGCCGCGAGCGCCCGGATGCGGTCTTCTGTGTCACCGATCTCGTCGCGCTCGGTTTCATGGACGCGGCCCGGCACCAGTTTTCGCTGTCGATCCCGGAGGATCTCTGCGTCGTCGGCTTCGACGATATTCCCCAGGCCGCGTGGAATTCCTACGACCTGACGACATTTGCCCAGCCGATCGAGGAGATCGCAGCGGCGGCGGTGGCTTGGTTGATGAGCGACGACGTCGGGCAATCGCAGTCGCTGCGGCTCAATGCCCCCTTCGTCTGGCGCCGGTCCGTGCGCAGCGCCTGATCGCACCGAGACCGCTCGGCGGTAAGGCCGCCGCTGACGTCAAGTTTCGAGCGGGCGTCGGCCCCGTGTCAGAGCGGCATCGATGCGGGCGCCGTGGGTTGCAAAGATCGACCGTAACCACAGCATGATCCAGAGCATCAGCAGCCAGGCGAGCACCACATCCGAGAGGAAATGGGCACCGAAGGCGATGCGGTTGAGCGAGAAGACGAGCACGACGGGGATCAAGGCGAAGACCACCTTCCAGCGCCATCGTGGTGGTAGAAGGAAGGTCAGTGCAATCAATGCAATCGCTGTCGCCGACTCGCCGGAGGCAAACGAACAACTGCGCGAGCAGGCGTCAGAAACCTGCCAGGCGGGCGTAAACGGCAGGCTCCCGCCGAACTCGACGATTTCGGAAGGGCGGGCGCGACCGACCAGTCTTTTCAGAAGCTGGATGGCAAGGCCCGGGCCGAGCGCATAGAAGGTAAGGAAAAACAAAATCTTGTGCGGGCGCGGCAGCCACGCGCGCGGAGCACGCATCTGGACGGCAAGCATCGCCGCCACGGCTGGCAGGATCAGAAACGGGATCAGGCGATTGAAATCGCGCAGCAAACGTAGCGCGTGTTCCCGCGAGAGCGGGAAGTCGGCGTCGCCGGCCGCTGCCCATCGAGATACGGCCAGATCAATGTTGGGAAACGCCATAAAGACAAAGCCTGCAAAGATCGTTGCCGATGCGGCTGCCTGGACCGGCTGTTCCTGCCCGTAAGCGTGCAATTGGGCAACCCATGTCAGGGGATTGGCAACCTGCCACCGGCGGCCGGCAGCAGGTGTCGTGGTGGATTGCAGGATGCTGGACATTCCGAATGCTCGCGATGAAAGGACCTAAGGAGGCGCGAGCGGAAGAGTTGCGGTTGACTGTCAAGGAAGGGCGGGGAACTGGAGAAGGCTCGGAGCGGAAGGAAAGACAGCCATTCGACGTGCTGCTTGGAGCCGCCGGCCCAGGTATTCCTCCCCACGCAGCGCTGGGTATGGCTGCAGCACTGCGAGGGCCAAAGTGGGCTGCCAAGCGGTGTGCCTCTGCATCTATGAGGAACGGGCGACCCGCCGGTTCGCCACGCGTGGCGGCGATGGCAAGCTCAAGCCGCGGCTTCGGGGTGCTGCCTTTCGGTCTCCAGGTATGCCGAGATTTCGGCCTCGGCAACGAGCGCGCCATCAACCAGCGCCTCGCCGCGGTAGCGCCAGACATTGCGGCGATAGGCGAGCTTCGTCATGTGATACTCGATGGCGTCGCCCGGGCGGACGGGCTTGCGAAACCGTGCTTTGTCCACGGTCAGCATGTAGATGATCTTGGGCGTCAACCCCTCGGCAAGTTTGGCTGCCGCACACATGACGCCCGCAGTTTGCGCCATACCCTCGATGATGAGCGCTCCGGGAAATACGGGATTGCCAGGGAAATGCCCTTGAAACTGCGGTTCGTTGATCGAAACATTCTTGATCCCTACGCAGCTTTCTTCTCCACGGATCGAGATGAGCCTGTCGACGAGCAGAAAAGGATAGCGATGCGGGATGCACTGCAGAATCCTGGCAATGTCGGCTGACGTCAGATTATTCGTCTCAAAGGGCATGAAAAATTCCTTCGTGGTTTTGATGGCAGGCCGGTACCGGCCGCCGCGGAAAAGGGAGCAATCTTCTTCATCGGGCGGGATCCGGATGAACGTCAGACGTGTGCAGTTCCGATCGGTGGCGTTGGATGATGCCGCAAAATCAGCGTCACCGGCACATGCATCGTGCGCGACAGCTACGGGCGGAGGGCGCCCTGCCGGGACATTCGGTTCGATTTGTCAAGGAATGGCGGAGAAACGAAGAACGCTTGATGCGGAACGCTCCGTGATGGCGCTGCGTGCTGCCCGGATGAATTGCATGCCGGATTTTTTCATCCCATAAGCTCGGGACCACAACACATGCGCGAGGAATTTGCAGATGGTCGACAAGGGTCTCATCCTTTTGGTCGAGGACGAACCGGAGATCGCGCAGATCCTCGATGCCTATCTCGTGCGCGATGGCTTCAGGACGGTGCGTGCCGCGGATGGTGAAACCGCGCTCACCCACCATTCCGTGCTTTCGCCGGACCTCGTCCTGCTTGACGTGCGCATCCCGCGGCTCGACGGTTTCGAAGTGCTGGCGCGTATCCGTCGCGAGAGCAACACGCCGACGATCATGGTGACGGCCCTTGCCGAAGATCTCGATCGGCTCGCGGGCCTGCGGCTCGGCGCGGATGACTATGTCGTCAAGCCGTTCAACCCGCAGGAGGTCGTGGCTCGCGTCAATGCGGTACTGCGGCGAACGCGCAATGGCGCCGGCGCCACGGTGCTGCGCTTCGAAAACGTGGAGGTCGACCTCGACGCCCATGCTGCCTTTGTCGACAACGGCGGCAAGCGCCAGTCCTTACCGCTGACGCTCAGTGAGTTCCGCATCCTCGCGCACATGATCCGTCGCCCGACGCACGCGTTCGATCGGGCTGACATTCTCGACGCCTGCCTTCCGGATAGCGACGCGCTGGCGCGCACTGTCGATACCCATGTGGCCAATCTTCGGCGCAAGCTCGAGGATCTCGGTGCCTGCGGCTTCTTCACCGCGGTTCGCGGCGTCGGCTACCGGTTCGTGGAGCCGAGATGAAAATCAGAATGTCGCGAATGCCGCTCAGCGTTCTCACGGCCATGCTTCAGGCTGTCCTGCTCGTGGTCAGCGTGTGCATCGTCTATTTCGGTGTCATGTGGATGGAGGCGGACCTCGAGGACCGGATGCTCAAGATGATGTCGCGCGGGGCGGCGCAAGCCTATACCGACATCAATGCCGGCCGGATGCCGACGGAGGAAAACCTTCGTGCGTTTGTCACCAGCGTTCCCGCGATTGAGGAATGGGGCAACAGCGAGGTCGATCTGTCGATCATCATCTTCGGTGCCATCGCTGCGGCCACCTGCAGTCTGATCGGCTATTGGCTTGCGCGCAAAATCAGCCGCCCGCTGGAGCTTCTCGCCAAGGCAACCGAGGATCTGCGTGCGGGCGATTTCGCAGTCCGTGTCGGCTCCGTGCGGAAGGGGGCGAAGGAAGTGGCGACGTTGATCAAAACTTTCGATGAATTGGCGGCCGAACTGGAAAGCATGGAAAGCCGCCTGCGCTTCAACACGATGGCGGTCGCTCACGAGCTGCGCACGCCGCTGACGATATTGCAGGGCAATCTGCAGGGCATGGCCGACGGGGTCTTTCCGCTGGAGCAGGAGCGCGTGCGGCAACTGCTCGTGCAGGTGGAAGGGCTTTCCGCGCTGGTCGAAGACCTGCGAACTCTCTCGCTTGCGGCGGGCCAGAAGCTGGTGACCCAGCGCGGCGCCGTCGATCTTGCCGCCGAGGCGACGCAGGTGCTCGGCGCATCCCGCACCATCCTGGCATCCGCCGGCCTCTCGCTCGAGGCCGCACTTGAGCCGGTGATCGTGTCGGGCGATTCCCAGCGCCTGCGCCAGGCGCTGCTTGCGCTCGTTGAAAACGCCTGCCGCTATGCGGCATCCGGCGCCGTGCTTCGTTGCGAGACGGGTGCACGTGGCGCCGACGAGGCCTTCATCCGCGTGCTCGATCGCGGGCCCGGGCTTCCGGACGATGTCTCGACCCACTCGATCGACCTGTTCTGGCGCGGCGATGCGTCCCGCTCTCGCGCCACCGGCGGAACAGGCCTTGGTCTCTCCGTCGTGCAGGCGATTGCCAAGGCTCACGGCGGTCGGCTGGAATTCGGAGCGCGGCCGGGCGGCGGAGCGATTATCACCATAATGCTGCCGCGCGAGAGCGCCGCCTGACTAGCATCAGAACGGCCTTGAATAGGGCCTGATCAGGCCCCGTGCTGCCCGCGCAGATGGATGGCGCCACCAACGGCGCTCAATTCCCGATCACATCTCCGCACTCCCTTGACAAACGGCAGGCAAACCCAGCGGCGCCGGATATCCCGGCGATGCTTGGACAAGCATTTGCTTTCAAGGAATTACATCATGTCCCTGGAAGGTCGTTTGCCGCAATACAGCGCTCGATCGGACTTGCCATCGCTGTCCAACTGCAGTGGTGAGAGAGTTAAAACCCTGCCGACGCCTGTCGGCTTTGTCGCCGCCGCCAATATGCCAGAGCGCGATCGGTCGGGACGGCAAATGCTGTGGCAGGTCCTCAAACTCGGCGGGCGGCTGACATTGAAGCGGGCGGTCGTTTTCTCGATGCGTTTTGCCCGCCACCCGGTGTTGACGACGCGCTGGCTCGCCTTTCTCAGCGCGTTCGGCGACCGCTACAAATTGGGTCTTCCGCACGACGATCTCGTTCGCAAGTCGGTCCCGACATTCCTGCTGCATGGCGCGTCATCCAGGCGTCGTCTCGAATTGCTGATGGACCACTTCGATGTCGCGAGCGAGGTTCTGTCGCGCCGGTCGCTGATGGCACTCTGGCGAGGCACGTCAATGGAAATGGGCACAGTTGGCGGGCGCGACGAAAACTATCGCATCCAACTGCTGTTGGCCGACCATTGCGGCGGCCGCCATGAGGGCGCCTTTGCCATCAGGCTCACTCGGCAAAGCGATCTCTATGCGCTTTGTACCGTCAGCTTTGCCTTCGTGCGCTGTGACGACGACGCCTATAGCCTGGCGATCGGCGGCATGCAGGGGCCGCGCGGGGGCGACGGGAAACGGGCGCTGATTACCGCGACCCGCGACCTTGGCGGCTTGAGGCCGAAGGACGCGGTTTTGCTGACGCTTCAGGGGCTCGCCTTCGAGGGCAATGCTTCGCATCTCTATGCCGTCTCCAACGACAAGCATGTGATCAACCGCCGGCGGCGCAAGCGCCGGCGGATGATGATGGCCGATCTCGACGCCTATTGGCGCGACAGGGGCGGCGAGCCGTCCGACCCGTTCGGCTTCAGTCTTCCGATCGGCGAGGGCCAGGCCACGCAAGGCGGAAACAGGCGCGACCAGAGCAAACGTGCATTTCGCGACATCGGCGTGTGGTTTTACTGACCGACGGGGCATGATCGGTCATTTCCCTGCGAGCTCTGACGGAGTGTGTCACTACAGCGCTACGCCAAGTTGTGTGGCAGGTTATATTGCGTGCGAATCGCGTCTGCAACTGAGGGTAAAACGTGACAAGGACCGTGGCCAAGCGGATGAAACCCCATACCGGTGGATGCCTTTGCGGGGCAATCCGTTTCGAGGCGCAAGGGCCGGCCGGGAAGCCGCACACGTGCTCCTGCAAGCTGTGCCAACGGCATTCGGGCGCGCTGACCGTCGCCTGGGTCGAATTTCCAAAGGAGGCTGTTGCCTGGACCGGATCGGGTGGAGCGCCCTCGACCTATCGCTCGTCGGACTATTCCAGTCGCGCCTTCTGCGGCACGTGCGGCAGCACACTCGGTGCGATCGATGACGCACCCGTCGTGGCATTGGTGCTTGGCTGTTTCGACAAGACCAGTGCCGTTGATCTGATCCCGGTCTCGCACAGCTACCGTGGCGGACGCCCGAAATGGTGGCATGTCGAATGCGTCAAGCCGACGGCTGGATAGCCGCCGGCAGCTGTCGGTGCAGCCATTGATCCTAGGCGAAGTTCACCACGACCGAGCCGATGGCTATCGCACCGAAGGCAATCAGGACAAGGCCCGAAAGGCGCGACACCCAACTGACAAAACTGTCGGGCAGGCGTTGCCGGGCAAGGGCGATCCCGCCGCTCAAAAGCATCCACCAGGCGAGCGAACCGAGGAATACGCCGGCAACGACGATGGCGGCGTTGGCAAGCCCACCGGCCTTCGCAAGGCCGAGGACGGCAAAGAACGCGGCAAAGGACAGGATCGTCAGCGGATTGGCGATCGTCAGCGCGAAGGTCGCCACGGTCGTCTGGATGAGATCGCGCGCGCCGACCTGGGCGGCGCCTGCGACCGGGCTCGGTTGAAGCCCTCGCCAACCAAGCCAGATCATGAAGGCGCCGCCGAGCAGGCTGAGCGGTGTCGATACCGTGGCCAGCAGGGTCGCAAAAGCTGCAAAGCCGGCCGCTGCCAGTAGCGCATAGCTGGCGTCGGCAAGCGCCGTCCCCAATCCACCGGCGACACCGGCCCAGAAGCCGCGCTCGAGTGTGCGGTTGATGCACAGCACGCCGATCGGGCCGAGGGGGGCAGCAATGGCAAGGCCGAGCAACAGGCCCTTTCCGAACAGCAATGCAGACATGGATCAGCGCTCCGGGCTGGTGAACTGGGTTTCCCTGACGGTCGACAAGGCGATCACGGTCTCGCTGCGAGCAAGGAACCGCCGGCGCTTGAGCTCCGCCAGGAAGGGCTCGATATCGCCCAGGGACGGCATGCGCACCTTGACGCAATAGGACCAGGCGCCGGTAACATGGTGGCACTCCGCCACCGACGGGTGATCGGCCATGAAGGTGCGAAACGCGGCTTCATCGGCATCGGGGGATAGGCCGACCCAGACGAAAGCGAGCACGTCGAGCCCGAGCGCGCGATGGTCGGCGTCGATGGTGAAGCGGCGGATCACCCCGTTGGCGACGAGCCGGCGAATGCGCTCGTTGACCGAGGAGGGCGAAAGCTCCACGGCCGCACCGATATCGGTCAAGGACCGGCGGGCGTCCTGTGCGAGGATTCCAATGATTTTCCTGTCTATCTCATCCATTTCCAATGAATACGTGGAAATTGATCAAATGTACAGAAAAATAATTTGAATAAATGTTGCGCATTGGAAGAATCAACGGCGCGCTCAGTCGATATCCCTGAGCGCATCGAGCGGGCCGGTGAGCGCCGTGCGCGGCTGGACGAGCTCGGGAGTAATGAGATGAATGCGTGGCTGCGGCCGTCCTTCTTCGATGACCTCGAACGCCTTGGTGATCATGCCCTCGACATCCTGCCTGATCATGATGACCGGGAAGGGCAGGAAAGAAGCGAAGGGGTCGTAGTCGTAGCAGCCGACAGTAAGGTCGGCGAAGTTTTCGTGGGGGTGGCCGGCCATAAAGCGCAGCAGGCCCTCGAAGTTGATCGAGGAGTTGACGAACAGGGCGCGCGGCAGCTTGCCATGTTTTTCGTAGAAGGCTTCGAAGGCAAGCCTTGCATTGTTGGGAGCGTAGCCGGTCGGCTGGATGCAACCGTCAGGATCGTCTCCCAGAAGCTCGCGCTTCACGGCCCGGAAGCCGCGGATACGCTCGCGGCTGGCGTGGTCGTCGCGTCCCCCGAAGAGATAGAGCTCATCCGGGCGAAGCGGCTGATCCGCCGGGAAATGGCGAATGATCGCCTCGGTCAGCATCCGGCCGCCTTCGTAGTTGTCGCTGATGACGGACGGAACCTTGGTGCCCGGCAAGTCGATGTTGATGTGCTTCAGGCCGACGGTCTCGCAGACTTCGTGCACGCCGTCCGGGTCCGTCGCGCCGCAGATGAACAACTCTTCGATCGAGTAGGAGATCAGCGTTTCTGCCGTCCTGCGCTCCTCTTCCGGGTCGCGGCTGGCGCTGACGACGATCGGGCATTGTCCCTTGCTTCTGACATGCGCCTCGAAGGTCTGCGCCATTGAGGAGAAGTAACGGTTGTCATGGACCGGCAGCAAGAGGCCGATGAGCCCGGAGCGCGAACTGCGCAAGCCGCGTGCCTGGCGGTTGGCGGTGTATTGGTGGGTTTCCGCCAGATCCCGGATCAGTGCCGCGGTGCTCTCCTTGATCCGCCGCTTCTGCCAGGTTCCATTCAAAACCGCACTCACGGTTGAAGGCGAACTGCCTGATAGCACCGACAAGTCGTAGATCGTCGCCTTCTTCTTGCTCGTCTTCGTCATCCACGTGCCTCCCTCATCGTCTTAGTGCCGATTTCCCCTTGACGAAAGATTAAGTCTGCACAATAGTCTCTGCACCATCGATTGTGCAAACAAGAAATATCGATTGTGCATGCGGTGGGTCGTCTGAGGAGGCGGCGATCAGGGAGGCGGGATTCGTTCCCAGCCAGTTGCGATTTGAAACTGGAGGCCGGCGCTTTCGCAGCCGGGCGTGTTCCCCATGGGGAACGGTGGAGGAGAAACATGATCAAGAGAATTCTGGTCGCCGCTCTGGCGACATCGCTTTCGCTTGCCGGTGCGGCTGCCGCATTCGCTCAGGATGCCGGAAAGGTCGGCGTCGTGGTCAAGATCGGCGGCATTCCGTGGTTCAACGCCATGGAGGCCGGCATCAAGGAGCGTGGCCAAAAGCTCGGCATTGACGCCTTCATGGTCGGCCCGACGAGTGCCGATCCGGCGCTGCAGGTGCGCGCCATCGAGGATCTGATCGCCCAGGGCGTGAAGGTCATCGGCGTCGTGCCCAACGATGCCAAGGTTCTGGAGCCGGTTCTGACCAAGGCCAAGGAAAAGGGCATCATCGTCATTACCCATGAATCGCCGAGCCAGAAGGGCGCCGACTGGGATTTCGAGCTGGCGTCATCGACCGGCTTCGGTGAGGCGCATGGCAAGTTGCTTGCCGAGAAGATGGGCGGCAAGGGCGAATATGCCGTCTTCGTCGGATCGTTGACAGTGCCGCTGCACAACGCCTGGGCCGATGCGGCGATCGCCTACATCAAGAAGAACCACCCTGATATGACGCTGGTCGGCGAACGCTACGGCGTTGCCGAAGACGTCGACAAGAGCCGCTCGACCGCGCTGGACCTGATCTCAGCCCATCCGGGCCTTAAAGGCTTCCTCGCCTTCGGCAGCCAGGGGCCGATCGGGGCAGGGCGTGCCGTCGAAGAGCGCCGCAAGGTCGGCGAGATCTTCGTCCTCGGCCCATTCTCCCCGGGTCAGGGTCAGAAGCTGGTGAAGTCGGACGCGATCTCCGGCGGCTTCATGTGGAATCCGAAGCAGGCGGGCGAGGTGTTCGTGACGCTCGCCGACAAGCTGATGAAGGGCGAGGAGGTCAAGGACGGCGACGAGATCGAAGGTCTCGGCAAGGTCAAGCCGGACTTCGAAAACCGCAACATCATCGTCGATCAGCTGGTGCCGATCAACAAGGATACGGTCGCCGACCTCGCGGCGATGGGGCTCTGATCCGCTACGGCGTCGCGCGTCTTGTTGGACGTGCAAAGACCGCTGTAACGTTATGGATTGTTGCATGTTTTATCCGTGAATCGCCAACGATTTAAGGACGCATGCATTGGGTTCTCCCGGCTGCTGGGCCGGCTTCGGCCGGCCTGGCATGTCCCTTCAAAACGGTATTCGGGGCACATGTTCATGCATCAGCTTGCGACCGCGGAAGGCAGCGAAAAGCCGCTTCTGTCTCTGCACGACATCAACATGACCTTCGGTGGCGTCAAGGCGCTCAAGAATGTGAGCTTCGACGTTCGCCCGGGCGAGGTTCACTGCCTTGCCGGCGAGAACGGCTGCGGCAAGAGCACCCTGATCAAGATCATCACCGGCGTTTACCGCCCGGCTGACGGCGCTTCGATCGAATATGACGGCGAGACCTATTCGCACATGTCACCGGTGACCGCCCAGGATCGCGGCATCCAGGTCATCTGGCAGGACCTGGCGCTTTTCCCGGAAATGAGCGTGGCTGAAAACATCGCCTTCCAGACCGTTCTCGGCCGCTGGCCGAAGCTGGTCGATTACGGCCGCATGCGAAAGATCGCAACGGACGCACTTCAGCGTCTCGGCATCACGCTCGACGTCGACCTGCCGCTCAAGGAGTATGCCATTGCCCAGCGCCAGATCGTGGCGATTGCCCGTGCGCTCGTCGGCGAAGCGAAGCTCGTCTTCATGGATGAGCCGACGGCATCGCTGACGCAATCGGAAACAGACCATCTGCTCGATATCGTGCGCGGCCTGTCAGCCTCCGGCGTCGCGGTCGTCTTTGTCAGCCATCGCCTTGCCGAAGTACTGGAAATCTCGAGCCGTATCACCGTGCTGCGCGACGGCGCGCTGGTCGGCGTCTATCCCGCTGCCGGCATGACGCAATCGCGCATCACCGAACTGATGACCGGCAAGACCTTCGACCAGCAGGTCCGCGCAAAATCCAGGCAGGATCATCCCGTCGTTCTCGAAGTGAAGGGTCTGAGCCGCCCCGGCCAGTTCGACGACATATCGCTGACCGTCAGGCGCGGCGAGACACTGGGAATTACAGGTCTCCTCGGCGCCGGCCGAACCGAATTCGCCCAGACGCTTTTCGGAATGCTGCAACCTTCGTCCGGCACGATCACGCTCGAGGGCAAGACGGTCCGTTTCTCCTCCAATCGAGATGCGATCAAAGCGGGCGTCGCCTATCTCTCGGAGGACCGGCTGTCGCTCGGCCTCATCCAGCCGCAAGCAATCGCGGACAATCTCGTTATCAGCTCGCTCGGCAAGATCCTCTCGGGCGGCTTTCTTTCGGATGAGCGCAAGCGCAAGCTCGTCGCCGGCTGGATCGCCGATCTCGGTGTGAAGATCGGTCTTCAGGGCGACGCGATCTCGACGCTTTCGGGCGGCAACCAGCAGCGCATCGCCATCGCCAAGTGGCTGGCGACCGACCCGAAACTGCTGATCCTCGACGCGCCGACGGTCGGGGTGGATGTCGGCGCCCGCGCCGGCATCTTCGACATCGTCGCCAAGCTCGCCGAGACAGGTCTTGCCATCATCCTGATCTCCGACGAAGTGCCGGAAGTCTATTTCAACGCCGACCGCGTCCTGCATATGGCCCAGGGCCGCATCGTCGGCAGCTATGATCCCCGCAGCGTTCCGCTCGCCGAAATCGAAGGAGCGGTCTATGCATAGTTTCGCCCGCACCCACGCGACGGAAGTTGCGCTTTTCGCCGTCATCGTCGTCATCTGCGCGGTGCTGTCGTTTGCGACAGTTAATTTTTTCTCGATCGGCAACGCCTTCGATCTGCTGAACACGAGTTCGGTCAACATCATCTTTGCCGTCGGGCTGCTGGTCGTGCTCATCGCCGGCGGCATCGACATCTCCTTTGCGGTTGCCGCCTCGGTCGTACAGTACGGCACGGCGATCGCGCTCGGCTGGATCGGCGGCGGAGGCTGGATCTCCGGCCTCGTCATCGCCGGATCGATCGGCATCTGCCTCGGCGCCATCAACGCGCTCCTGATCCACCGCTTCCGCATCATTTCGATCGTCGCAACGATCTCGACCTTCAATATCTATTTCGGCCTCTTGATGTTCTTCACCAAGGGCGTGTCGATCTACGACCTGCCGGAATGGCTGACGGATCGCGTCGTGCTGTTCGAGCATGAAATGGCCGACGGCAGCTGGATCGAGATCACCCTTCCGGTGCTGGTGATGGTGCTGTGCGTCATTGCCACCTGGGTGCTGATCACCCGCACGACCACCGGCCGGCAGCTCTATGCCTTCGGCGACAACCCGGAAGGCGCGCGCCGCTTCGGCATCAATATCGGTGCCATACAGTTCATCGCCTTTGGCTGGCTTGGGCTGATGGCCGGTATCGGCGGGCTGGTGCAGGCGCATTACGCCCAGGAAGTCGTGCCGAACGCGCTCTACGGACGCGAACTCGATGTGCTCGCTGCCGTCGTTCTCGGCGGCGCCAGGCTTGGCGGCGGCAAGGGCTCGGTGCTCGGCTGCGTCCTTGGCGTGCTTTTGATCGCGATCACCCAGAACGGCTTGAACCTGATGGGCGTTTCCCCGTTTGCCTTCAAGATGATCGTCGGCGCCATCATCCTGATCGCCATCACCCTGTCCAATACCAGCATCGAACGGCTTCTGCCCTTCGCCAGCCAGAAAGGTGCACGCCGATGACAGGCTTTTCGGATCGCCTGAAGGCATGGTTCGGACCGGAGATGGCAGGTCCCGGCTTGGCGCTGGTCGCCGTTGTCCTGGTGTTCGGTCTCGCCTCGCCGCAGTTTCTGAGTGCTGCGACCTTCGGCTCTGTTGCGTTCCAGCTTCCCGAACTTGGGCTCCTGACGCTCGCGATGCTGCTGCCGATTCTGACCGGCGGCTTGAACCTTGCGGTGACCTTCACCGCCAATATCGCCGGGCTGACACTTGCCTGGGTGCTGCAGGCGAATGGCGGCGCCGATGCCGGCGCCGGTGCCTTCGCACTCGGTTGCGTCCTTGCCGTGATGGTCGGTGCTGCAAGTGGCGTCGTCATGGGCCTGGTCATCGCCTTTACCCGTGCGCACCCGATCCTCGTCTCTCTGTCGATGATGATCTTCCTGCGTGGTCTCGGCGAGTTTCTGACACGTGGCGGCGACGTTTCGGGTTTCCCGGCTTTCATCGGGCCGCTCGGCCATGGCTCGGTCGCGGGCATACCGGTGCCGCTGATCGTCTTCGTCGTCTGCGTGCTGGCCTGGCATGTGCTTTTGACCCGGACCAAGCTCGGCTTCAACACTTATATGATCGGCTCCAATCTCGAGGCGACGCGCTATTCCGGCATCAACACCCGCAAGGTGATCGTGCTCGTCTACACCCTCTCGGGCGCCATGTGCGCGATTGCCGGCATCATCATGCTGGCGCGGTTCAACTCGGTGCGCATCGGCCACGGCGAATCCTATCTGCTGATCACGGTGCTTGCCTGTTTTCTCGGCGGCGTCAATCCGTTCGGCGGGTTCGGTCGGGTCATTCCGGTGTTCGTGGCGCTCGTCGTGCTGCAACTGCTGTCGTCCGGGCTCAACCTGATCGGAGCCAACCAGCATCTTGCCACCGCGGTCTGGGGGCTACTGCTCGTCGGCGTCATGGTGCTGCGCTTCGCAGCCTCCAAGTTCAAGATTTCATTTGTCAGAAAAGGAACGTGACCATGCAGGGTTTTGGCGTCCATACGAGCATGTGGACCATGAATTGGGATCGGCCCGGTGCCGAGCGTGCGGTAGCGGCCGCGGTCAAGTACAAGGTGGATTTCATCGAAATCCCCATGCTCAATCCGCCGGCGGTCGACACCGCCCACACCAAGGCGCTCCTGGAGAAAAACAAACTGCGTGCGGTCTGCTCGCTCGGTCTGCCCGAGCGCGCCTGGGCGTCCGTCCGGCCTGATGCGGCGATCGAACACCTGAAGATCGCGATCGACAAGACGGCCGATCTCGGTGGCGAAGCGCTGTCCGGGGTCATCTACGGCGGCATCGGCGAGCGCACCGGCGTTCCGCCGACCGAGGCCGAATACGACAATATCGCCCGCGTGCTGACGGCGGCCGCCAAACACGCCAAGTCGCGCGGCATCGAGCTCGGCGTCGAAGCGGTCAACCGCTACGAAAACCACCTGATCAACACCGGCTGGCAGGCCGTCGACATGATCAAGCGCGTCGGCGCCGACAATGTGTTCGTGCATCTCGACACCTACCACATGAACATTGAGGAAAAGGGCATCGGCACCGGCATTCTCGATGCGCGTGAGCACATCAAATACATCCACCTCTCCGAGAGCGACCGCGGCACGCCGGGTTACGGCAACTGCGCCTGGGACGAAATCTTCGCGACGCTTGCTGCCATCGGTTTCAAGGGCGGGCTTGCCATGGAGAGCTTCATCAACATGCCGCCGGAAGTGGCCTATGGCCTTGCCGTCTGGCGCCCCGTCGCCAAGGACGAGGAAGAAGTGATGAGCAACGGCCTGCCGTTCCTGCGCAACAAGGCCAAGCAGTACGGACTGATCTAAAACCGCGGCAATCCGGTCCTTGGGCGGGCCGGGCAGGTGACGGGAGGCGCGGACATCATGCCAACACCATCGCGCAACGAGCAGAGCACGATCGCGGTGCTCGACGTCGGCAAGACCAATGTCAAGCTCAACGCCGTCACGGCAGATGGTGTCGTGCTCGAGACGCTCAGCATCGCCAATCCCGTGCTGCCCGGGCCGCCATGGCGTCACCACGACCTTGGCGCGATCGGTGAGTGGGTTTTTTCCGGCCTCGGACAACTTGCACGACGTCACCCGTTTTCGGCCTTCGTTGCCTCCGGACACGGTTCCGGAGGCGTTCTTGTCGGTGACGATCCGGAGCGCGGCGACGGCACGGCTCTGCCGATGATCGACTACGAGCAGCCGCTTCCGGAGGCGATTAAAGCCGGTTATGCCCCGCTATCCGGGTCGTTCTTCGACCGTGGCAGCGCGACGATGCACGCGGCGACGCATCAGGCCAGGCAGCTCTACTGGATGCAGGAGTGTGAGCCGGAAGCCTTCTCACGAGCGCGTTGGTATCTCGGTCTGCCGCAATACTGGGCCTGGCGGCTTTCGGGCGCAGCCGCCGCGGAGGCGAGCCTGCTCGGCGCCCAGTCGCATCTCTGGAACGTCGCGGAACGGCACTTCGCGCCGATCGTCGAGGCGCGTGGCTGGAGCAGGCTGATGCCGCCCTTTGCCGACGCATGGCAGGATCTCGGGCGGGTGAGCGCCGGCCTGGCGCGGCGTTACGGCTTTCCGCAGGAGCTTCGCATCCTTGTTGGTGCGCACGACAGCAGTCTCAACCACTACCGGTATCATGCCGCCGGACTGCGGGAGTTTACCGTCATTTCCACCGGCACGTGGATCGTTGGGTTTTCCGGACAAACCTCCCTCGACAGGCTCGACGAAGACAGGGGCATGACCTTGAACAGCGACGTCTTCGGCAAGCCGCTCGGTGGCGTGCTGACCATGGGCGGGCGCGAATTCTCGCATGTGGCGGGTCACGAGCCGCCTGATGGCCCTGTGCCTGAACAGGCCGTTCTGCGGCTGATCGCTGGGAGAACCATGGCGCTGCCATCCTTCGGCGACGACAATGGTCTGTTTCCCGGCAGTGCCCGATATGGACATATCATCGGGCCAAGACCCGAGACTGCAATGGAGCGCAAGGCCCTGGCTCTCATCTATTGCGCGCTGTTGACGGCCGAATGTGTCGAGGCACTAGGGGCGGGACCGCTCGTCGTTCTCGATGGCAGCTTCCTGCGCGATCCGCTCTATGCCCGCCTCGTCGCAGCACTGCTGCCGGGCCGGCAGGTCCGGTTCAATCTCGATGCTTATGGCGTCGCCTCCGGTGCGGCCTTGCTTGCCGGTCAATGCACGCGGACACGGCCGGCCCCGCTTTCCCTGGCCGAGGCTACCGATGTCGCGTCACTCACGACCGCAATTTCCGATTACGCCGCTGAGTGGCGCGCGACTGCGCGCCGCCAAGCCGAACCTGTTTTTCACTGACACTTCGAAAGGAAAGACCGATGAACCAGCCCGATATTCTCTCCCTCCGCCGCGAGATGGTGGATATCTGCCGTCGGATGAATTCGAGCGGCATCAACCAGGGCACGGCCGGCAACCTTTCGGTGCGCATCGGCGATGGCTTCCTGGTGACGCCGTCGTCACTCGCCTATGATACGATGCAGCCGGAAGATCTGGTCGAGATGGATTTTAAGGGCAACTACACCGGCCTTCGGCCGTCGTCCGAATGGCGCTTCCACCGCGACATCCTGCGCGAGCGCACGGATATCAATGTCGTTCTTCATTGCCACTCCATCTACGCGACCACGCTTGCCTGCCACCACAAGACGATCCCCAGCTTCCACTATATGACGGGCATTGCCGGGGGAACGACGATCCGTTGCGCCGAATATGCGACCTTCGGGACCCAGGCGCTGTCCAACAACGCGCTCGTGGCGCTCAAGGACCGTACCGCCTGCCTGCTCGGTCAGCATGGCCAGATCTCGCTCGGCAAGACGCTGGAATCGGCGCTTTGGATGGCGATCGAGATCGAGACCCTCTCGCGAATGTATGTTCAGGCACTGACGCTTGGTGAGCCGCCGGTTCTGCCCGACGATGAGATGGAGCGGGTGATCGCGCAGATGCGCCGTATGAGTTATGGCCAGGCTCCGGACGACGAGGGCGTCAACGATCTCGCTCGCCCGCGGGCCGCCAGTTGACTGCAGCCGGGCTTGTGTCGTTGCCGATGCGGCGCTATCAGCGACGTCAGTCGCAATCATGCGCCGGAGAGACGAGCGATCCATGGCGAGCCCCGACACGTCACTCCGTGGACATGCGCCGAAGTTCTCCGGCTCGATTGTCGTCATGGGCGTTTCCGGCAGCGGCAAGACCTCTGTCGGCGAGGCAGTGGCGCGGGCCTTTGGTTATCGCTTTATCGAGGGCGACGCGTTGCATCCGCAAGCCAATATCGCGAAGATGTCCGCGGGGATTCCGCTTGCCGATGAGGATCGCTGGCCTTGGCTCCGTGAGATCGGTCGGCAGCTTTTCTCGAGTGCCGAACCACTCGTCGTTTCGTGTTCGGCGTTGAAGCGCAGCTATCGCGCATTGCTGCGCCAGAGTGCAGGTGGCGATCTCGCGTTCGTTTATCTCCATGGCAGCCGGGATGTTCTTGCGGGCCGAATGCAGCACCGCGAAGGGCATTTCATGCCGGCGTCGCTGCTCGACACGCAGCTGGCTACCCTTGAAGAGCCGATCGGCGAGCCGCTCACGGTCGTCGTCGATGTCGATCAGTCCTCGGCCGATGTGGTCACGGCAACGTTTGCGGCACTCGCCGGCCTGGGGTTGTCGAGCAAGGCGGCGTCATCTGATTCCGGTTTCGGCTCGCGCTAGACCACTCTCGCCATCATCATCTGGATCTCCAGCAGTTTCTGCGTCAGCCCCGGTCGGGAAGCCGGCACGTCGGCGTGAGAGCGATAGGCGCGGCTGGTCGCGCCCACGGGCTTCACCCCGGTGGCTCCGAGTATGGCCTCATCCAATACGCCGCAGGCCTTGCTGTTCAAGGTGTGGCTGCAGACGCAGATCGCATAAGCAGGCCTGCGCTTGCGCTGCCACCGCGGTGGTATACAGCGCATCGTGGCTAACAAGCCCAAAAACGTGGAAATAACTCAGGCAGAGGCGCCGTTGGCGCGCCTCGCTAGAGGACGCGGCCGAACAAGGAGCCGTAGGCGATGACGGCGATTGCAAGAGTGAACCCGGCGCCTACGAATATGGGGCTGAAATCGTAATTATGGAAACGGGTGGGAAGTAGGCTTTTCATGACAAGCTCCAGTTTTCACTCTGCTTGCGACGGCCGCCGGACGGTGCGGGCAGCACGTTGCGATGACGAAAATGGCTCAAAGGAACCCGCAGCAGAGGCTTTGGCTCGTTTAAGAATTCGATCAGGCGGATCAAATTTATTTCAGCGTAAATCTCGGCGCGGATTTTCTGTCGCAGATTAGCTTCGCCAAAGAACTTGTACGCAGAAAGTTCTTTTATCCTGCGCTTCGGATATTAAGAAGTAAATGACTGGATATGGCAAATCTTCGTGGATTGCATCGCTCTTGATGTTTTCCATTATTACCTATGTGGCGAAGGAATTTATTTGGTAATTTTTCCGATTTTTACCCAGTCATATGTATATGAGCTAGGATAGTTATGCGGCGATAAAGGCCATTTATGTCGCCTGTTTTCGGCTCGCGGCGGTTGATCCGAAGTCCGCATGGCGATGCAGGATGCTCCGGATTGAGCGCGTCGGCGATCGCCGAATGAATTCGTCTTCGCGGGCCGCTAGGGTGTGCGTCATGTCGGCCGGAATGGTCGAGCTGCCTTGCAGCCACGGTTCGAAAAATCACCCCCTATGCTTTGCGGGTTTGCGAATTTGCCTGAATCACCTAATGCTCGGGCATGGCAGGACGATTTTTCAGCAGGCGATTCGACGTATCGAAGGACCGCTCCACGATCATCAACAGGCTGCTGGACGTGGTCTCGCCTACAGTTGTGCTTGCGGCCGGCCTCCTCATGTCCAGCTGCGCGACGCATAACGACGTCGGCACGCCGACCAATGCGACAATCGTTCCCGCCGAGAATGCGCTGATCCTGCCGCCGCCGGGCGGGCCTGCCGTGCTGAATGTGGTCGAACGCCGAAGGACCAACGCCATCGAGCAGGATATCTACCTCTACACCTCTGCCTCGACGCCGGGGCAGAATTTCCTGCGCGCGCAGTTCTTCGGGCCGATGGAGACCAGGTTCGACCAGCAGAAGAGCAGCGGCTATGTGGCGGTCAGAAGCTCCGAGATGATGCGACAGGCGCGCCGTGCGCTCCCCGGCGTGTCGTTGGCGCAGTCGTCGGACTTTCTGCAGAACAATTATGGCCCGTTCGGTTATGCCTATGGCCGTGGCCGCGGCGACGACGCCTGCATTTTCGCCTGGCAGCAGATCCGTGGAGCCGAAAATCACCGCTCGCCCCTTAAGGGCTACGGCACCATTCAGATCCGTTTCCGCTATTGCGCAGCTGGCGCGAGCGAGAACGAGCTTCTCTCACCCGTCTATGGCTACACGATCGTCGGCACGTTCGGCGATCCCGCCTGGAATCCCTACGGCGCCCCGCCGCCGCTGGAGGCGGGCATAGGCCGCGTCGGCAACCCGATCTACCGCAAGGGGCAGGCGCCCACCGACACTCGGCCCGTGACCGTAATGGCGGCGCCTGCGCCGGTCAGGCGCGTGGTCCGTGTCGAGCAACCGGCGCGTCGGCAGCCAGTCGCTGTGCCGGCGACAGCAAACGCCGTCAGGTTGCCGCAACCGGATGGTGCGGCAAAGGCGGGGGCGACCGTGATCGTGCCATTACCCGCCTGCGATGCACAGGCGGGGGGCAATTGTCCTTAATCAGCTCCTAACCATCAGTTGGTATGGGCTGGTATCGGGCTTGCAGAAGCCCAGATGAAGTCAGGTCAAGCGATACCAGTGGCATGATGCCGAATGCTGGAAGGCAGAATGAATGAGCAAGATCGGTCCTGTTGCCGCGTGGGCGTTTTTCTCGCTTTGCGTCATTGCCGTCATCACATTGCCGGTCAATCTTCAGACCCAGCTGATCGTGAGCGTGCTGGTCGTTACGTTCATGGCGATACTGAAGCTCATCAAGGCCGAAGGTCGCTGGCGCCTGATCGCACTCGCCTTCGGAACGGCTATCGTGCTTCGTTATGTCTATTGGCGCACGACCAGCACGCTGCCGCCGTTGAACCAGCTTGAGAACTTCATTCCTGGCTTCCTGCTCTATCTCGCTGAAATGTACAGCGTGATGATGCTGTCGCTGAGCTTGTTCGTCGTCGCGATGCCGCTGCCGCCGCGCAACGCCAAGGCCGTCTCGCCGGGGAAATTTCCGAAGGTCGACGTCTTCGTGCCATCCTATAACGAGGATGCAGGCCTGCTGGCCAATACGCTGGCCGCGGCCAAGGGCATGGATTATCCGGCCGACAAGCTTCAGGTCTGGCTGCTCGATGATGGCGGCACGCAGCAAAAGCGCTACTCGATGAATTTGGTGGAGGCGCAGCGTGCCTCGGCCCGGCATGTGGAACTGCAGGCGCTTTGCGACGATCTCGGTGTGCGCTACCTGACCCGCGAGCGCAACGAACACGCCAAGGCCGGCAATCTCAACAACGGCATGCTGCATTCAGACGGCGAGTTGATCGCCGTCTTTGACGCCGACCACGCGCCAGCTCGCGATTTCCTGTTGGAAACGGTCGGCTATTTCGAAAGCGACCCGAAGCTTTTCCTGGTGCAGACTCCGCACTTCTTTCTCAACCCTGATCCGCTCGAGCGCAATCTGCGAACCTTCGAGAAGATGCCGAGCGAGAACGAGATGTTCTACGGCATCATCCAGCGCGGCCTCGACAAGTGGAACGCGGCTTTCTTCTGCGGTTCGGCTGCGGTGCTCCGGCGCAAGGCGCTCGATGATACCGACGGCTTCAGCGGCATGAGCATCACCGAGGACTGCGAAACGGCGCTGGCGCTGCACGGCCGCGGCTGGAACAGCATCTATGTCGATCGGCCGCTGATCGCCGGGCTGCAGCCGGCAACCTTTGCCAGCTTCATCGGCCAGCGCAGCCGCTGGGCGCAGGGCATGATGCAGATCCTGTTGTTCCGTTTTCCGCTGTTCAAGCGCGGGCTATCGATCCCGCAGCGGCTTTGCTACATGTCGTCGACGCTGTTCTGGCTCTTCCCGGTGTCGCGCACGATCTTTCTGTTTGCGCCGCTGTTTTATTTGTTTTTCGATCTGGAGATCTTCACCGCATCGGGTGGCGAGTTCCTTGCCTATACGCTCGCCTACATGCTCGTGAACCTGATGATGCAGAACTATCTCTACGGCGCCTTCCGTTGGCCGTGGATCTCGGAGCTCTACGAATATGCTCAGACCGTGCATCTGCTGCCGGCGGTCATCTCGGTCCTGATGCGCCCAAGCCGGCCGACCTTCAAGGTGACGGCCAAGGACGAGTCGATCCTGGAGAGCCGCCTGTCGGAAATCAGTCGACCGTTCTTCGTCATCTTCGCCGTGCTTTTCATCGCCCTTTTGATGACGGTCTACCGGGTCTACACCGAGCCCTACAAGGCTGACGTAACCCTGGTCGTGGGAGGGTGGAACCTCCTCAACCTGATCATGGCGGGCTGCGCGCTCGGCGTGGTCTCGGAGCGCGGGGAAAAGGCGGCATCGCGGCGGGTAAAGGTCAGTCGGCGCTGCGAATTCGGTGTGGCGGATCAATGGTACCCGGCAACGATCGAAGACGTATCGGCCAACGGCGCCCGAATTCAGGTCTATGGCGTCGATGCTGCGACGCTACCCGTCGATACGGACGGGTTGATCCGCTTCGAGCCCTACAGTGGCAATGGCACCTCCGAGACCTTGCCGGTCGCGATCAAGAACAAGGAAGTTGCCGGCGACATCACCACGCTCGGCTGCCGTTATCTGCCGCAGGTCGCGCGTCACCACAGTCTGGTGGCGGATCTGATCTTTGCGAACTCGCAGCAATGGAGCGAGTTCCAGAAGGCGCGGCATGGAAACCCGGGACTGGTCGCAGGCACCGCCTGGTTCCTGTGGCTGGCTTTCTATCAGATGAGCCGCGGCTTGATCTATTTCGCGCGCAGCTTGCGCTCCTCCGACAGAGAAGCGGGGGCGCCGCGATGAACCGGATGCTGGTTGCCCTTCTCATCATGTTCCTTGCCGCGACGACACAGACGCTGGCGCAGTCGAACCCGTTCGACATGTCGCCGGAGCGGCCGGCCGCCGAGCCGCCAATCGAACTGCCGGCGCAAGGGACGGATGAGGGCCAGCCGACCAGTGAGCCCGACGCTGACGCGAGCACTCCCACAGCGGCGAGCGGCGCGCCCGATGGTTTCAGGCGGTACATCATTCCCTTCAGCGCGCTATCGCTGACCGGTGAGGTCGATGAACGCGCCTGGTCGATGTATCTGACGCCGGCCCAGGCGCAATCGCCTGCAACGCTGAATTTCGGCTATCAGAATGCGATCGTGATCGCGCCGGAGGCGTCGTCCCTTTCGGTTTTCGTCAACGGCGAGCTGGTCGGCGAAGGACCGATCAAGGCGTCGGACATTGCCGAGACGCGCAGTTACACACTGCCTGCCGGGTTGTTGCGAGCCGGTTCCAATGACATCAGGTTTCGGGTGCAGCAGCACCACCGCACCGACTGCACCGTCGAATCCACTTATGAACTCTGGACCGAAATCGCGCCGGAGACAGCTTTCATCAGCTTTGCGGATGCGCAGAGCGCGGTATTTGCGAGCGTGGACGACATCCGCGCCGTCGGTCTGGACGACAGAGGACACACGCAGTTCAATCTTGTCGTTCCGGGAATGCAGCAGCCGAGCCGCGCTGCGGGCCTGATGCGGCTTGCACAGGGCTTGGCCCTGCGCGGCCATATGCCGGCGCAGCGGGTCATTCTCAGCGAAGGACTGCCGGAGCTGGGCAAGCCCGGCGAGTTGACGGTGGTTGCCGGGACTGTCGATGAGGTATCGGCGCTGCTCCCGGCGCTGCCCGATGGCGCCGCCAGCGGGTCGGTCGCGGCCTTCGTCCGCGATGGCAAGACGAATGCACCGGTTCTGGTTCTCAGCGGCCCCGACTGGCCGGCCGTCCAGGCCGGCATCGAGGCCATCGCCGAGCCAATGGACCGACCGAGCGATATCCCTCGCGACGTCATCAACACCGAACGTTGGCATTTGCCGGAAACACCTGTCGTTGCCGGCAACACGCGCTTGCGTTTCTCAGAACTCGGCGTCGAGACCAGCGAGTTCACCGGTCGCCGCTTCCGGTCCAGGTTTACGGTGGCGGTACCGTCGGATTTCTATGCAGACGCCTATGGCGAGGCGACGATCCTGCTGGATGCGGCTTATACGGAGACAGTACGCCCCGGCAGCCGGATCGACGTCTACGTGAATGGCAACATCGCCTCGACGGTTCCGTTCGATTCGGCGACCGGCGGCATTCTGCGCCATCTGCCGATCAATGTCACCATGCGCCACTTCAAGCCCGGGCCAAACCTGATCGAGCTCGAGGCGGTGCTGCTCACGGAGCAGGACAAGGTCTGCGCGCCGGGGGCGCCTGCCTCGACCGATCCGCGTTTTGCACTGTTCGATACATCGGAACTGCATATCCCCAACTTCGCGCGGATCGGTCGGCGGCCCAATCTTGCCGCAACGTCGGGGGCGGCGGCACCCTATCGCAACAGCGCCGGCGTGATCCCGCTCTTCATCGACCGGGCCGATGCCGACACCTTGTCGGCGGCCGCCACGTTCCTGGCGCGACTGGCCGTCGCCGGCGGGCGCCCGATCGCGGTCGAGATGATCGCCTCGCCCTTGGCGGCGGGCACGCGAAACGCACTCTTCGTCGGGACGCTGCCTGAGTTGCCGAAGACGGTGCTCACTCAGGTTGGCATCGATCCTAGCCGCCAGATGTCTTGGGGCAGCGCGCAAGCCGTCGGGCGCGTGACCGACACCCAGAAGGCAATCGATGAATGGCAGACGCGCCTGAGCGGTGGTGCTTGGCGTACCCAGATCACCGCACTTCAGGACTGGGTAAAGCAGGAGTTCGACATTTCCTTAAGCTCGCTGCGCATCCTGCCGCAGGAACAGAGCGACTTCGCGCCGCCGGAAACGGCAACGTTGCTTGTCGCTCAAGGGGCAAACCCTACGGATGACGCCACGTGGACGCTCGTCGCGGCGCCCACCGCCAGGCTTCTGAACGATGGGGTGTCTGCACTCGCCGACATCAATCAATGGCAGCAGATCGCCGGGCACATCTCGACCTACGAGCCGGCAACCAACGCCGTCAAGGTGGTGCCGGTCGCCAATTTCAATTTCGTGCAGACAAGGCCAGCCTCGATCGGCAATTATCGACTGATCATTGCCAATTGGCTGTCGAGCAACATTCTTTTCTACGCTGTGCTGCTCGTAACGCTGTCGGTGCTGCTGGGCCTCGCAACGTCATCCATGCTCAGTCGGCTCGGGCGCCGCCCATGATCTGGCGCACGGTTCTTCTCCTCATCGTGGCTCTTGTCGTCGCTCTGCCTCAGACGCGCGCAGCGGCCCAGGGGCGGGGCGAGACCGTGAGCGCAGAGAATTGGCAGAAGTACAAGGCAAAGTTCCTCGATCCCGGCGGACGCATCATCGATGACGGTAACGGCGGCATCAGCCACAGCGAGGGACAAGGTTATGGTTTGTGGCTGGCGGTGCTTGCCGGCAGCGCTGCCGATTTCGAGCTGATCTGGTCCTTTACCCGCCGCGAGCTGCTGTTGCGCGATGATGGTCTCGCCGCGTGGAAATGGAGCCCGAGCGAAAAACCGCATGTGATCGATATTAACAATGCGACCGATGGCGACATTCTGATCGCCTATGCGTTGACGCTGGCCGGCGAACGCTGGAAGCGAAAGGATTATCTCTCGGCCGCGGCCAAGATCGCCAGGGCAATCCTCGATCGAACCGTGATCGAGTACGGTGGTCGGACCTTGTTGCTGCCGGGAGTTGCCGGCTTTTCCGCCACTGATCGCGACGACGGTCCTGTAATCAATCCCTCCTACTGGATCTTCGAAGCTTTGCCTGTCCTTGATCGTGTGGCGCCTTCACCGAAATGGGCGGCGTTGGCCAACGATGGTCGCAAGATGCTCGATGCGCTGCAGCTCGGTCCACGAAAGATGCCGGCCGATTGGGTCAGCGCCAAAACGCGTCTGAAGGCGGCGCAGGGCTTCCCGGCGGAGTTCGGCTACAACGCGCTGCGCATTCCTCTCTATCTCGTTCGGGCCGACAGCAATGACGCTGAATTGCTTTCGAGATTGCGGCAGGGCATGCTTGGCGCCGATGGCGAATTGCTCATCAGTGACGTCACGACGGGGGCCGTTCGGGCAGCGCTGACGGACCCTGGTTATCAATTTGTTAACCATATTCTGGCCTGTGTCATGGAGCGGGATCCGTTGCCCGACAGCGTCAAGGTGTTCAGCCCGACGCAATATTATCCTTCGACACTGCACCTTCTCGGGCTGTCTTATGCGAAGGAGAAGCGTCCGGAGTGTCTATGAAGTCCTCAACCGTTGTCATCGCCGGCATCATGTTCACGGCGGTCGGGATTGCCGGATTTACCGAAGATGGACTTTTGCGAAAAAAATTGGGCGGCATCGCCGGTGCGCCGACAACCGGCCAGGAAGGAAACACGCTTCCTGACGAGGCGTCGTTCGGCGTGGTCGACAAGGGTTCCAGAAGCGTCGTAACCGAGTTTCGCCAGATCGCGCAGAATACGCAGCCTACTGCCGGTACGACGCGCCCGCAGACAACGCCACCGGTGGTCGACGAATCGGCACTGCGCTACTTCGCCAGCAAGGGCGATACGGCTCGACTGCAGGCCGAGATATCGCGGCTGAGGGCGCTCTATCCCGATTGGACGCCGCCCAAGGATCCACTTGCGGTTCCTCGTAACAAGGACGTCCAGCTCGAAACGATGTGGCAGTTCTATTCGGAGGGGCGCTATGCCGAGGTTCGAAAGGCGATCGCCGAGCGCCAGGCAAGTGAGACCGCCTGGAAGCCGCCGGCAGATCTGCTCGAGCGGCTGAACGTTGCCGAAGCGCGGGCGCGTCTGGTGAACGCCTCCGATCTCAAGCAGTACGAGACGGTCATCGAGGTTGCTGCAAGCACGCCGAGTCTGCTGACGTGCTCGGAAGTGGACGTACTCTGGCGGGTGGCCGATGCCTTCACTGAGACCGAACGACCCGATCGCGCCAGAGACGCCTATCTCTACGTGCTGAAGAATTGCGAGAACGCTCCGGAGCGGCTGGCGACGGTGCAAAAGGCCGTGTCAGGGCTGCCCTATGACATGGCGCAGGAGATTTTGGCCCACGAACGGACGGTACCTGGCGGCGCTGCCGAGTTCGAAAGCATTCGCGACGATCTGGCACGCCGGTTCGTTGCCGAAGGCGATGCAGATGGCAAGCTGGCCGTCGATCCTAAATATATCCAGCGTCTTGAACGCCTGGTTGAAACCGACGGATTGGCGAGCGATGCGCTGCTGCTCGGCTGGTACCAGCTTCGCCGGGACAATATGAGCGCGGCCGAACAATGGTTCCGTCGCGCCCACGACAAGGAAGATTCGGCCTCCGCGTCGCAAGGCCTGGCGCTGACCTTGATCGCCCGCAAGGCGCACGAGGATGCGGAAAAAGTGCTGTATCCCTGGCGCGATACGTCGGCCGATGCCAAGGCGACCTATTTTGCCGCGACGGCAAACCTGCTGGCGATCGAGCCGCCCGTTACGCTCAGCGAAGAGGTGCTGAGCCGTATCGCGCAGGAGACGACCAAGGGGCGTGACCCGGCCACGGCGCAGCAGTTCGGCTGGTATGCCCGTGCCATGGAACAGCCGGCGACGGCCGCACGATGGTTTGCGACCGCGCTTCGCTGGAAGCCGGATGACGAACCTTCGGCCTATGGCCTGGCGCTCAGCCGCAACCAACTGGGCGATGCTGCCGGCGTTGCTGAAATCCAGCGACTCTGGGCGGCGCGCTCCGAGCGTATCGCCCGCCTGGGCGAGACCGAGGAGGCACGGCATGACGCCATCGCCCGGCAACAACAGCCGCTTGCACGGGAGCAGGCACCCACAGCGGGCATGGAGCGAAGGTCACCTGCAGTCGTGACGGAGGCCGCGCCACGAACGACGACACGCTATGTGGTTGACCAGCCTGTTGCGGTTGCGCGGCAACCGCAAAGAGCGGGCCGAAGTGTGACGGGATGCCGGACGACCATCAACCCGACGCGGCTGTCGCCGCAGGCGGCGCTGACGCGCGGCTGGTGCCTGATGGATCTGAACCGCCCGCTCGAAGCGGCCGAGGCCTTCGAGGTCGCCCTGCAGGCACCAGCATCGCAAATGCGCGAAGATGCCGCCTACGGCCAGAGCCTCGCCTATCTCAGGGCCGGGCTGACCAACAGGGCTGCGGTCGCCGCGACGAAATCGACCCAGAGCCGTGGTCGCGTCGAAGAACTGCAGAGCGCGATCCTTTCCGACCGCGCGATCGCCGCCTTCGATGCCAAACGCTATCGCGAAACGCTGATTTTCCTTGATCAGTTGGGGCAGATCTCGACGCATCGGTCTGACCTGATGGTGCTGCGCGGCTACGCCTATCTCAATCTCAAGCATTACGCCGAAGCCCGGCGCATCTTCGAGGCCGTCGCTGCCACCGGAAATCGCGACGCGCAGCGTGGCCTCGCCGACGTCGGCAAGGCGCAGGAAATCTGGCCGAACAAGTAAACGCTACGAAAGCGATTCCATCGCGACGCGACAGTTGCCGCGAGCCAGATTGGCTGAAACAGCTTCGCGCAGCGGATGCATAGCCAAACGTTCCTAAACTTTGCAGATCGTGCTTCCCGGATTTCCTCTTTGGAAGGAAATTAGCAAGACGCGGTGCTATCGTCGCCCGACATCGCGGTGTTGATATCATTGCAATCGCCGCGTTGCGCGTAGAGGATGGAGAGCAGACGATCCGGTTGGTGGTGAGGAGATCGCCGACGGGGTCGAAGGGAGGAGACGAGAGATGTTTCAGGGCGGATTGAGCTTCGCGCTCGGCGAGGACATTGATGCGTTGCGCGATAGTGTACGCCGTTTTGCGGCCGAACGTATCGCGCCGCTGGCGGCGGAAACCGATCGCAACAACGCATTCCCGACGCCGCTCTGGCGCGAGATGGGAGATCTCGGGCTACTCGGCATCACCGCCGACGAAACTTATGGCGGTGCGGGCATGGGCTATGTCGCCCATTGCGTCGCCATGGAAGAGATCAGCCGCGCCTCCGCTTCCGTGGGCTTGAGCTACGGCGCCCATTCCAATCTCTGCGTCAACCAGATCAGCCGCAACGGCAACGAGGCGCAGAAGGCGCGCTACCTGCCGAAGCTGATTTCCGGCGAACATGTCGGCGCGCTCGCCATGTCCGAACCGGGAGCGGGCTCCGACGTCGTTTCCATGACGCTTCGGGCCGAGAAGCGCGGCGACCGCTACGTTCTCAACGGCGGCAAGATGTGGATTACCAACGGCCCGGATGCGGACGTGCTGGTCGTCTACGCCAAGACGGACCCGGGTGCCGGTCCGCGCGGTATCACCGCCTTCCTCGTCGAAAAAGACTTTGCCGGCTTTTCCACCGGCCAGAAGCTCGACAAGCTCGGCATGCGCGGCTCCAACACCTGCGAGTTGATCTTCCGCGATTGCGAGGTGCCGACGGAAAACGTTCTCGGCGACGAAGGCGGCGGTGTCCGCGTGCTGATGTCCGGCCTCGACTATGAGCGTGTGGTCCTATCCGCCGGACCGCTCGGCATCATGTCCGCTTGCCTTGACGTCGTCGTCCCCTATCTCCACGAGCGCAAGCAGTTCGGCCAGCCGATCGGCGAGTTCCAGCTCATGCAGGGCAAGCTTGCGGACATGTATGTGACGGCGAACGCGGCGCGGGCCTATGTCTATGCGGTGGCTGCAGCCTGCGATCGTGGCGAGACCACCCGCAAGGACGCGGCCGGCTGTATTCTTTATGCTGCCGAGAAGGCAACGGCGCTGGCTCTGGAGGCAATCCAGGCGCTCGGCGGCAACGGCTACACCAACGACTATCCGGCCGCGCGGCTGCTGCGTGACGCCAAGCTTTATGAGATCGGTGCCGGAACGAGTGAAATCCGCCGTATGCTGATCGGCCGCGAACTGTTCACCGAGACCAGATAGACGCTCGCACGGACTCCGAGGCCGCAATCAGGCTCGATCGAATGAGGACTTCATGACTGTTCTGAAATCCCACATCTCGCCCTCGTCCGACGTGTTCAGGGCCAATCAGGCGGCCATGGCGGAGGCGATCACGACCGTGGAGGACGCCGTCAAAATGGCCGCGGGCGGTGGCGGTGAGACGGCGCGTGAGCGCCATGTCAGCCGCGGGAAACTTTTGCCGCGCGACCGGGTCTCCTCGCTGATCGATCCGGCAACGCCCTTCCTTGAAATCGGCTCGACGGCCGCACACGGCATGTACAATGGCGATGCACCGTCGGCAGGCCTCATCACCGGCATCGGCCGGGTGTCCGGCCGCGAATGCATGATCGTCTGCAACGACCCGACGGTCAAAGGCGGGACCTACTATCCCATTACGGTCAAGAAACATCTACGGGCGCAGGAGATCGCGGCCGAAAACCAGCTGCCGTGCATCTATCTGGTCGATTCCGGCGGCGCCAACCTGCCGAACCAGGACGAGGTTTTTCCCGACCGCGAGCATTTCGGGCGGATCTTCTACAACCAGGCCAAAATGTCGGCGGCCGGCATTCCGCAGATCGCCGTGGTCATGGGTTCGTGCACGGCTGGTGGCGCCTATGTGCCGGCCATGTCGGACGAGACGATCATCGTCGAAGGCCAGGGCACGATCTTCCTGGCCGGCCCCCCGCTGGTACGCGCGGCAACCGGGGAGGTGGTCTCGGCCGAGGACCTCGGCGGCGCCGACGTACACACGCGCCTCTCCGGTGTTGCCGACCACATGGCGCGCGACGATGCGCATGCGCTGGCGCTCGCCCGTCGGGCGATCGCAGCACTTAACCGCCGCAAACCGACGTCGGTGGAACTGCAGAGCCCTGAACCGCCGCTTTACGATCCGCAGGAGATTGCCGGCATCGTGCCGGCGGACCTGCGCACGCCCTACGACATCCGCGAAGTCATTGCCCGTCTTGTCGATGGCTCCCGCTTCGACGAGTTCAAGGCGCGCTACGGCACCACGCTCGTCTGCGGTTTCGCGCATGTGCACGGCGTTCCCGTCGGCATCATCGCCAACAATGGCGTGCTATTTTCGGAATCGGCCCTGAAAGGTGCTCACTTCGTCGAACTTTGCGCCCAGCGCAAGATCCCGCTCGTGTTCCTGCAGAATATCACCGGCTTCATGGTTGGCCGTAAATATGAGACCGAAGGCATCGCCAAGCACGGCGCCAAGCTCGTCACGGCCGTGGCGACGGCGCAGGTGCCGAAGGTCACGATGCTGGTCGGCGGATCGTTCGGTGCCGGCAACTACGGCATGTGCGGTCGGGCCTTCTCGCCGCGGTTCCTGTGGACCTGGCCGAATAGCCGGATTTCGGTAATGGGCGGCGAACAGGCGGCTGGCGTGTTGTCGACGGTGCGCGGCGAGGCGCTGAAGCGCGCAGGAACGCCCTGGAACGAGGAAGAGGAGGCCAAGTTCCGGCAGCCGGTTCTTGACCTCTTCGAACGCCAGAGCCATCCGCTTTATGCCTCGGCCCGACTCTGGGACGACGGCGTCGTCGACCCGCGCAAGAGCCGCGACGTTCTCGGGTTGTCCCTGTCGGCGGCGCTCAATGCGCCGATCGAAGATACGCGTTTCGGCCTGTTCAGAATGTAGGGAGATCGCGATGAAGCGCGAAAACGTCAACGCCAAGAATGCGCCGCAACCCCGTGGCGGCTATTCGCAAGCCGTGCGACTCGAGAATTTCGAGCGGCTGGTTTTCGTCAGCGGCCAGGTGCCGCTCAATTCGGACGACGAACTGCCCGATGGGTTCGAGGCGCAGGCACGTCAGGTCTGGCTGAACATCGACGCCCAATTGAAGGCAGCAGGCATGAGCAAGGCTGATATCGTCAAGGTGACGGCATTCCTCGCCGACCGGCACCACACCATGGCCAACCGCGCGGCCCGCGCCGAATATCTCGGCCCGCTCGCGCCGGCAATGACGGTGGTGATTGCCGGCATTTTCGATTCCGGCTGGTTGCTCGAAGTCGAAGTGATCGCGGCACAATAGGGCGGGCCATATGCCGATGTTTTCAAAGATTCTGATTGCCAATCGCGGTGAGATCGCCTGCCGCGTCATCCGCACGGCCCGGCGCCTGGGCATCCGCACCGTCGCTGTTTACTCCGATGCCGATGTCGACGCTTTGCATGTGAGGCTGGCCGACGAGGCAATCCGCATCGGGCCGGCGACAGCATCCGAAAGCTATCTCTCGATCGAACGGATTGTGGCCACCGCCCGGTCCGTCAACGCGGATGCCATTCACCCGGGCTATGGCTTCCTGTCGGAAAACGCCAATTTTGCCGAGGCGGTCGAGGCCGCGGGCATGACCTTCGTTGGCCCGTCGCCGGAAGCAATTCGCGCGATGGGGCTAAAGGATGCTGCCAAGGCGCTGATGGAGCAGGCTGGCGTGCCCGTCGTGCCCGGCTATCACGGTGACGAACAGGAGCCGTCTTTCCTCGCAGACCGGGCGGCGGAAGTCGGCTTTCCCGTGCTCATCAAGGCGCGCGCCGGCGGTGGCGGCAAGGGCATGCGCAAGGTCGAGCAGCCGCACGAATTTGCAGCGGCGCTTGAAGCTGCGCGCCGGGAAGCCGAAGGCGCCTTCGGCGACGGCGCGGTGCTCATCGAGAAATACCTGACCAAGCCACGCCACATCGAAGTCCAGGTCTTCGGCGACCGCCACGGCAACATTCTGCATCTGTTCGAGCGCGACTGCTCGCTGCAGCGCCGTCATCAGAAGGTGATCGAGGAGGCGCCGGCGCCCGGCATGACGGCAGAGGTTCGCCGCGCCATGGGCGAGGCCGCTGTCAAGGCCGCGCGCGCGATCGGCTATGTCGGCGCGGGCACCGTCGAATTCATTGCGGACGTGACCAACGGGCTCTGGCCGGATCAGTTCTATTTCATGGAAATGAACACCCGGCTTCAGGTGGAGCATCCGGTCACCGAGGCGATCACCGGCGTCGATCTCGTCGAGTGGCAGTTGCGCGCGGCCGTCGGTGAGGCCTTGCCCAAACGACAGAATGAAATCGCCATCGATGGCTGGGCGTTCGAGGCGCGGATCTATGCCGAGGACCCGGTGCGCGGCTTCCTGCCGGCAACTGGACGGCTTGCAACGCTCGATTTTCCTGTAGACGGCGTGCGCGTCGATGCCGGGGTCCGGCAGGGCGACGTCATTACCCCCTATTACGACCCGCTGATCGCCAAGCTGATCGTGCATGGGCCAAGCCGCTCGTCGGCGCTTGCGCGGCTGGAGAGCGCGCTCAAGGCCTGCCGTATCGGCGGCACCATCACCAATCTCGATTTTCTCGCCCGGCTCGCCGCGGAGCCGGAGTTTCGTGCCGGTCGGCCGGATACGGGCCTTATCGACCGGGCAATCGATCAACTGACGACGCCCGTCGTGCCGGGTGGCGAAGCGCTGGCGCTGGCCGCCATCGCCTCCACCGGCGTGTTGCAGGCGGTGAAATCCGACGATCCCTGGTCGTCCCTCGGCCATTGGCAGATCTGGGGAGATGCGCACAGAAGCATTTCGATAGAGCACGCCGGTGGACGTTCAGTCGTCACGCTTGCGGCGCGCGGGCGCGATCAGTTCGCGGTGCGGGCTGGCGACAGCACCTTTCCGGTGCTGGTGCTCGATCGGTTCGACGATGGCGCCCGTGTGGAGATTTCAGGCGAGCAACGTGTCTTCCGCTTCCTGCGCGAAGGGGAAACCATCACGCTTTTCGTCGGTGGCGAGACCTTCGTTCTGCGCCTTCCCGACGCACTGGCCACAGCTCACTCCGCAGATGCGGCCGCCGACGAGCTTGCCGCTCCAATGCCCGGGATCGTCAAGCTCATCCATGTTCGCGCCGGTGACACGGTGGCGAAGGGCCAGCCGCTCGTGGTGATGGAGGCGATGAAGATGGAGTTGACGCTGGCGGCGTCGCGCAACGGCCTCATCGAGAGCGCGCTAGTATCGCCCGGCGAACAGGTGAGCGCCGGAGCGATCCTTGTCGTGCTTCAGCCGGAGAGCGCGGAATGAGCGCGCCGGTGCCGGAGCATGTGACGCTTGTCGAAATGGCGCCGCGCGACGGTCTCCAGAACGAGAAGCGGCTCGTCGACACCGCCGACAAGATCCGGCTCGTCGATCTGCTGTCGGATTGCGGCTATCAACGCATTGAGGTCACGAGCTTCGTCAGCCCGAAATGGGTGCCGCAGATGGCGGATGCTTCGGCCGTCATGGCCGGGATAAAGCGTCGGGCGGGTACGCGTTACACCGTGCTGACGCCGAACATGCACGGATTTGATGCGGCTCTTGCGGCGAAGGCCGACGAGGTGGCGATCTTCGCCTCCGCCTCGGAGACGTTTTCGCAGAAGAACATCAACTGTTCGATCACCGAGAGCATCGAGCGTTTTCGCCCGGTCGCCGAGGCCTGCCGCGCAAACGCAGTGCCGTTGCGGGGCTATGTCAGCTGCGTTGTCGAGTGCCCCTATGAAGGCACGATTGCGCCGGAGAGCGCGGCACGGGTCGCCGCCGCATTGATGGCGCTTGGCTGTTACGAGATCAGCCTCGGCGATACGATCGGGCGCGGCACGCCCGAGGCGGTTGGCGTGATGCTGGCGGCCGTGCTCGCTCATGTCCCGGCCAAGCAATTGGCAGGCCATTTCCACGACACATCCGGACGGGCACTCGACAATATCGACGTGGCGCTCGAGCGTGGCTTGCGTGTCTTCGACGCCTCGGCCGGCGGCCTCGGCGGCTGCCCCTATGCGCCAGGTGCGGCCGGCAATGTCGATACCTTGGCAGTCAACGCCTTTGTCATAAAACGCGGATTTTCGACGGGGTTGGATGCGGCGAAGCTTGAAGACGCCGCTGCCTTCGCACGATCGTTAAGGAGTGCTGCCTGATGTTCGAAACGATCCGATACGTCGTCGATGCAAATGGTGTCGCCCGCCTGACGCTGGCGCAGCCGCAGAAGCACAACGCGCTTTCCGGAATCATGATCCGTGAGTTGACTGCGGCCGCTGAGCGACTGTCGGCGGACGCCGCGGTCCGCGTTGTGGTGCTTGATGCCGAGGGTCGCAGCTTCTGCGCCGGCGGTGATCTTGGCTGGATGCGCGAGCAGTTCGATGCGGACCGCCCAACCCGGATCGCCGAGGCGACCCGTCTGGCGCTGATGTTCAAGGCGCTGAACGAGATCGCCAAGCCGGTGATCGCTCGGGTGCACGGCAATGCCTTCGGTGGCGGCGTCGGTTTGATGAGCGTCTGCGATGCCGTGATCGCCTCGCCCGATGCGCGCTTCGGCCTGACCGAAACCCGGCTGGGTCTCATTCCGGCGACCATCAGCCCCTATGTGGTTGCCCGCATCGGTGAGGGCAGGGCGCGGCCTCTGTTCATGTCGGCGCGCCTGTTTGGCGCCGAGGAAGCAAGGGATGCCGGTCTGGTGACGGCGATTGCCGCGCCCGATGCGCTGGATGCGGCAATTGCGGCGGAGGTCGAACCCTATCTCCAGACTGCGCCTGGCGCGACGGGGCGGGCGAAGCGGCTTGCCCGTTCGCTCGGACAGCCGATCACCGAAGGGACCATTGCTGCCACAATCGAGCAACTTGCCGATTGCTGGGAGTCAGACGAGGCGCGCGAAGGCGTTGCCGCCTTCTTCGAGCGGCGCGAGCCTTTCTGGCGACAGCCGCCGCTTCCTTGATTTGAGCAGATTTTGAGCCTATTTTGATCAGGTGATGATCAAAGTGAGATCGGAATGCGCCATGTCAGCTGTCGGTTTTAACATCTCCGCCTCGCATTTCGGCGAAAACCAGTCGTCCTTTTTGTCCGCCCGGCTCGTCGCGGATCGTCTAGGCGTGACGCTTGCCGAGTTGGCCAAGCTGATCGGCGTCGCGCGCAACACGCTGACGGCGAAGTCGAGCGCGCGCAAGGTCGACGCGGCCCTCAGCAATGTCGTGCGCATTCTCGCCATGGCTGCCGAAATGGCCGGCGACGAGAGCCGGGCCGTGATCTGGTTCAAGCACCAGCCAATCCCCGGATGGGCGGGCAAGACGGCCTGTGATCTTGTCGGAGAGAGCAAGGCAGACAAGGTGCTTGCCTATCTCGAGGCTGTGCGCTCGGGTGTCTACGCCTAATGTTGGAGACGGTGCGCCTCTGGCGTGCCTACGTGCCCCGCTGGGCTCATGTTCCGCTTTCGGGCGATGGTGCCGCGCGCTTTGGTGGCCGCTGGAACCCGGTCGGGTTGCCGACGATCTACGCCGCGCGTGAATTGTCGACCGCCTGGGCGGAGTATAACCAGGGCTTTGTCCAGCATCCCGCGCTGATTGCCCAGCTTGAACTGCGGCATGCCCGGCTTGCCGACATGATGGCGCCGGATGTGCTTGCCGACCTCGGCGTGACCGCCGATATCCACCGCGAGGAGTGGCGCGACGCTTTGGATCGCGGCGTCGTGCCCGCCACCCACCGTCTGCAGGCGGAATTGACCAGCCGTGGTTTCGATGGGCTGATCTACCCGTCCTTCATGTCTCCGGGCGGCAGCTGCGTGGCACTCTGGGGATGGAATGACGGCGGGGCGGAGCTGACGGTGATCGATCCGGAAAGCCGCTTGCCGAAGACATCCGCGTCCTGGCTTTAAGGCTGATACGTCCGCGTCAAAGGACCTTGCCGGGGTTCAGAATGCCCTTCGGGTCGAGCGCGTGTTTGATCCGGCGCATGAGTTCAAGCTCAGCCGCACTTCGCGAGTGGCCGAGGAATTCCCGCTTCAAGGTGCCGATGCCATGTTCGGCGGAGATCGAGCCGCGATAGCGCCGAACGATGTCATAGACGATGCCGTCGACCGCGTGCTGTGTGTGCTCGTCGTTTCCGGGCGTGGAAAAGGCGATGTGCAGATTGCTGTCGGCAACGTGCCCGAAGAAGGAGATGTGCGCTTGCGGAAAGCGGGCGGCGAGCGCCTGGCCGCATTCAGCTGCGAAGCGGCCGATTTCGCCGATCGGCAGGCTGACATCGAGATTGATCAGCGCCGGCAACAGCCGGTCCATCGCGTGTCCCTCGCGCACCTGCCAGAACAGCCGGCTTTCCTTCTCCGACTGGGCGATCAGAGCGTTGACGATCACATCGTCTTCAAGCGCAGCGCCGAGGAAGGTCTCGAAATCCTCTCCGTCTTCGTCGTGGCCCTGTACATCCTGCTCAACGATGACAGCGAATGCAGGGGATATTTCGAAAAAGCGTTGCCCCTCCGCCTCGCAGTTGAAGCGAAAATAGTCTTCCCACATGGCCTCGAAGGCGGAGAGGCCGGGCAGTCCCCTTTGCGCCCGCGCCAGGAAGGCGACGACCTGATCATAACTTTGAAGCGCGCAGAGTGCCGTCAAGCGACCTGACGGTCGCGGCTTCAACCGCAGGACGGCGCGGGTGATGACGCCGAGCGTACCCTCGGAACCGATGAAATACTGGCGCAGATCATAGCCAGTGTTGTTCTTGATCATCTTGTTGAGAGACGAGAGGATTGTGCCGTCGGCGAGCACGGCTTCGACCCCCAGCACGTTGTCGCGGGTGACGCCGTGACCGATGACGCGGATACCGCCCGCATTGGTGGCGAGATTGCCGCCGATCTGGCAGGAGCCGCGCGCGCCGAGGTCGATCGGCAGCAGAAAGCCCGCGTCGTCGGCGGCGCGCTGGGCGACTTCGAGCGGCGTGCCGGCAAGGACGGTCATGGTTGCGGAAAGGGGATCGATTTCCTCAATGCCGATAAGGCGCTCGAGCGAGAGGGAAACCGCGTCTTCGTCCGGGTTGGCGCCACCGGCAAGGCCGGTCAGGCCGCCCTGCACGACGACAGCCTGGCCATGGGCGTTGCAGATGCGAAGCGCTGTTGCGACGTCTTCCGTGTTTGCGGGGCGTATGACGGCCTTGGGCAGATAGTGTCCGGTCAGGCTGGCGTCGCTGCGGTAGCGCTCGCCAATCTCAATGCCGGTCAGGACGGCATCGCCGAGCGCCTGTTTCAGATCTTCAATGACGGACATGCGCCAAGTCTCCTGCTTCTAGCATCGCCTAAGACGCTGTAGCGCATCTCTGTATAAACGGGAATTGGGTGGGTGGAGAAGCCCTCAGGTCCCGGTGCGCGCCAGTTCGAATGGCTGGACCTGCGGCTCAACCTCGACGGCGGCGCTCGCAACCTCGTTGCCGGCCTTGTCGTCCCTGAACAGTTTCCACTTGGTCGGCCGGAATGCGACCCTTGCGCGGTCCTGGGCTGTGGAGCGTTCAGGCGGCAGTTCGATTTCGGCATGCGGGTGGTTGCGGCCGAGGTCGAGCTCGAGATGGCGGGTGCCGGCGACGCGGCGGCTGGCGGTGACCAGCCCAGCAAGACAGCCGCCACAGCCGTCGATCAGCTCGATGTCGTGCGGGCGGAAGTAGAGCGTGGCCGGACCGTCGGGCTCGGTCGGGGCGCGCAAGCCGATCGGCCGGTCCTCGAACCAGATCTCGCCGTTTTGCAAGGTGACGGCAAGCGCGTTCGACTGGCCGATGAAGCCGTAGACGAACGGCGAGACCGGATGGTCGTAGATCTCGTCGGGGGTGCCGACCTGTTCGATCGTGCCCTTGCTCATCACCACGACCCGGTCGGCCAGTTCGAGCGCCTCTTCCTGGTCATGGGTGACGAAGATGGTGGTGTGGCCGGTGCGGTCGTGGATCTCGCGCAGCCAGCGCCGCAGTTCTTTTCGCACCTGGGCGTCGAGCGCGCCAAAAGGCTCGTCGAGCAGCAGCACGTTCGGTTCGACCGCCATGGCGCGGGCCAGCGCCACGCGCTGGCGCTGGCCGCCCGACAGCTGCGCCGGGTAGCGCTTCTCAAGGCCTGAGAGCTGGACGAGATCGAGCAGATCAAGGGCGCGCTTGCGGATGTCGGCGGCCGGTGGCCGGCGGTTGGCCGGGCGCACTTTCAGCCCGAAGGCGACATTGTCGAGCACCGTCATGTGACGGAACAGGGCATAGTGCTGGAAGACGAAGCCGATGTTGCGCTGCTGCACGGTCTTTTGCGAGGCATCCTCGTCGCCGAAGAAGATCGTGCCGTCGGTCGGGCTTTCAAGGCCGGCGACCAGCCGCAAGAGCGTCGTCTTGCCCGAGCCGGAGGGCCCGAGCAGCGCGATCAGCTCGCCCGAGCGGATGTCGAGCGTGACGTCGTCGAGCGCCGGAAAGCGGCCGAATTCCTTGCGTATGTTCTGAACGCGGACTTC
>NZ_JBNDIU010000014.1:0-187477 GCF_050434565.1 Ensifer sp. 4252
TGCGGTTCGCTGAATCTGCTCGTCTTCATCAAAATCTCCTCGATCATAAAGCCCGAGAAAATTCTACTTTTGAAGTCCGTTATTCGGCGGGGGGATTACCCTGGGCCTGGCTCAAAGCATGGAAGAAATAAAAAGCAAGCTCGCCGGCGCGTTTCTCTGACGCTACCTTATAGCGACACCCAAGCCGACATTAGATTTGCTTCAAGCGCGTCACCTGACGCATACACAGATCGCCGTCAGGATGGCAGCTGGTGTGGATTTCCCCATCGAAGATCCGGAATTCCCGCACATCGGGCACGTCGAACATGTTTAGGGGAAGCGGAACGTCGGCGCGTGGGTTGTGAAAGACCCTGAGGCCATCGCGCAGACTTTCTTTGTAGTCGTTTTTGTTGGCGGATATCGGGATGAGCTCCCAATTGTTCCGAATTCTCGCCGCCTGGAAAACAAAGTCGGCGGTACTTTTGCCAAGTGCGCGCACCTTTCCATAGGTGGCAAGGCTGCTGTAGATGACTGCGCTGACACTCGTAAACTCGTCTCGGTCAAAGATACCAAGAGGAAGCGAGACCTCGCCGTTCTTCAGAAATGATTGCCGCCCGTCAAAATCGTACAGCAATCGCTGCATTGCCACGTCGCCCAATTGAAAGCTGTCCGGCGTGGAGAAGTTGTGGACGGCTATCACGTAGGCTTTGCCTTTTACGTGAGGTAAGCCGCTGTAGCGACTTTGATAAAGCCTCCGCTTGGCATCCAGGCTGTTGTAGAGACGGGCAAGTGTCTCCGTGTACCGTTGCTCTATGTCTTGACCTCCGGTTATGTCGGAGATCGTTCTCAGCCATTCGGGTTTGGCTCCCTGTGCATGACTAGAAATCACGGCTTCGATTACCAGCGGCGCATTCGAGGCGACGAAGTCGGGGGCATCGTGCGAGAAGTCCACCTCGATACCGAGACTTTTTAGAACGGCAAAGAGATAGAGCTCCCACCAACAGGAATTGAACGTCAGCTGGAATTCCTGGACGAACTTACCATCTCTATCGACAAAACCTTCCGCCCATTCCGACAGAACCTCCCTTATATCCCAGTCCGTGTCAGAGAGCAGATTGGTGAAGTTCGGATGCTGGCGAGGGGCCGAAACTACCGGCGTAAAGAGATCCATGCTATTCCGCCGCAGCTACCTGCAGGCCACCTGTCCTCCCGACCTCGTCGAGATCGTGCAGACGAACATTGGGGCAGACCTTCTTCGCGATGTGGGTAAGATGCTTGTGATGGGTGAAGTAGATCACTTGGCCGCGCATCCCCATTTCGGCGAACAGACGAAACGCTTCTTCCGCCCGGAAGTCGTCGAAAGTCTCCATGATGTCGTCCGCGATAAACGGAACCGGAGTCCGCCTGGCGACGAACTCATGGTATCCCGCTACACGGAGCGCCAGATACAACTGCGAACGAGTTCCATCGGATAACTCGTTCGCTGCCTTCGATCCACCGCCGGCTGATACCGCGATAAGGACGTCGCCATCCTTCCCTGGCTGGGCGGCAACGCCATCGTAGGCTCCCCGGCTTATTGTTCGGAATGCTTCGGAAGCTCGGGCCATCATGCCACTCCGGTGGCGGTCTCTGTATAGCTTCAGGCCGTGCTCGGCCGCGGCTACGCCGGCGCGGAGTTCCATATAGCGACGGGCGCTCTCTTCGATTTCGAGGAGAGTAGTCCTGCGCTGCTCGTCCAAAGCAGCCACCTTCTCGTCGCCGCCGATCGCATCTAGGGCATCCCGAGCTTTCGACAGGGCGTGAAAGTGGTCCCGGTATCGGACGTCCTGGTCCTCGAACACAGGAGCAAGCTTGGCGAGTTCGTCCTCCAGAGCTGCCCTATCGACCCCATCAGTCAACTCTTCGACTTCAGACATCGCCTTTACTCCGGCGATTTGAACAAGCTCCAGCTCTGCCTCGGAAATAGAGCCTTCCAGGGCACGACGCTGTGCCGCGAGGTCCATGCAGGCCTCGACCTCGCCGAGCGAGGTGACACCGAAGAACTCCGTCATTTCAGCGACCCGCGCCACAAGGAGTTCCTGCTCGACCTTCATGTGGTGCTGTTTCTGCTGAACCTCTTCGAGATCAAGCAACAGCTTATTACGCCTGTCCGCATGAAGGCCGGCTGCTTTAATCTTGTCATGGATCGCCTGAAACAGCGTCAGAGGCGCCTCGTCGGTCGACACGCCAAGCCTCTCCGCAAGCTCGTGCATCTTCGCTTCGAAGAGCACCTTGTCCAGCTTCATCTTCTCTACGCGATCAACCAAGCCTTCCCTGGTCGTCACAGCCGACCCGAGTTGATCGAGGACGGACAGGATTTCAATCACGGCCCCCACATCCGGAACGTCGCCAAGCTCGTGCAGCCAGCATCCGGCACAGACCGACTGCCACTGCAACCGCCACGCTTCGGCGGCCTTGTGGGCTTGCCCAAGGAGTCGAGTACGCTCAACGATATCTTCCCCAAGCCGTTGCACATGTTCGGCCGCGTGGGCTGCAGCATGATAAGTGTCCAACGCCTCTTCGGCGGCAGCGACAAGCGCATTGTAGTCGGCCGACGAGTTGAAGATCAGGCCAACTTGCCCAAGCGCGGTTACGAACGACCGCTTCGCTTGCTCTACATGGTCGCGAATGTCAGCGACCTCTGCGTCTACGGCCGCGAGCTCAGATCTGGCCTTGAGCGCATGGTCTCGCCTGCGAAACCAATCTTCGAATTCCCAAGGATCGTAGGCGGCTCCTTCTCCAAACGTCAGCTCACCAAGTGATTGCCGGATCTCCGAGAGAACGGCCGCATGACCAGTGCCCGCACTTTCCTGCACCTTCTGCTGGCTTAAAATATCCGCGCCCACGGAAGCACGGCGCAGAAGAAACTGATTTAACCTACCGACCTCCCCGAAGTGGATCAGACGCTGCGCGATTACTTGGTCGTCAGCCCGCATGGCTTCTACGAAGCTATCGGCTGTCGCAGCGTTCAGAGCATTTCGGTGTGCTGCCCAAGCCATTTCCCGCGCCGACCGGGCTGCTACCGCAGCCGCTTCGTCGATGCTTCCTGTCTGCTGGCGGAGGCTCTCGATTTCCGCGTCGAGGCGGCGCGCCTCCGGTTCGAGACGATCGAGTTCGGACCGCGAGGTCCGCTGTTGCTCTTCGGCCAGCGAGTAGCGCGTCTTCCAGCCTTCCAGTCGCGGGCTCGGGGGCTGCGGCAAGGATCCCAAATCCTCTGCGGTTCCCTTCCACGGACGAAGAGCTGTCAACGCCTCTGCGAGCTCCGCCGAAGCGGCATCGCGACGTCGTGCCAAAGAGCGGAGTGCGATATCCTGATCGGATTTCGGCGCTGCCTTGACGATCGCCTGTAGCGCGTCGAATGCCTTCCTCCGATCGGGAGACGCATAAAGTTCGGTGTCAATGCCCTCGCTTTCGCGCGCAAGCGAGCGCTCGACCTTTTCCAGCTCGCCCTGGGCCGCGACAAGCCTTTCATCGACACCTGATTTGGCACCGACCAGCGATCGCAGAGTGCCTACGGTCGCCGCGTCGAGAAGAAGGCGCTCCGGGGTGGCTTCTTCCGGCCTGCCCAATTGAAGCAGCAGACTCTCGATCGACAACTCGGCCGCCCGACCCGCGAGCTTAGGTATGTCTTTGTCCGCAGTCTGGTAGCGGGCTCGAAGTTCCGAGAGCTCATCGATCTGCGATGACGCCTCCAAGGCCGCGGCGTGCACGACGATCCGCGAAATCTCATCTTCGACGGTCCGCACCGAATTCGACGCGTCCTGCAGTTTCACGCGTAGCTCGATTTCCTGCCGCCTGAGCTCGGGCACTTCCCGCCGCCAGGCAGCCGATGGATCGCGGACGATTTCAATCTCGCCAAGTCGGCTCCTGAGCGTTGCAAGCCGCGTCATGACGGGTAGAGCGTTCAGGATACGCTTGATCTCGTCCATCCGCCGTTGCGTGCCCGCCCTTGCGTCGATGGCGTCAGTGTAAAGCCGCGTCAGCCGATCGCGGTCAAGTACGAGGCGCTGGTAATCGCTTGCCTGGAGGTCGAGGGCGTCGCGCTGCTGCTTCAGCTCGACGAGCCGCGCTTTCAACTCTCCCAGTACCCCGCTTTTCGCACGGTACTTGTAGAAGCCGTCGGCGTCTGATCGGATCGATGTCAGCTGCCTGCTCAGGTCAGAAAGCCCCGCGCTCGCTGCGAAAAGCAGTTCCCCGAGGTTGCCCTTGCTCGCGAGGATCGCCTCACCGCCTTTCACGAGGCTTTCGTTGTCGAGCGAAAACATCGTCTTGAAGGCATCGCGATCGATGCCTCCGAGGTCGACGCGGATGTCCTCGTCCGGCACAGGACGCTCCATGTCATCGAGCAGGCTGTTCTGGGGCCGCTTGATCCGGACGAATTCGCGGTCTGCCCCTCCGACGTTGATACTCGCGCCAATGCGCATTGTCGCGTACGGGTGCAGAAAGCTGTACCTGCTGGTGGACCCAATGCTGAAGACGAGATCGAGGATCGCGTCAAAGGTCGTCGATTTTCCCGCCTCGTTGGGACCGTAGACAAGATGGAGGTCGGGCGAGCCGCTCGGGCGGGGTCCAAAGTCCAGAACCCCATCCGTGAATTTGCCGTAGCGAGCAAGATCCAGCCGATTGATCCGCATTATTCCCCCTGCCCGCCGTGTAAACGCGCTACGACTTCCGCTGCTCCTTCGCGGGCGTAGCCGCCCAGAAGATTTTGGAAGGAGCCTTCATCCGCTCCAAAGATATCCCTCAGTTCAGCTGGAAGCTGACCACGCAGCTCTTCCGCGATCGCGGTGAGTTCCTGTTTGTAGGCGGCAGAGGTCAGGACGTCGCCGTCGATGATGGTCGACAACTCTGCGAGCGCGCCACCGCCGCGGCCCATTCCCGGTTCCGTGCACGCAGTCTGCATCTTGTCGATCCAGACGTCTCCGATCATCGCGCCACGAGTTTCCATCTCAGTTCGCAGGAGATCCAAATCGCGCCGAATACGCCATGCGAGGGGGGTGGGTCCGTGAAGCTGGATACGAGCCACGAGATGGTCGGTATTGACCGTCGAGCGCAAAGTTTCGAGTTGCCTCGAAACCTGGCCGACCATTTCGTTCCAATCGCTCGCCTCCGACACGTCGACGACCAGCCTCTCGAACTGCGCGACGCTGGTGTGCCGCTCTTCGACTGTGACCGACCGATCGTCCGCGATCGTGACCAAGGAGACTGACTTGGGGCCATCCTCGTTGATATCGCGCCCCTGGGGCATGCCGGCCATTACGATGGCCGAAGACCCGTCCGCAACAACCGACCGTTTGTGAATATGCCCGAGGGCCCAATACTGAAATCCGCTCTGCTGTAGGTCCCCGACGCTGCAAGGTGCATAGAGGTCGTGCTTTTCAGATCCTCCAAGGCTCGTATGCATGATGCCAATGTTGACCGCACCCGAGATTGGCAACGCGTAGTGGCGGAGCAGGCTCTGAGGAGCGTGTGGCTTTGCAAAGCTCAGTCCGTGGACTGCAACAGGGAAATAGCCGGCGCCCTGATCTACGGCCACCGCTTCGGCGTTCGCCCCGAATACCTTCACCGATTCCGGCATAACAAGCTCGGACGTGATCCTGGACAAGGCGTCGTGATTGCCGCGGATGATGAATGTCCGGATGCCTGCGACGTGGAGGCGATGGAGTTGCTCGGCAAGGAAGCGAGCTGTCTTCATCGATGTCTGGTCGCCGTCGTAGAGATCGCCGGCGAGAACGAGCGCGTCGATCTGCTCTTCCAAGCAAAGATCGATTGTGCGGACGAAAGCACGTCTCGTGGCCAAACCGATGAGATCGGAAAGTTCCGGATTGCGCAGAGCAAGCGTCTTGAGAGGTGAATCCAGATGAACGTCAGCGGTATGCAGGAAGCGATATGCCAATTTTGTCCCTCGTGCATTAACCTGAATTCATACAACACTCGCTGATTCGGGGCGATAGAGAATTCTCTGTTTGTTCCGGTTTTCACAAGACCGCTTTAAGGGGGTGATTGCTTTCCCCGAACGGATCTATTAACTTCTTTGCAGTCGTCAGGCGGCCCCGACGGCTAACGAAGAAGCAGTGCAGGAAGTACCTGCCCCAGGAAGCTCCAAGCGGCATTTAAGCCGCGCCGCCAGCTTTTCCCAATGGAACGATGTCAGCACACGTAGCGGCTGGCTGTCTGCTGTATGGAGCGGAAAATGAAATTTGCGCTTGTAGAAGGGGGTCGCCGTGAGGCGACGCCAGCATCACGTGGCGAATGCCCCATGTGTGGGGTAGCCGTGATTTCGAAATGCGGGACTAAGAAGCTTTGGCACTGGGCGCACCGTAGCGTTCAGATATGCGATCATTGGTGGGAAAGCGAAACCGAATGGCATCGCGCGTGGAAGAATGAATTCCCCGCATCCTATCAGGAAGTGCGGTGCGTCGCCCCCGGTGGAGAACTTCATATTGCCGACGTAAGAACAGAAGCTGGTATTGTACTTGAGTTCCAGCACTCGGACATCTCCGCCTCTGAACGCGCTTCCCGCGAGAACTTCTACGGGAGAATGGTCTGGATAGTGGACGGGGGCCGTGGCAAGAATGACAGCCCCAAGTTTGAAGCTGCCGTCAGAAATGCCATTGTGATCGAGGACGCACCCTTGCGCCTCCTAATGTCCGGTCGGGCCAACCCAGTGCTAGAACGGTGGGCGGGCAGCAGGCGTCCCGTCTTTGTGGATTTCGGAGAGGCGCAATCCGACCTGAGTTTCGTCGCACGCGAAAAGGTTCTATGGTATTCCCCCCGCCGAATAACGGACTTCAAAAGTAGAATTTTCTCGGGCTTTATGATCGAGGAGATTTTGATGAAGACGAGCAGATTCAGCGAACCGCAAATCCTTGCAATCCTGCGCCAGGCGGAGGGCGGCGTTGCCGTTCCTGATCTATGCCGGGAGCACGGGATGAGCACGGCGTCGTTTTATAAATGGCGGGCCAAATATGGCGGCATGGACGCGTCGATGATCAGCCAGATGAAGGCTCTTGAAGACGAGAACCGTCGGCTGAAGAAGATGTATGCGGAGATGAGCATGCAGGCGGAACTGCTCAAAGAGGCTCTTGGAAAAAAGTGACGCGGCCATCTCAACGCCGGGAGATGGCCGGGAAAACCGCGGAGCTGCAGGCATCGCTGACGGTGTTTGACTTTCGATGGTCAATTGCCGTCAGCGGTCACGCACTCTCAAAAGAGTTCGTGGCATGGAACCAGAACCGCGTCTGCCCGGGCTGCATCAAGGACGACGAGGAAGACCTTCCGGGCCGTGCGGGCAACCGGGCGTATTCGAGGCTTCTCTGGCTTCCCCGCTTCGTGCGCGCCTGCCCGGTTCACGGACGCAAGCTCGTCGAAACTGGCGTCTGGAATTGGCAGATGGGCGCGGACTTCGCCGCGCGCCTGCGAACTGCTCGTCGCAGCTTCGACGAACTCCAGCGCGCCAGCCACGAACTCACGGCTACCGACCACGAACGATATCTGGTCGACCGCTTCCAAGGCGGCAGCCCCACTGGACATTGGCTCGACCGCTTTCCGCTTCAGCTAGCGGCTCACCTGCCCAAGCTCGTCGGCTTCGCCCAACACCCGCGGTCGTTCGTCTCCGCGGATCCCTCGGCTCCCGAGCGCGCGGAAGTCGCATCGGAAGGCTTCGCGATCTTGGCCGGCGGCGAGGACGCCTTTCGCGACGTCGTGTTGTCTCTGATCAAGGCGAACTATCGTCCGAGGGAAGAATTCTGTGCCAAGACGATCCTTGGCAACCTGTCGACCGAGCTGCTCGGTCTTCAGGATCATCCCGGATACGCGGATGCTCTGTCGCTTATTCGGGAAACCGCCGCCGACGTCGTGCCGGTGGGCCCATCGGACGACTTCCTCGGCACTTCTGTTCCGCGTCGCATGCATTCACTGCATACGGCCGCTCGCGAGTTCGGGCTGCCGTACACCCTCCTGCGCAAGGCCGTCGAAGAATCCGGGCTAGCCGCCACCGGCGATTTCTGTGGGGTAGTTTTCCCGGCTGCTCCCTTGGCAGAAATCGCCGAAAACCTTCCGGGAAAGACCTCGAGATTGGAAAGCGAGATCACCGCGCATCGCCAGTTTCTCGCGGAAGCCGTTTCTGGCTGGGAGACTTCGACGTACCAGCCCAAAGACTTCATCACCCTTGAACGAGCTTACATCAGGTTGAAGGTTACGCCGTCGGTTGTCGAAGCCCTGATTGACGACGGCTACCTATACCAAGCCCGCGTTCCCACCAAGCACCGGTCCTTTCGTATCCGGGCTCGTGACGTCGCTGAGTTTCAAAGAATCTACATCTCGGAAAGCGAGCTTCGGCATTCAAGGAAATTCAGAAACGATTTCGAGGCGAAAATCAGTAAACTAGGTTTGAAGCCCGCAATCCCGAGTGACAGCGTCGGCACGAATTTCTACCGGATCGACCAAATCTAGGCCGTTCAGATAAGCGCAAAAATGACCTGGCATTTGCCGGGTCTTTTTTTGTGTGCGTAAAATGGGCCAATAGAGGGTTCATTTTGGGCATTCGGCGTTGCCGATTTCGGATTGCGCGCCTATTTTCTTAATGAAATCAATGGCCAAAAAACGCTGTGAGGCAGAGTTGGTTGCTTTCAGCAACGAGCTCTGTTGCCCGACTGCGGGAATGGACCTATGACCAGAACCACGGCAGCTTCCGCACTGCCAGGGACACAAGCCGCCGGGGTTTAGACGCGATGAAACTCGATGCCGTTGATGTCAGGCAAGCCGCTTCTGCGGCCGATATCGTCTACGAGGCATTGCGCAAGGCGATCATCGAGGGCGCGCTCGCCGAAGGGGAGAACCTGCGGCAGGACCAGATCGCCCAGATGTTCAACACCAGCCGCATCCCCGTGCGCGAAGCGCTCTCGCGCCTTGAGCAGCACGGGTTGATCACGACACAACGCTACAAGGGCGCCGTCGTTGCCGGCCTCTCCATCGAGGAAATCGAAGAGATCTTCGAATTTCGTGCGCTGCTGGAGGCAGAGGTCATCCGGCTTGCCGTGCCCAACATGGATCGAAGAACGCTCGAGCTTGCCCGCAGACACTGCGACGAGTTTGGAAAGGAATCCGATTCGGCCAAGTGGGGCGAGACCAACCGGAACTTCCACTACAGCCTCTACGAGGCCGCGCGGCGGCCCTACTACCTGCAGATCGTGCGCGCGTCGCTCGACCGAATCGATCGCTATCTTCGAGCTCAGCTGACGCTGACGGACGGCATGAAGCGCGCGGCGCGCGAGCATGAAGCGATCCTCGAGGCCTGCACCAGGGGCGACGCCGAACTGGCCTCGTCGCTCACCCGAGACCATATCCTCGACGCCGGCCGCTCGCTCGTCGTTTTCCTGAAGGAGCAAAGAGGCTAAGCCCCCTGTCGGTGTGATGTCGCCGTACCAGGACACGCTGTTCGTTCTCGCGTAAATTGTCGTCCAACTCTTGGACGACTGCGGTTGACAAGGCGTCAGGAACCTTGAAAAAGTGAAGCCCTATCGAGACCGGCTGCGTTGGGAGGACTTGATGTCTGTGCGCGCGTTTTTCGGCCTTTCCACTCTTCTTGTTTCTGTTTTGGCCGCTGGATACCCGGCTTTTTCGGCTGAGACCGGCCGTCAGGTCGAGATCACCCAGGATGGTGACTATTTCGGATTCGATCTGCGAACCGAACAGAATGTTTCCCTGGATCAGTGCGAAACCGCCTGCATCGCGGACCAATCCTGCCGTGCATTCACCTACAATCCCAAGGTGAAATGGTGCTTCCTGAAGTCGGACTACAACCAGTTGAACGGCTTTCCGGGCGCCATAGCCGGCAAGATCGTTCAGGCGCAGGCCGTGCAGCCGGATCTCGGCGCCCCGCCGCGACTTTCCTTCCTCTCCGACCAGATCCTTCAGGACGCACGCGACGCCAAGGCGAACCTTTCGCTTGCCGAAGACCAGCAGGGCTTCGGCGTCAATAGCCTGATCGAAACGGCACGCGCCCAGGCGGCTGCCGGCATTATCGACAGCGCCTTGAAGGCGTTCCAGGGGGCGCTTGCGATCACCCCAGAAGACAGTGAGCTTTGGCTTGAAACGGCGCGCACGGCAAACCGTGTCACCGGCAACACCGATGTCGCCACGCAGGCCGCCCTTGCGGCGATCAACGGCTATCAGTTGACCCGCACCGCGGAAAGCCGCGCCCATGCGCTGGCCGTCCTCGCCAAGGCGCTGGAAAATGCCGAGAACTTCCGCGGCGCCCTCAATGCCTACAAGGCAAGCCTCGAACTGGTGCAATCGAAAACGGTCGAGACAGCCTACCTAGATCTGAAGGAGCGCAAGCGCTTCCGCGTCATCGAAAACACCGTTGACGCTGATAGCGCGTCGCCGCGCGCCTGCGTGCAATTTTCCGAGCAGTTGCTGAAGAGCGGCGCCGACTATGCCTCTTTCGTCACGGTGGACGGTGCCGCCGCGAAGGCCGTGGAAGCCAAGGGCGACCAGATCTGCGTCGAGGGGCTATCGCATGGCCAACGCTACAAGCTGACGCTGCGCACCGGCCTGCCCTCGTCGGTCGACGAAGTGCTGGAAGCACCGGTTACTCTTGAAGTCTACGTCAAGGACCGCGGCCAGGTGGTGCGCTTTACCGGCGACAGCTTCGTGCTGCCGTCGACGGCGCGTCGTGGCATTCCTCTGGTTTCCGTCAACACCGACAGCGCCAAGCTCAAGCTCTATCGCATCGGTGACCGCAGCCTGGCGCCGGTGCTACAGAACTCGCAGTTCCTGACGCAGATTGACGGCTACAGCGCCCAACGCATCGAGGATGAGAGCGGCGAACTCGTCTGGCAGGGCACGATCGCCATCGACAGCGTCCTCAACAAGGAAGTGGTCACCAGCTTCCCGGTCGATGAAGCCTTGCCGAAGCGCAAAGCCGGTGTCTACGTGCTGACCGCAGCGTCCGAAACAGGGCTCAGCCAGGACTGGGACGCCCGCGCCACCCAATGGTTCGTCGTCTCCGACATCGGCGTGTCGACCTATGCAGGCACGGATGGCCTCAACGTCTTTGCGCGTTCGCTCGCAACCGCCAAGCCGATCGAAGGCGTCGAGCTGCAGCTTGTCGCCAAGAACAACGAGATCCTCGGGACGGCAACGACCGACAGTGACGGCCGCGCCACCTTCACCGCCGGCCTCATCCGCGGCACGGCCGCGCTGACGCCGGCCGTGATCACCGCCAAGAATGGCGAAGACGATTTCGTCTTCCTTGACATGACCCGGGCCGGCTTCGACCTCTCGGATCGCGGTGTGACCGGCCGCCCTGCCCCCGGCGCAATCGACATTCTGGCCTGGACCGAGCGCGGCATCTACCGCGTCGGCGAAACCGTGCATGCGGCAGCCCTCGCGCGCAACGTCAACGGCGAGGCAATCGAGAACCTGCCGCTCACCTTCGTGTTCCTGCGCCCCGATGGGGTCGAATACCGGCGGATGATCAGCGACGGCGGCAAGCTCGGCGGCCATACGCTCGACCTCGACGTTCAGGCAAACGCCATGCGCGGCACCTGGACGATGCAGATCTTCACTGACCCCAAGGCTTCTCCGATCGGCGAGAAGCAGTTCCTGGTCGACGACTTCGTGCCGGATCGCACGGAATTCGATCTGACCAGCGAAGCAAAGGAGATCGCTGTCGGCGAACCGGTGCAGGTCGCCGTCGACGGACGTTATCTCTACGGCGCGCCGGCCGCCGGCCTTACGCTTGAGGGCGAAGTGGTTCTGAAGCCGACACGCGAAAATGCGGCCTTCAAGGGATATTTCTTCGGCCTTGCCGACGAAGAGGCGAGCGAGGACACGCGCCTGCCGCTGGAAGAACTCGTGCCGCTAGATGACGAGGGCAAGTCGACCTTCGACGTCGCACTCGCCGAAGTGCCGTCGACGACGCAATTGCTGAACGCCAATGTCACGGTGCGCATGCGCGAAGCCGGCGGTCGTGCCGTGGAGCGCTCCTTGACGCTGCCGGTGAAGCCGGAAGGTCCTGTCATCGGCATCAAGCCCGAATTCTCAGGCGACCTTCAGGAAAACTCCGTCGGCAAGTTCCGCGTGATCGCCATCGACGCCGACGGCGGCAAGGCCGCCATGCCCGGCGCGCTCTGGAAGCTCATCAGTGTCGAGCGCAACTATCATTGGTACCGCGACGGAACCGCCTGGAAGTATGAGCCGGTGGTGACCACCAAGCAGGTGGCGAACGGCACGATCGACGTGACCGCCGATGGCGCCGAGATCGCCGTGCCGGTCGGCTGGGGTCGCTACCGTCTTGAAGTTGAAACCGCAGCTCTCGACGGCCCGACATCGAGCGTCGAGTTCGATGCCGGCTGGTATGTCGCCTCGACATCGACCGAAACGCCCGATGGCCTCGAAATCGCGCTCGACAAGGAAAACTACGCTGTCGGCGAGACCGCCAAGCTCAAGGTTTCATCGCGCTTTGCCGGTGAACTGCTGGTGACCGTCGGGACGGAAGACCTGATCACCACAAAGAGCGCGACGATTGCCGCTGAAGGTGGCGAGGTCGATCTGCCTGTCACCGTCGATTGGGGTGCCGGCGCCTATGTGACTGCGACCCTCTATCGCCCTGGTGATGCGCAGGAAAGCCGCATGCCGATGCGCGCGATCGGCATCAAGTGGCTGGCCGTCGATCCGGCCGATCGCAAGCTGGCCGTGACCCTGCAAGCGCCAGAAAAGACCGAGCCGCGCAAACCGCTCGATATCAGTCTGCAGGTGGCGGGTGCCGGCGCCGATGAGGAAGCCTATGTCACGATTGCCGCCGTCGACGTCGGTATCTTGAACCTGACCCGTTATGAAGCCCCGGATCCGGCCGCTTGGTATTTCGGCCAGCGACAACTCGGTCTCGAAATGCGCGATCTTTACGGCCGATTGATCGACGGCTCGCTTGGCGCGACCGGAAAGTTGCGCACCGGCGGCGACGGCGGCCAGGTCGCGCTGCAGGGAAGCCCGCCCACCGAGAAGCTCGTGGCCTTCTTCGAGGGTCCGGTGAGGCTCGACTCGGACGGCAAAGCGACAGTCAGCTTCGATATCCCGCAATTCAACGGCACGGCGCGCATCATGAGCGTCGCCTGGACGAAATCCGGCGTCGGCCATGCCGTCCGCGACGTCGTGATCCGCGATCCGATCGTGGTGACCGCGAGCCTGCCGCGTTTCCTCGCACCGGGAGATCGCGCCGAACTGCGGCTCGATATCGCCAACACCGACGCGCCCGCCGGCGACTACCAGGTACAGCTGACCACCAACGGACCGGTGACGGTAGAACAGGCAGGTCCAAGCGAAACGGTGCGCCTCGATGAGGGCGGCAAGTCGGTCCTGACGCTGCCGCTGGTCGGCCAGCATACAGGCGATGGGCTCGTCACCGTGCAGCTCACCGGCGCTTCCGGGCTTTCACTCGAACAGGCGCTCAACATCCCTGTCCGCCCAGCCACCCTTCCTGTCACGCAGCGGCAGGTGGTTAACCTAGCGGCAGGAAGCAGCCTGACGATCGACGGCCAGTTGCTGGCCGATAGCGTTCTGCAGGGTGCATCGGTGTCGCTGAGCGTTACCCGGTCGGCCGCCTTCGACATCCCCGCGATCCTGATGGCGCTTGACCGCTACCCCTATGGCTGCGCCGAGCAGACGACGAGCCGGGCGCTGCCGCTTCTCTACATGAGCGAACTCGCCAAGCAGTCGGGCCTTCCCGATGATGGCGAGGTGGCGAAGCGGGTGCAGGAAGCGATCTACCGCGTGCTCTCCTACCAGTCGTCATCAGGCAGTTTCGGCCTTTGGGGCCCGGGCTACGGCGACCTCTGGCTCGACGCCTATGTCACAGACTTCCTGACACGCGCTCGCGAACAGAAGTATGACGTGCCCGAGGCAGCGATGGTGCAGGCATTGGAGAACCTGCAGAACGGTCTCGGCTACGACACCAATGTTAGAGATCGCGGCAACGAGATCGCGTATTCGCTCTATGTGCTCGCGCGCAATCGCAAGGCCGCGGTCAACGATATCCGCTATTACGCCAACACGCTGATCAACGACTTCCCAACGCCGCTCGCCAAGGCGCACGTCGCAGCGGCATTGGCGCTCTATGGCGATGCCCAGCGGTCGCAGGAGATCTTTGCGGCGTCCGCCAACATGTCGAGCGGCCTCGTCAATGTCAGCCTGTCGCGTTCCGACTACGGTTCTTCGCTGCGCGACGACGCGGCCGTCCTGGCACTGGCTGCGGAAAGTCGGCCGGTTCCACCGATCATCCCGGAGTTGTCGAAGATCGTCGCCCGCCAATGGGAGCAGAAGAAGTATACCAGCACGCAGGAACAAGCCTGGATGCTGCTTGCTGCGCGCGCCGTTCAGGGCGGTGACGAGGACATGCTGCTCGACGTCAACGGCGCGTCGAAGACCGGCGCTTACGCCGCGCGGATGCCCGGCGATGCGCTGCTGTCGCATCCGGTGGTGATCCGGAACGAGGGGGCGGATGCCGTCTCTGCCGTGGTGACCACGGTTGCCGCCCCGGCCCAGCCGCTCTCTGCCGGCGGCGATGGCTTTGCCATCGAGCGCACCTACTACACGCTCGACGGTGCCGAGGCCAATGTCAGCCAGGCCAGGCAGAACGAACGTTATGTCGTGGTCCTGAAAGTCACCGAGACCAACGATTGGCCGTCCCGCGTGCTTGTGTCGGATCTGCTGCCGGCCGGTTTCCAGATCGATAACCCGAGCCTGGTCGACAGCGCGCAACTGACGAATTTCGAATGGCTCGGCGAAATCACCGCGACGCATACGGAATTCCGCAACGATCGCTTCGTCGCGGCCTTCGACCGCGCAGCCGGCGACAGCCGCGAGCTGACGCTCGCCTATGTCGTCAGGGCAGTGAACCCGGGCGTCTACGATCATCCCGCAGCCAGCGTCGAAGACATGTACCGGCCGCAATTCTCGGCCCGCACCGCGACCGGGCGCATGGAGGTACTGGCAGCGCAATAGGCCTGACGATGTCGATAGGATCAAAACTGCTGATCGCGATCCCCGTCGGCCTGTTGCTGACGGGTCTGTCGGCCTTCGCGCTCGGCAAGGCCGATCAGGCGTTTCCGCCGCCGCTTGAGGCAGCCGGCATCGTGTCTCGCGAGGTCCTCGACGTCGACGGCCAATTGCTTAGGGCCTTTGCAACGCCTGACGGTCTCTGGCGGCTGAAGACGACTGTCGATGACGTCGACCCGCAGTTCCTGCGGATGCTGGTCGCCTATGAAGACCAACGGTTTCGCGAGCACGTCGGGATCGACTTCCTCGCGCTTGGGCGCGCCGCGCTGCAGTTCGTCACCAATGGCCGCATCGTTTCGGGCGCCTCCACCCTTTCGATGCAAGTGGCACGGCTGATCGAGCCGCGCGAGCAGCGAAGCATTGCGGCCAAGCTGCTCCAGATCGCGCGCGCCATCCAGATCGAGCGCCGCCTGTCCAAGAACCAGATTCTCGATCTCTATCTTAGCCATGCCCCCTATGGCGGCAATCTGGAGGGCGTGCGCGCGGCAAGCCTTGCCTGGTTCGGCAAGGAGCCGAAGCGTCTTTCGGCGGGCGAAGCCGCGCTGCTGGTGGCGCTGCCGCAATTGCCGGAGAAGCGCCGACCCGATCGAAATCACACTGCAGCCGAAGCGGCACGCGAGCGTGTCTTGACCCGCATGGCTGTTGCCGAGGTGATCGGCGAAGGCGAGGCCGTGCGCGCGGCGATGACGGCCGTTCCCACCCGCCGCCTGCAGTTGCCGGCCTATGCCGCGCATCTCGCCGAGACGGCGCTGCGCAAGCAGCCAACAGCCGTGCAACACCAAACGACGCTGCGCCGCAATGTCCAACGCGGTCTCGAGGCTGTTGCGCGCGACGGCGCCGCCAAGCTGGGGCCGAGGGTGTCGGTCGCCATGATCATGGCCGACGCACGCACCGGCGAGATCATCGGCGAAGTCGGCTCGGCCGACTATTTCGACGCAAGCCGCTCGGGCTGGATCGACATGACGCGGATCACCCGCTCCCCGGGTTCGACGCTAAAGCCCTTCATTTATGGCCTCGCCTTCGAGGAGGGCCTGGTCAGCCAGGAAACCATCATCGAGGATCGACCGGCGGATTTCTTCGGCTACCGCCCGCGCAATTTCGACATGAGCTATCAAGGCGATGTCAGCGTGCGGCAGGCGCTGCAACTGTCGCTCAATGTGCCGGCCATCCGGCTACTCGACGTCGTCGGCCCTGCCCGGCTGATGGTGCGGTTCCGGCGCGCCGAGGTGAAGCCCGTGCTGCCGGCCGGCGAAGCTCCCGGGCTGGCGATCGGCTTGGGCGGTGTCGGCCTGACGTTGCGCGATCTCGTGCAGCTCTATGCGGGCCTTGCCAACCGCGGCTTCCCGGTACGGCTCGGCGATGGCATCACCGGCACAGCCGGTCTGATCGACGGGGAACCGCTACTTTCCCCCGTTTCCGCCTGGCATGTCTCCGATGTGCTCTCCGCCGTTCTGCCACCAGCGGGAAGCCGCCAGCGCGGCATCGCCTACAAGACTGGCACCAGCTATGGCTACCGCGACGCCTGGTCGGTCGGATACGACGGCCGTTATGTCCTCGGGGTCTGGGTCGGGCGGCCCGACAACGGTGCCGTTCCCGGGCTGACCGGCTATGGCGCGGCTGCTCCCATTCTCTTTGAAGGCTTTGCCAAATCCGGATTGCCGATTACGCCGCTGCCCGACGCGCCGTCAGGCGCCGTGCGCATCTCGCAGACCGAGCTGCCGATCAGCCAGCGCCGTTTTTCGATGACCGCAAGCGGCCTCGTCAACGCCTCGGCGCGCGAGCCGGCACCACAGATCGTCTTTCCGCCCGAGGGTGCACGTGTCGAACTCGGCGCCGGCCAGGACACCATCTCGCCGCTGACCTTGAAGTTGCAAGGCGGCCGCGCGCCCTTCCGGTGGCTCGCAAACGGCAAGCCGCTGCCCGACCCAACCCGCAGGCGAACGACGCAATGGCAGCCGGACGGCGCCGGCTATTCCACGCTCACGGTTATCGACGCCGTCGGCCGGGCCGCCAGCGTTCGCGTCTTTATCGAGTAGATGAGAACCTCATTCGGTTGCGGTCTTGCGCACGCTGCTCACCACGGCGGGAACCGTCAGAATGCCGCCGAGGCGCCCGACTGTCAGCGTATAGGAGGTTGCGATCCGTCCGCGGGCAAGTCTGACGGCATCCACTCCTTCAGGACATAGGCAACCGGGAGTGGAATGATCAAATTTGCGACTAGCATTGCGTAAGATTGACGAAATAGTAGTCCTATCAGGAGAGGTTGCAACCGCTCACGCTGTTTGCGTCGCCTCTGCGCGCGAACCTGTTTATGGTTGCGGGCAATTGCGATATCAATGAAGGATTGCTTACATGTCGAAGGCCATGACCGTCATCGTTGCCGACGACCACGCCATCGTTCGCGAAGGCTTGAAGATGCTGCTTTCGACGATGGCGGGCATATCGGTGGTGGCCGAGGCGGCTGACGGCGAAGCGGTACTGGCGCTTGCCCGCTGCGAGCCGGCAGACCTTCTGGTCCTCGATCTCGGAATGCCTGGTGTGGCGGGCATCCAGTTCATCGCCGACATCAGGGAAATCGCCCCGAGGATGAAAATCCTGGTGCTAACCGCCAATATCGAGCCGCGAACGGTCCGCGCTGCCATCGATGCCGGCGCCAACGGTTATCTCACGAAGAACGGCGACCCGGCCGAGCTTGCCGATGCCGTTGACGCGCTTGGCGCCAACGAAATCTACCTCGCACAATCGATACGCTTTGCCGTCAGCAACCCGGAGCGACAGACCTTGCCATCCGCAACCGACGAAGCGCTTTCGCCCATTCCCCTGACCCGGCGGGAGATGCAGATCCTTTCGCTCGCGGCACAGGGCCTGACAGCGCGCGAAATTGCCGAACGGCTTGGCATCAGCCCGCTCACGGCGCGTAAGCACCGCGAAAACCTGATGCGCAAGCTCAGCCTGCATAGCGCCGCCGAGCTCGCCGCCTACGCGGTGCGCATCGGTCTGCCCATCGGCTGAAATCCACCTACCGCGTCGGCTCCATCGGTGACATTCCCTTAACCACCCCATCATTAGCCGCAGGTTCGAGACTCCGAAATACGGCACCTGCCGTATGTCGCCGAGCTACAACCAAGCGTAGTTCTCTGCCGACCCGATTCCGAACTGACGGGGTTGGGCCGAATGCACGCTGCCGCACGCGCAGCCGGCAAACCGGAGGAACTGCGATGCCCTCAATCGAGCACTGGATTTCGTTTGCGGTCGCCACGGCGATCTTTGCCTGCATGCCGGGGCCGGCCATTCTCTACATGACGGCACAGACCCTGGCGCATGGCCGCAAAGCCGGTTTTCTGGCGGCGCTCGGCATCCATATCGGTTGCTATGTCCATATCGCCGCCGCAACCCTCGGACTTGCCGCTCTTCTCAGTCACGCACCGTTTCTCTATGCGGCAATCAAACTCGCCGGCGCCGTCTATCTGGTCTGGCTTGGCGGCACGATGCTGCTCGGCATCGGCAAACATGATGGGCACAAGTCCGACGCCAAACCCGGCGTGCTGCGCGACAGCATCCTCGTTGAAATCCTCAACCCTAAGACGGCGTTGTTCTTCGTGACGTTCCTACCGCAATTCGTTGATCCGGCAGCGGCAATGCCGGCCTCGCTGCAGTTCCTGGTCTTCGGCATGTTGGTCAATCTCGCGTTGTCGGCGGCTGATGTCGCGGCTGTGCTGCTCGCATCCCTGACCCTTGGTCGCTTCACTGGTGGCCAGAGCCGGTTGGTCCCACGCGCCTGCGGTTCTATCCTCATCGGTCTCGGCATGATGCTGGCAACGCAGTCCGTCTGACGCGAGGGATCTGTGGCAAAAGGCACGTCTTGTGCCTGCGATCAAACCCTTTCCTATCTCAACTGTTTCAGCGATGATATCCGGACCTTGAACGTCAGCGGAAAGCTCGAAGTCCTTCGGATGCCCATCGCAAGGCTATGGTTGGCGTCCGTGCGAGAGGAAGACGGTCGCATGCTCAGTCCTGCCGAGATTTCGCAAGCAGCGGAGAGCCTTCACCAGGCTGAAGTCGATCGCAGCCAGATCGGGCTCTTGTCCCTCAAACATCCGGGGATGACGATAGACGACGCCTATGCGGTTCAATCCGCCTGGGTCCGGCGCAAACGGGATGCCGGCCGGCGCATCATCGGCTTCAAGATCGGGTTGACGTCAAAGGCCATGCAGCAGGCCCTGAACATCAACACGCCGGACTCCGGCGTGTTGTTCGATGACATGCTGTTCGAGGATGGTGCAACCATTCCCGCCGATCGGTTCATCCAGCCTCGCGTAGAGGCGGAAATCGCCTTCGTGATGAAGGCGCCGCTCAAAGGGCCGCGCGTCACCGTGCTGAACGTGCTCAACGCCACCGACTTCGTCATCCCTGCCTTGGAGATCCTCGATACCCGCATCGTCAGACGCGATCCGGAAACGCAGCAGACGCGAGGCATCGCCGATACGGTCGCGGACAACGCTGCCAATGCCGGGCTGATCCTCGGCGGACGCCCGATGCGGGCCGACGCCGTCGATATGCGCTGGATGGGCGCCATCCTCTCGCGCAACGCCGAAGTCGAAGAAACCGGATTGGGCGCCGGCGTTCTCAATCACCCAGCCCGCGGCATCGCCTGGCTCGCCAACCGCCTGGCGCAGTATGGCGATGCAATCGAGCCGGGGCAGATCGTGCTTTCCGGCTCGTTCGTACGTGCGGTGGAGGCACGCAGCGGCGACACCTTCGTTGCCGATTTCGGCAGTCATGGCACGGTCAGCTGCCACTTCGCCTGAACCGCTGCCTGACCAAGCGGCACCAATGTGTTAGCTGCCTATCCTCGCGTGCTACTGCACCAAGATTGCCCGGAAATCATTGACATTCGTGCCGGTCGGCCCGGGCTTGAAGATATCGCCAAGCGCGTCGAAGGCACTCCAGCTATCATTCCGCTGTAGGAGTGCTGCCGCGTCGAGCCGCTGCGCAGCGAGCCGGGCAATCGTCGTGCCGTCGGCAAATGCGCCTGCATTGTCCTCGGAACCGTCGATGCCATCGGTGTCGGCAGCGAGCGCCGAGACGCCACTGGCGCCATCGATGCCAAGAGCCAGCGACAGCAGGAATTCGCTGTTGCGTCCGCCCTTGCCTGCCCCGCGCATGGTAACGGTCGTCTCGCCGCCGGAAAGAACGACAACGGGCTTCGGGAAGGGCCGGCCGCGGCCTGCGACCTCGCGGGCAATCGCCGCGTGAACGCTGCCGACGTCACGCGCCTCGCCCTCGATCGCGTCCGAAAGAATGATTGCCTCGATGCCGGCCTCCCGCGCCTTGGCGGCCGCCGCCTCGAGCGAGACGGAAGCAGATGCGATCAGCCGTACCTCGTTGCCGGCGAAACGCGGGTCGGACGGCGACGGCGCGTCGGCCGCTGGGTCGGCGAGCCACGCCAGAACCTTTGCGGGCAATTGCAGACCGTAACGCTCGACGATCTTCAAGGCGTCGGCGCGAGTGCTTGCATCGGGCAAGGTCGGGCCGGAAGCAACCAGTGCCGGGTCGTCACCGGGAATATCCGATACGACGAGGGAAACAACCTTCGCCGGGTAGGCCGCGGCCGCAAGCCGACCGCCCTTGATCGTCGAGACATGCTTGCGCACCGCATTCATGGCGCTGATCGGCGCGCCCGAGGCGAGCAGCGCCCGATTGACGGCGACTTCATCGTCAAGCGAAAGACCCGGAGGTGGCGAAGGCAACAGGGCCGACCCGCCACCACAGACAAGGGCAACAACCAGATCGTCTTTGGTCAGCCCGCTGACTTCAGCGAGCAAGCGCTGCGAGGCCTGCAGACCGCTTTCATCCGGCAACGGATGCGACGCCTCCAATACCTCGATGCGTTGGCAATGCGCTCCGTATCCGTAGCGGGTGACGACAACGCCGGAAAGCGGACCGTCCCAATGGCGCTCGAAGGCCTGCGCCATCTGGGCCGCGCCCTTGCCGGCGCCGACGACGACGGTCCGGCCCTTCGGCCGCTCCGGCAGGTTGGCGGCAATCACCAGTGCCGGATCGGCAGCGGCAACCGCCGATGTGAACAACGTTTCCAGAAACGCGCGCGGATCGGCAATGGCTGCCATGTCTCTCCCCTTCATCCAAGATCTCGGGCGGCGGCTCCTCCTTCCGCCGCCCGGAGGCACGATCAGCGCGGACGGAACGGACCGCCGGTCGATCATGCGCATTTTCAGGCTGTCGTGACGGTGCTTCAGGCGACCTGATGGTTCGCCATGCGCTCCAGGGCACGCACCAGGCCGGAATGATCAAGCCCGCTGTCGCCATTGGCGGCGCAGTTGTTGAACAGTTCCTGCGTCGCAGCCGTGTTGGGCAGCGAGATGCCAAGGGATTTTGCACCCTGCAGAGCCAGGTTCAGGTCCTTCTGGTGCAGCGATATGCGGAAGCCCGGGTCGAAGGTGCGCTTGATCATGCGGTCCCCATGCACTTCGAGAATGCGCGAGGAGGCAAAACCACCCATCAACGCCTCGCGGACCCGCGCCGGGTCGGCGCCGGCCTTCGACGCGAAGACGAGCGCCTCGGACACCGCCTCGATCGTCAGCGCGACGATGATCTGGTTGGCGACCTTGGTCACCTGGCCATCACCACAATCGCCGACGAGGGTGATGTTCTTGCCCATCAGCTTGAACAACGGCAAGGCCCGGTCGAAGCTCTCCTGTGAGCCGCCGGCCATGATCGAAAGTGATGCGTTCTTGGCCCCGACTTCGCCGCCGGAGACCGGCGCATCGACGTATTCCGCGCCGGTTTCACGAACCTTTTTGGCGAATTCCTTGGTCTCGATCGGCGAGATCGAACTCATGTCGATGACCAGCTTGCCCTTGGAAAGGCCGTAGGCGACACCGTTGTCGCCGAAGAGAACGTCCTTTACTTCAGGCGTATCCGGCAACATCAGGATGATTGTGTCGACCGCCTCGGCAAGCGCCTTCGGCGTCTCTACGAACGTCAGGCCGTTGTCGAGCAGTTCCTGCCGCGGCGGGATCGCGAACTTCGAAGTGATGACCGTGTGCCCGGCATCCTGCAGATGGCGTGCCATCGGCGTGCCCATGATGCCCAGTCCAATAAAGCCGATTGTTGCCATTGTGCTTAACTCCTGATCTTGATGATGTCTGCGGATTGCGTGCGCTTGCGCTCGGCGCCAAGCCAGCCGAGGCCTTCGGCCGTGGTCGTGCGCGGCTTGTATTCGCAGCCGATCCAGCCCCCGTAGCCTGCCTCTTCGAGCGCATCGAAGACGTATGGATAGTTGATCTCGCCGGTACCCGGTTCGTTGCGGCCGGGATTGTCTGCGAGCTGGACGTGGGCGATGCGGTCGGCAAAGCGCTTGTAGGTGCCGATGAGTTCGCCCTGCGTGCGCTGCTGATGGTAGAGGTCGTACTGGATGAAGAGATTGTCGCTGCCGACCTCGTCGATGATCGAAGCCGCCTGCTCGACCGTGTTGAGGTAGAAGCCGGGAATATCAAAGTGGTTGATCGGCTCGATCAGCAGGCGAATCCCCTGCTTGCCGAGTTCGCCCGCGGCCAGCTTGAGGTTGGCGACCAACGTGTTGCGCAGCACGGCTTCCGAGACCCCGACCGGCGCAATGCCGACCAGGCAGTTGACCTGTTTGCAATCGAGCGCAGTCGCATAGTCGATGGCACTGGCCACACCCTTGCGGAATTCGTCAATTCGGTCGGGCAGGATGGCGATGCCGCGCTCGCCGCCGGCCCAGTTGCCGGCCGGCAGGTTGTGCAGCACCTGCGTCAGGCCGTAGCGCTGCAGTTCGCCGCGCAGGCTCACCTTCTCGAACTCGTAGGGGAAGAGATACTCGACGCCTTCGAAGCCGGCCTTGGCAGCAAGGGCAAAACGATCGAGGAACGGCGCCTCGGTAAACAGCATTGTCAGGTTCGCAGCGAGCTTCGCCATGCGGTGTTTCCTCCTTGTGATTGTTTTCAGTCGAGCAGCGCTTCGATCGCGGTCGGCACGTCTTCGCCGCGGATCGCCAGTTCCTCGAATTCGACGACCGCATTGATGTCGGCGCCCATCGAGATGTTGGTGACGCGCTCGAGAATGAACTCGATGACGACGGGAACCTGGTGTTCGTCCATCAGGGCGCGTGCCCGGTCGAACGCTTCCTGGAACTCGTTGGGGCTGCGCACCCGGATCGCCTTGCAGCCGAGCCCTTCGGCGACGGCGACATGGTCAACGCCATAGCCCTTCTCCGCATCACCGGACGCATTGATGTTGTCGAAGGCGAGGCTGACTTCGAAGTCCATGTTGAACCCGCGCTGTGCCTGGCGGATAAGGCCGAGATAGGAATTGTTCACGACCACGTGCAGGTAGGGCAGCTTGTGCTGGGCGCCGACCGCCAGTTCCTCGATCATGAACTGGAAATCATAGTCGCCGGAAAGTGCGACGATCGGCCGATCAGGATCGGCGGCACGCACACCGAGCGCAGCCGGCAACGTCCAGCCGAGCGGGCCGGCTTGGCCGCAATTGATCCAGTTGCGCGGTTTGTAGACATGCAGGAACTGGGCGCCGGCAATCTGGCTGAGCCCGATGGTCGAGACATAGCAGGTGTCGCGTCCGAAGGCCTTGTTCATCTCTTCATAGACGCGCTGCGGCTTCAACGGTGTCTGGTCGAAATGGGTCTTGCGCAGCATGGTCCGCTTGCGCTCGCGGCATTCTTCCGCCCAGCCCGACCAGTCGCGCAGCTTGCCGGCGGTCTTCCATTCGGTCGCGACATCAAGGAAAAGCTTCAGCGCTGCCCCCGCGTCGGATACGACGCCGAAATCCGGCGCGAAGACGCGGCCGATCTGTGTCGGTTCGATATCGACGTGAACGAACTTCCGACCCTCGGTATAGGTCGGTATGTTGCCGGTGTGGCGGTTTGCCCAACGGTTGCCGACGCCGAGCACGAAGTCGGAGGCGAGCATGTTGGCATTGCCGTAGCGATGCGACGTCTGCAGGCCGCACATGCCGGCCATCAGTGGATGATCGTCCGGGATCGTGCCCCAGCCCATCAGGGTCGGAATGACAGGAATACCGGTGATCTCGGCAAATTCGGTCAAGAGGTCCGAGGCATCGGCGTTGATGATGCCGCCACCGGCGACGATTAACGGCCGCTCGGCTTCGTTCAGCATCGCGATCGCCTTTTCGGCTTGCGCGCGCGTCGCCTTCGGCTTGTAGGGTTCGAGCGGCTCATACGTCTCGGGATCGAACTCTATCTCGGCCAGCTGGACGTCGACCGGCAGGTCGATCAGGACCGGCCCCGGCCGCCCGGAGCGCATCAGGTGGAAAGCCTTCTGGAAGACGAAGGGCACGAGCGCCGGTTCCATGACGGTAACGGCCCACTTGGTGACTGGCGCTGCGATCTTGGCGATATCGACCGCCTGGAAATCCTCCTTGTCCAGACGAGCGCGCGGCGCCTGGCCGGTGATGCAAAGGATCGGGATCGAATCGGCGGAGGCCGAGTAAAGGCCGGTGATCATGTCCGTGCCGGCCGGACCCGACGTGCCGATGCAGACGCCGATGTTACCGTGCTTGGCGCGGGTATAGCCTTCCGCCATGTGCGAGGCGCCCTCGACGTGACGGGCAAGGATGTGCCGAACCGAGCCCCGCGCCCTGAGAGCGGAATAAAACGGATTGATCGCCGCACCGGGGACACCGAAGGCACAATCGATGCCCTCTTTCTCGAGAACGTAAACAGCCGCATCAACGGCACGCATCTTAGCCATGGGAACTCCTCCTATTTGATGAGACGATACTCCATTAACATCGAACATCAACATGTAAATGGAATTCATTTCCATGATGCGGAAATAAAGACCTTCAATAATTTCGAAACAATCGATCTCGGTCCTGCTAGAGGATGATAGGAATGACTCGGGCGGCTGGAGGATGGATCATGGATGCGACAGGCAAGGGGAAACGCGGCCGAAAGGCAGGCGAAAATGCGGCGCCCGGCTCCGTGCAGGTGCTCGACCGCAGCCTGACGCTGCTGGCAGTCGTTGCCGAAAACGACGGCTCGACATTGACCAACTTGTCCGACGTCACAGGGATGGCGCCATCGACCGTGCACCGGCTGCTGACGTCGCTGGCCAATCACGGCATGGTGATGAACGACCCCGACACCGGCGCCTGGACGATCGGCCTCAAGGCCTTCGAGATCGGCAACGCCTATCTGCGCTTCCGCAAGCTCGGCACCATCAGCCGTCCGTTCCTGAAGCAGCTGATGGAAGAATGCGGCGAGACCGCCAACATCGGCATCGAGGAAGGCGGCGATGTCGTCTTCATCTCGCAGGTGGAAAGCCATGCCCCGATGCGGGCGTTCTTTCGCCCCGGTCGACGTGGACCGATCCACGCATCCGGCATCGGCAAGGCGATCCTGTCGACCTGGGCGGACAAGGATGTCGCGCATCTGCTGGCCGGCCGCGAGCTGGCGCATTTCACCGACAAGACACGCGACAACCTGCCCGCCCTGCTGCAGGACATTCAGAAAATCCGCCAGCGTGGCTGGTCGATCGACGACGAGGAACACACGCTCGGCATGCGCTGCGTGGCAGCACCTATCTTCAACGAATACGGCGAAACGATCGCCGGGATCTCGATCTCGGGACCATCCGTCCGGGTCAGTGACGACAAGCTCTCGGTGCTCGGGCCGGTCGTGCGCGAGCGCGCCGATGCCCTGACCCGGGCCATGGGCGGCAAGCGGCCGGAAGAGCTATAGCACGCTCCCGACCGCTCCCTTCGATCCCGGGTTTCGGTGGGTGTCACGGCATCGCTCAACCGAATGACAGTTCGCGCCACGCGCCGGCGCTTGGCGGGCCGCCGGTTACCCAGCCGCGGATCGCCCCGCCGATTTCATAGACCACCCCGCCGATCGACATCAGTTGTGTTTGCCCCATGTCCGGACGACGTTCCATGGAGATCGCTGCGCCTTCTCGCCGGCTGGCGAGGGCGGCTTTGATATTCTCAACCGTCCGCCCCTGCGTGTCACCGAGCTCTGCGTAGAGCGAAGAGAGACGCGCCTTCGAGTTCTCGCTTGCCGCAGCGTCCGTCCGAAGGTCCAGGCTCACCAGAGGGTGGTTGGTATGAAGGATCCGTCCGTTCTGTGCCGCGACCTCACGCGCTCCGGCGGCAGAGCACTCCAGGGCAAACACGTGCCGGCGGTCGCCGATCAGGTAGTTCTGTCCGGAGGCGTGCGGGACGCCCACCAGGAAGCGTTTTGCGTCGGTCGCGCTTTCGCGTGCCAGCGCGCCGCGCATCACGAAGGCAACCGGCAGGCCGTCCGGCCGTGAACGCAGGCCTGAAAGCGTGTTGACACAGATGCCCAGCCCCCGGCCCGAGAAGCCCATGAGCCCGATCATGCCGGCAGACGTGAAAACCAGCGACGGCGTACCGTTTTTTCCACGCAGCTTCAGCAGCGCCTGCGCGCCGTCGTGCCAAGAGGGCAGATCCATGGTCTGTCCCATCGCCGTTACATCACGGCCGGACGGCGCGATGGCGGCGGCGCTGCAATGTCCATCATGTGCGGCGCGGCCGAACCACCATTCCTCGTCCATAAGCTGCATTGCATAGGCGGTCTCGGGGTCGATCCCGGCTCCTTCGGCGATGCCCAAGACCTCCTCCATCAATTCCGGGGTGTGGCGCTCGATGGCGGCGCGAAACCCCGTCTCTTTCAAAAGCCGCTCGAAAAACGACGAGGGGGCCTCACCATAGTCGGCCGCAGTCGCACTCTGCCAACGCTCGATCTTTTCGCGGATCGGCAAGCGGAGCGCCTCGCCATGTTCCCGGCCGCGCGCCCGCGGCTCCGGCGAGACGCAGTCGACGATCGGCAACCGCTCCGTCGTCATCGCGGGAGCCATCAATGCAGACGATCGGCTCATGTCACGCCATCCTTCCATACCGCGCAAGTACGCCCACCAGCGCCGCCGGATCGATCGCGCGGCATACTTTGCCCGCGGGCTTCAGCGTCTCCATGTCTTCGGCCGCCAGCATGGCGTTGACGATCGCCTCATCGACCGCACGGACGGTCGCCAGATAGATCGGGTCGAACCATTCGTCGGGGATGCATTCCATTTGCCGGCGCGCGTCGATGAATTCGTCGCGCGTGATCTGGTTGGCAGTACTGAAAGCGAGAAACATGTCGCCGGAATTATTGCCGCCGGGCGTGCCGTGGCGGCCGATACCGATCGCGCCGCGCTGGGCAACGCGTTCGAGCTGGTGCGGCAACATCGGAATGTCCGTCGCGATCACGACGATGATCGAACCCTGTTCGGTGGAACGCAGCCTGTCTGCGGTCAGATGACGCCCGACGGGCGCGCCGAGGACCGTGAACCAGTCGCGCAGACCATGGTTGGCCTGCACCAGCACCCCGACGGTGAAGTCCTCGCCGTCGAGCCGGACGACTTGCGACGCGGTGCCGGTTCCACCCTTGAACTCGTAGGCGACCATGCCGGTACCGCCGCCGACATTGCCTTCGGCGATCCGCCCGTTCGCAGCCGACTCGATTGCCGCCCGCGCGTGATGCGGGCGTACGTGCAGCCCGTTGATATCGTTCAATGTGCCATCGTAGGTCTCGCCAACGACCGGCAGCGCCCAGACGTGCTTTGCCCTGTAATCCTCTGCATGATGTTCGATCATCCATGAGGTTACGGCTTCATGGACCGCGCCAACACTGTGGGTATTCGTGATGCAGATCGGCCCGTAGAAGTGGCCGGCATGCTTGATCCACTGTACGCCCGTCACTTCCCCGTTGCCATTCAGCGCATGGAAGCCGGCCCAGACCGGCTTCATCGCCTTGTCCCTGCCGCGCGGAAGAATTGCCGTCACGCCGGTGCGTACCGGCCCGTGGCCCTGCCGCAAGGCGCCGACCCCTTCGATGATCGTCGAATAGCCGACAAGAACCCCCGGAACGTCGGTTATCGCGTTAGACGGGCCGGCCTCCCCTTCGAAGGCGAGACCAAGCTCGCGGGCGCGCAATTTCTTTACTGACTGGTGCATTTCATTCCTCTTTGATATTTAACCAACAGTCATTGACATGTTTGTTGTATTCATATCAGATCGAGAATGAAAGGGGCGACGATCTCCTTTCCGCAAAAACGGGAGAACTAAAGATGCATTGGCACGGTAACGCCGCCGCGGGCATAGCGATGGCATTTTCCCTTCTGGCGGCGCTCCCCGCCGCTTCGGCTGAGGCGCCGATCCGTATCGGCTCGCCCTACGCGACGAGCACGCTCGACCCGATGCGCTCGGCCGCGGCGGGCAACATCGAAACATTCGGACAACTCTATTCGCGACTGCTGCGCCGCGGCGCCGACGGCGCGCTGGAACCGGGCCTCGCGGTATCCTGGGATATTTCCGCCGACGGAACGGTGGTGACCCTGAAACTTCGGGATGCAAATTTCTCCGACGGCAGCCCGATCAGCGCCGCCGATGTGGCCTTCAGCCTGCTGCGCGTCCGCGACGACGCGGAATCGGCCTATGCCGCCCCCCTGCAGCAGTTGAAGGAGGCCCGCGCGGAAGGCGACAAGACCGTCGTGCTGACGCTGAAGCACCCCTTTGCGCCCTTCCTCGGCAATCTCGAAGTCTTCAATGCCGGCATCGTCTCCAAGGCCGATGTCGAGAAGCGCGGCAGGGATGCCTTCACCAAGGACCCGGTGACATCTGGACCCTATATGGTCGGCGAGTGGCGCCCGAACGACCGGCTGATCCTGAAACCCAATCCGAACTATTGGCGGGTGGGCTATCCGAAGAATGCCGGCGCGGAGCTGATCGAGGTTCCGGATGCGAACACGCGTGTCTCGATGATGCTGTCAGGCGAGCTTGATGCCGCGCGCGACATTCCCTGGTCGCGCGTGTCGGAAATCCAGGCACGCGAGGGGCTCACACTTCCCCTCGAGCCATCGACGGTGATCTACATGACGCTGTTGAACGAGATGAAGCCGCCGTTCGATGACATCAAGGTCCGCCAGGCGGCGGCTCACGCGTTGGATGCACCGGCGATCGCCAAGGCAATGACGCTTGGACACGCCAAGCGCGCGACGACGACGCTGCCCGCCGTGGATTACCATGCCGCGGACTACCCCGGCATCGACTACGATCCGGCGAAGGCCAAGGCCCTGCTCGCAGAGTCGAACTACAGAGGCGAAGAACTTGTCATCCTGGCAAGCTCATCCGGCGACAACGACAAGCTGTCCGTGTTGGTCCAGGCGCAATGGGCCGCAGTCGGCATAAAGTCGAAGATCGAAAAGGTCGATCGCGGTGTCTGGTGGGAGCGCATCCCCGCCGGCGACTACCACGCGTCGGCAAGCTGGTGGTACAACGAAACGCTGGACCCGGACCTTGCCGTTCGTTGGGCGCTTTGCGGCTCCTGCGGCAGCAAGAGCTTCTACACCGGCTACAACAACAAGCATGTCGACGAGATGACCGAGGCGGCGGCGAGAGAACTCGACAAGGCGAAGCGTGCCGAGCTCTACCGTGAAATCCAGGCAACTACGACCACGGAAGTGTCACAGATCCCGCTCTTTTACGCTCCCTACGCCAACGCCTACAGCGATCGCATCAAGGGTCTCGGCATGAACCCGATGCTGCAATGGTCCCTGGAGGAAACAACGGTCGCCGGCGAGTGAACGCCCGCCGCCGCCGTCGCGCTGTCGTCCGAGAAATGGTTTGAGGTTTCCAATGCCGTTCTTGTTTGCCCTCGGGCAACGTCTGCTCCAACTGATTCCGGTCTTGATCGGGATCAGCGTGGTCAGCTTTCTTCTGGTGCAACTATCGCCGGGCGATCCGGTCCGCCTGCTTCTCGGCGACCGCGCGACGGCAGGGGCCGTGGCACAGCTACGTGAGCAATATGGTTTCGACCGACCGTTGATCGTGCAGTACTTCTCGTATGTCTCGAACGTTCTGCAGGGCGATCTCGGCCGCTCGATCCGTTATCAGTTGCCGGTAGAGAGCTTGATCCTCGATTTTCTTCCTCCGACGCTTTTCCTGATCGGCTATGTCGTCGCAATCAGCGTTCCGACAACGGTTGTGCTGGCGATCGTGTCGGCGCGCTGCCGCGATCGCTGGCCCGATCACCTCATTCGCGCGGCTGCCATCCTGGGCATGACCATTCCCGTCTTCTGGTTGGCGCTGATGATGTCGCGGTTCTTCGGCGTGGAGCTCGGCTGGTTTCCCGTTAGCGGTTACGGCGACGGGTTCGTGGGGCATCTCCACCATCTCTTCCTGCCGGCGATAAGCACGTCGACATGGCTCATACCGCTGCTCCTGCGCAACCTGCGGGCAGCGCTGATCAACGAAACGGAATCCGACTACGTCACGGCCAGCCGCTCCAAGGGGCTCGGCGAAGGCTATATCTTCCGGCGCCACGTTCTGGTCAATTCTGTGCTGCCCACGCTCAATCTGCTCGGCGTCATGATCGCCTTCCTCATCGGCAGCTCCGTCGTCGTCGAGATCATCTATGCGGTGCCGGGGCTTGGCACGCTGATGGTCAGCGCGGTTCTCGGACGCGACTACTACGTCATCCAGGGGCTGACCCTGTTCTATGCGATCGCGACCGTGATCGTGACGCTCACGATCGATATCCTTTCCGCCATGATAGATCCCAGGGTGAAATTATGATGAGCCTTCCTCTCGCAAGCACGCGGCGTCAGCTCGAACCCGGAACGTTCGAAATCATCGCCGGAACCGCCATCATCCTCGCCTGGGTGATTCTCGCGCTCGCGGCGCCGCTCTTCTCCGGGGTCGACCCAAACAGTATCGACCTTTCAGGCCTGCTGCAGCCGCCGTCGGCCGATCATTTCTTCGGCACGGATCATCTCGGGCGCGATGTGTTCACCCGCGTTCTTCATGCCGCACGCATCGATGTCTGGATGGGGATTGCCGGTGTCATTCCCCCTCTCCTCGTCGGCGCCACGATCGGCCTCGTCTCCGGCTATGCAGGGGGCGCCACCGACGCGGTGATGATGCGGCTCGTCGATATCACCGTAGCCTTCCCCTTCTTCGTGCTGGTGATCGCCATCGTTGGCATACTCGGTCCGGGGCTATTCAATTATTTCGTCGCCTTGGCTCTGGTCGGGTGGGTTTCCTATGCTCGGCTCGTGCGCGCCGAAGTGCTTGTGCTCAAGAACAAGGAATTCGTGACGGCGGCCCAGGCGCTCGGTTACCCGCCGTCGATCATCATGGCTCGCCATGTCCTTCCCAACACGCTCTCCAGCCTTCTGGTCTATGCCACGACCGATGCCGTCCTCGTCCTGCTGGCCGGCGCCAGCCTCGGCTTTCTCGGGCTCGGCGTCCAGCCGCCAACGCCGGAATGGGGTGCGATGATCGCCGACGGCCAACCCTATGTCGTTGATGCCTGGTGGATATGCTTCTTCCCGGGTCTTGCCGCCATGTCGCTCGGCTTCGGCTTCATCCTGACGAGTGACGGCTTGTCCCGGGTTCTGGGACGATGAGTATGATCGCAAGACCCAAGGCGCGCCTACTCCACGTCGAAAACCTCTCCATCGCCTTCGGCAGCATGCCGGTGGTGAAGAACGTCTCGTTCGCGCTCGAAGAGGGCGATATACTGGGATTGGTCGGCGAGAGTGGTTCCGGCAAATCCATTACATGCCGGTCGCTGCTCGGCCTGCTACCGCGCAACGCCAGCGTCGGCGGCAAGATCGGCTTCGACGGCCGTGACCTGCTCGGGCTTTCCAGCGAGGAGATGCGGGCAATCCGTGGCCGCGACATCTCGATGGTCTTCCAGAATCCGTCGTCGCATCTCGATCCGCTGATGACGCTCGGCGGGCATGTGATGGAACCGCTGCGTCATCATTTCGGCCAGACCAGCAAAGAGGCGCGGCAAAACGCGATCGACGTCTTGCGTTCGGTGCAGATCAACGAGCCCGAACGCCGGGTCGATGCCTATCCGCACGAACTGTCCGGCGGCATGAAGCAGCGCGGCATGATCGGCAGTGCGACCGCCTCCCGGCCGCGCCTGCTGCTTGCGGACGAGCCGACCACGGCACTGGACGTGACGGTGCAAGCGCGCATCCTCGAACTGATGCGCGAGCTCAACCGTAGCCATGGACTGAGCATCGTCTTCGTTTCCCACGATCTGGCCGTGGTTGCAGAGCTCTGCCATCGCGTCGTCGTCATGCGCCACGGCGAGATCGTGGAGGAGGGGCCGGCGCGCGAGATCCTGCGTTCGCCGAGGCACGAATACACGAAACTGCTGGTCGACTCCCAACCGTCGTCGCTTGCGCTTCCGCCGATCGTTCGAAAACATAAGGCAGAGACGCCACTCATCGAAGTGGAGCGCCTGTCGATCACCTATTCCAAACCCAGCGCCCTGCCGGGAATACGAAAGGATGCTGTGTGCGCCTTGCAGGAGGCGAGTCTAACCGTCGAGGCCGGCGAATCCTTGGGCATCGTCGGAGAGAGCGGTTCGGGCAAGAGCACCATTGCGCGGGCCATTATGCGGCTGATCGAGCCGTCCGGCGGCGAAATCCGCTTCCGCGGCAGAAACATCGCGACCATCAGGGGAGCGGAACTCGCCGAATACCGACGTAAGGTCCAGATGGTGTTCCAGAATCCCTTCGACTCGCTCAATCCACGGATGCGCATCGTCGAGACAATTGCCGAGCCGATGGTCCGGCATGGCCTTGCCACGCGCGCTCAGGCACTCGAGCGCGCCCGCGGCCTGATGCGCCAGGTCGAACTGCCGCTGGAGCTGGCCGATCGCAAACCTCGGCAACTGTCAGGCGGCCAGTGTCAACGGGTCGGCATCGCACGGGCGCTCGCGCTCGACCCGGAAGTGCTGATCGCCGACGAGGTGACATCAGCGCTCGACGTGACGATCCAGGCGCAGATCCTCAGGCTGTTGCAGCGTCTGCGCAGCGAGCGGCATCTGACAGTGATCTATATTTCACACGACCTTTCCGTGGTGCGAAAATTCTGTGACCGCATCGCCGTCTTTCGGGCGGCAAGACTCGTCGAACTGGGCAGCGCCGAGGCAGTTTTCGAACGTCCGCAAGAAAGCTATACGAGGCTTCTGTTGGAATCTGCGCCGCGTTTGAAGCAGACGCTGGAGCTAGCCGGAGCATCCGATGAGTGACACGGTCAATACGGAAGACACCCTCTCGCGACTGGAGCAGGTTTTGCGCGAGGGCGACGCCTCCCTCACGCGTTCCGGTCGGATCGTCGCGGCCTATCTGCGCGACAATCTGCAGAACATTCCCTATGAGACCGGCGCAACCATCGCCGTCCAGGCGGGCGTCAGCGAGATGTCCGTCATCCGCTTCATCCGCGGCCTCGGTTATGCGAGCCTCAAGGAACTCAAGGACGCGTTGAAGCCCGCCGAAAGCGGCAACGGCAGCGCACTTGACGATATGCTGGAGCGCTTTCGTGTTCAGCACGGCGACGTCGGCGGCTTGGAAACCAGTCTCGAACTCGAGTTGCGGGCTGTCACCGATGCCTATCGGTTGACGACACTCGAGCGCTGGCACTCCGCGGTCGACCTGTTGACGCGATGCAAGTCCGTCTATGTCGTCGGCTTCCAGGGCTCCAAGGGCCTCGCGCTCGATTTCTCCAGCCGTCTCAAATACGCCCGCGGCGGCGTTCGCTTCGCCGAAGGAAACGCAGGCGTCTATTCCGAGGTCTTGGAGAGCGATCCGCAGGAAACTTGTCTCGTGCTGGTCGATACCGCCGCTTACGCCCGGAAGGGTTTGCTTCTTGCCGCGCGCGTCCGGGATCTGAAGATCCCGTTGATCATCGTGACCGACCGCTTCTCGAATTGGGCATACGAGTTTACCGATCTTGTGTTGCAGGGCTCCACCTACGTGAAGTCCTTTTGGGATTCGACCGCAAGCCTCTCGGTCATTTTGAACCTGCTCACCAATTCCGTTGCCGGGCGGCTTGGCCCCGAAGCGGAGAAGCGCTTTGAGCTGATGCGTGATCTCGGCCGCCACTTCGATGAGTTCGAAGTGCCGCCGGAGCGTGAATGACCGACGGAGGTTCCCCGTCGTCTCTATCGAGGATGGGCCGAAGAGCTTACGGCGCCGCGCGTCAAATTTAGCGCGCAAAGGACGCTGTAACGCTTTAAACTTGCTGCGTAATTTTCTCCTTAAATCGAATCCGATTTAAGGAATTATGCAGTAGGGCAGCGTCGCGCATCGACAGGCGCGGCGCCACGCAGCAATTCAAAGTCCTTACAGCGACCTTTGCGCGTCTGATGAGGCGGCTGGCGCTTGCCAGCCTATGCGATTTCGGGGCTTTTGGTGGCTGCGATCGCTGCGTCCTTCGCGCCAGCAGACGTGCCTTTCATCGGCCGGCCGGCAACATAGGTTTCGGCCACCGAGCGGTCGTCGCCCATCGTCTGCAGGATGAACAGTTCCTCGGCGAGCGTGTTGGCCACGCGCATTCTCAGCTCCATCGACGGCTTGGCGCGACTGTCGAGCACGACGATGTCGGCGTCGGCGCCGATATGCAGCGAACCGATGCGGTCATCGAGATCGAGCGCCCGGGCGTTACCGAGCGTCATCATGTAGTACGAGTTGAACGGCGAAAGCCGCTGCCCCTGGAGATGAAGAACCTTGTAGGCCTCGTCCATGGTTTCCAGCATCGAGAAGCTGGTGCCGGCGCCGACATCGGTTGCCACCGACCAGCGCGCACCGAGCTTGTCGAAACGGTCGCGATCGAAGAGGCCCGAGCCGAGGAACAGGTTCGAGGTCGGACAGAAAGTGCCGACGGCGCCCGTCTCGGCGAGAACCGAGATCTCGCGATCGCTCAGATAGATGCAGTGCCCGAGCAGCGTCTTGCGCGTCAGCAGGTCGTAACGCGCATAGATGTCGGTATAGTCCTTCGCCTCCGGGTAGAGCGAAGTTGCAAAAGCGATCTCGTCCTTGTTCTCGGAAAGATGCGTCTGCACGTAGCATTCCGGATGTTCGGCGACGAGCGCCCGGCTCATCTCCATCTGCTCCGGCGTCGAGGTAATGGCGAAACGCGGGCTGATGGCGTAGTGCGCGCGGCCGCGGCCGTGCCACTTGCCGATCAACTGCTTCGTCTCGTCATAGCCGAGTTGAGGCGTGTCGCGCAGCGCGTCCGGCGCATTGCGGTCCATCATCACCTTGCCGCCGATCATCAGCATGCCGCGAGCCTCCGCAGCGCCGAAGAAGGCATCGACGCTTTCCGGATGAACCGAGCAATAGGCAACGGCAGTCGTGGTACCGTTGGAAAGCAGTTCGTCCATGAACCGACCGGCGATGAATTGCGCATGCTCGGGCTGGCGGAACTTCTGTTCCTCGACGAAAATGTAGGTGTTCAGCCATTCGAGCAGTTGTGCGCCGTAGGAGGCGATCGCCTGCGTCTGCGGGAAATGCAGATGCGTATCGATCAACCCCGGCAGCACCAGGTTTGGACGGTGGTCGGCAACCTTGACGCCCGGCCCCGCCCTGCGCGCGACGTCCGCGTGCTCGCCGATATCGGCAACCTTGCCGCTCCGCACCAGAACGGCGCCATCTTCGAAGTAACGATAGGAGGCGTTATCGTCGATGCCTTTGGGCGCATCAACAAACGTCAGCACGCGGCCGCGGATCAGCAAATCGGTCATTGAACCTTCTCTCCCTTTACGACCGTCTCATACCAGGCGACGAGGAGCTTGCGCTCCTCGTCCGATATGCCGGTGACATTGGCCGGTGGCATGGCGTGCGAACGGCCGGCCTGCAGATAGATTTCGCGGGCGTGATTTGCGATCTCGGTGTCAGTCTCCAGCGTCACGCCCTTCGGCGGCACGACCAGCCCTTCCCAGCCGGGCTCCTTGGCGTGGCACATGGAACAGCGGCCAAGCACGGTGTCGCGGACCTTTGGAAAGGCGTCGGCGGTGACGAATGGCTGCTGTGCTGCCGAAACCTTCGCCTCCTCGTCGCCGCTCAGGATCTTCGGAACGGTCGACAGCCACATGATGACGATGAAGAGCAGCGCGGTCGCAAGCCACGTCCAGGTCGGATTGCCCTTGTCCGCATGACGCGTATTGAAATAGTGGCGGATGGTGACGCCCATCAGGAACACCAGCGACGCAATGATCCAGTTGTACTGTGTGCCGAACGCCAACGGATAATGGTTCGACAGCATCAGGAACAGCACAGGCAGCGTCAGGTAGTTGTTGTGCGTCGAGCGCTGCTTGGCGATGACGCCGTATTTGGCGTCCGGTGTGCGACCAGCGATCAGGTCGGCAACGACGATCTTCTGGTTCGGGATGATGATGAAGAAGACGTTCGCCGACATGATGGTCGCGGTGAAGGCGCCGAGATGCAGGAAGGCTGCGCGGCCGGTGAAAAGCTGCGTATAGCCCCAGGCCATGCCGACGAGGATGAAATACAGGAGCACCATCAGCTTGGTGTTGTCGCGACCGGCCGGCGACTTGCAGATCGTGTCATAGGCAAGCCAGCCGAAACCGATCGACGCCAGCGAAATGGCGATCGCCGTCGTCTTCGATACGTCGAGCACATTGGGGTCGATCAGGTAAAGGTCAGCGCCGGCGTAATAGACCATGCACAGCATGCCGAAACCGGAAAGCCAGGTGACGTAGGATTCCCATTTGAACCAGATCAGGTGCTCCGGCATGTTTGATGGCGCCACCAGATACTTCTGGATGTGGTAGAAGCCGCCGCCGTGAACCTGCCACTCTTCGCCATAGGCACCCACCGGCAGATCGGGTCTTTTCTTCAGGCCAAGATCGAGCGCGACGAAATAAAACGACGAACCGATCCACGCGATACCGGTGATGACATGCAGCCATCTCATGGCAAAGGTGAGCCAATCCCAGGCTATGGCATACTCGTACATGCAATTCTCCCATTTCTCCGTGGCGTATTATGTGTCATTGCTGGAGGTCGCGGGAACGTCGCTGGTTCACCAACACTTTCAAAAAAATCTATAAAATCGCGACGGAATGGATGGGTTAGATAAGGCCCGGAGGAGAGATCGGGAGGCATGTCATATCTGGACAATGTTCGCGTCTTCGTACGCGTCGTAGAGCTTGGAACCCTGTCGGCGGCTGGTCGCGACCAGCGCGTAACGCCGGCGGTTGCCAGCAATAGAATCAAGGAGTTGGAACGCCACATGGGCGTTCGGCTGTTCAATCGGACGACGCGCAAGCTGACCCCGACGGAGCACGGTCGCGTGTTCTACGACGGTGCCGTCAAGATTCTCGAAGCTGTCAACGAGGCGGAGAATGCCATCGCGGATCTGTCGCACAATCCTAAGGGCGCACTGAAGATTACCGCTCCGTTAGGGATAGGTCGACGGCTGATCGCCTCGGGCATTCCCGAGTTTCACGACAAGTATCCGGACATTGAGGTGCGGCTCAGGCTCTCCGACCACAATGTCGACATCCTGTCGGAAGGTGTCGATGTCGCATTCAAGCTCGGCATCCTCGAAGATTCGAACCTGCGCATGCGCGGCATCATGAACTGCGAGCGCGTCGTCTGCGGTGCACCGGCCTATTTCGAGAAGCGCGGCGTGCCGCAAACACCCGACGAGCTCATCGCCGACAAACATGACTGTCTGCTGCTGCGCTATCCCGGTTCCAAGGAGTACTTCTGGACATTGCAGACGCCTGAGGGCGTCAGGAAGTTCGAAGTGACCGGGCCTTACGATTCCGATGACGGCGACGTCCTGACCCAATGGGCGCTCGATGGTCGCGGCATCATCAACAAGCCCCTCTTCGAAGTGAAGAGCTACATCAATACCGGCGAGCTGGTGCCAATTCTGGCGGCAACACCGCCGGTCGGCGTGCAACTGGCCGCAATCTATCCGCACAAGCGTTTCCAGGATCCGAAGGTGCGGCTGATGATCGACTATATGGCGGAGCGCTGTCAGCGACTGATCGGCAAGATGCTCGCCTGACCGCCCCGCCGCAGTAAAACAGCGCCCTGCCCAATCGGCTAAGGTACGAGCACGATCTTGCCGGTCGTGCTTCGTGTTTCCATGGCGCGGTGCGCCTCCGCCGCCTGCGTCAACGGAAACCGACCGCCCACGTAGACCTTGAGCCGCCCGTCCCCAACGCGACGGAACAGATCGCCAAGATCGGCCGTCAGTGACGAAGGCGTGAGCAACGGCAATAGCGCGAACCCGCGCAGGGACTGATTGCCCGTCAGCATTTGTTCAACGTCGGCGGCTTCGAGTTCGAAGCGGCCCATCGCACCGAAAACGAGCTCACCGCCTTGCGCCAAAACGCCAAGCGCCGATTTGGTGAAGGGGCCACCCACCATGTCGTAGATCGTCTCGACTTGCCCGCGCGCCAGATGCTGCCCGAGCGCCGCCTGCCAGTCCGCCACCTGGTAATCGATAGGCAGGTCCGCGCCGAGCGCGCGCGCAAACGCCACCTTCTCGCTGCCACCGGCAAGCGCGATGACCGTTTTGGCACCCGCCTGTTTTGCAAGCTGTACGAGCAGCGAGCCGACCCCGCCGGCGGCAGCTGTCACCAGCACCGTCTTTCCCCGGGGATTGCTTTTCCGAACGAGATGAAGCGCCGTCAGCCCCTGGATCATCAGCGCTGTCGCCACCTCGAGCGAAACGTCGTCGGGGATCGGCGCGAGGGCGTCAGCGTCGATCGCAACATATTCGGCGCATCCGCCGGCCCCGCGGCCGAAGGCGAACATCGGCACCGCGACACGCGTCCCGACCGCCGGCGTTTTTACGCCTTCGCCCAGGGCCTCGACAATGCCAGCCACTTCGACGCCCGGCACCAACGGCAAATCAGGCGTGGCGGCATATCGATCCTGTCGCATCAGAACTTCGAAGAAATTGAGGCCGATCGCCCCAACCCGCACCAGCACTTCGCCGTGCACGGGCACCGGCTTCGGCATATCGATCAACTCAAGGACTTCAGGGCCTCCGAAGGAGCGATATTCAACTGCTTTCATGGGTCTCGACCTGATTTGATTGGCTTCGATCCATAATTAGCCTTAGGCTCCCGCTCGGCTCTACACACCCTTTTGTTCCATACTGACCGAATGGTAACCATGGCCGATATCATCAAGAGACTGCCGTCACTGCCCTCCGAGCGTGCGCTCAAGGTGATCTCCGGGCGATGGAAGGCAGTGATCCTCTATCACCTGTTCGACGGTCCGAGACGACTTTCGGAGCTGCGGCGGCTTGTGCCGGCGGTCAGCCAGAAGGTCCTGATCCAGCAGCTTCGCGAGATGGAGGAGCACGGCCTCGTTCATCGCGAAATCTTTCGCGAAGTGCCGCCAAGGGTCGAATATTCGGCAACGGCGCTGGGGCAGAGCCTCGAGCCGGTCCTGCTCGCCCTATGCGAATGGGGGCAGCGTCACGCCGAAGAACTGGGTGAAATCAGCCGGCGCTTCCCAATGGTGATTGAGAGCGGCGGTCATGATCTCGGCCGCAGCGAGGGCTGCGATGACGGCCGGCCTCTTGTCCTTCACCGCCGTGCCGCCGATCGGGCAGACAAGGCGATCGAAGAGATCGGGCCGGCCGATTTCCCGCGACAGCCAGTTCTTGAAGGTTGAGCGCTTGGTCTTCGAGCCGATCATTCCGACATAGGACGCGTCCTCACGCCCGAGCGCCTCGGCCGCAATCAGGAAGTCGAGCGCGTGGTCATGGGTGAGGATCACGAACGCGCTTCCGCGCGGGGCATCGCGAACGACGGCCTCGGGCATCGCAGTCAGGCAGGTCTCGATACCGTGGATATCCGCGGCCGAAAGTTCGTCCTCGCGGGTATCGACGAGGATGGTGCGCACCGGCACGAGCGACAGCGCCATCGCCAGCGCATCGCCGACATGTCCGGCCCCGAAGACATAGACATGGGGTCGGCTGGCAATCTCCAGATCGCTGCGTTCAATCACCATGGCGGCTTTCTCCCGATCGATGCGCGTAAAGGCGAGCGCGACACGCCCGCCGCAACACTGGCCGATCTCGGGGCCGAGCGGGATGGTCATCGTGTCGGCACGGTCGCCGCGCTTCAGCGCCCGCCGCCCATGATCGATCGCCATATATTCGAGCTGGCCGCCGCCGATCGTTCCGAAAAGGCTATCCGACGCCACGAGCATCCAGGCGTCGGTGTCGCGCGGCGTCGAGCCGGCGGCGCCCGTCACCTCGACCAGCACGCAGTCCGGCTCGCGGCGCAGGAAGTCCCTGATATCCTCTCGGCTCGCAACCATCGCCATCAATCCTTAAGCCACTGCCCCTTGCCTTGCGGCGGCCCGCAGCCGCTCGATCGCCATCAGCACCCGCTCCGGCGTCGCCGGCGCATCGATGCGCGGAGGAATACGATACTCCGCAACGCTCGCCGCTGCCATCGACAAGGCTTCAAGCACCGAAATGCCCAGCATGAACGGCGGCTCTCCGACGGCCTTCGACCGGCGGATCGTTTCCTCGCGATTGACAGACCATTCGGCAAGGCGGACGTTGAACACGCGCGGGCGATCGGAGGCAAGCGGGATCTTGTAGGTCGACGGCGCATGCGTGCGCAGCCGGCCCTTGGCATCCCACCACAGCTCCTCTGTCGTGAGCCAGCCCATGCCCTGAACGAACGCGCCTTCGACTTGACCCAGGTCCAATGCCGGGTTCAGCGACCGGCCGACATCGTGCAGGATGTCGGTGCGATCGACCTGATATTCCCCCGTCAGCGTATCGACGCTGACTTCGGAGCAGGACGCGCCATAGGCATAGTAGAAGAACGGGCGACCGCGGCCTTCCGAGCGGTTCCAGTGGATTTTCGGCGTCTTGTAGAATCCGGCAGCCGAAAGCTGGATGCGGGCGCCATAGGCAAGCTTGATGAATTCGCCGAAAGGCAACCGTTCAGCGCCGATCCGCACGGTATTCGGCTCGAAGGCGACATCGGCTTCGCCGACGTTCCAACGTTCGGCGGCAAAGCGCACCAGCCGTGCCTTGATCTGCTGCGCCGCATCGGCGGCCGCCATGCCATTGAGATCCGAACCGGAGGAGGCTGCCGTCGCCGACGTGTTCGGCACCTTGCCCGTCGTCGTTGCCGTAACCTTGACCCGATCGAGATCGACTTGGAACTCGTCGGCCACCACCTGGGCAACTTTGGTATAAAGCCCCTGCCCCATCTCGGTACCACCGTGGTTGAGGTGGATCGACCCGTCGGTATAGACGTGCACGAGGGCGCCGGCCTGATTGTACTCGGTCTTGGTGAAGGAAATGCCGAACTTGACCGGGGTCAGCGCGATGCCGCGCTTGATGATGTGGTTTTCGCGGTTGAAGGCGATGACGGCCTTTCGACGCGCGGCGTAGTCAGCCGACGTTTCCAACTCCTCGATGATACGCCCGATGATGTTGTCTTCGACCGTCTGGTGATAGGGCGTGAGATTGCGACCTTCACCGCCATAGAAGTTGAGCTTGCGGATCTCGAGCGGATCCTTGCCTACCGCATAGGCGACGTCCTCGATCATGCGTTCGCCGCCGACCATGCCCTGCGGGCCGCCGAAGCCACGAAATGCCGTGTTCGAGACGGTATTGGTCTTCAGTGGCTTCGAACGCAGACGGACGTTCGGATAGAAGTAGCAGTTGTCGGCGTGAAAGAGCGCACGGTCGGTAACCGGACCGGAGAGATCGGCGGAGAAACCGCAGCGCGCCGCAAACACCGCGTCGACCGCCTCGATGCGGCCCTCGTCATCGAAACCGACCTTGTAGTCGACATGGAAGTCATGACGCTTGCCGGTCGCCGACATATCGTCGTCCCGGTCGGGTCTGACCTTGACGGCGCAGCGGTACTTCTTGGCGGCGAGCGCCGCCACGGCTGCGAAGATATTGGCCTGCGTCTCCTTGCCGCCGAAGCCGCCACCCATGCGGCGCACGTTCACTGTCACGGCGTTGGACGGCACGCCGAGCACGGTTGCAACCATGTGCTGGGTTTCGCTCGGGTGCTGGGTCGAGGAATAGACCAGAACCTCATCGTCTTCGCCTGGAATGGCAAAGGAAATCTGGCCCTCCAGGTAGAAGTGGTCCTGGCCGCCGATGCGCATCTCGCCCTCGACGATGTTCTTCGCCTTGGCAAAGCCGGCTTCGATGTCGCCACGCTCCAGCTTCAGCGGATCGATGACCAGCGGATAGTTCGCGGCCGCAGCCTCCAGCACGTCGGTCACATGCGGCAGGTCGCGGTACTCGACCTTGACCTTGGCGGCTGCTCGCCTTGCCGCTTCGCGCGACGTGGCGATGACTGCAAAGATCGGCTGGCCGTGGAACTCGACCTTGCCGGTCGCAAAGACGGGATCGTCGTGCTTGTGCGCGGGGCTGATGTCGTTTTCCCCCGGGATGTCGTCGGCGGTCAGGATGCCGATGACACCGTCGCTTGTGCTGACCGCGTCGAAATCGATCGACAGGATGTCAGCGTGCGCGCGCTGGGACAGGCCGAGATAGCCGTGCAGCGTGCCAGCCGGCTCCGGAATATCGTCGATGTATTCGGCCGTTCCCGACACATGCTTGTGGCCGGACTCGTGCCGCTCGTTTTCGTGGACGCCACCGCGAATGCGGTCGATGGGCTGCATCACATTCATGGGTCTCACCTCCTAGACGGCAACGGCAATGTTGCGGTCGAGCCGCATATTTCCGGCGGCCTGCGTTTCGAGATAGAAGCGGCGCAGCAGGTTCTTGGCCACCAGTTGGCGATACTCCGCCGAGGCGCGCCAGTCGGTAAGCGGCGTGAAGTCCTGGTCGAATGCGGCAATCGCCTGCTCGACCGTTGCCTCGCACCAGGCCTTCCCCTTGAGCGCAGCCTCCACATGGGTCGCGCGCTTCGGGGTTCCGGCCATACCGCCGAAGGCGATGACCGCGTCGGCGACGTCGCCGGCAGCATCGAACGTCAGGCGGAAGGCGCCGCAGACTGCGGTAATATCCTCATCCAGACGCTTGGTGATCTTGTAGACGGCAAAGCTGGTGTCGGCTTCGAGGAAGGGGATGTGGACCGCCTCGACGAATTCGCCGGGCTCGCGATCCTGCTTGCCATAGGCGATGAAGAAATCCTCGAGCGCAACTGTACGGCGGCGTGCCCCTTTGCGCAGCGCCACCGATGCGCCGAGCGCGATCAATGCCGGCGGTGTGTCGCCGATCGGCGAACCGTTGGCGATGTTGCCGCCGACAGTGCCCATGTTGCGAACCTGCTGCCCGCCGATCCGATCCCAAAGCTCGCGCAATTGCGGGAAATGCTCGGTGATGACGGGATAGGCTTCGGCATAGCTGACGCCGGCGCCGAGCATCACGCCCTTGTCGTCGACGGAGATGCGGCGCAGCTCTTCGAGATGCGTTAGGTGCACGACCGGCGCGATATCGCGCATGAACTTCGTGACCCAGAGGCCGACGTCGGTCGAACCGGCAACGATCGTCGCTTTCGGATTGGCTTCGAGCACATCGGCAAAATCGTCGACGGAGGCCGGCAGCATGAACAGTTCGGCTCCCTCACCGATCACCACGCGGCGACCATCCTGAAGAGCAGCGAGTTCGCCGGCGATCCGGTCTCGCTCCGCAAACAGCGGATCCTTGCCGAGATCGCCGATGGTCGAAATCGCTTCCGCCGCGCGAATGATCGCGGCATAGCCAGTACAGCGGCACAGGTTGCCCTGCAGCGCCTTCTCGATTTCGGCTACCGACGGCTTCGGGTTCTCCATCCAGAGCCCATAAAGCGACATGACGAAACCGGGCGTGCAGAAGCCGCATTGCGAAGCGTGCGTCTGGACCATCGCCTGCTGGACGGGATGGAGCGGACCACCCGGCGTTGCCAGCGAATCCACCGTCACCAAGTGACAGCCATCGAGCGAGCCGACGAAGCGGATGCAGGCATTGACGGATTCATATTTGAGCTGTCCGCCAAGCAGGCGGCCGACCAGCACCGTGCAGGCGCCGCAATCGCCTTCGGCGCAGCCTTCTTTGGTGCCGCGCAAGTTGCGATCGATGCGCAGGAAATCGAGCAATGTCTGCACCGCGGAAACATCGGAAAGCTCGACGAGACGGTGGTTCAGGAGAAAACGGATGGTGTTGCGGATCTGGATGGTCATTGCTGATCAGCTCCCGCGGTAGGTCGAATAGCCGTAAGGCGACAAGAGCAGCGGCACATGGTAGTGCGCGCCCTGGTCGTCGATCCCGAAGCGGATCGGGATGATATCGAGAAACGGGTTGGCGCCGCGTGCAGCTTCGGACCCGAGATAATCGCCGGCGTGAAAATGCAGCTCGTAGGTGCCAGTCTGCATCAGTGAACCGCTCAGCAGCGGCTGATCGCAGCGTCCGTCGTCGTTCGTGCGGACCGAGCGCAGATGCGTCGGGCGCTCCCCCTCGATGCGATAGAGCTCGATGCGCAGGTCCTTGGCCGGTTTGCCACTGGCCGTATCCAGCACATGGGTCGTCAGACGGCCGTCGTTTCCACCATGAGATTGCATGCGTATCGTTCCTCCCGAAGTCAGCTTTCCAGTTGGCAGTATCTAGGCAGGCCAGTGCCTTGAGAAGCGGGCGGATCATTCGAGACTTTCAAATTTTTTGGGGGGAATGACGCTGCAAAAATCCCGTTAGGAATCAGGCCGCAGAGACAAATGTCTGGAGGACTGCTTCACATGAGATACCCCCGCGATCTTCACGGCCATGGCCCGAGCCCCACCACCGTCTGGCCCGACGAGGCGCGGATTGCCGTGCAATTCGTGATCAATTACGAGGAAGGCGGCGAGAACTGCGTGCTGCATGGCGACGCCGCGTCAGAGGCGTTCCTGTCGGAAATCGTCGGCGCGCAGGCCTGGCCCGGACAGCGCCACTGGAACATGGAATCGATCTATGAATACGGCGCGCGCGCCGGCTTCTGGCGGCTCCACCGCATGTTCACCGAAAAGGGCGTGCCCGCGACAGTCTATGGCGTTGCAACGGCGCTGAAGCGCTCCCCGGCCCAGGTCGCGGCCATGCAGGACGCCGGCTGGGAGATCGCCTCGCACGGCCTGAAATGGATCGAGCACAAGGATTTCAGCTCAGAGCGGGAGCGGACAGAGATCGCAGAGGCGATCCGGCTGCACACGATCGTCACCGGCGAACCGCCGCGCGGCTGGTACACCGGTCGCTGTTCGGACAACACACTCGATCTGGTGACCGAGACAGGCGGCTTCGACTACGTCTCCGACAGCTATGCCGACGACCTGCCCTATTGGTACGAACATGCGGGCCGCCACCAGCTCGTCATTCCCTACACGCTCGACACCAATGACATGCGCTTTGCAACGGCGCAGGGTTTCAACAGCGGTGACCAGTTCTTCAGCTATCTCAAGGACAGCTTCGACGTGCTCTATGCCGAAGGTGCCGCCGGCGCGCCGAAGATGCTCAGTATCGGCCTTCACTGCCGCCTTGTCGGCAGGCCGGGTCGCGCCGCAGCGCTTGCTCGCTTCATCGATTATGTAAAGGGTCACGAGAAGGTCTGGCTCGCCCGGCGCATCGATATCGCACGCCATTGGGCAAAGACCTATCCCTTCAAGGCCTGGAACGATCGACCATCGCGACTTTCCGAAGCCGATTTTGTCGCTCGCTTCGGTGGCGTGTTCGAACATTCCGAATGGATCGCCAAGCGCGCATTTGTCGGCGAACTGTCGGCGGCCAACGACACGGCGATCGGGCTTGCTGCGGCGCTGACCGCAGTCTTCCGTGAAGCGACAGCAGAAGAGCGCCTTGGCGTGCTCAACGCCCACCCGGATCTGGCCGGCAAACTGGCACAGGCAAAGCGGCTGACCGAAAGCTCGACGAGCGAGCAGGCCTCCGCGGGCCTCGATGCGCTGACCGATGCCGAACGCGAGCGTTTCACCGAACTCAACAGCGCCTATGTCGCAAAATTTGGTTTCCCCTTCATCATCGCCGTCAGGGGCCGCAGCAAGGATGACATCCTGGCAGCCTTCGAAACCCGGATCGGGAACGATCGCGACAGCGAGCTCGAGACGGCCGGCCGCCAGGTGGAAAGGATTGCGCTTCTCCGCCTCAAAGACATGCTGCCGAGCTGAGGTCGGGCGATGACGATCGACGGCGCCGGCCTGCCTGACTACGCGCGAAAGGCGATCAATCTGGCTTCCGCCGGTCTCGGTGCAAGGCCGGTCTTTGCCACGGACGAGTTCTTCGCTCCGCTCGAAAGGCTGCTGCAGGATTGTCCCGCTGTCTTTCATCCCGGCGTCTACGACGACCACGGCAAATGGATGGATGGCTGGGAAACGCGGCGTCGGCGCGGCCCCGGGCATGACCATGCGATCGTCGCGCTTGCGGCGACCGGTCAGATCGCCGGCTTCGACGTCGATACGGCGCATTTTACCGGCAACTACCCCTCCGCCTGCGCAATCGACGGCTGCCTGGCGCCCGATGGACCCGATGAAACCACAGTGTGGACCGAGCTGTTGGGCATGAGCCCGCTTGGCCCGAGCGCCCATCACTATTTTGAAGCCGTTCCGGACGGGATCTGGAGCCACGTCAGGCTGCGCATCTATCCCGACGGCGGCATTGCTCGGTTGCGGGTCTACGGCACGCCCACGCTCGACCGGGATCGGATCGGCGACGAGGCCGTCGACCTCGCATCCTCGCTGCTCGGCGGCCGGATCGTCGTCTTTTCCAACGGCCATTACGGCCATCAACGGCTGTTGGCACCCGGTCGCGGGATCAATATGGGCGACGGCTGGGAGACGCGGCGGCGGCGCGAACCGGGCAACGACTGGATCATCGTAAAACTTGCCGCCCGCATGTCGATCGAACGCATCATCGTCGATACCGCGCACTTCAAGGGCAACTATCCGGACGCCTGCTCGATGGAGGCGGCGGATCTTAGCGAGGCGGCCTGCGAGGTCGATGCGCTGGTAACAGCGTCCTCGATGTACTGGCAGGAGGTGTTGCCGCGCCAAAAACTAAGCGCCGACAGCATCCATGACTATGGCTGTGACAAGATCGAAAAGGTCGGTCTCGCCACTCATGTTCGCCTCAATATCTACCCCGACGGCGGCGTCAGCCGGCTGCGTGTCATCGGGCGCATTGCAAGGGCCGGCACCCCTAAACGACCAACATAGGACGGAGGAGCGTCACATGAAGGAGATCGTGATAAAGCCGCTGACACGCGAGGCATTCGCGCCATTCGGCGACGTGATCGAGACTGAAAACGCCTACAGCTTTCCCATCAACGGCGGAAAGTGCACCCGCTACCACGACCTCGCCAAGATCGAAACCGCCGGCGAAAAGGCGCGGCCGATGATCAGCCTCGTGCGCGGCGAGCCCTATCCGCTGCCGTTGAAGCTGACCATGGTCGAACGCCATCCCCTCGGCAGTCAGGCCTTCATTCCCCTGACCGACAATCCGTTCCTGGTTGTCGTTTCGGAGGAGACGGCAGAAGGTCCGAGCGAACCGATCGCCTTTAGAACTGCGCCCGGCCAGGGCGTCAATATCGCCCGCAATGTCTGGCACGGCATCCTGACACCGTTGGAAGACGTCTCGGACTTCGCCGTGGTTGACCGCGGCGGCGAAGGCGTCAATCTCGAGGAGCATTTCTTCGAGCAACCATTCCTGCTGCGCTAACGGCGGATTTGACACCAGAGGACGGACCCGCTCTACCCGAGTGGGTACCGTCATCTTTTCATGCGCGGCTCCTAGAGCGTTTCCGGTTTAAGCGGCGTCGCAGAAGCGCTCTATCTCTTTATTTTTACGCATTCCCTGACGGAAACCCGCTTCGCACTTTTCCTGGAAATGCTTTAGTATCCGCCGTCACGCCTGAATTTCGTCGGGGTGTAGCCGGTCAAACGACGAAAATCGCGGGAGAAATGATAGGGATCGGGATAGCCGCAATGGGCGGCAACGGCCGAAACCTTCGCCCCCGGCGCGACCAGCAGGCGTTTCGCCTGGTTGATGCGCTCATGCCGCAGCCAGTCCATCGGCGTCGTCCCGATCGTGTCCTTGAATCTCCGAAAGAGTTGCGATGGGCTGAGATGCGCGAGGACGGCAAGCTCATCAATCGTCCAAGCTTTGGCTAGGTCCTTTCGGACCGCGGCCAGCACACTCGCTATACGATCGCGCGAGGCAGGATCGTCGGGTGCAGAGGCACCCACCAATCGCGGCGCACTCAGGTTGGCGATCAGGCCGGCAATCGCCGCACTGACCAGTGCATCTGTCGCCGCCGAGCGATCGTCGAGGTAGCCGATGACGGCTTGAAACGCGACCTGCGCCGCATCGCGATCGGCCGGTTCGAACAGCGGCGACTGCTGCACGTTGAGGAAGGCATAGACCTCGTCCAGCCCGTGTCCCTCGACACCCATCCACAGATATCGCCATTCCCCGGCGTCGGGCGAGCAACGATGTTCATAGGCCTGCGACGTGTCCAGCCAGACAGACAGGCCTTCCTTGGCGACGAACCGCTGCCCGCGCACCTCGATCAGCCCTTGCCCGGCGATGGTATGTACGAGTACGTGCTGATGGAAGCGCTTGCGTATCGGCGGCTCGTCCGGGAAGGCAACCCGAGCGCCGGCTACCAGCGCCGTGTAGGGAAACGCCCCGGCAAAACGCGCCGGTGTGTGAAAATAGATCTCTTCGCGCCCAGCCAACATGTGGGGCACTCTGCATGTCGATGCGAGTTTTGTCCATTATTCTGCGAGATTGCTACATTTCCTCGCACTCCCTGATGGCGCTATCCTGCAGTTTTTGCAGGGAGTGCGGCAAATGGCAGAGACCTTATCGACAGAGAGCCAAATGGAGGTCGCGTTCGCCCCCTTGTCTCCTGACTTTGCACGCGATCCCTATCCCACCTACAAGGCGCTACGCGACAAGAGCGGCCTGCACTATTTCGAAGATTTCGACATCTGGTTGGCCTCGCGCTTCGAGGACGTCTCGGCAATCGTCATGGACAAGCGCATGGTCCGCTCGCTCGAAGACATTGCGACAACCGAGGAAATCGCCAGAATCCAGCGCGCCGGCAACTGGCACGACATGCCGCATCACTCGCGCTTCGTGCAGTTCAGCCTGCTCGACAGCGACGGCGCCGTACACGACCGGTTGCGCAGGCAGGTCTTCAAACTGTTCACACCGGCGATGATCGCCAAACTGCGCGATCAGATCCAGGCCTATGTCGACAGACTGATCGACAGTCTCGCCGATCGCGGCCAGATCGATTTCGTCGATGATCTCGCCGCCCATGTGCCCGGTCACATCATCGGCCGCCTGCTTGGCGTTCCCGACGAAGACTGTCCGCAACTGCGCATCTGGTCGGAAAACATCGTCCAGTTCTTCGACGTCGACCGCTCGGATGAACGCAAGCGCATCGCCGAAACGAACACCACCGAATTCTACGAGTATCTGACAGCCCTGAAACACCAGCGCGAGCGAAGCCCAAAGGACGATCTCATCTCTGTTCTGATCGAGGCCGAGCGCGCCGGCGCCATGAACTCAGACGAGTTCATTTCGACCTGCATGCTGATCCTGATGGCCGGCCACGGATCGACGATCGACGTGCTTGGAAGCGGCATGCATGCGCTGCTGCGCTTTCCCGACCAGATGGCGCGCTTGCGCCAGGACCCGGCACTGATCCAGACGGCGGTGCAGGAGATGTTCCGCTACGAATCGCCCCTGCCATTCTTCCATCGTCACTGCATCGAGGACGTGGAAATCGGCGGACGGAAGTTCGCGCGGGGCACGAAGTTCGGATTGCTCTATGGCGCTGCCAACCGCGATCCCAAGCAGTTCGAGAGTGCCGATACATTCGACATCGGCCGCACGCCCAACAGGCACCTGGCCTTTGGCGGCGGCGTGCATTTCTGTCTCGGCAACCATCTCGCCCGGCTGGATATGGACATCATCTTCAGCACCCTGCTGCAGCGTTTCCCGACGATCGACCTTGTCGATGACAAGCCCGAATACAAACGGGGCCTTTCGGTGCGCGGGCCGAAGCGGCTGCAGATCGCCATCAAGCCCGCTTGAACACCGGCAATCGCGCGTTCAGCGCGCAGCAATTCGAACGCTTTCAGATTTGAGTGGAGACCAAACAATGCCCAGGATTGTCTTTGTGGATGCCGACGGGAAGTCGACCGAGGTTGAGGCCGAAATCGGCCAGTCGGTTATGTCGGCAGCCGTTCAGAACGGCATCGATGCCATCGCCGCCGAATGCGGCGGTTCCTGCGCCTGCGGCACCTGCCACTGCTACATCGACGCGGCGTGGGGCGAGAAGCTGCCATCGCCCGACTATCAGGAGCAGGACATGCTGGATTGCGTCGTCAACCCCGATGAAAGAAGCCGGCTCAGCTGTCAGATCGCCGTCTCCGACACGCTTGACGGCCTCGTGGTTCATCTGCCGGCCGGGCAATACTGACCGGCAGCTTTTGCACGACAAGACCTGAACGACCCCAGGCGCAAAAAGACCGGAGCCGCAGGAATATCTACGGTCCGGCCAGCTTTCGCGGGGGAAGTTCTGAGATAACGGGGCCGGGGCATAGCTTGCCCCGGCCTTTGCCTTACTCGGCGAAGAAGGCGAAGCGCACGATAAAGAGAGCTGCGACGAGCTGCGTTGCCGGGTGGATGACGTTCCACTTGCCGGTGAACACCTTGAGCACGACATAGCTCACGAAGCCGAAGGCAAGGCCGTTGGCGATCGAGTAGGTGAAGGGCATTGCCAGTGCCGTGAGTGCGGCAGGTGCTGCTTCCGTCAGGTCGTCCCAGTCGACTTCTGTCAGTTCGCGCATCATCAGGCCGGCGACATAGAGCAGAGCCGGAGCCGTCGCGTAGGACGGGACGGCGGCTGCCAGCGGCGAGAAGAACAGCGCGGCAAGGAAGAGCACGCTGACGGTCAGTGCCGTCAGACCCGTGCGGCCGCCGGCCTGGACGCCGGAGGCGCTTTCGACATAGGCGGTGGTGCTGCTGGTACCGATCAGCGAACCGGCAACGATGGCGGTGCTGTCGGCCAGAAGTGCCCGGCCGAGACGGCTCGGCTTGCCCTCTTCCACCAGCTTGGCGCGCTTGGCGACACCGATCAGCGTACCCGTGGCATCGAAGACTTCGACGAGCACGAAGACGAGGATCACGTGGACCAGGCCGCCATGCAGAGCGCCCATGATATCGAGCTGCATGAAGGTCGGTGCGATGCTCGGCGGCACGGAAACGATGCCCTTGAACTCGCTGACACCCAGCAGCATCGACAGGATGGTAACGACGAGGATACCGATCAGGATCGAGCCGCGGACCTTCAGCGAATCGAGTACGGCAATGACGAAGAAGCCGAGGATCGCCAGCAGCGGGCCGGTCTGCTTCAGGTCGCCGAGGCCGACCAGCGTTGCCGGATTGTCGACGACGATGCCGGCGTTCTTCAGCGCGATGATACCGAGGAACAGACCGATACCGGTCGCAATCGCGCTTCTGAGCGAGTGCGGGATGCCTGCAATCAGCCAGCTTCTGACCCCGGTTACCGTTAGGATCAGGAAGATCACGCCCGAGATGAACACGGCGCCCAGCGCCTGCTGCCAGGTGAAACCCAGGGCTGCAACGACGGTAAAGGCGAAGAAGGCGTTGAGACCCATGCCCGGTGCCATGCCGATCGGCCAGTTGGCGACCAGCGCCATGACGGCCGAGCCGAGCGCCGCGGCAATACAGGTCGCGACGAAGACGGCATCCCTATCCATGCCCGTGGTCGACAGAATGTCGGGGTTGACGAAGATGATGTAGGACATCGTCAGGAATGTCGTGACGCCGGCGATCACCTCGGTGCGCACGGACGAGTCATGCTCTTTTAACTTGAAAAGTCGTTCAAACATATTTCCTCCCTTGGCGGCGTCGCCACGACGCAGCCGAACGACAGAGATCGGGCCACAGTCTCCTCCAGTACCCGACCAGTGCATTTCGATCATCCCCGAATTGTCCGGTGCGATCGCATCACGGACCTTTCGCAGTCCGTGCCGGGCGGGCGATCGTCCGCCCCCTTGAGACGACGCGAATGCCCTTGTGCACAGCCTTCGGATTGTGCGTCTTCCCGCGGCCGACCGCTAGCCGTCTATTCCAGGGTTCGCCAATGAAAGACTTTCAAATTTTTCGGAGCATTTGCGGCCGATTAGCAGGCCGGCTCCTGCGCTTTCGCCACCGGATTCGACGCACGAAGCATGCCGAAAAAATATAGTCGAACGGCCTCTTGACCTTCCAACGGTGGGAAACCCCATGTTTGTCTCACATCGAAAAGAAGGAGACAAGCGATGCAGAATTACAAGATCGACAACATGACCTGCGGACATTGCGCCGGCGTCGTGCAAAAGGCGATCCTGAGTGTTGATCCGCAGGCAACCGTGAAGGTCGATCTCGGCGCGCGCGAAATCAGCGTCGACACCGCCGCCGCATCCGGCCCGATCGCCGAAGCGCTGAAGACGGCCGGCTACGAGGGCCGCCAACTCTAAATCAAGATTGCAACTGTGCCTCCAGTCACCGGTTGACGCCTCGACCCCAGGCCGAGGCGTTTGTCACCTAACCCCACCGGATCGAAGCAAAGATCCACACAGGCCACCACACGCCTTGACCTTACAACGGTGGGAAGCTTTAGCTTGCCGACTCCGCATCTTCACGGAGACCGAGCATGCAGCACGACGAACACCATGCGCACCGACATGATCGCCGCGGCGTGACGGAGAGCACCTCACAAGCCGACGGAGCGTCGCTCAATCGCCTCGCGCTTTCTGCGACGGTGCATTGCCTAACCGGTTGCGCCATCGGCGAAGTGCTCGGCATGGTCATCGGTTCGGGGCTTGGATGGGGCAATGTCCAGACGATCGCGCTTGCCGTCTTCCTTGCTTTTGTGTTCGGCTACGGCCTGACCATGTTCCCGCTGATCAAAGCGGGCATGCCCTTCACTGCCGTCCTGAAGCTCGCGCTCGCCGCCGACACGGCATCCATCGTCATCATGGAGATTGTCGACAACGCCCTGATGCTGCTCATTCCCGGAGCGATGGATGCAGGCGTGACGTCTCTGCTCTTCTGGGCGAGCCTTGCGGTCGCGCTCCTTGTTGCCGGCGTTGCGGCGTTTCCCGTCAACCGCTGGCTGATTGCGCGTGGCAAGGGTCACACCGTCGTGCACTCGCATCACCAGCACTGAGCATGTGAAGCGATGTCTTTCTGCATAGAAATGTTTCAAACGACCCTTGACCTTCCCATCGTTGGAAGCTCCATCTTCCGGTAAAAGAACAGGAAAAGGAGCACGATCATGGGATCTGTGACCACCATCGAAGCGAAGAGCGCCGTAGCAATCCCCGGTAATGCCTTGACGGCCAGCATACCTGTCGAAGGCATGACATGTGCCTCGTGCGTCGCTCGCGTCGAGAAGGCCATCCGCGCAGTCCCAGGGGTCAAATTCGCCTCCGTCAATCTTGCAACCGAACGGGCCGATGTCCGGTTCGATGGATCGACCAAGCCCGCCGACATCGTCAAGGCGATCGAAAACAGCGGCTATGGCGCAGCTGAGGAATCGATCGAGCTGGCAATCGAAGGCATGACCTGCGCCTCCTGCGTCGCCCGCATCGAGAAGGCACTGAAAGCGGTGCCCGGCGTCACAGGGGCCAATGTCAACCTGGCGACGGAACGCGCATCGGTGCGCCTCACCAAGGGCATTGCGACACCAGCCAGCCTCGAAGAGGCGGTGCGCGCGGCCGGCTACGAGGCCAAGCGCATCACCGGCGATGAGAGCACCGACGAGGAGGCCGAAAAGCGCGAGCGCGAAAGCCAGCGCCTCAGCCGCTCGTTGCTGGTTGCCGCAGCATTGACGCTGCCGATCTTCGTCGTGGAAATGGGCTCGCACTTCATCCCGGCCGTACACGACTTCGTCATGATCAATATCGGCATGCAGGAGAGCTGGTACCTGCAGTTCGTGCTGACGACGCTCGTCCTCTTCGGCCCGGGACTGCGCTTCTACCAGAAGGGTATCCCGGCCCTCTTGCGTCTCGCGCCCGACATGAATTCGCTCGTCGCCATCGGCACGGCCGCGGCCTGGGGCTATTCGGTCGTTGCTACCTTCGCATCCGGGCTTCTGCCCGAGGGTACGGCCAACGTCTATTATGAGGCCGCGGCCGTCATCGTGACGCTGATTCTGCTCGGCCGGGTGCTCGAGGCCCGCGCCAAGGGTCGCACCTCCGAAGCGATCAAACACCTGATGGGCTTGCAGGCAAAGACGGCGCGCGTCGTTCGCGACGGCGAAACGATCGAGATACCGCTCGCAGACGTTCACGCCGGCGACACCGTTCTGGTGCGTCCCGGCGACCGGGTGCCGGTCGACGGCACCGTGGTAGACGGCAATTCCTACGTCGACGAATCGATGATCACCGGTGAACCGGTTCCGGTCGAGAAGCTTGCCGGCGCTGACGTCGTCGGCGGCACAATCAATAAGACCGGATCCTTCACTTTCCGGGCAACCAAGGTCGGCGCCGATACCGTGCTTGCGCAGATCATTCGGATGGTCGAACAGGCCCAGGGCGCCAAGTTGCCGATCCAGTCGCTCGTCGACAAGGTGACCGCCTGGTTCGTTCCGGCCGTCATCGCCATTGCAGCCATCACCTTCGCGATCTGGTTGATCTTCGGCCCGGATCCGGCGCTGAGCTTCGCGCTTGTCAATGGCGTCGCCGTACTGATCATCGCCTGCCCCTGCGCCATGGGTCTTGCGACCCCAACCTCGATCATGGTCGGTACCGGGCGGGCCGCGGAGATGGGCGTCCTGTTCCGCAAGGGCGAAGCGTTGCAGACGCTGCGCAACGCCGAGATCATCGCCGTCGACAAGACGGGCACGCTTACCAAGGGCCGCCCCGAACTGACCGATCTCGACACGTCAGCCGGCTTTGAACGCAGCGACGTTCTTGCACTCGTCGCTGCGGTCGAAACCCGGTCGGAACACCCGATCGCCGAGGCAATCGTCGAAGCTGCGAAGGCCGAAGGCATCGCCATCGCCGCCCCCGCGAACTTCGAGGCTGTCCCCGGCTTCGGCGCCAGTGCCACGGTGAAGGGGCGGACCGTCCATGTCGGCGCCGACCGACTGATGACCAAGCTAAATCTCGACGTCTCAGTGTTTGCCGACCAGGCCGCTCGCCTCGGTTCGGAAGGCAAGAGCCCGCTCTATGCGTCGATCGACGGCAAGCTTGCGGCCATTATCGCCGTTGCAGACCCGATCAAGGAGACGACGCCGCAGGCGATCCGCATGCTGCACGATCTCGGTCTCAAGGTGGCGATGATCACCGGCGACAACCGTCGCACGGCCGAAGCGATCGCCGCCAAGCTCGGGATCGACGAAGTCATCGCCGAGGTACTGCCCGACGGCAAGGTTGCCGCCCTGAAGCGCCTGAAGGCAGATGGCCGCGCCGTCGCCTTCGTCGGCGACGGCATCAACGATGCGCCCGCCCTTGCCGAGGCCGATGTCGGGCTTGCGATCGGTACCGGCACCGATGTCGCGATCGAAAGCGCCGATGTGGTGCTGATGTCCGGCGATCTGCTCGGTGTGCCGAACGCGATCGCCCTTTCGAAGGCGACGATCCGCAACATCAAGGAAAACCTATTCTGGGCCTTCGGCTATAACGCGGTTCTGATCCCGGTTGCAGCGGGCGCGCTCTATCCGGCCTATGGTCTGCTGCTGTCGCCGATCTTCGCCGCCGGTGCGATGGCGCTTTCCAGCGTCTTCGTGCTCGGCAACGCGCTTCGGCTGAGAGGTTTTCGCGGCATCGTCGCGCAAACGCCATCGACGCGATAACACCAAGCCTCTCTCCGGCGGGACAAGCCCGCATGGCGTCCGCCGGCGAGACTTCTTATATTCGACCTGAATACCCGCGCTCTGCGCACCGCTCGAAAGGTAAAGCCATGAATATCGGCGAAGTCGCACGCGCCTCCGGCGTCTCGACGAAGATGATCCGCTATTACGAAACGATCGGCCTCATTCCCCCGGCCGATCGTAGCGAGGCCGGTTACCGCAACTACGGCGACAACGACGTTCACACCTTGCGCTTCATCCGCCGCTCCCGCGATCTCGGTTTCACCGTCGAGCAGATGACCGACCTGCTGACGCTGTGGCGTGATCGCTCGCGCGCCAGCAGCGAGGTGAAGAAGATCGCGCTCGAACACGTTGATCTCCTTGAACGCAAGGCCGAGGAACTGAAGGCCATGAGCCGGACGCTCAAGCACCTGGCCGCCAACTGCCACGGCGACGGACGACCTGATTGCCCGATCCTCGACGATCTCGCGGACATGGCGAACGAACCCGGCAAGGCTCCGGAGCCCGCACGCTTTGGCCCGGCAGGTATCGACCCGGTCCGCAACCGCCGACAGGCTTGAGAAGCCGGAAATCTGGCAGACGCTCACGCATTCGTGAGCCCGAGCCCTGCCGGTCGCATTGACAGGAATCGAGAGCGTTTCTAGGGATTGATGATGGAAAAGGCACGACATGCATATCAGCGTCTGCTGACGATGCTCAAGCTGGTGACGATGCTGTCGCTGGCTGTGCTGCCCTTTTCCAGTGCGGCCGGCATGACCCATGTCGCCTCGCACGCGGCGATGCAAACGCACGCGGCAATGCAGCCGGATGCCTCGCTTGATATCAGTGCTTCAGCGCTGAGCGAACATTGCCCAAGTGCCGACAGCGGCAAGACAAAACCCATTGGCGATAGCGGCAAGACCGACAAGAAGGACTGCTGCAAGACGTTCTGTGCGTCCGTCGCAGTCCTTGCCGATGCCGGCGAAGCCCGGTTTGGTCTGCCACGCTCTATCTTGAGCTTCGGCCTGCAGTCGCAGCTCAGCCCCGGCGAGCGCGCCGGTTTGCACCGCCCTCCAAGGGCCTGATTTCGTGAACAACTGACCGCAACTGCAGTCAAGGTCTTGGCCTGCCCGGCTCTGCCGGTCTGACGCCGATATCCATCATTCACATTTCAGGTTGAACCATGAAACGTCTGTTTCCCATGGCGCTCCTGCCCATCCTTTTGGGCGGATGCGCGACGACAATGCCTGCCGAGGTTACAAGCCTCGCCGATCCCTCGCAAAGTTCCACTGGCGCCAGCGGCCAGGCCTACCGAAGCCCTGTTACCGGTTATGTCCACCGCGAGCCTGTCGGCCCAAAACGCTGGGCGCCGCTCAACGACGCCCAGTCTCCCGCCAAGGGAGAGGCATCATGAACAGGCAAAGGCTAAAGCTCGCCGCGATCATCGGCTTGCCGCTGGCGCTTGCCGGCTGTGCGACAAACGCGGAGTATTCGGCAAAGGGTGCCGGCTTTACGGCGGTCGAGGCCAAGGTCGGCGCCGGTACTACGAAGAGAAGCGTCTGGATCCAGAACCGCGAGCAGGCCGTAAAGGCTGAAGGACAGGTCAAAGCCCTACTGGCACGCAAGTCAGTCGATGCCGATACCGCGGTGCAGATAGCACTTCTCAACAACAAGGGCCTGCAGGCGGCCTATGCCGATCTCGGCGACGCGTCGGCGGATGCCTGGCAGGCAACGATGCTTCTCAACCCGACGGTTTCGATCGGCACCACCGGGATCGGGGCACCGGAACTTGAAGCGTATCGCGCCATCGAAGCGCTGATCACCACCAATATCCTGGCATTGCTGACGCGGGAGAAAACCATCGCCTTCGCCGACGCCCGCTTCCGTCAGGCGCAGCTCGCGGCAGCCCTGCAGACGCTTGCGCTTGCGGCCGAAACCCGCCGCGCATGGGTCGAGACCGTGTCGGCCTGGGAAACGGTCGCGCAGCTCAACAGGGCGCAGGCCGCCGCCGACGCAGCCTCGGAACTCGCCGCCAAGCTCGGCGAGACCGGAGCCATGGGCAAGGCCGATCAGGCCCGCGAACATGTGTTCAATGCCGAGCTCGCCGGCCAGGTGGCGGAAGCCCGTCTTGCTGCAAGGCTTGCCAAGGAAAACCTCACCCGGAAAATGGGGCTCTGGGGAGCCGACGCCGACTACCAGGTGCCGAATCGGCTGCCCGACCTGCCGAAAGCGCTTTCCCGCCGGGACAGCATCGAGGCCGAGGCACTCAAACGCCGTGTCGATCTGCAGATGGCACGCCTCGACCTCGAGGCCGTGGCAAAGTCCTATCGGTTGACCGAAGCGACACGCTTCGTCAGCGATCTCACGCTCGTTGCGGGCGCAGAAGCCGAGCGCGAACGCGAAGACGGTGACACCAAGGTCGAGAGCACCGGCCAGGCCGAGCTGGAGTTCTCCATCCCGATCTTCGACTCAGGCCAGGCGCGCATGCGCAAGGCCGAGCTGGCGCATATGCGCGCCGCCAATCTGCTTGCCGAAAAGGCGGTCAACGTTCGCTCGGAAGCGCGGTCAGCCTATCAGGCCTATCGCTCGCGCTACGACATCGCCCGGCACTATCGCAACAACGTCGTGCCGTTGCGCACGAAGATCGAGGAGGAAGCGACCCTCAGCTACAACGGCATGATCACCAGCACTTTCGAACTGCTCGCCGACACCCGGTCCAAGGTGGACTCGGTGATCCTCACCATCAATGCCAAACGCGATTTCTGGCTCGCGGACGCCGATCTGATGACTGCCATTCATGGCGGCGGGGAAGCTGGCGCTGCGGGCGAAACCGCGGCTCCTGCCGCAGCGGACGCGGATTGAAAGGGATCATGACCATGTTCAACAGACGACAAATCCTCGGCGCCGGCGCGGCACTCGTTTCCACCACGGCCTGGGCGCAAACCTCGACATCCGGCCTGCCGGAGGCGGCAGGCATGGACAACGCCGCCACGCAAAAGCCGTTGGTGCCGACGAGCGGGCCGGACTACCAGCCGGTCGTCACGCTCAACGGCTGGACGCTGCCGCACCGGATGAACAACGGCGTCAAGGAGTTTCACCTGGTCGCCGAACCGGTCGAACGCGAGATGGCCGACGGCATGACCGCCTACCTCTGGGGCTATAACGGCCAGTCGCCCGGCCCGACGATCGAGGCGGTCGAGGGCGACCGGGTGCGCATCTTCGTCACCAACAAGCTGCCGGAGCACACGACGATCCATTGGCACGGCATGATCCTGCCATCGGGAATGGATGGTGTCGGCGGTCTGTCACAGCCGCATATCCCCGCGGGCAAGACGTTCGTCTACGAGTTCGATCTCGTGAAATCCGGGACCTTCATGTACCACCCGCACGCCGACGAGATGGTGCAGATGGCCATGGGCATGATGGGCTTCTTCGTCATCCACCCGAAGGACCCGGCCTTCATGCGGGTCGACCGCGACTTCGTCTTCCTGCTCAACGCCTATGACATCGACCCAGGCACCTATGTCCCGCGCATCATGGAGATGACAGACTTCAACATGTGGTGCTGGAACAGCCGCATCTTCCCGCACATCGATCCACTGGTCGTTGCCAAGAACGACCGGGTGCGGGTGCGCGTCGGCAACCTCACCATGACCAACCATCCGATCCACATGCATGGCTATGATTTCGAGGTGACCTGCACCGATGGCGGCTGGGTCCGTCCCGAGGCCCGATGGCCGGAGGTCTCGATCGACATTCCCGTCGGCGCCATGCGCGCCTATGAGTTCGACGCAAAGTACGAAGGCGATTGGGCGATCCATTGCCACAAATCGCACCACACGATGAATGCGATGGGCCATGATATCCCGACCTTCATCGGCGCCAACAAGACACAGGTCGCGGCGAAGATCCGCAAGATCAAGCCCGACTACATGCCCATGGGCACGGCCGGGATGGCCGACATGGGCGAGATGGAAATGCCGCTTCCCGACAACACGATCCCGATGATGACCGGCTGGGGGCCGCACGGCGCGTTGGAGATGGGCGGCATGTTCTCGGTAGTGAAGGTGCGCGAAGGCATCTCCGCCGGGGATTATAGCGATCCCGGCTGGTACGAAAACCCGCCGGGAACCCAGGCCTGGGAATGGACCGGCGCGCTGCCGGAAACCACCCGCGCCACCGACGCCAAGACAGTGATCACGCCGCCTCCGGCAAAAAAAGGCTGACCGGAATGACCTCTTCCAACGCAACCAAGGAAACCAAGATGAAGACGACACTTTTCGCGCTGACGTTCCTCGCCGCTTCCTCGCTCGCCTCGCCGATGCTCGCCAGCGGTTCTCACGCCGGCGGCCATGATGCCATGTCGGTCGGAGAGCCGGGCGACGCCAAGAAGGCGACGCAGACCGTGCGCGTGACGATGAAGGAAACCGAAGACGGCAAGATGATCTTCACGCCGGCAAGCATCAAGGTCCGCCAGGGGCAGACCGTGCGCTTCGCCATCAAGAATGCCGGCGAACTCGAGCATGAGTTCGTACTCGACGACAAGGCGCAGATCCAGGAGCACAAGGCCGCAATGGAGAAGTTTCCGGACATGGAACACGCTGATCCGAATGCCATCCGGCTTGAGCCCGGCAAATCCGGTGAGATCGTCTGGACCTTCACCAACAACGGCACGTTCGAGTTCGCCTGCCTGGTTCCCGGCCACTACGACGCCGGCATGCATGGACCGCTCGAAGTCATGAAGAAGTGACTGTAACCGATTGAAAGGATGATATTATGAAAACGCTCATTACGTTGATTGCCACTCTTGCCATGGCCGCGTCAGTTCAGGCCGCCGAGTTCACCAAGGGAACGGTCAAGAAGCTGGACACGTCTGCCAAGAAGGTGACGATCGCCCATGAGGATCTCAAGAACCTCGACATGCCTGCCATGACTATGGTGTTCCGGGTCAAGGATGATGCGATACTGGCCAAGCTGAAGGAAGGTGCCGCGATCGAATTCGTCGCCGACCGGGTCGATGGCAAACTCACGGTGACCGAGATCAAGTAATCCGGAGTCCAAGGCCCGGTTAGCGTCAACGCCGGGCCTTGGACGGCCAGGCCGAACAGAAAAGAAAGGAGCGTCCGATGATGGACCTCAAACGCAGACATTTCGCCGCCGGTGCGATCATGGGCATGACGATGCTCGCAGCCGGTGCGGCGATCGCAGCCGGCCCGATGACGGTCTACAAGGATCCGCAATGCGGCTGCTGCGAACAATGGGCGGAAGCGATGGAGGCCGCAGGCTTTAAGGTCGAGATCCGCGATGAAGCCGACATGACGCCGATCAAGACGCGGTTCGCCGTGCCGGCCGACATGGAGGGTTGCCATACTGCCGTCATCGACGGTTATGTCGTGGAAGGGCATGTGCCGCTTGAGGCCGTGCAGAAGCTTTTGTCCGAAAAGCCGGATATATCAGGCATTGCCGTACCCGGCATGCCTGCCGGTTCGCTCGGCATGGGCAACGACCCGCAGGCGTCCTATGACGTCTACACCATCGCCAAGACCTCCGGCGCTGCAGCGACCGTCTATTACAAGGTGCGGCCAGCGCAGTAGCGCTGGCGCAGCATGAGCGATATCGCCTCAGGCGGCGCGCCAGGCGCCGTCTTCTTCTCGGGCCAGCAAGGGCGTGCGGAACACACCGACCACGCGCTCCGGCCAACGGGGTGCGAGATCGGCCAGAGGCTGTCGCCAGCGCTCGGTCTGCAGCATGGCGGCGCCGATCGCGACCGGCTCCACCCCGCAGGTCTGCATCAACGTCAGGCCGGCAACGATCGACGTGCCGCTGGAGATGACGTCATCGACAAGCACGACGCGCTTGCCCTCAAGAAGCGGCAGCATGCGCGGATCGACGTAAAGCCGCTTCTTCTGGTCAGGCGTGGTGATCGACGACAGCGGCACCGAGAGATCGTCGACATACCAGAACTTTCGTGACGTGCCGAGCGGCACGTAACGCGCATGGCCCAGCTTGCGCGCGACGGCAGACGCCAGGGTCAGCCCAAGGGTCGGCAGGCCGGCGATGACATCAGGTTTTAACGGCGCGAGCCTGGCAGCCAGTTCCGCTGCCAGCGCTTCTTCCACCGCAAAGCTTGCCTGATTGATGATCAGCGATGCCAGCGCATGTTTGCCATCGGAGAGTTGCCGGATCGGCAGCAGGATCTGGCGACCGTCTTCAAACTCAGCAGGGAAGAAATCCCGATAACCGCCTCCAGTATCGAAACTTTTCGGCGGAAACACATCCTGCCAGAATTCATGCGGCTGCATCGGTACGGTCCTCTTCTGCGCCACTCAGGCTTCGAACGAAAGGCGATGAAAACGCCGGCGCACTGTTCTGGTTCCGGCGGTTTTCGTCTATACCGTTTACCACTTCGATCAAACCGAAAGGGCGCCCCGGCTGACGCAAATCTGGGGAATTCGACGGCCCTTCTCCGATAGACATGCAAGGAACTGCCAGACAATGCGCGTGCCAGATGAGATCACCAACGACCTGCCTTTCCTCACCGAATTCCGTCGGGATCTCCACGCCCATCCGGAACTTGGCTTCGAGGAGATCCGCACAAGTGATCTGGTTGCGAAACTGCTTGAAGAAGCCGGCCTTAAAGTCCACCGTGGACTTGGAAAAACCGGTGTCGTCGGGACATTGCAGATCGGCAACGGCACCCGCTCGATCGGCCTGCGCGCCGACATGGATGCGCTCGCTATGCCGGAGTTGGCTGAGCGGCCGTACAAGTCGAGGGAAACCGGCAAGATGCATGCCTGCGGCCATGACGGCCATACGGCCATGCTGCTCGGCGCCGCCCGCCATCTCGCCAGCACGCGCAATTTTTCCGGCACGGTGCATTTCATTTTCCAGCCGGCGGAGGAAGGTCGTGGCGGCGCGAAGCGCATGGTCGAGGATGGCCTCTTCCAACTCTTCCCCTGCGACGCGGTTTACGGCCTGCACAACATGCCCGGCCTTGACCCCGACGAGATTGCCGTCGTGGCTGGACCGCAGCTCGCCTCTTCCGACAGCTGGCGGCTGACTTTCCGCGGTGTCGGCACCCATGGCGCCAAGCCGCATCTCGGCCGCGACCCGGTGACGGCAGCCGGCACGTTCCTTGCCTCGCTGCAGTCGATCGTCGGCCGCGTCGTCGATCCGCTGCAGCCGGCCGTCGTTAGCGCCTGTTCCGTGCGCGCCGGCGACCCGAAGGCGCTGAACGTCATTCCCGATACGGTCGAGATCGGCGGCACGGCGCGTGCCTACACGCCTCATGTCCGCGACCAGCTCGAGGAAGAGATCGGCCGGCTGGCACGCGGCACGGCCGAGATGTACGGGATTAAAGTCGACTACGCATTCGAACGTCGCATCCCGCCCGTCGTCAATGACGCCGAAGCCAGCGACCGTGCCCTTTCGGCAGCCCGTGCCGTCTTCGGCGAGAGGACGCGGACGCAGTTTCCGCCATCGACCGCCGGCGACGATTTCGCATTCTTCGGGCTTGAAGCTCCCGGCTGCTACGTCTGGCTCGGCAACGGACCCGCCGTCGATGGCGCCCTCCACCACAACACCGCCTATGACTTCAACGACGCGGCAATCGGCCCCGGCGTCGCCTTCTGGACGACATTGGTCGAGCAGGAACTGAGCGCTTCGGCCGATAGCTGATCAGGTAACGTGTAGCCGAAAAATGTCGGCGACCTTGATTGCGTTTTAGGTCTCCAACGCACAATGGGCCGGGCACAATCCGGCGGCGAATACCACGCCATTGGAGACTTCCATGCACAAACACGCCTTATGGCTCCTTGCCTTGGCATGCCTCGTCGAGGCCCCAGCACAAGCCGATGATATCGGCTTCAAACAAACGACGCTGGTGGATGCCGGCAGCGACCGACCATTGGACGTCGCCATTCTGTATCCGGCCGCGAGCGGCGGAACGGCCGACCTCGTCGGCGACACCCCTGCCTGGGCCGGCCTCGCCGTCGCGCGGGGCGCAACGCCGACCCCGGGGCTCCATCCGCTCGTCGTCCTATCGCACGGTTTTGGTGGCACCTGGCGCAATCAGCTCTGGCTTGCCGATCAACTTGCCCGTCGCGGTTATGTCGTCGCTGCGCCGAACCATCCGGGGACAACCGCCTTCGACCGATCGCCGCGCCAGGCCGCCCGGCTTTCGGAGCGCCCGCGCGATCTTAGCCGCGCCATCGATGCGGTGATGGCCGACCCGGCAATTGCCGGCAGCATCGATGCGTCCCGGATAGCGGCAGTCGGCCACTCGCTCGGCGGATGGACCGTCATGGCTATCGCGGGCGCCCGGTTCGACGAGAGGCAGCTGCTGGAAGACTGTAAATCGGAGGCAAGCCCGATTGCCTGCAACGTCTATGACGAGCTCGGCGTCGAGAAGACTGCCGGCGCGGCAGCGTTGCTCGGCGCGGATCTCGCCGACAAGCGGGTCAAAGCGGTCGTTTCTCTCGATCTTGGCCTTGCGCGTGGATTTACGGCGGGAAGTCTTGCAGCGGTGCATATCCCGGTGCTCGTCGTCGGTGCCGGCGTGGAGGTTGGCGCAAGATCAGCGAAACTGGAATCGGGCTATCTCGCAAACCATCTGCCGCAGGATACGTCGCGCTATCTCGAGATAGCAGACGCGGCGCACTTCACCTTCATGCAAATATGCAAGCCCGGCGCCAGGGCGTTGATCGAGGCGGAAACGCCGGGTGACGGCGTGGTGTGCGACGATGGTGGCGGTCGAGACAGAGCGACCATTCACCGGGATACGGCCGAGGTGATCACGGGCTTTCTCGACACCGCCTTGAACATTCAGCAGCCACTGCGCTAGCCGGCCACCAGCAAAGCACAAGCGGGGCGACCGGCATCGCCCCGCTTGATGCATCAAAACACTTTGAGCACCGGATTTTCGAGCAGCTTCCCCGTCACCACATCGGCAATGCCGCGATCGGTCTGGTGCGGGCCTGCGTTGCAGGCAAGCGTTGCTCCGAAGCAGGCCTTGAAGACGAGGTAGGGCGGCTGCCAATCCACGATCCGTCCGACAGCGTCACTCAGCGCAGCAAAGCCGGATGACACATCGGCCAAGGGCGCTTCGGAAACGAGGCCACATAGCGGCAACGGCAGGACCGCATCGATCTTGCCCGCGGATGCGACCGCCATGCCGCCACCGGCGGCGATGACGGCGTTGGCCGCCACCATCATGTCGCGGGCGTTGCCGCCGAAGACCGTCAGGTTGTGGCTGTCATGTGAAACGGTGGTCGCGAAGGCGCCGCGCCACTCTCCCCAACCGGTGAGCAGGCCGACGCGCGGCTTGCTGTCGGAGCGGCCGTGGCGGTGAGCAACGGCAATCAGCGTCGCACCTTGCGGCAGAACGACGAAGCCATTCTCGACCTCGGCCACTACCTCGCCCCATTGCGTGAAGCGCGGTCGGTCGATCGTGGCGACACGCACCTTTGAGCCGGTTGCGGGAATGGCGAAGTCCGTCTCGCGCAATGGCTCGATCTTCATCGTACCGACAAGCGCCTGGACGTCGGCCTTCGGCACGGCGTCGATCATCTGTCCCGCCCGGGCCACCTGCTTGCCGCCGGCGATCACCGTACGGGCGCGAAAGGCCGAGAGGTCCTCGAAGATCACGATATCCGCCCGCCGCCCGGGGGCAACGAGACCGAGGTCCGGACGACCGAGGCGGGTGGCGGCGTTCAGCGTCGCGGCGCAAAGCGCCCATTCCGGTTTCAGCCCGTAGCGCACCAGCCGCCGCACCACGTCGTCCAATCCGCCCGAGCGGTCGAGGTCGTCGGGGAAGACATCGTCGGTGCAGAGCGTCACGGTCTGCGGCAGGTGGCCGAAAGCATTCAGCGCCTCAACGAACTCCGGCAACAGGTGATCGTGCGAGCCGCGCAGTTCAATCGAGAGCCCGGCGCGCAACTTGGCCAGCAGATCGTCAGCGGAAACCAGCTCGTGGTCCGAGCTGACGCCCGCGGTCACAAAGGCCTGCAGGTCCGAACCGGCAAGGCCGCGCGCATGGCCGTTGACCGGCTTTCCCGCAGCAAGCCCTGCCTGGACGATCGCATGCATGCGAGGATCGCCATCGATCACGCCGCGCATGTTCATCATCTCGGCGATGCCGCCGATCTCCGGCCACGCGAGCATGGTCGTGATCGCATCGGCATCGAAATCGGCACCCGCCAGCTCGAGGCCCGGAGCGGACGGCACGCTCGAAGGCGCGAGCAGAACACAGCGCAGCGGCAGTTGGGTGATCGCATCCGCGGCCCAGCGCACGCCGGCCATGCCGCTGACATTGCCAAACTCGTGCGGGTCCCAGACGAGTGTCGTGACGCCACGCGGCAGCACCGCATCGGCATAGGTCGCGGGCGTGACCATCGAGCTTTCGACATGCATGTGCGTGTCGATCAGGCCGGGCGACAGGAAAGCGCCGGAGGCATCGACGATCGAGGCGGCATCGTTGCGGCTACCGGGGGCATGCACGCTGGCAATCAGTGATCCGACGAGGCCGACGTCGGCAGCGCGCTGTTCAGCGGTAACCATGTCGACCACGACACCACCGATGATAAGCATGTCGAACGCGGCCGCACCCCGCGCTGCAGCGACAGCACGGGCGCGCAGTGCCGAATCCATCAGGTCCATCGGTTCCTGCGGACGGGTCACTTGGCGGCTTCCTTCATCAACGCGCCGAGGATCTGGGCACGCGCCGCCTCAGCATGCACGTCGGTGGCATATTCGGCGTTGAAGGCACCATGGCTTTCACGGATCTCGACCACTGTGCGCCCGCGGGTCAGGGTGCCCGCCAACTCCGCATCGATGCGCGCCTTGCGGAAGGAGACCGCGCCTGCGTTGACGAATGCGACCGCAGCCGCCGGATCGTAGATCGCCATGCCCGGTCGCCCGCGGCTCGTGCCAATGGAGACATAGCCGGACAATAGATCGGCGATCAGCGCGGCATTGGTGCCGCCTGCGGCACGAATGGGTGCAATATCATCGGGATAGGCAAAGACCTTGCGGCAAAGGTCGAGGTCGACCATGCGCAGCGGCAGCTCATGCGCCAGCACGATCGCCAGCGCTTCCGGGTCTGCGAAAGCGTTGAATTCGGCTGATGCCGTGTGGTTGCCGCTGGTCACGCCACCACCCATCCAGGTCAGGTCGGTGATCTTGGCTGCCAGATCCGGTCGGGCCAGGCAGAGTGCAGCAAGGTTCGTGAGAGGTCCGAGCGCCAGGATACGGCGCGGCTCGTCTGCCTCCTCCAACCACCGGCAGAGAGCGGCAAAGGCATCGCTCACCGGCAGCGGCGGAGCCGCCGCCAGCGTCAGGCCGGCGGTCGGCATGCCGGTTTCGCCGAGGATGCGCTCCGCGGTCTCGAGCTTGCCGAGGACCGGCAAGGCGCGCCCCTCATGGATGGGAAACGACCAGCCGAATGCCATGGCCGCACTGGCGGCGTTGCGCTTGACCTGCTCAAGCGGTGTATTACCGAAAACCAGCGAGATGCCGTCAATCGCCTCATTGGCATGGAGAACGACGAGCACCGCAGCGATGTCGTCGAAACCCATATCCGTATCGATCCAGATGCCCATTGCTGGTTACCCGAATCGCTCAAGCCGCGCCGCCTTGGCGACCGGCAGATCGAAGGTAAGCTGCGTGCCCGGCTGATGCGCGGCAAGGCCAGCGTCTTCCTCGGCCTTGATGGCGCCGAGCGGTGTGTCGAGCAGGTATTCGCGCGTGCTGCCGGAGAAAGAGGCTCCGCGCACAGTGCCTTGGAAAGGACCTGAACCAAGGGTCACCATGCGCGGACGCCACGCAAGCCCTGCCGTGTCAGGCGGCAGGGATTCGGAAAGGGAGATCGGGCCGTTGGCGGCTTTGAGCTTGCCGCCTTCGGCAGCGAAAATGTTCTCGAAGCCGACGAAGTCGGCAACGAAGCGGGAAACCGGGCGGTTGTAGATATCCTCCGGCGTGCCGATCTGCTCGATCGCGCCGTTCAGCATCACCACGATCCGGTCGGCAAGCGACAGCGCCTCGCCCTGATCATGGGTGACGAAGATCATCGTCACGCCGGTTTCCTTCTGCACGCGCTGCAACTCGGTGCGCATCTCCAGGCGAAGCCGCGCATCGAGGTTCGACAGCGGTTCGTCGAGCAGCAGGACCTTGGGTTCCATCACCATCGAGCGGGCAAGCGCCACGCGCTGCTGCTGGCCGCCGGAAAGCTCGGCCGGTTTGCGCGCGGCGAACTTCGACAGACCCACGGATTTGAGGCCGGCCGTCACGCGCGTCTCGATGTCGCTTGCCGGCAGCTTCTTCAGGCGCAGGCCGAAAGCGACGTTCTCGAAAACCGACAGATGCGGAAAGAGCGCATAGGACTGGAAGACGAGCCCGACTGACCGCTTGTTGGCGGAAACCCGGGTGATGTCGGCACCGTCGAGGCTGATGCGGCCAGACGCCGGTGTCAGCAATCCGGCGATCGAGCGCATCGTCGTCGTCTTACCGCAGCCGGACGGCCCTAGGAACGCCACCAGTTCGCCCTTGCGGATCGACAGGTCGAGATCCTTCACCGCGACGGTATCGCCGTAGGCTAGCGTGAGTTTTTCGAGGCTGAGGAAGGGAGCGTCAGACATAGCGGGAAAATCCTAGGAAGCGTTCGGCAAGGAAAACGATGCCGATGGACATGAAGGCAAGCAGCGCCGAAAGGGCCGCAACCGACGGGTCATAAGTGATCTCCATATAGGAGAGCATGTCGATCGGCAGCGTGCGCACGCCCGGGCCGGACAGGAACAGCGAGACCGGCACCTGGTTGAAGCTCGTCACGAAGCCGAGAATGAAGGCGGCGAGAATGCCGCTACGGATATTCGGCATCACCACCCGGAAGAAGGCGCCGGCGCGCGAGGAGCCGAGCAGGACCGCTGCCTCCTCGATATCGGAGCGCAGATTGTTGAGGCTGGCCGACACGACGCGCACGGCATAGGGCAGCACCAGCGCGGTATGCGCAAGGAAGAGCGCCAGCGTGATGTTGAAGCCGAACGGCACGACGATATAGCGCAGCAGCGCCAGGCCGACGATGATGCCCGGCACGATGATCGGCAACGACACGATCGTGCGGATGGTTTCGCCGAAGGGCAGCTTGTACCGCGAAAGCGCGTAGGACGCCGGGATGCCGAGCACCAGCGCCATTGCGGTACCGCCGATGGCGAGGAACATCGACACGGCGAAGCTTTCACGGAAGCTTTCGACGGTGAAGACCTTGGCGACCCATTTCAGCGAGAATCCCTGTGGCGGAAAGGCCAGGGTCTCGCCACCCGACAGCGATGCCGCGACGATGATGAAGAACGGCCCGATCAGGAAGGCGACGACCAGAAACAAGACAAGGGGAGAAAAGATGCGGGGGGTCATCGCTTGTTCCTCGCGGTGGCGAGCCGTTTCAGGAGTAGATTGGCGGCAAAGCTCATGACGATCAGGATGAAGGCAATGACGCTCGCCGAGACGAAATCATTGGCGACGGTGACGCGCTGGTAGAGCAGCGTCTCGAGCATCAGCACCTTGGAGCCGCCGAGGATTGCAGGGGTGATATAGGCGGTCAGCGAACCGGTGAAGACCAGCGTTCCGCCAATGACGAGACCTTCCTTGGTGAGCGGAAGGATGACCTTCCAGAACACCTGGAACCAGTTGGCGCCCAGCACGCGCGCCGCCGGTATGGCGTCCTTCGGCATGTTCTCGAGCGCGCTGATCAGCGACAGGATCATCAGCGGCAGGAAAAGCTGAAGCAGGCCGATGAACACCGCTGTCTCGGTGAAGAGGAAGCGGATCGGTTCGTCCGAAAGGCCGATGAGCTGGAGCGCCTGGTTGACGATGCCGGTGCGGCCGAGAATGACGATCCAGGCATAGGTGCGGGCGACCGACGAAATCATCAGCGGCAGCACGACGAGGCCGATCATCTGGCCCTTGTTGCGCGGGGAAAGATTGACGATCGCAAAGGCCGCAGCATAGCCGATCACGGCAGAGACGGCCGTCACCATCAGCCCGAGGCGGAACGTGCGCAGGAAGACGGTGCGGTTCAGCGGGTCGGTGAAAAAATCGACATAGGCGGCAAGCGACCAGCTGTCGGCGTTGCGAAAACCTTCGGCGAGCAGAATGACGACGGGCGCCAGAAAGACGATCGCCGCAAAGACCGCCGCCGGTAAAGCGAGCGCCAATGCCTCGGCGCGGTTCTGAAACATCCCTCGTCTTCCTTTCGTCGCGTTCATTTTTTGTGGGCGCGGCTCATTTCGCCGGACGACCCACAGAACTGCCCCCACCCTTGGGGATGAGGGCTTGTGTGGGTGGTGTTACTGGCCGACCTGGGCGTTCCACTCGGAAAGCCAGGCCTCGCGGTTGTCGAGCGCGATTGCCGACGGAATGAGCTTCAGACTCTTCACGGTTTCCTCGCCGTAGGTGAGGTTTTCAGCGATTTCCGGCGCGACCTTCACGTCCTTATTGGCCGGGCTGTCGACCAGCTTTTCGGCAAGTGCCGTCTGGATTTCGGTCGAAAGCCAGAAGTCCATGAACTCCAGTGCCAGATCCTGGTTCTTCGCCCCCTTGGTCAGAACCATGACGTTCATGCCGCCGGTCTGACCTTCCTTCGGCGTCGCCCACTTGATCGGCAGGCCAAGCTTGGTGAACCCTTCCCAGGAGAAACGGCCGATCGGAGCGGCCCAGATTTCTTCCTGCTGCATCAGTTGCACCAGCTGCGAAGACTTGACATAGAAGGTGACGATGTCGTCCTTCTTCGCGCCGACGGCGGCGATTGCTTCTTTCAGATCCGGCGTATTCTTGCCGATCGCCTCACCGACCATGTAGAGCGCCGGCGGGCCCTGGTTGGTGGTGACGTTTGGGAAGGCGACGTGGCTGGCGTTCTTCTCGTCGAGCAGATCGGCCCAGGAATTCACTTCCATCTTGTCGGAACGGTAGACGATCGACGTTGCGTAGAAGGTGTAGCCGACGCTCATGCCATCGCCGTTCGGATCCTTAGCGAGGTCGTAGAGCTTGTTGAAGTTCGACAGCTTCGTGTTGTCGATCTTCTCGATCAGGCCGGCCCGCGAGGCCGAGAGCGCATCAGCCATGGAGACGACCGCCATGTCGACGACCGGGCTTGCCTTGTTGGCTTCCATCTTGGCCAGACGTTCGACGCTGTTGCCGGTCTCCACCACCAGCTTGCAGCCACACTTGGCTTCGAACGGCGTGTAGACCAGTTCCTTGAAAGCGTCCTGGGCAAAACCGTAGACGGAAATGGTCAGCGTCTTTTCCTGGGCGGAAGCGGCATGCGCGCCGACGAGCAAAAGCGCGCTGGAAGCGAGCAGGATCTTCTTCATGGCTGGTGTTCTCCTTCTGGGGCCGTGTTTCTGACTGGGGCTGGGGTTCTGACGTTGGCAATCGTACTGGCAGGATGGAACTGTGTTCTGGGCGGCTCGGCACTCGATTGCCGCACGACCAGTTGCATCGGCACTTCGGCGTTGTCGGCAGTCACCGGCGCACCTATGCCCGCAGCGGCCGGGTCGCGCTCGCCGATCGCCTTCACTAGTGCTTCGACGGCAATCGCGGCGATCCGCGTCATGTCCATGCGCGCCGTCGTCAACGCCGGGGTTACCACCGGCGACCAGATGAGATCGTCGAAGCCGGTGACGCTTGCTTTTTCCGGCACGTTGATGCCGGCCCGCTGCAGCTCGGTCAGTGCCCGCAGCGCATGAAGATCGGAGACGCAGGCAAAGGCGGTGAAGCCCTCCGCCACCTTCCCGGCAAGCCCGAGCGGACAGCCTTTGCCCTGCTCGCGCTCGAGCGGTTCGATCCACAGGGTTTCGACGAATGCGCTCTCGGCAAGCGCCGAGCGAATGCCGCCGATGCGATCGTTCTGCACGTTGGAGGCTGGATTGTTGCCGATGACGAGCACACGCCGGTGCCCGAGCGCCTTCAGGTGTTCGGCGATCTGCCGGCCCCCGCCCCAATGGTCGGCAGCAACCGTGTTGCCGGGTGTCGACGGCGTATCGATGACGGCCACCGGACAGCCGACATCGGCGATACGCGTCCCCCGCCGCGGCACGATCACCATGCCGTCGACGTCGCGATCGATCAGCCGTTCGATGGCCTTGGTCTGGGTGGTGACGTCACCGCGGGAGTCGGCGATGAGCACGCCGTAGCCAGCCGAAGACGCGGCCAGTTCGATTGCCTGTGCGATCTGCGGAAAGAGCGGATTGGCGATATCAGGAAGCACGAGCCCGAGGACGGCGGTGCGGCCGGTGCGCAGTGCCCTGCCCGCAAGGCTCGGCACATAACCGAGTTCGGCAGCCGTCGCCCGGATCTTCTCGGCCATTTCGGCGGAGACACGCCCCTTGCCGGAGAGCGCGTTGGAAACCGTCGCCGCGGAGACGCCCAGTGTTCTGGCAATCCTCGTCAGTTTTGGTCCGGAACGCGCCAAGGCCGTGGTTTCCGCTATCGGTGATTAAACGATTAATCATGCGATATATCAGAATATCGCAACTGTCGAATCCTTTTGCCGGCTCAGGATGAAATTGTGATCCAATCAGACCGTGGACTGTGGACAAGCGGCCACCGACTCGCGTTCACTCGCTCAGTTTGAAAATGCTGACAATAGAGCGAAGCGGTCAAATGCCCTCTGCTCACGACATCACTTAGCGGCCCTGCAAAACGCTACAGGATACCATCATGACGTTTCAGCGGAGGCGCCGGATCGTGCGGCGCCAGCGAACCGGGACCGCGCTTCTCGTGGTCGCGCTCATTTCCTTTCTGGCCGGAATGACCGACGCCATCGGCCTGCTGACGGTCGGCGACTTCGTCTCCTTCATGAGCGGCAACACGACGCGGGCCGCAACGGCCGTTGCCGAAGGCAACTTCCTGCGGTCGCTCATCCTTCTCGGATCGCTCGCGGTCTTCGTCGTCGGCAACGCCATGGGAACGATCGTTGCAAGTCGGTTTCGTGCGGGTGGCGTTCTTTGCTGCGTCACCCTCATCCTCGCCCTTGCAGCCGCCGGTGGCGACCACCTGCCGAACGTGCTGCGCTTCTATCTCATCGTCCTCGCCATGGGCGTCGTGAACGCCTCCGTCGAGCACATCGAGGGCCTGCCGATCGGCCTTACCTATGTCACGGGCGCCCTATCCCGCTTCGGCCGTGGCTTGGGCCGATGGATCATCGGCACGGGCAACATGCAATGGACGATCCAGATCGTCCCCTGGATCGGGATGCTCGGCGGCGCCATCGTCGGCGCCATTCTCGAGTATCGGTTCGGACAGCTCTCGCTCTGGGCGCCGGCAATCCTGGCCGGTCTGTTGTGCGTCCTGGTTCTGATGATTCCGGGGCGCTGGTCGCGGCGATACGCACAGCGCTGACCCGAAAGAGCACGGCGCTTCAATTTTAGGAACGCCCTTCGCTTACCAGTGCCGGTCGCGGGTGCAAATTCCAACTTAGCGCGACAAAACGAACCAAAATTCCCACTAAATTACTAGGGAATTTGTATGATGTATCGCAACCACCCGATGTGTACATTCGGATGGCAAGCGCGAAATCGCGCGATGAGCATATATGCAGGAGTTAGGGAAATGACTGGCAACATGATCGATTTGGGCGGACTTTCAGGGCTGGGCCGGAAAGGCAGGCGTTCGATCCTTGCCTCCGCAGCTTTCGCCATGGTTCTGTCGACGAGCACGGCAGCGCTCGCGCAGGACACAAACTTCGATCCGGATGCCTCCGTCGTCATCGGTTCGCTCTATGAGCCGCAGAACCTCGACAACACCGCCGGTGCTGGCCAGGGCATCAATGAAGCCTTCAACGGCAACGTCTACGAGGCCCTGTTCACACTGACCGATGCCGGCGGCGTCGCTCCCGGTCTCGTTGCCGAACAGACGGTCAGCGAAGACGGCCTCACCTATACCTTCAAGCTCCGGCCGAACGTGACCTTCCACTCCGGCGACCCGCTGACAGCTAAGGACGTGAAGCACAGCATCGAGCGCGTTGTCGCACCCGATTCCAAAAGCTCGCGCAAGAAAAGCCTGGCGACGATCAGCGAGATCCAGACCCCCGACGATCAGACGGTGGTGGTCAAGCTCTCCGCCCGCTCCATCTCGCTGCCCTATAACCTCAGCTACGTCTGGATCGTCAACGACGCGGCGAAGGATCTGAACGCCAGCGAAGACGGCACAGGCCCCTACCGTCTGGACGAATGGCGCCGCGGCTCGTCGCTGGCGCTCACCCGCAACGACAAGTACTGGGGCACAGCCCCGACCAACGGCGAAGTCGTCTTCCAGTACTTCACCGATGCCACTGCGCTGAACAATGCGCTCCTGACCGGCGCCGTCGATGTCATCACCAGCGTCCAGAGCCCGGATTCGATCGCCCAGTTCAAGGACAATCCTGATTTCACGGTGACCGCCGGCCAGTCGACCACCAAGGAGCTTCTGGCGTTCAACGACAGGGTCGAGCCCTTCAACAACGTCAAGGTCCGCAAAGCCATCGCCCGCGCGATCGACGACAAGAAGCTGCTGCAGTCGATCTGGGGGGAGTACGGCACGCTGATCGGTTCCTTCGTGCCGCCGACCGATCCGTGGTACGTCGACCTGACTGGCGTCGATGCCTATGACGTCGAAAGCGCCAAGGCGCTTTTGAAGGAAGCTGGCTTTGCCGATGGCATCTCGTTCAAGCTCGACACGCCGAACTACGACCCGCATCCGATCGTCGCTCAGTTCCTGCAGAGCGAACTGGCAAAGGTCGGCATCAAGGTCGAGATCAACATCATCACCGCCAACGAGTGGTACACCAAGGTCTACAAGGCGCATGACTTCCAGGCGACGCTGCAGGAACACGTCAATCACCGCGATATCGTGTTCTACGGCAATCCCGACTTCTACTGGGGATACAACAACCCTGACGTCGTCGACCTGATCAAGGAATCGGAAGCGGCCGCCAACACCGACGAGCAGACGGCCAAGGTGACGGAGGCAAACCGCATCATCGCCGAGGACGCCGCCAGCAACTGGCTCTATCTCTATCCGCAGATCGTGGTGTCGAGCTCGGCCGTCACCGGTTACCCCGTCAACGGCCTGAACTCGCAATTCTTCGCCTACAACATCAAGAAGAGCGGGAACTGATCTCTCTTTTCCCAAACGATCCGTCGTGATCACGTTCAAACGAAGGGGGCCCCAGAGCGAGTTGGGGCTCCTTTGTGGTTGCGGCTGACGGCGTTTCAGCGCATCGGCAACGCAACGTCGGATGATTTTCAACCGCGCGTGCGGCAGCGCCGCATGCCCGCCGTGGCGCGCAAGGGCGCTGCAGTGTTCGAAACGGGCTGCATAGCTCCCCTGAAATCGATGAGGATTTGAGGGATTATGCAGTAGCCTCCCCGGTGATTTTGTGCAAAAGCCAGCGCTCCCGCCCCGGGTGCTACACCCGTCGGACGAAAGGAAGCCTACCATTCTCGCCTATATTTTGCGCCGCTTCGCCATCCTGATCCTGTCGCTGCTGATTGCCGCGGTGGTGCTGTTTGTGCTGCTGCGCCTGCTGCCTGGCGACCCGGCAAACGCCCTGCTTTCCGTCGGCGCCGATCAGCAGCAGATCGAGGCAGCGCGCGTACAGGTCGGTTCCAACCTGCCGCTCTGGGAGCAGTTCCTGCGCTTCGTCGGCAGCCTCGCCCGGTTCGATCTCGGCACGTCCTTCGTCAGCGGCAAGCCCGTTGTCGAGGAAATCGCCGCTCGCCTCACCGTGACGGTGCCGCTGGCGCTTCTCGGCTTTGCGCTCGCGATCGTCATCGCCGTTCCGCTGGGTATCCTCTCGGCGGTCAAGGCCAATCGCTGGTACGGTGCGACCATTTCGACCGTGTCACAGCTTGGCATCGCCATTCCCGTCTTCTGGGTCGGAATCCTGCTTGTCACCGTCTTTGCGGTCAACCTTCGGCTCTTTCCCTCGGGCGGCTATCCCCGTCGCGGCTGGCAGAACGAAGGTCAGGTCCTCTATGCCCTCGCGCTGCCGGTGCTGACGATTGGGCTGGTCATGGCCGCTTCGTTGATCCGCTACATCCGATCCGCAACACAAGATGTCCTGGGCAGCGACTACCTGCGAACCGCGCGTGCGCTCGGCGCCAGCTTCCCGCAGGCGCTGATCCGGCATGGCATTCGAAATGGCGCCGTGCCGATCATCTCTATCCTGGGGATCGAGCTTGCAACGACCCTGCTTGGTGCCGTCGTGGTCGAACGGGTGTTCGCCCTGCCCGGCCTCGGCTCGATGTTGCTGTTGGCGATCGAGCAACGCGATTACCCCAATGTGCAGGGCGTGTTGTTCATCTCGACCCTGCTGGTGCTGCTGATCGGCTTTGCCGCCGATCTGCTTCAGCGGCTGATCGATCCCCGCTTGCGCGAACGGGTGACAGGAGCGGCAACATGACCACGCTGGACCTTTCGACGGATCGGCCGGCCCGCAGACATTCGCTGTCGCTTTCCATCGGGCTTGCCCTTGTCGGCCTCAATATCGCGGTCGCAATCCTCACCCTGTGTTGGACACCCTACGATCCGCTCAATGCCTCCGGTGGCCGCCTCGAAGCGCCGTCGTGGCTGCATTGGGTCGGAACGGATCGGCTTGGCCGTGACTACCTGACGCAAATCATGATCGGCGCGCGCACCGCGTTGATCGTCGGCACCGGCGCGGTTGCGATCGGCGCCTCTATCGGCGTGACGCTCGGCATTCTCGCCGCCTTCACCACGCGCCTGCTCGATGATGTCATGGCCGCCACCCTCGATATCCTGATCGCGTTCCCGACGCTGCTGCTGGCGATGCTGGTGGTCGCTGCCAGCGACAGCGCCAGCCTGTGGTCGGCGATCCTGGCACTCGGCCTGGCGATTTCGGCGATCGTCGCCCGCCTGACGCGGATCCTGGCAAAGCGCGTGTTGCGCCAGGACTACATCATCGCATCCCGGACCTCCGGCACCTCGTGGCCGGGTGTGGTCATACGCCATGTGCTGCCCAACATCTGGCCGACGCTCTCGGTCAACTTCGCCCTGCAATTCGGCCTTGCGGTGATCGCAGAGGCGTCCCTCTCTTATCTGGGCCTGGGCGCACCGCCGCCGAACGCATCCTGGGGCAGGCTGCTGCAAGAGGCACAGGGCACGGTCTATACCGCCCCCGTCGGCGCGATTGCGCCCGGCATTGCCCTTGTTGCACTCGTCATCGGCATGAACCTGCTTGCCGACGGACTGCGGGACGTCGGCGACCCGACGCGCGGGAGATCACGATGAGCGCCTTGCTTTCCGTTCAGGGCCTGACCGTCCGTGCCGGTGGCAAGGCATTGGTTTCGGACCTGTCGTTCTCGATCGGCGCCGGCGAGCGAATGGGGCTGATCGGGGAATCCGGCTCGGGCAAGTCCATGACCGCAATGGCCATTACCGGCCTGTTGCCCGCAGACATCTCTGTTACCGGCTCGATCATGCTCGATGGTCAGGAAGTGGTCGGAACTGAAGACAAGCACCTGAACCGGCTGCGCGGCGTCGCAACCGCCGTCGTCTTCCAGGAGCCGCTGACAGCACTCGATCCCCTGATGAAGATCGGCAAGCAAATCGCCGAGCCCGTCCGCCGGCGGCTCGCGCGCGAACAGGGACGTGCGCCACGGGCAGCGGTCACCCGCGAAGTGCTTGACCTGCTCGACAAGGTAGCCCTGCCGCAACGCATTGCCAACGCCTATCCGCACGAAGTGTCGGGCGGCCAGCGCCAGCGCGTTGCGATTGCGATGGCGCTTGCCTGCCGCCCAAAACTTCTGATCGCCGACGAACCGACGACGGCACTCGACGTCACCACTCAGGCCGAAATCCTCAAGCTGCTCGACGGGCTGGTGCGTGAAACGGGAATGGCGCTGCTCTTCATCAGCCACGACCTGCCTGTTGTGGCCGAGGTAGTGGAGCGCGTGATGGTACTGCGCGACGGCATCGCGCTTGAAGAAGGCGCCGTTATCGACGTGTTCTCCAACCCGTCGCACGATTACACGCAGACGCTCGTCGATGCCGCGCGCATGTTCGATGAAGCCCTTGGACGGACGGGATCATGATGCTGGACCTGCAGAATGTGGACTTCGGCTATTCCCGCCACCGCAAGGTTTTGAGCGACGTGTCGTTCAGCGTGTGTGCCGGTGCGAGCGTCGGCCTCGTCGGCGAGTCTGGTTCGGGCAAGACCACGCTGCTGCGGCTGCTGCTCGGTCTCGAGCGCCCCACGCGCGGCACGATCCGCTTCGGCGATGAAGCACTCGACCCAGCCGACGGCGCCTTCATGCGTCGCTACCGACGCGCGGTGCAGCCGGTCTTCCAGGATCCCTATTCGTCGCTCGATCCTCGCCAGAAGGTGCTCGACATCATCGCCGAGCCGCTGCAATCGCTGCGCATCGCCGGTCCGCGTAAGGACGCGGTGGCACAGGCGCTGGAGGCCGTGGGTCTGCCCCTCGACGCCATGCAGCGCTACCCGCACGAATTTTCCGGCGGCCAGCGCCAGCGCATCGCGATCGCGCGTGCGATCGTCGCCCGTCCACAGATCATTCTCGCCGACGAAGCCGTCAGCGCACTCGACCTGTCGACCCGCATCCGGATCGTCGAACTGTTCAAGACCCTTTCGGCGACGCTGACACTGGTGTTCGTTTCACACGACCTCGGCGTCGTCGCATCGCTCTGCGAAGAGATCGTCATCCTAGAAAAGGGACAGGTGGTCGAGAGCGGCAAGACGCGCGATATCCTGACGGCGCCCCAGCATCCCTATACGCAACGGTTGCTTGCCAGCATTCCGCGCATGCCGGCCTGAGGGTTTCGGGCAGGGCCTCGGCCATCCCCGAATCTGCCGCTGGCCATCACCGCGTCGGCGAACAAATCACCTTGATCTAGAACAACCCCTCGTCGAGCGGAGTTGCCCATAGTGCCGCCGGCCGCAAATTCCCTGCTGCCACATGCCCTGAATGGCAATTTTCAACTTCTTCTGGGGGTCCGGAATCATGTCTACTCGCTCCATCCTGCCAACCGCCGCCGCGCTCGTTTTGCTGGCGGCCTCGGCCACTGCGGCTCAAGCCGCGGACTTTACCGAGCCGAGCGAGACCGCCGCTCAGCTGCCGGCTGCGAGCGAGCAGAGCCCGTGGATGATCCGCGCCCGCGCGCTTGCCGTCCTGCCCGAGGACAAGGCATCGCTTCAGCTGAACGGCGCGTCGCTGGATGGCGAAAAAGTCGGCGTCAGCAATTCCGTCGTGCCGGAACTCGATATCACCTACTTCTTCACCGACAATATTGCGGCGGAACTGATCCTGGGCACGACCCCGCACACGGCAAGAGGAAGCGGTTCGATCGCCGGCCTCGGCGAGATCGGCAAGGCCTGGCTGCTGCCGCCGACGCTGACGCTGCAGTACCACGTCAATCTCACGGACACGATCAAGCCCTATGTCGGCGCCGGCGTGAACTACACCATCTTCTACAATGAAAAGGCTAAGGGCGACTTCTCCAGCTTCAACCTCAAGAACACCTTTGGGGTTGCCCTGCAGGCCGGTGTCGATATCAAACTCGACGATCACTGGGGGATCAACTTCGACGTGAAGAAACTGTTCCTCGAACCGGAAGTCAACGCAACCCTGCCGGGCGCCGGCACGGTGACGGGCAAGGTCAAGCTCGATCCCTGGCTGATCGGCACAGGTATCACCTACCGCTTCTGACGTTTTTCGCCAGCGGATGACACCGCCTCAGGCCTAGAAAATCTCCGCCCTCGCCGTCACCCGGCGAGGGCAATACCCAAACGGACAGTCGTACTTCATGCGTGATGGGCGGTGACGGCCTTGACCAATCCGGTCGTCAATTCACGGCTGCTGGCATGGGAAACATCGCCGAGCGACAACATGCCGACCATACGCTTTTCGTCATCGATCACCGGCAGGCGCCGTACCTTCTTGCTCTCCATCAGGCGAACAGCGTCCTCGATCGTTTCGCTGGTGCGGCAGTAGACGATATCCTTCGTCATGACGTCACGCGCGGTCAGTAATGCAGCGTCGTGCCCGTTCGCCCATCCCCGCAACGCAATGTCCCTGTCCGTCACCATGCCGATGAGGCGATCGTTTTCGCCGACCGGCAGAGCACCGATGTCTTCGTCACGCATGATCCTTGCCACGGTGCGCAAATCCGTTTCAGGCGCTATCCAGCGCGCGCCTGGGTGCATCGCTTCCCAAGTTCTCATCGCATCCTCCCATGGTTGGAAAGGATGACTATAGGCGGAGATCATGGCCAATCATTGATCCGTGTAGCCGACTTGTTCGCCGAACGTGGTCTACTGCAGCTCCAGCAGGAAGTAGGTCGTCGGGCCGGACGGGGCATCGTTGCTCAGGCGAAATGCAACCGCACCGGCGCCATCGACGACCGGTGGGTGAACTGTTCCGTCAAGACCCACCGGTGAAATGCGCCACTTGGCCGCCGTCCTCGACAGGGAGAGATCGACAGTCCCCCGGCGGATCAGCACCGGCAACCGGCCAAAACTCTCAATGACCTTCTCGTCATTGTCACGGAACGTCATATCCGTATTCCGGGCATCGGTTGCAAAGATCAGCAGGAAACGCCGGCTGTCGGACAGGGTTTCCGGAACATCGAGCGTCGAGAGCGCGACAAGACCGCTGCCGTCGGCGCGCTCCACCCGCAGCACACCGAGGTCGACCGGCTCGCGCAGGGACGCAAACGCCATCGCTTCCGTTGCCGGTGTCGTAACACGCAGCTGACCGGCGAAACGATCGAGGACGATTTCGCCGGTGCTGCTTTGATAGATGCCGGCGTCGACGGTCGTTCCATTGTCTGGTTTCAACGTGCCGCTCGCCCGCAACAGCGCCAGCACATTGTCGCTGCTTTCCTGCCGTGGCTGAGCAACCGCGATCGCATCACCCAATCGCTCGGCGCGTTCCAGACCGATACGACCGACCAGGGCAAGATCGGTCAGAGATTCCGGCTCACGCGCCTGCATGTCGTCGGTCAGATCCTTCTCGCCGCGCACGGAAAACGGGATCGTCACATCCGAGGTTGCAACATCGCCGCGCCGATAGAGCAAGGCGGCCAAGGTTTCGCCCGCCCGCGCAACCGGATCGAGGGCGATCGCGTAGGGCAGCATCGCTCGCTTATGCGGAAACGGCTCCCCATAGGCGAGCGCGATCGGCCCATGGCCGTGGCGGCAAAGGGCGTCCCAACCCTGAAGGGCGGCATAGGCCGGCATGGCAAGGCCACCTTCGTAGCGGTAGCGGTTCCAGAACAGGTGATCGTATTCGCTGACGACAAACGGCTTTCCGAGCCAGCGCGATGCCGCGATCATCCTGATATAGTTGACGCTGTCGGCGATTGAGCTGGTTTGAAGAAGTTCGCTGCCCGGCGTGTAGCCGCCGACCCAATCGTGGTAAGTGTTCGCCGTGACGACTTGGAGATCGCGCCTGCTGAGAGCCATCTGGCTCGAGGGCCAGTTGTTGTAGTTGGTGATCAGGCCCGTGTAGCCAAGGTCGCGCAGAACCTTGCTCATGCGCGCGGTGGAGGCACGCTCGGTTTCGACGAAGAACGCCTGAAGATCGCGCAGACGCGGGCTGTCGATATAGCGGTCCTGAGGCAACCTGATCCCGCCTGTTTCAAGCACTTCCCCGGAATCAAGCGCGCCCCAGACCTTCGTCAGGCCCACCGTCGTGCCGTAACGCTTCTTCAGCCAGAGATTGAACGGCTGAACCAATCTGTCGTCATAGGGCGCCCGACCGGGCCGATCGTGAACCACCGCCTCGAACTCCAGGCCATTCTCATTGGCAAGAATGACCAGGGCCAGGGCTTCGTCGCGGATCGGAGCTTCGCCCGTATAAGGGTTAACGCGGCCGAGGACCGCCTGCTGCAACCGCTTCCAATGCTCAAAGGTCCGATCATCCAGGTGAAGCATGAGTTTCACATCGCCGCCGGTGTCCCAGCGGTCATCGAAACCGCCATAGGCGCCACGCGGCGACGACAGGCCGTCGATAATCCAACGGATCCCGTTGCGCTTCAGAGCCGCAAGCAGGTACTGGATCCGGTCGAGCGTTTCCGGGTCGAAATCGAAATCCCGATCACGCCCGAACATCAGGCTCGCGTCGACGAAATGCAGGCGCGCGATGTTGTAGCCATGCATCGCCAACTGGCGCGCATAACGGTCCGCGCCCTCGTGATCGGGGAAGCCGCCGGATGCGGGGCTCCAGGCAAGCGAGGCGCACAACATCCTGACCGGCTTATCCGGCGCTTTGGCATAGGCGAGGCGCCCGGCCTTGCCGACAACCAGTTTATGAGCGCGATCGATCGGGCCGTTCGGCAGGATGGACGAAAAATCGAGCGGGCTGCCTGGTCGCAATTCGAGAGAGATCTCCTTCACCGGAACCCATTGATCCGTGGCGCGCGCAGGCACGCACATCACCGCAAAGGCCAGCACCGCAGCCAGGCATCGCTGGCGCATCACGCTACCGCTCCAAGCAACCTGCTCTCGATCGGGGCCTCCGGCTTTCGCCGACGCCTGAAAAAGCCGACGGGCAACGCAGCAGCGTGGAAGAACCACGCGACGACCGTGTACAGCCCCATGTTCAGGCTGCCTTTGCGAATGCTCATCAACACGATGACTGCGGCAAGGACCGCGAAGACGATGCCCAGGCCAAAAGCCAAGCTCGGCGAGAACAAAAGCACGCAGAGCGAGAGCGCCCACCACAGATAGACGAGGCACCAGAGCTTCAGCTCGGGCAGTTCGCGCAACAGCTGAAAGAAATAGGGCCGACCGAGCGACGCGCGCAGAAGTTCGCCGATACCGAAGAGATATTTGCTTTTCCAGCGCCGAACCAGCAGGCGATAGGAATTGAGCGTATGTCCGAAGTGCTGGACAAAACGCCGGTCAAGGCGATGCAACCCCCATCCGGCGCTTCGCAGCCGGATGCCGAGATCGAATTCTTCGTATCCATGCAGGTTGCGATCAGAGAGGTAAACAACCGCTTCGATCGCATCGCGCCGGTAGAGCCCACCGCCGTTCATTCGGTCGATCGATCCGATCCGATTTTCCGGCGAGTTGCGATTGACGCGACGCGAGAACTCGAGATTGGACGTGAGCATCTCCTGGACATGGCCGGTAACGCCGGCAGCCTCAGGATTGTCGGCGAGGAACGCCACGGCGACGGCGAGAAAATCACGGTCGAGCAGCATGTCGCCGTCGAGCAGACAGAGATGATCCCCTTTGGAATACTGAAAGCCGAGTTGCGGGCCAATGCCGCAGCTTGGCCGCGCCGGCGGGCTGATCTGCGCGATGACGACGGGATACCGGGCGGCAATCTCGACCGTTCGATCGGATGAGCCACTGTCGGCAACGATGACTTCGCCACCTGTCTCGCCGAGCGCTGCAAGCGCACTTTCAATCGTGGCCGCTATTCGCTTCTCTTCATTCAGCGTCTTGATGATGACGGATACTGACAAGCGCGCCTCCAAAATCACCGGAGCGTCTAGCCAAGCGTCCCGGCGCAGCCAGTTCTACCCGCGATACTTTGCGTTTTGGTTTATTTGCACCAGCAATTGCAGCAGACGCGACCGATAGCGGATAAGGACCCAACCCGAAGCGACGCCGCATGCGCCGCCAAGCAATTTGATGGCGAGGTCCCCGATCCGGGCGTGACGGTCCGCCGACACCACCTGCAGCAATTCGAACCCGATGGCGGTGGCCAAAACGAGCCCAAGGACAAGCAGGAGCCGCCGGGGATAGGCAATTGCAAAGAGCAGCCCCATCAGCCCGAACGCGCCGAACCGCTCAACATGCACGAACGTGCCCATGCGCGGGCGCAGATCGAGTGGCGAGAGGGTCGAATAGGCGATCACGGCGAATATGAGCCAGGCAGACAGCCCTGCGGTGCGTTTGATATTCATACTGTTTTTGTTTCTCCGCGCCGCACACAACACGGCAATCATCAGCCCGACGGCAACAGGGATGTCGCGTGCAATTGCGCGCGATCTACTTTGCCACCAACGCGCTATACACCGCGACGGTCTTTTCCGCCACGCTTGTCCAGCTATAGGCGGCTTCGGCGTGCGCCGCACGGGCGCGCATCTCGCTTTCACTGGGCGGATTGCCAAGCTTCGCCGTCATGGCCGATGCCAGCGCCTCGACATCGCCAAGCGGGAAATATTCGTCGCTTGCAAGGCCAAGCTCGACATTGGCAACGATATCGCTCGCAAGAACCGGCAAGCCATAGGCCATGGCCTCCAGCAGGGCGATCGGCATGCCCTCGTGGCTGGAAGGCAGAACGAAAAGCGCCGCATTGGCGAATAGCTCCGCCAGCCGGTCACCGGATTGGAAGCCCGCTAGAACCACACCTCCGACGTCACCTGCCAGCCTTCTCACCTCCTCGGTGTAGGGCGTCTCGAATTCTGCACCGCCGGCCAGCACCAACCTGAAATCCTGGCTGGAGCATTTGGCATAGGCGCGGATCAGATCGAGCTGGCGCTTCTCGGGCACGACCCGTGCGGCAAGCAGGATGTACCGCCGTGGCGCAAGGCCGAACTCGGCAAGAATGCCGGTCTCGCCCTTGGCCGCCGTGACCGACACCCCGTTGGGCACAAGGGCCATGGACACCTTGTGCCGCGCGCCCATCGTCTCGGCGATATCCTTCGAAATGGCGATCCGCCCGCTTGCAAAGCGCATGCCCAGTCGTTCGCCGAGCTTCAGCGTGCCCTTGGCAAGGGCACCCCATTTTTGCCGGTCGTAGTCATAGCCATGATGGGTGACGACCACCTTCAGGCCAAGCATTCTCGCAAGCGGTACAAAAAGCGCAGGCCCTATCGCATGGATATGCAGCACATCAGGACGCTGCCAGCCTGCGTAGCAAACACCGATGAACGTGTGAACGATGGCTTCCAGCGCCATTCGGCGCGGCGCCCAGAAAGGCAAGACGCGAATACCGTTCCAGCTAAAGGGGACAGACGCAGGAAGATATCGGCGGCGTCCTATCACGTCGACGTCCCAGCCATGCTTCGTGAGCTTGCCGGCAAGAATCTCGACATGCTTTTCGATGCCACCCTGCACATCCGGAATTCCGCGCAGGCCCAGCATCATCACGCGCCGCCGTCCGGTCCGGGCGCTGTGTCGTCGATCCTTGCCTGTCAACTCGCGATAACTTTGCACGAGGTAGACTCCACGCTGGGCGGTACCACCCTTTCCGTCGACGCCGTCCAATATTCCCGATTGTACAATCTCAGTGGAGACCGACGGCTGTTGCCGACGACCAACTTGCGAGACTCCTGACTTCCTGCCCATGGCGTGGCCTCAAGGATTGCGCACCCAGGGCCATTTACGTTTACAATACTTAACAAAACCGTAAATAAATCGTTATACATCTAATAATTCGATCAACAAACGAACAAAATTAATGTCGCGGTAAGTATATTCGCAAGTCTTGGTTAATGGCGCAAGGATAAATCTGCCCAACTAGGTCGCCCCAAGCGCGGCATAGAGATCAAGCGTTCTGTCGCGATAAGCATCGGCGGAGAAATCTCTGGATATCCACGCCCTGCCGGCAGCGCCCATACGGGCGCGCGCTGTCGGCCCGAGGGCCGTCATGTCGGCCAGCACCCTTGCCAGATCCTCGGCGTCTCCCGACGTTGCCGTCGTGCCCGTTTCCCCGACCTGGATCATTTCCGGAATGCCTCCGACGGCTGAACCGACCACCGGCCGTCCCAGAGCATAAGCTTCCAGCAAACTGATGGGCGCGTTTTCGTACCATTCCGACGGCAGCACGAGCGCCCTGGATGATCCGATCAACCTGTGAAGACTCTCGCCTGAGAGATATCCGGCAAACGTCACGTCTGCATTGAGCTCGCTCGCGAGCCGACGTAGCGATGCCTCTTCCGGGCCGGTGCCGGCGACGACCAACCGCTGTTTCGAGAGTGCCGCCGCCTTGATCAGCGTGGCGATGCCCTTTTCGGGCGCAAGCCGGCCTGCGAAAACGAAGTAGTCGCCCTCGTCCCAGGTGCTGCTGTAATCGTCCACGTCCACGAAGTTCGGAATGTGCACCATCTGCTCACGCGGCCAGCCCCATTCGACGAGCTTCTCCACGTAGAACCGGCTCGGAACGACGATCCGGTCGACCTTGTTGCGATAGAGCCCCAGCGTACGATGCAGCACCGTTTCTGCCAGCACGACACCGCTCAATATCGCCGAACCCTTGACGCAGCGGTGGCGCAGGACGTTGTAGACCCGTCCGCCGCGACAGTCCTCGCAGATATTGCCATCGCGCAGCATCTTGTAGGAAGGACAGGCAAGTTTGAGGTCATGAGCCGTCATGACAACCGGCACGCCCACTGCCTTCAACGTCGAAAAGATCGCCGGCGACAGGTGGTGATAGACGTTGTGCGCATGGGCAACCGACGGACGTGCCCGGTCGATCAGCCTGGCGATGTTGCGCTGCCCTTCGCGCGAATAGATCACGCTTGCCGCCTGCTCTATTTTCCGCAGAAAGTTCGTTTGCCGACCAAATTCGATTTCGGAGACGAAGTACTCGGACCATTCGGAGCGTTCATTGTCCTCGTGCTCCATGGCAAAGGGCACGACATCCCAGCCGATATCGGCGAACATCTTCATATGGTCGAAGAACACCGCCTCGGCGCCGCCGCGCCGATAGAAGTAGTTGTTGATGGCGAGAAGTCGCTTGCCGGCAGCTACCGTGTTGGGCACATCGCTCTCCTCATCCGCCAAGCCGGTCGAGTGCCCTGTCGACCGGCAGGACGGTGCATCCCTTCTCGACCGCATATCGCACGAGCTTTTCGAACGTCTCCGGCGTACAGCCATAAGGCGTCGATCGCGGCGCGATGTCGTGCGTGAAAAAGACCAGCCATCCCGGCTGCGCGACGAGATCATCGATCCAGCGGGTCAGCGCAAGCGCGTGCGCCTCGGGCTGGCGGATCTCGACCGCCTTCAACATCAGCGGATCGACCGCACCGCGGTTGATCGCCTCCCCTGCGGCCCTGCACGTGCGGTAGCGCCGCCCCAGTTCCTTGCGCGCCATCGGCCAGGCGGCGTTGTAGGGAAAGGCAAAGTTTCTTGCCGGCTCTGCCACGCCACTGGCTGCCAGATAGTCCGCATTTCGGTCGAGGTCGCGCGCAAGCGCGCCTGCAACCAGGCGCCTTATCTTCGCATGGCTGAAGGTGTGGCAGCCGACTTCGTGTTCGCGCTTCGAGAGCGCCTCACAGCCCGCTGCGCTGATCAAGGTTCGATCCGGCTCGATCCGCCCTTCGAGCCCCCCGGCAATGTAGAATGTGCCGCGAACGCCGTGCCGTTCAAGGATTTCGGCACCCTGATGCAAGGCGCTGTCAGGCACATCGTCGAAGGTGAACGAAACGAGCGGAACGTCGGTTGCAACGGCGAGCTTCTTCGCAGCAAAGCGCCAGATCAGGCGATTTGCCAACCGGTCGACAAGGCCGTCAACCTTCAGAAGCGTTTGGGAGACACTATGCATGCACAACCATCCTTTGTGTCCCCGCGCGAGGCACTGTCGTCAACGCGGCAGACGATTGCAGCCGCAGCCCGCAAATCGCAAAGAGCAATGCGAACCAAAGCAGGTTCGGCCCATCAAAGAACAGGTTTTCGAGACCGGCAGTGTACAGCGCGTAAAGCCAGACGCGGAGAAAAAGGCGTGTGAGGGGCGAATGCTCACTGACGGCGGGAATGCGGGAAATGTGATAGAGCGGCGTTATGACCAACCACAACAATGTCAGCAGCAGGCCGGGAAGGCCAATTATCAGCAGGGTCTCGAGATAGGAATTGTGCGAATGGGCCGCCCGCGCCGCCCAGGTCTCGATGTTGCCGCCGCTGAAGACCACTTCCTCAGTCTGCCAAAAGGCCTTTAGACCATGGCCGACGATGGGGTGCTCTGCGATCGCGGCAAAGGCGAAGCGCCATACATCGGCGCGGTTCGTGAAAGTGGCATCGATTCCCAGTGACGTGACGAAATCGCCAACCGGGCGGATGACTGCCGAACCTACGGCAAACAGGTTGAACAGAGCAACACCGCCGATCGCGATCGGTATCCGCAAAAAACGCACATGTTCGAAAACCCACACCAGCAGAAGGATCGCCGGCAACATGGCAGTCGAGGTTTTTCCTCCCGTGTGTATCAGGAAGAAGAACGACAATGCCAGAATTGTAATCCCCACGATCCGCGACCAGGCATGCATGACGAAAAGACCGTAGAATGATGCCAATACCATGCCGACCGCGGCTTCGTTCTTGTGCCGATAGAAGCCCCGCCATAAACCGGCATGCATCGGCTCAAGCACCTCGTTGGCCTGATGAATGGAGAGCAGGGGTCTGAAGAGTATGCCGTAATAGGCAACCGCCAACATGACGAGCGTCGCAATGCCGAGCATCTTGGCGAAATGCCGTTCCGAACGGGGTAGCAGCAGGTAGGCACTGGCATTCACAACGACCAACGTGGTCAAGATCAAAGCCTTCATTCCGGAAGCAGGATGCGCCGAAACAAGACAGGCAAACAGCAGCCATAGAAACAGGATCGAAAGAAGCAAACGCGGCTGCAAGAGCGCGTTTCGCATCGGATGCAGGAGTCCATAGCAGAAGGCACCTGAAACGAGCAGCAGGGCCACCATCTGGTTCAAGCGACTGGAATTGTCCGCATTCGGATCGAGCAGGGCCTCGGTAGTCAAATCGACGAAAGAATGGAACGGTATCCAGTAGTACAGCGTAATGGCCATGAACAGCAGGGTGCCAATGCGCAGCCGCAGCGTTTCGGCGGCAGTGGTTTCAGCATAGGCGGCGCTCGTCATTGGCGCGCTCCCGTCAGGCAGTCGCCGGCTGCGGACGGCGAATATATCTCCACAAGCCGAGGGCGATCGCTGCCGAGACGCCCAGGAAGAGGCCGAGCATGCCGCCGGCAATCAGCAGGATCACCGTACGGGGCGGCCATGTGCGTGAGTTGGGAGGCAGCGCCCGCGAGATCACCCGCACATTGGTCGTATCGATCTGCTGCTGTTCGGTGATTTGCTGGGCGCGCGCAAGATGCGTCTCGTAAATCGCAGCCTTGGCGCGGGCATCGCGCTCCAGATCGCGCAACTGAACCTGGGCCTCGTTGTCGGTGAAGACGTTTGATTTTTCGGTATTGGCCTTGCCGCGTAGCGCCTCCAGCGCCTGCCGCTCGCGATCCATGTCCGCCTTGGCGCGCTCCAGAATGCGGCGGGCCTCATCGGCAAGCGCGCCCTCGAGGGTCGTCCGCTCGGATCTGGCGGCCACCAAGCGGGGATGCCGCTCGCCGAAAGTCCGGAGCATCGAGGCGATCTGCTGCTGGAGCATGTTGTACTGCCCGCGCAGGTTCGTCATGTTTTCGGATTCAAACTCCGACGCGCTGGCGGTTCTCCCTTGAGCGATTGCCGCACTCATCTGGTTGTAGCGTGTCTCTGCCTGGATGAAGCGCTGCTGTGCGTCCAGGACCTGGGTGTTGAGTTCGCCGGAAAGCTGATTGCTGACCAATTGACCATTGGTCGACTGCAGGCCATTGACCCGACGGAAATCTTCCACCGCCCGCTCGGCATCGGTCACGTTGCGGCGCAATTCGTCCAGCCGGGCGTTCAGGTTCTTGGCGACACGGCCGGCACTGTCCGCAGCCGACTGAAACAGCTCCTGCTCGAAAGCATCCACGATTGCGTTCGAGAGGGTCACGGCCTTTGCCGGCTCCTCACTCCAAACCTTCATGACGACGACGAAAGAACGCTCCTCCCGCCGCGCCTCGACGCGCTCCGAAAGCGCGCGCATGGCAGCAAGTTCATTGTTTACCTGCTGCTCCTGCTTCGAGGAAAACAGATTGCGCAGCGATGCAAAGGATGCCGGCTTGACGAACTCTGGATCGCGCGTGAGTTGCAATTCATCGATCACCCGCGCCAGCACATTGCGTGACGTCAGGATCCTGAGTTTGCTCTCCACTTCCAACAGTTGCGCGTCACGCTGCGGATTGCTTGTAAAGACATCGTCGCTGACGACATTGAGATTGGACGGATCGACAACGATATCCGTGTAGACGGTGTAACGAGGCGACGCGGTCATCGCATAAACGAGGGCCGCAAATGTACAGATCGTCACTGCGGCGATAATCCAGAACATACCGTCGCGCAGCCAGCGAATAACGTCGTCTACCCCGATCTGGCTGACGAGGTGAAGCCGCGGCAAGAACGCGCCACCGACATGCGGCGTCGGCTGCTTCTCTGCCTGCGCCCGGGGAACTGCCTGGGAGGGCCGGACTTCCGGCTCTCTTCGCGGCGCTTGCTTTTCTTCAAAAGGTGGGAGTGCATCCTCGTCGTCAGCCGGCAGAAGATTGAGCAACGAACCGCTGCCGACCATCGCACGTTGACCGTGCGATGGTTGAGGCGACCTTTGTTGTCGGGGCTCGTTCGGCCTATACATCCGCATTCCTCACGCCCGCTTCAAGACGCAAAAATCGCCGGCTTGCGCGTCTCGTATCTCCAATGAAGAATTAGAGTTGTACGGTGAAAATTCCGTTAATCGGCCAGGTAGCCATTTACCTTGACGCTCAGAAATCCGTCAGCAACCGGCTCCAGCTTTCGGATGCCAGGCCGCCGATATAGAGGTCGTTGCGCAATGCCGCATCCTTGAGATCTCCATGGCGCGTCACCATGCAGAAATATCCCCGGTGGCGGAACGTTAGCCAGCGTTGGCGCGATATCGCATTCATCAGAAAGGGCTGTGCAGCGCCTGTGGCCTGGGCATAACCTTCGCGGTCGAGGCAGGCAAACATCTCGGCCGTCACCTCAAACTCCCGACCCGGTTGACAAAGCACATTCAGGACCGTCGCAGTCCTGTTCGCCTTGCCAAGAAAGAGGAAAACACCAATTGCTCTTCCATCCGCCGTTACTTGGCGGAAATGCACTTCACCGAGGCCTTGGTTCTTGCCGGCGATCGCGACGAGCCAATCGAACTCTTCGGTTGACCAAACGGGCCTGACCGAAAACCGTTCCATCATTGGTCGGGCACACTCGAGAAACTCGTTGGCCCCGATCACCTTCGTCGTGCATCCTGAGGCCGGGGCGGGTTTCACAGATGGTCTTCGCCGGCGCAGGATCTTATCGAATGCACCAAGGACACCGAGCGCTATTTTCGAACCCAGTGCCGGAAATTGGCGGCTGGCACGAATGGCGCTGCTGGTCGCCGGTCGAAACGATCGCTGCCACTCCAGGCTTTGTATCGGGAGCACTACCCCGCCTCCGGCAACCCAATGGTCCGCACTCACCGGCGACGAATTATCCGAGAAGCACATGTCCTGGCGCGCGGCACGCATCGTACGAGCGAGACATGCTGCACCAAGGGCCCCCGCCTTTCCGTCTGACATGAACGCACAAAGAAGCTTGCCGACGGTATGGCGACCGTGGATGGAGAATTCCATCGGCAGCGCCAGGATCGCGCTCGCGATGGTGCCGTCGCCGTCATCGTAGACGATACTGCCATGCTCGGGAGTGTAGAGCGGACTGCCGAAGAAGGTCGCTTCAAGATACTGCCGGAGATCATCGCTTGGCTCGATGTCGCGCTTGCGGAAAATCTTGCTGAAGAGCCGGCTCACCGCAGGGACATCGCCTAGCTCCATGGGTCTCACGCTGCCCGGATGCGGCATGCGACGCCCGATGGCTGTGGCAGTTTCCAGTTCCCTCAGCTCAGCCTTCATGTGCCATCCTCGCCGGGACCACGTTCTCAACCGCTCCCTCCCTGTCGCGCCGGACGAAGCGCAGGAAGACACTCCAGGATACGATGACCATGGCGATCTCGATCACATAGAAGGAGATGAATGTGCCCACAGGCGGCGCATACCAGGTCGCCCACGCCGTCAACGCCGCGCCGAGTACGCTGCCGAGGCCCATGACAGAGGCACGCGCCGGGTGATGCCCGGATGCTCCCATCGCCTCCATTGCGACCGACCACATGGCAATCGGCACGACGACCCAGCAGAGAATTCGAACGAAGGATACCAGCGAGACATAGTCCCGGCCGAAGAGGTAAGGCAGCACCGGCGCAAGAACGAAGACCGCGATCGCCGCCGCAATACTGATCGAGGTGGCAGCAACGAGCACCTTGCGTACCCGCTCGAAGGCATGGTGCAGGCCGGAGGCCGTTGCCTTGGCCGAACCGGGATAAATCAACCGGTTCAGCGCCTCGACCGAGAGATAGCTGCTTTCCAGCATGCGCCGCGCGACGCTGTAGCTCGACATCACTTCTGCGGAGGCAACGAGGCTCAGGACGAGCAAGTCGGCATTCTGGCGCACCGCGCGCAGAATGAAGGGCACGCTGAAATAGAGCCCCTGCGGCAGTTCTTCGCGCACGATGCCGTAGGTTGGCCGACCAAGGCCCTTGACGGCATACCAGCAGCCGATCGCGACAAGTACATGGCATGCGAATTGCCAGACCGCCCAGGAGGCGACGGTCGCCACTCCAAAGACGATACAGGCGAGCGCAGCGGCGATTGTGCGAGCAATGGCAAAGCTGACGACAACCTTGTTGGCGGATGCGAAATTCGAGTGAGCGAGAAAGATTTGCTCCGTCAGCACGATGACGCGCACGAAGACGACATTGGTCGTCAGCATCAGCGTAATCACGGCGATATTGGTGACCGGATCTGCGGAAAGAGTGAAGAAGAACGGAAGCGCAATCGCGCCAAGCAAAACCAGAAGGGTGCCGCTGATGCCGGTCAAAATGACGTTATGACCGAGCATACGAGAGTACATGCTCCGGTCGCGCGCGACGCGGCGCACGAGGCACTCCATCGCCCCCAACCCGCAGAGATGCACGGCGATATTGGCGACCGCAGTGATCGCCACGAAGACACTGAACTCATGAACGCCGAGCCACCGCGCGAGGATCGCGAACGTCAGAAGCTGGGCAGCGGATCCAATGATGAGGCTGCCGCCCGAGGCGGCATAGGACATGATCATCGACAGGAACGGTTTGTGCGCGCCCGGTTCTCTGAGACCTTCCGATGCCATCCCGATCTGCCTTTGACAACAATCCGACGAAATGTGCGTCCGATGCCGGATGGGCGTTGCCGCAACAGCCGAGCACACGCTTCCGATCATCGCAAGGAATAGCACGTAGAAATGATTGCGCGGTTAACACACCCGCTTCAATTGCATTTTAGCTTCCGTTTACCTGATTGACGTAGTGTGATCCTGCAGCCATCGATCGACGCATGAAGGAGAGGCCGTGCCGCAAAACAACAATCCCCTTCATGATGATCAGGCAAGCGGCGCTGCGCCGCGTTTGCACCGTTTCATGAACGTCGAGCTCGAACTGGCACCTGATGTATTGGTGCCGCGAGAGGAAACGGAGCTTCTCGGACGCACGGCTTCCAACATCCTGCATGATCGGCCATCCGGCGCAACCGTCATCGACATGTGCTGCGGCTCCGGAAACCTGGCGCTCGGGCTTGCGGCCGATGTCGTTTCCGCCCGTGTCTGGGGTGCGGACTTGACCGACAGCACCGTTGCGCTGGCCCGCAGAAACGTCATTCGCCTGAATGTCGCCGATCGCGTCACCATACGGCAAGGCGATCTGTTTGATGCGCTGACCGACGACCATCTCGAGGGCTCGGTCGACATGGTCGTCTGCAACCCACCCTATATTTCCACATCTCGGCTTGAAGGCGACAGCGCCCACCTGCTTGAAGCCGAACCGCGGGAGGCTTTCGATGGCGGCCCATACGGCATCTCGATCCATCAGCGCCTCATCCGCGACGCTGTGGCGTTCCTGAAACCCGGCGGCTGGCTACTCTTCGAGTTCGGCGCCGGCCAGGATCGACAGGCATCCGCCCTTCTCGCCCGCACCAAGGCCTATGAGGCCGTCACCTTCGCCACCGATGTGGAAGGCAGGCCACGCGTCGCCATCGTCAGGAAGTTGCATACTCAGGCATCCGCGCCGAGCGAGGCCGGGAGCAAGGCAAGATGAGTGAAATCCGATCTCTGGAGGCGCCAGACATTCCCGCAATCGCCGGAATGTTCCAGAGGGTGTTCCGCAATGACAAGACCCCGCCGCCGACAACGCTGACCGACTACATGCGCGAACTCTATCTCGACGCCCCGGGATGTGATCCGGAGATCCGTCCGCTCGTCCACGTCAACGCTGAAGGCCGCATCTCCGGCTTCGTCGGCGTCAACGTCCTGCCGATGACGCTCGACGGTCGACAGCTACGTGCAGCCATTTGCGGGTCGCTGATGGTGGAGGATCGCGAAACCGATCCGATGGCTGGCGCACGCCTGTTGAAGGCATTCCTCGCCGGCCCGCAGGATCTTTCTTTCAGCGAGACGGCAAGCGAAGTCTCGACGCAGATGTGGACGCGGCTACGTGGCATCGTGCTGCCGCAATACAGCCTCGATTGGGTGCGCGTTATCCGCCCGGCGACGTTCGCGCTTAGTGTTGCCTCGAACCGGATCAAACTGGCGCGGCTGGCCAATCCGTTGGCCCATGGGCTCGACCGGGTCCATCGCAAGAGAATGGCGCGCGGCCAACAGCGTTGGTCGGCCGTTCCCGACAGCGGTACCAGCCAAGCAAATTATACCGTCACCGATATAGACAAGGCAGCCTTCGCCAATCTCCTACCCTCATTGACCGCCCAATTTCCGCTGCGCCCGAACTGGGCGGAGGAACAGCTCGCGCATATCCTGCACGATGCGGTGCAAAAGCCGGATCAGGGCGATGCAATCTTCGCGTCGGTTGCCGCGCGCACCGGGGCGATCGTCGGCGCCTTCGTCTACTATGCCCGCTCCGGCGGGATCGGTCGCGTGCTGCAAATCCTGGCGCTTCCCGGACAGGCCGGTCCCGTCATCGACGGCCTGATCGATCATGCCGCGGCGCGCGGCGTCGCCGGCTTGCGTGGTCGCACGCAGCCCGCCTTGCTTGAAGCCATGCTCGGCCGGCGCATTGCCTTCGTGCATGTCGCTTCGACCGTCGTTCACGCCCGCGATGCCGGAATTCTTCAGGCGTTCCGTAATTCGCAAGCCTTTCTCAACGGCTTGGCCGGCGAACATTGGAGCCGGTTGATCGGCGGCCACTTCGATTAATCCAGACGACGGGCGGCAATCGCCGCCCTGGCCGGTCAGCCCGCAATCTCTTCCACAGCCGCAACGAGTTGCGGTCCAAGATGCAGGTAGCGCGTCGCCTTGCGTTTGGCGGCGATATCCGCCCAGACGCGATCGACCTGCGTTGCCGTCAGTCCTGCCGCCTGCGCCACTGCCTCGATCGGCAAGCCGTTATTCAGACCGTAGAGGCAAAGATCCATCCGGTCGTAAGGCAGCGAGAAATAGAACTCTTCCTGCGTCTGTTCCAGCGAATAGGTATCCGTCGTCGGCGGGCGGCGGCGGATTTCCTCGGGAACGCCGAGGTGCGCTGCCAGTGCATAGACCTGCGATTTGTAGAGATGCGCAATCGGCTTGACGTCGGCGGCGCCATCGCCGTTCTTCACAAAGAAGCCCTGGTCGTATTCCAGCCGGTTCGGCGTACCGAGCACGGCGAAATTCAGCCGGTCGGCGTGATAGTATTCGATCTGCTTGCGTGTCCGCTGTTTCATGTTGGTTGCGGCAACGATGCCGAGATAGACGGGTGGCGGCATGCGCAACTTGGTCTGCTTGCCCTGCGGATCCTGGACCACCAGCGAAGAGATGTTGTAGCCCTCACCTTCCAGCGCGTTGGCAATCACGATCTTCGATGCCCAGCCGTCGCCATAGGCGGGAACAAGCTGGCGGATGAAGGCGTCGCGACGCTCATAGCAGCCCATTGCCTGCAACGTCGGCCCGATATCCTCGACCACGGCATCGACGCCAAAGGTTTCAGCGACCAGACGACCGAGCCTCAGGCTTTCCGGATCGCTGTCGTTTTCCGGCATGAACAGGCAAAAGACGTTCTTTGCGCCGACGGCCCGCACAGCCAAGGCTACAGAGACGCTGGAATCGATCCCGCCGGAAAGACCGAGAACGAGGCCGCGCTTCTTCATTCCGCGCAGCTGTTCGCGCAGCCCCGCAACGATGCGGTCGGTTTCCGTCGCATGATCGATGACAAGCGTTTCGGCCGAAAACGGATCCGTATCCTGGGTCGGGCGAATGTTCATTCTGCAAACTCCATCGTCTCGGCCGCCAGTCTGCGGCTAACCTTGCCCGTGTCCGTCTTCGGCAACTCCGTGCGGAATTCGATAATTTTCGGGACCATGAAGTCCTCCAGGTGGCGCGAACAATGCCGGATGATGTCTTTGTCGCTAAGTGTCTGGTCCGAGCGCACGACGATTGCCGCGATCGCGTGGCCGAGCACCGGGTCAGCTACGCCCACCACCACGGCTTCAGCGATGCCGGGATGAGAATGCAGGACCGTCTCGACTTCCTTCGGCGCAACCTTCTCGCCGCGGCTCTTGATGATGTCGTCCTTGCGCCCGACGAAATAGAGGAAGCCCTCCGCGTCGGTCTGAAACAGATCGCCGGTGTAGAGCACCTTCTCCCAAGGGTGCGGTCCCGGTCGAAGCATGCGTTCGGTCGAGGCGTCGTTGCGCCAATAGCCCTGCATCACGTGCGGGCCACGGATGACGAGTTCGCCCGGCACGCCCGGCGGCACGCGCCTACCCTCATCGTCGACCACAAAGGCCTCGGTGTTGGGGATGGCGATGCCGACAGAGCCCGGGCGACGGTCAAGTTCTTCTGGCGGCAGATAGGTGCAGCGCTTGCATTCCGTCAGCCCGTACATCGAATACAGTCGCGCGCCGGGAAAAAGTTCTCTTAGCCGGGCGATATGTGCTGGCGGCAGCGCCGCGGCGGTGTTGGAAAGATAGCGAAGGCTGGGCAGGAAGCCCGGTTCCAGATCGCGCATCTGCAGGATCATCGCCGCCATCGTCGGCACAAGCGGAAATCCGGTGACGCCCTCCTCGCGAATGCGCTCGAAGATTGCATGCGGAAACGCGAAGGACTTTTCGAGAACCAGCGTCGCTCCGAGCCGAACGGCCATCAGCAGCTGATAAAGGCCGTAGTCGAAGGCAAGCGGCAGGACATTAAGGATAATGTCGTCGTGCCGGTTGCGCAGGTAGGTGGTGATCGATTCGGATGCCGCATCGATGTTGCGATGCGTCATCATCACGCCCTTGGGGCGCCCGGTGGAACCGGAGGTATAGATCAGCATGGCGAGATCGACGTCGATGCCACCGTGGGCCACCGGCTCTGCATCGCCTTCCAGGCAGGCATCGAATGAGGTCGCGCCAGCCGGCACCTGGCCGTTCGGGGCTGCCGTGGAAGCCACGAACAGGTTCCTATCGCCAGCGAGCACACGGGCTTCAGTCACGACCGGCGTCAGTTTTGCCTGCGTGAGGATGGCGGCTGCCTCGCAATCCTCGATGATATAGGCCAGCTTGTCTGCCTTGGTCGACGAATTGATCGGGCTGAAAGTCGCGCCTGCCTTGAGCACCGCAAAGATCGAAACCGCAGCCTCCCAGCAATTGTCCATGAACACCAGCACGCGATCATTGCGCTTGACGCCGTTCCTGGATAGCGAGGCGGCCAGCTGGCTCGAAAGCCGATCAAGCTCGTCGTATCGCAGCCGCCTGCGGTCGGTGATCAATGCCGTTTTCGGCGCGTGCGCCGCAGCGTTGCCGATAAGGAATTGCTCGAACCGCATCTGCGTGGACCTCACCCGTTGTCGTTTACGCCGTTACCGTCGCGCCAGATTTGGCTTCAATGAAAGCCGAGATGCGCGCGAGCGAATCCAGGTTCGCCGGCACGATATCGGCGTCCGCCATGGCGATGCCGTAGTGATCTTCGATGAAGGCGACCAGCTCCAGCACACCGGTGGAGTCGATGATATCGTTCTCGATCAGCGATGCCGTGTCGGCAAGATCGTAGGACGTGTCGCCGAACAGGAAGTTCTCGATGACAAAGGCCCTGACCTTGTCCTTGATCGTTTCCGTCATGTCTTTTCCTTTCCTCAGTCGTTCAGGCCGCCTCGGCGGCGTGGATGCTCGTGCCGGTGAATGTCTTCAACCATAGCTGCGTCGACAGGATTCCGACGAACGCCGCATTGTCGCGAAAGCCGGATACCGGTTGGGACTGGCACTTTTCGTAGAGTTTCGTGACCGCCTTCGGGTTGAAGAGGCCACCCGCGGCAATGCTGTCTTGGCTCATCGCCTCGCGGACGTAATCAAGTTCACCGACGCCGGTGAACGAAAGGCTATCGGGTGCTCGATAGGGTTGCTTGGTGCGCTTGCCGATCGCCTCCGGCATCAGGTCCTTGGTTGCCTCGCGCAGGATGTGCTTTTCCACCAGCCCCTTGAGTTTCATCTCCGGCGGCAGGCCGGACGCAAACTCGACCAGCCGATGATCGAGGAACGGGAAACGCCCTTCAATACCATGCGCCATCGCCATTCGGTCGCCCTGGCTCGAAAGAATATAGCCGGGCAAAAGGAACCGACCCTCAAGATACTGAGCCTGATGCAACGGATGCCAGCGGCCGAAATCCTGGGGCAGACGGCTCGCCAGCTCCTCCGCCGCATCATAGCCGGCAAGGCTGGCGCGCAGATCAGGCGAGAAGAAGATCTTCGTCGCCGCCGTGCTCTTGAAGCGGGGGCGATGGGAGAAGAGCGGATCGTCCAGCGCAACGTCGCCCGCCCCGAAGAAGGCAGCGAGATATTCAGCCGACTGCTGCTGCAGGCCAGGCAGATAGGGATAAAGCTTGCGGAACAGATGCGGACGGATGCGCGAGCCAGGTTGACGCCCGCAGAACCGACGCACGCGCGCTTCCTTGAAGATATCATAGCCGGCAAAGACCTCGTCGGCCCCCTCGCCGGTCAGCACGACCTTAAGCCCCTGTTCGCGCACCAGGCCCGAAAGCTGATAGAGCGGCGCCGGCGCCGTCCTGATGATCGGCCTTTCAGCAAAACGCACGACATCCGGGAACACCCTGGCGATATCGCCGGCACGGCAGGCAACGGTGCTGTGCTGCGTGCCGAGGGCCGCGGCCATCTGCATCTGGTAGGCGCTTTCGTCGTGCTCGACGCTGTCGAACGTGACGGAGAACGTGCGCAATCCTTGCGGCGCCATGCCCGCCGCCAGCGCCGCGACGATGGAGGAATCAAGACCACCCGACAGATATGAGCCGACCGGTACATCGGCCCGCATGCGTATCCGCGTCGCATCGCTTAGAAGCGCCCGCAACTCTTCGGCGGCATCACCTTCGTTGACGAAACGTGACGTCGCCTCGCGATCCGGATAGTCGAGACGCCAATAGGGCCTGATGGTCTGACGCCCCCGCTCGACGATCATGAAATTTGCCGGTTCCAGCTCGTGGATATCGCGAAATCCTGTCCGCGGCGCGATCGGCGCCCAAAGCGTGAAGATCTGGTCGAGCGCGATCGGGTCGATCTCGGCTACGATGCCAGGCACCTGAAGCAGCGCCTTGATCTCGGATGCGAAGTAGAGTGTGCCGCCTCTGGTCGTATAGAACAGCGGACGGACGCCCATGCGGTCGCGAGCGAGCATCATCCGCTTGCGACGGGCGTCCCAGATTGCAAAGGAAAAGTCGCCATTGAGGACGGACAGGCAGTCCTCGCCCATCTCGTCATAGAGGTGAAGGATGACTTCCGTGTCGCTCGAAGTCCGGAAACGCCGGCCCTTGGCGCGCAGTTCCTCGCGCAGTTCGACATAGTTGAAGATCTCGCCGTTGAAGGCGATTGTTAACTCGCCCGTCGCGTCCGACATTGGCTGCTGGCCGTCACCAAGCCCGACGATCGCGAGCCTGACATGACCGAGGCCGGCCTCCGCCGCCACGAATGTGCCGTGCTCATCCGGTCCGCGATGCGCGATCGCGGTCACCATCCTCTTGAGAAGGGTTTCTGCTTCCCGGACCGAACCGAAATAGCCGCCAAAACCGCACATGTTCAGAACTTTCACACGGGTCAATCACAACCGAAACATAATCCGCATGAAGAGTTCATGGGTTAACCGCCGGCGTTTTCTGGTTGTATGGTAAATTCTCCAGGAACATGAAAATACGCCATCAAAACAGGAAGGAAATACGTTCACCCCTGCGGAATTTTTCTTTTCGTTACAATTTTAAACATTAGATAAAAAATGAGAACCGGCCAGAAAATACAGATCACAATGCCGGCGACACGATAGACATTCCAGGGCGCGTGCGCCTGCAGACCTTCCAGATAGGTCATCGCCAATAGGAAAAGCGCAGCGATACAATAGGTTGCGCCCACAAAATACATCCAGGACATCTGACCGCTCTCATGGCACAGCAGAAAAACCGAGGAATGAAAATAGAAACCAGGCGCTTATACCACCAGAAGTAATATTCTTAAACCAAGAATTAACCTTGTTGCAGACATGGTTAATGCGTCAGCCGCAGCGACTTTCAGCTAAGTCCTGGTCCCACAAGGCATGTATTGGCTGCGGCGGTGCCTCAAAAAGCGCGCGTCGCTACCGGTCGCTGACCTTATGAACAAAGAGCAGATCGAACCCGCGGAATTCACGCCGGATGATGGATTTCTTGAGCGCAGTCCACATCGCTGACGGATTGTCGAGGCAAAAGCCACGAAAGCTTCTCACGAGCCCGAAGGTAGCAACGACGGTGCGAAATGCCCTGACGATTGCTGGCCCGCTCAGCGACGCAAATAGGATCTGCGGATGCACGGCGAGCAGAACGCCCGTCGTGCGCGTGCGGTCGATATCCCGGAACTGGGCCAGAGAACGGTATTCATAGCCTTCGATATCGATCTTGAAGCACAGCTTGTCGGTTCGCGCCAGCGACTGCAATTCGGCAATCGTGATCGTTTTCGCCTTGATCGCCTGCCCGGTGTCGTCGGCGATCAGCGCCGAGGTTTCCGAGCTGCCAAATCCGCCGCCGACCGAGTTCAGCACCAGGACGTCATCCTCGGAAAGTGCAGCATTGATCAGCGCGACCTCCCCCTCGTTCTGCGCTTCCATTTCCTTGAGGATGCCGAAGCAGACGGGATCGGGTTCGACCGTAATAACGTTGTCGGCAATCTGAGCTGCCCAATAGGGCGTTACGCCGATCCAGCCGCCGATATCAACAAAGGTCGTGTGGCCGTCGACCAGCCGCTCGATGTTTTGAAATGTGCACGGCTCCCACTCGCCGCTTTGAAGCCGCGCAAAGAAGCGCTTCTTCTCAGGCTTGTCGGGGAAATGGACGGTCTTGCAGAAATAGGTGATCGCACGCATGGCGCTTCTCTAGCCCATATCCCGGTCAAGCGGAATCGTTTTTGCGAAGGTCTTCCATGCGGCCAGGACATGCCATCGGCAGTCAGCGCCGCCGCGATTTTACGCTTCCATGCGCTCGTTTCGACTGCGCGCTTCCGTGAGTTCGGCCGTCGTCTGGCTCAGGCGGTCGGCGAGCACACGCATGATTTCCACGGCCATTTCGGGGAAGTCGGCCAAGAGTTTCAGGAAATCGTCCTTGCGGATGCGCAGGGCTTCCAGCGGTGTCGTCGTGCGCACGGTTGCCGTGCGCGGGGTGTTACAGAGGATGGCGATTTCGCCGACGATCGAATTCTGTTCGACCTCCGCAAGCTTCAGCGGCCCGCTTGCAGTCGTCACCAGCACGTCGGCCTTGCCGGAGAGAATGACATAGGCGGCATCGCCGATATCACCCTGATAAAAAAGGGCCTCCCCAGCGCTGTACATGACCCGGTCGGAGGTGAAGGCAAGGAGTTTCAACTTTGCAGGCGGCAATCCTGAAAACAGGGTTATCCGGCGCAGCATTTCGACTTCATCCTTGAGCAACATCACAATCCGTTTCTCCGAGTATCTCGTCGGGGGCAACCTGCCTCCCGCATCGCGGCGGGACCTTATGCTCGTGCCCTGACATTAATATTACATCAAGATGCCATTTCCTTATAGTCGGGTCCTTCGTTAGCCCCCACTTCCGTATCGTCGTCGCGAACCAGGCGTCCGTTCTCGAAACTCGCGACGCGGTCGAACAGTTCCATCACCGCCGGATTGGCGACCACCCAGACGATTGCCGGATTGCGGCCGTCCTGCCGCAGAAGCGCAAAGACGTTGCGAACCACCTGCTCCTGGACACGCTGGTCAAGCGCCAGCAGGGGCTGGTTGAAGATGTAGAAGTCGCAGATGCGGATGAGCGCGCGTGCCAGATCCAGCTTCTGGCGCTGACCTGCGGTCAAGCGCTTGCCGCCGGCGCCGACATTGAAGTCGAAGCCGAAGGCCAGCACCTCGTTATAGAGACCAACGGCTTCGAAAAGATCGCGCACGATCGCCCGGATCTTCTCCGATCCGTCGGCGTGCTTATGGCCGATACGCCCGAAGAGCACGTTGTCGATGATGCTGCCGGACGCGATATAGCGGTTCGGACGATAGTGCTCGATCATGTCGGCGAGGTCCGCCGGCAAGCCCTCGTCGAACTCGCGTCGTGCCGCGACGATCCTGGCCATCAGTTCGTCGGTCAGAAGACCAAAGCGGTGGCGAGGCTCGATGTAGCCGAAGCACAGCCGGATGATCTTGACCTGGTCATCCTCGGCGACGTCGGCGCGCGGGCGGCCGCGGACCTTTTGCAGCAACGCTTCATAAACAGGGATTTCCTCGGCGGTCATGAATGTCAGCTGCTGGAAGAACGGGTGATCCGGCGGCAGGTCGCGGAACAGTTCGACGACGTTCTCGGCGATTTCCAGCCCCATCTCGTAGAAAACGTCGCGCAAGCCCACCCGCTGCAGCACGGTCTTGAAGAACGGATGTCCCTCGAGAGCACCGTCCCACATCACCTGATCGGTAATCGTGCCGAACAGCAGATTTTCGCCGATGGTCGCCTCGATGTTGTACGAACCGGGCTCGAAGAACACCACGAGGTCGCTAAGCTTTTCCTTTTCGAGGCGCTCCCGTAGCGCGCTTCGCATCTCGACGATACCAGCGGCAAAGGCCACATTGCGGTTCGGGTCGATAGTGGAGCGCACCGCGAGAGCCAGCACGTCATTGGTCAGGAGGACAGCATCAAGGACAGGCCTGATCTTGAGCAGAAGATCGTCTGGCCCGGTCGCGCCGGCTGCCGGGTAGTCGACCCAATCGCTGTTGACGTCGAAGGATGGATTGCCTGCGAGCTTGGCTTCGACCAGTTCCCACTTGCGATGGGTCGCCCGCTCGCCTTCGTACCGAACCTCGGTCAGTGGCGCGTGCTTCAAGCCGTAGAGCAGGTTGTCGCCAAGGCTGCCCTGAAACACGTAGACATCCGAAGAAGCATAAGAGATCCGCCGGCCGGTGACAGATTCCGGCATCTCCAGAATATCCTGACCGCCGATGACAACACGACCGCCGGCCGGCCAGATCAGGCGAGCAAAGGCCTCCGCCAGAACTTCCCCGCCGCCCTTGAGTGCGACCGCCTCGCCCGGCTGCACCTGCAGCGAGACGTGGTCGAGGAGCGTCACGCCGCCATCATCGGTCACCGTCAGGTTGACGGCCGCGAGCGCGCCGTTCAGCGGCTCCGGTCTTGCCACTGCGATGGCGTGAACTTTCGGATCGAGTAGCGGTTCGATGCTGAATTGCTCGACCACCTGGGCGTACTTCACCTGCACGTCCTGGCGTGCCTGGTCCCAATCGATGAGCTCCTTCAGCGGCCCGGGCAGGTCCTTGTAGGCGCCGATGACGGCGACGAGCTGGCCGATATCGAGACGGCCCTGAAGCGCGAAATAGCCGCCGATCGAATAGAACAGGAAAGGCGTAACCTGGGCGAGGAAGTTGTTGATGAACTTGACCAGGAACTTCCACTGATAGAGGTCGTAGCGAATCTTGAAGATGCGCGCGAGCCGCGACGCGATGTCGGCGCGCTCGAAATTGGAGGTGTCGTGACCGCGGATCGTTCCGATGCCATCGACGATTTCACTCACCCGGCCCGACAGCTCACGCGCAGTCAGCTGGCGTTCACGCCCAAGGACGAGCAGCCGCTTGCGCATGCGCGGGATGATCACGGCCTGGACGGCGACGATGACGCTGGCAATCAGCCCCAGCCAGAAGCTCTGCAGCAAGATGAAGATCAACGCCGTTAGTGCCTGACCGCCAAGCAGCGCCGGCGACACGAAGGCATCGCCCGTGAAGCCGCCGAGCGGCTCCACCTCGTCCTTGATCATTGTCGAGATCTCGGCCGGTTTCACCCGCTTGAAATGCGTCGGCGGAAACCGCAGGACGCGATCGACGAGTTCGAAGCGGATTCGCCGCAAGAGACGCTCGCCCAGCCGCCCCTTGAAGGTGTTGATGTAGAATTTGAAGAGGCCGTTGACGACCACAAGAAGCAGGAAGACGAGGCTCAGCGCCAGCAACATCCCTTCGCGGCCAAGCTGAAAGCCGTCGAAGAGATTGAGCGTCCCGAGATACGGCAAGTCGAAGGAGATCGCCAGGAACGCCTGCGTCGCTTCCGGGCTGTCAAAGCCATCACCCTGAATCGGTCCGTTGACGATCTGCTTGGGCAGATCGAAGGACAGGAAATAGGGGATCATCGAAAACGCGACGACCAACAAGATCCAGAGCTGGTCCTTGCGCGTATGGGTCCAAATGTAGCGGGAGAGGCGTGGTTCCATGTTTCTGGCAACGGACCTTATTGAACACTGCTATGTGTGCGGCGCGGGCTACCACCCATCCCCGGCCACGATATGTTTGCTTGCGGTCCTTTCCGACTGAACTGCCACCGGCGTCCGATCGCAAAAGGCGTTTCGGCAAAAATTTGATCCGGTTCCGAATCCGGTTTATTAGATTATGCAGGAGCGCGAGAAAACCGCAATGGACGCCTGACCTCGCCTTCAAGATCGGCGATCATGCCTCTCTGCAATGGATCAAGGCGTGGGAAACGAAAAAGCCCCCTTATTGCACTCGATTGTCCGCCAGCTTACAACGAGCGCATGAAACACACCAGCCACCACCCTACTCCTGCGAGCGACTGGTACGAAAACGCTTTCGACCTGGCGCGTGGTATTGCCGCCTATACCAGAAGCCCGCTGATCGACGGCATCGCCAAGGTGATCGCCAAGCATCCCGACGCCGATATAGCCAATGCCTTCAATCACAAGCAGGTTGCCTGCAAGCTTTGGGCTCGCGACACGCTGCTGGAAGCGGCGGGCTATTCCTATGGCCGGATCGTCGTTCTCGGCGGCTGGTACGGCATCCTTCCGGCGATGTTGCTTGAGGATTGTCGCTTCGAAATCGCAATTGCTGAGAGCTACGACATTGATGCATCGGTCGAGGCTGTCGCGCGCACCCTCAACGCGACCTTTGCCGACCGTTTCCGGGCCATCACGGCCGACATGTATGCGATCGACTATGCAAGCCTCGGCGCCGACCTGATCGTCAATACGAGCTGCGAGCACATCGCCGATCTGCGGAGCTGGCTTGCGATGATCCCATCAGGCACACGTGTTCTCCTGCAGTCGAACGATTACTTCAGCGAACCGACGCACATCAACTGCGTCGAGTCCATCGATGCTTTCGCCGACCAGGCGAAACTCGCGACACTCGATTTCGCCGGCACATTGCCGACGAAGAAATATACACGGTTCATGCTGATCGGGACGATTTGACCGCCACTTGCGAAAGCCGCTGGCGCAGGATCGCCGCCGTGTTGGCGGCACCTTCTAGGTCGAGCGGCGGCATCTCAGGCTTCGCACGCGCCAGCAGCGCTTCAACATCGCGCGCCAATCGGGCCGGCGTCACTTCGCTCTCCGGCAAGACGCCGGCAAGCCCGAGCTTTTCCAGTCGGGCCGCACGCGTTGATTGCTCCGTTTCCCCGCCGGCCGTGAACGGGATCAGCAGCGACGCGCAACCGGCGCGAATGATATCGCACACCGTATTGTAGCCAGCCTGCGAGACCGAAAGCCGGGCACCCGAAAGCAGGCTGGCAAAATCCTGCCGAAACCGGAAGAGCTTCACATTCGCCGGCGCTGCCGCCCCGAATGCGTCGTAATCGGCCTGCGGTAGGTTTGGCCCGGTAACCAGGCACCATTGCAACTCCGGCGACAGGAGCTTCGCAGCTTCCAGACCGGCGCCGATCAGCTCCTTACCGACCGCGCCGCCACCGGCCGAGACCAGGACATCGAAACGCTCCGACGGCGGCGCCGGCGGATTACCAGCGACGAGGCCGGTATAGGCAACCTTGTCGGCGATCTCCTGCGCGTAAGGGAAGGTCTCTTCAAGTCGAGCGAAGGCGGGATCCCCATGCACGAGGACAAGGTCGAAATGCGCCCGCACCAGATCCAGCATTTCCTCGGCACGGCCGGGTTTTGTCCGCTCCTGCAGGATATCGCGAAGGGATGTCGCCACCAGTGGGCGTGGGCTCGATGCCTCGATGACGTCGAGCAGCGGCATCAGTTCAAACCGCATCTGGCGGCGACCGAAGGGAAACGCCTCGAAGATCACTACATCCGGGTCGCACGTGCGAAACGCGTCAAGCAACATCTTCCGCCGGCGGTCCTTGTAGTCGTCATCCACCGGATTTCCGGTTTCGTCCGCCAAGCCGGAAAACCCCTTGTCGCCCGCAACGACCGGCGGCAGGGCCACGTGTTTGAGATCGGCGCTTGGAAAGCCGGGAACGGCCGTGCCTCCGGTGACAACCGTGACGTCGAAACCGTCGGCCGCAAGTGCGCTGGCAATGCGGCTTGCCCGTGCCAGGTGCCCGATCCCCAGCAGATGCTGGACATAGAAGAAGACCCGCAGCTGCCGCGTCATGCCGCTTTCCATTCGTTTGCAAACAGGGTCGTCAGTTGATCGATACTGGAGTGGTGGTCGAAATGCGCCCTCACCCGTTGCTCGGCCGCAGCGCCCAAACAGCGGCGACCTTCCGGGTCACGGATCAACTGCTCCAAGGCGAGAGCCAGCGCCTTCGCGTCCTCGGAAGGCACGACACGACCGTTTTCTCCGTCGACCAGGAGTTCGGGCACGCCCGAGATTGCCGTAGACACACAAGCGAGCCGCTGGCTCGACGCTTCGACCAACACGTTCGGCAATCCGTCACGGTCGCCATCTGCCGTTACCCGGCAGGCGAGCGCAAAGATGTCGCTGGTGCGATAGTGGGCGAGCACATCGGTCTGGTCGAGCGCACCTTTCCAGGCAATTCTGTCCGAGATGCCGAGTTCGCCGCCCAGGACCTTGAGCTTTGCCGTCAATTCTCCGGCGCCGATATGTTCGAAACGCCAGTGAAGGTCCTCGGGCAAGAGGGAAAGGGCTTTAAGGAGAACATCGTAGCCCTTCTTGCCCACCGCCCTGCCGACACTGACGATTCGAACCGGGTCTGCCTCATCGGAACCGTCGCGGCTCGAATGTTCGCCGGCGAAACGCGGGAAACGCTCGAGATCGAGGCCGTGATAGCTCAGATGCACTCTCGCCTTTTTCGACGTCAGGCTCTGCAGATGCTCATATCCCGTCCGAGTGCAGGTCACCGTCCAGCGCGCACGGTCGAGCTTCTCGGACAGCTCCCAGTCGGGCGACGTCCAGATATCCTTGGCATGCGCCGAACATGTCCATGGCGTACCCGCGATGACGCTGGCATAAGCCGTGACGGAAGCGGGCGTATGGATGAAATGAGCGTGCAGCCAGCGCGGGTCGCCCGGCCACTCCGACGCCAGCACCAGCGCCTGCCCGAAACGGCGAAAGCGATTTCGGGTCAGGTCGCGACCGAGGTCTTTCACAAAGAGCCCAAACGCCTTCCAGAGGCCGGGCTTCGGCAGCGAGCGCACCAGACCCTTGAGGACACGCAACGGCTCATCGTGCAGGTACTCCGGCAGATAGTGCACGTCGGCGCGGATCTCGTCATGTACGGGGTGGCGTTTGCCGTCGGTCGGACGCCTGAGCGCAATCAGAACCAGCTCATGCCCAGCTTTCTCAAGTCCGAGCAATTCCTGCGCAATGAAGGTTTCCGAAAGGCGCGGATACCCCTTCAGAATGACGGCAATCTTGCGGTCCGTTGGCAATGCTTCAGCTCGATTTCTTGACAATACTCAGGTGCTCACTCGACTGCTCGTCGAGCCACCCGCCTACAATTTCGGAGATATGCACCAGCCCCTCGAGCCTCAGGCCGTTGGCACAACTTTTCGACGGCGGCGCGCGTTGCGGCAAAGCCTTCAGCGCGGCGGCGAAACGCAAGGGATCCTCCGCCTCGTCGGGCAGCAGCATGTCGATGAGGCCCAATTCGGCAGCACGACGTGCACGGATCAGTTGTTCCTCGCGCGGCTGAATCCGCGGGACGATCAGCGCCGGCTTATCGAAAGACAAGATCTCGCAATAGGTGTTGTAGCCGCCCATCGCCACCACGCCCTTGGCTCCGGCAATCAGCTCTTCCATGCGATTATCGAACTCGATGATCTTGATGAAAGGGATCTTGCTTCCTTTTCTGATCAGCTTTTCGCGCTTCTTGACCGGCATATAGGGGCCAAGGACCACAAGCGCCTTGTGCGTCAGTTCCGGATCCTGCTGGTAGGCGTGAATAAAATCGTGGATCAGATCAGCACCATCGCCACCGCCGCCGGTGGTGACGAGAATATAGTCGCCTTCCGGCTTGTGACCGGGCAATTCCTCGCGCGGTACGCTTCTCTGCAGGAAGCCGACGAAGTTCATGCGCTCGCGCACCGCAGGCGACACCTCGAGTTCCGTCAGCGGGTCATAGAAGTCCGGCGGACCATAAACCCAGATCGTATCGTAATACTGCTCGATCTTGCGCATGGTGTCGCGACGTTTCCATTCCGCCTCGAGCAGATGCGGCGCATCCATCACCTCGCGCAGGCCGAGAACGAGCGTCGTGCCATGGGCCTTGAGATAGGTGAGCGTCTCTTCGACCTCGCCCCGCAACCCCATCGGCTCCTTGTCGACGATGAAGATGTCTGGCTTGAAGGTTTCCGCCGTGTGACGGATGATCGACTGGCGCATCTTCAACGTCTCGTCCAACTCAATATGGCGATCGAGAGAGGTGTAGTCGCCGTTATGCAGCTTGATGACGCTCGGAATCTTCACGAAATCGACGCGCGCGCGATAATCGAAGGCACCGGCAATCGTCGCGCCCGATATGATCAGGATGTTCAAACCGCGATAATCTTCCACCAGCGAATGCGCAATCGTACGGCATCGGCGCAGGTGGCCGAGCCCGAAAGTGTCGTGGCTGTACATGAGTATCCGGGCATCTTCTAAGCGCCGCATCATGCCAGAAACCTTTCGCTCAGGAAAAAACGAACCAAAATTCGCAACGCCGGCTTGCGGCCGGCGTCGAAACGAAACTCATTTGTAGGGATCGGCGGCATCGCGCAAGCCATCTCCCAAGAAGTTGAACGCCAAAATCACAAAAATGACCGGGATCGTTGGGAATAGCAGCCAGGGGTAGAAGGCAATGACACTCACGCTTTTCGCTTCCGTGAGCAGGATGCCCCAGCTGGTCATCGGGGGACGCAGCCCCAATCCGAGGAAGCTCAGCGCCGTTTCGCCGAGGATCATGCCGGGGATCGAGATCGTTGCTGTGGCGATCAGGTGAGACATGAAGCCCGGAACCAGGTGCCGGCCGATGATGCGGCCGCTCTTTGCACCCATCAATTGCGCGGCAAGGACATAATCTTCCTCGCGCAGTGCCAGCAGTTTCGAACGCACCGCTCGGGCAAGCCCCGTCCAGTCGAGAAGCCCGAGGATGATCGTGATGCCCAGGTAAATCAGGATTGGGCTCCACGTCGCAGGCATGATCGCAGCCAGCGACAGCCAGAGCGGAATGCTCGGGATCGACTGCAGCACTTCGATGATGCGCTGGACGATGAGATCAAAAACACCGCCGTGGTAGCCGGCAAGACCGCCGATAACGATGCCGAGCACGAAGCTCACCGTAATGCCGAGAAGGCCGATCGTCAGCGAAATGCGCGCACCATAGATGATGCGCGACAGGACATCGCGGCCGAGCCGGTCGGTGCCGAGCAGGAAGAGCTGACCGTCCTTTGCCGGGCATGCGAGGTGCACATTGCTTTCGAACAGCCCCCAGAAGCGGTAGCTGTCACCGCGGCAGAAGAAGCGGATCGGCTCGACGGCCTGCGGGTTGTCGGAATAGTTGCGCTTCAGCGTCTCCATGTCGAGTTCCATCGTCCGACCGTAGACAAACGGGCCAACGAACCTGCCCTCGTGGAACAGGTGCACAGACTGCGGCGGCGCATAGATGTAATCCACGTTGCGCGTGTGCAGATTGTAGGGTGCGAGGAACTCGCAGATGAGGATCATCAGGTAGAGCGCGACCAGGAAGATACCGGAGATCAGCGCCAGCTTGTGCCGACGGAACTTCCACCACATAAGCCGCAACTGCGAAGCCTGGTTTACCCGCACCTGTTCTTCCGTCATCGCTTCGACGGAGTAGGGATCGAACGGTGCAGTCGATACGTAGTGCGGCAGCGGTTCGCCGGGCGCCGGAAGGAATGACGTCACTTGGTACTCCTGCCTTGCAGCCGTATCCGAGGATCAAGAATGGCGAGCGCGAGATCGGAAATCAGCACGCCGATGACGGTCAGAAAAGCGAGGAACATCAGGAATGAGCCGGCCAGATACATGTCCTGGCTCTGCAACGCCTTGATCAACATCGGGCCGGTCGTTTCGAGCGACAGCACGATTGCGGTGATTTCGGCACCGGAGATGATCGCCGGCAGGATGGAGCCGATATCCGAGATGAAGAAGTTCAGCGCCATCCTGAGCGGATACTTGACCAGCGTGCGCATCGGCGAAAGCCCCTTTGCACGGGCGGTCACGACATACTGCTTCTGCAATTCGTCAAGCAGGTTGGCGCGCAGACGCCGTATCATGCCGGCGGTCCCCGCCGCACCGACGATAATGACTGGTATCCAGATATGCGAGAGAATCGATTTCGCCTTCGCCCAACTCATGGATTCGGCCAGATATTGCTGGTCCATGAGGTGGCCGATCGAAACGCCGAACCAGATATTCGCGAAGTACATCAGGATCAGCGCCAGCATGAAATTCGGAATGGCGATGCCAATTAGCCCCACCAGCGACAGGCCATAATCGCCCCAGCTATACTGGTGTGTGGCGGAATAGATGCCGATCGGGAAAGCGATTAGCCAGGTAAAGATGATCGTGACGAAGGAGACGAGGATCGTCAGCCACAGCCTGTCGCCGACGACAGCGCTGACCGGCAATTCGTATTCAAAGGAATAGCCGAAATCACCCTGCAACATGCCACCGAGCCAATGGACATATCTCAGCAGAGGGGGTTGATCGAAGCCATATTCCTTCCGGAGAGCCTCGATCTGCTCCATGTTGACGCCTTCGCCCTGCGCCCTGATCTCGGCGACGTAGCTCTCGAAGTAGTCGCCGGGCGGCAACTCGATAATGGTGAAGACGAGCGCTGAAATAATGAGCAAGGTCGGGACCATCGCCGCGATGCGCCAGAGAATGTATCGCAGCATGTCAGCCTTCCTGCTCGATCCAGAACGTATCGGGTTTATAGACGCCGAAATAGCTCGTGGGGTCGAAGCCGTAGAGCGCTGTTTCCGGGACGTTCCTGATCTTGTTGGCGACCAGGATGGGCTGCAGGGAGGCGTTCACGATGCCGATCGAGAAGACCTGGTCGGTGTAGATCGACAGCATCCGCCCCCAGATTTCGGTGCGCTCGGCATCCTCGGCCGAGTGCCGCCAGCGCTGCAGCAGTTCCGTCAGCTCGACGGCAGCCGGAAGATCGGGCGCCTGCCCCATCTCCCCATGCGACAGATAATTCAGCCCCCACACCGGCCACTGCAGTTGGTCGTCGGCGGTCGGCGCCAGCTGGCCCGGGTTCATGGCAGCAGTCGGCACGCCGTTATCGAGCCCGAACCACATCGACATGATGATCTCGCCACCGACAGCGCGGCTGCGGAACGTGTCGCGCTGCGACGTGCGGATAAAGAGGGAAATGCCGACCTTCTGCCAGTAGTCGGTGATCAGTTGCAGGACATCGGTCTCGAGCGTGCTTTCGCCCGCGGTCTCGACGACAATCTGCGCGGCGCGGCCATCAGAGAGAATACGAATGCCATCGCTGCCGCGGTTTGTCAGGCCAGCCTCATCCAACAGCGCATTGGCCTGCACCGGGTCGTGGGCGATCCAGGCGGAGGCGAATTCCGGCCGAAACAGCGGGCTGTCCGGCAGGATCGTGTCGGCACTCTCCTTGGTCAAACCGTAGAAGACCGCCTTGTTGATTTCTGAACGGTCGATTGCCAACGACAGCGCCCGCCGGACCCGCACGTCCTGCAGCAACGGGCGCCAGACCGCATCGGAGCAATTGAGATTGGGAAGAAGGGCGACGCGCGATCCTTGCGTCTTCTTCCAGAGGAGGATCTTTACCGGATAGCGCTTTTCGGCATCCTTCAAGAACGTGTAATCGATAAAGTCAATGTTTGTCGCTTGAAGGTCGCTCTCGCCGGTGCCGGCCTTCGCCGGGATCAGCGCCGGAGAGCTGACGCTGAGCACGAATTTGTCGATATAAGGGAGCTGCAAGCCGTTCTCATCAACGCGGTGGTAAAAGGCGTTGCGCTCGAACACGAATTGCTCGGCAGGCAAGCCTGTCGTGTTGCGCCACGGGTCGAGCGTCGGCAGATCGGGATTTTCCGGGCGATACGAACGGGCCATGCGCATATGCAGCTGGCTCCATTTCTTGACCCTTTGCTCCTTTAGAAGGGCCTTGAGCTTGTCCTCATCCTGATACTTCTCGTGAAACTGCTTAAGGTAGGTCGCCGGCATCACCAGCACCAAGGGTTGCGGTGCGGCGAGTTTTTGCAGGAAATCGGGATTGGGAGTGGACCAGGAATAGCGCACCGTCCGCTCATCGACGGCCTCAAATTTTGCGGCCTCGCCGTCAATCACCAGCGCCATCGGCAAGCCTGCCGGGCTCAGTTTCTCATTGAGCAGAACATCTTCCCAGCAGTAACGGAAGTCTTCGGTCGTGAGCGGGCTGCCATCGGACCACTTGTGTCCCTCGCGCAGATGGAACGTGAAAATCCGATCCTCGACCGTCTCGAAGCTTTCAAGCACATCCGCGTGCAGCTCGAGTTTTTCGTCGTAGCCGACGAGGCGCGAATAGCCATAGACGGTCATCAGGCGGATGTCTTTCGCGCTGCCGATCAGGCTCTGCACGGTGCCGCCGTGTTTGCCCGGCTGGCGCCCCATGCCGGCAACGTTGATGACGCGCGGTGTTTTCGGCAACCGCTCATTGACGGGCGGCAGCTTTCCCTCGGCGACAAGCGCCTCGAAAAATTTCGGCTCGCTTGCCGCCGCAAGAAGGTATTTGGGAAAGGCCACTGTTGCGAGCAGGGCGAGTGCAGTTCGGCGAGTGATCATGGCCGTAACTCCCTTGCGTCCACTGACTTGCGCGCCAGAACGTAATGGTCGCCACCGAGGTCAGCGGGAAATAGCGCATCCTCCAGGCCGTTGTCACTGAACTGCGGCCCCCATCGCCGCATGTCCGAGCCCTCACTGGCCTTGAGCAGATCGAAGTCGAGCGGACGATCGAGGTCCGGATAGGGGACCGCCGCAAGCAACGACTTCGTGTAGGGATGCACCGGCTTGCGCATCAGAACTTCGCGCGGCGCGAGTTCGACGATGCGCCCAGCGCACATCACGGCGATCCGGTCGGCCATATAGTCGACCACCGCGAGATTGTGCGAGATGAACAGGCATGTAAGCCCAAGTTCCTTCTGCAGATCCTTGAGCAGATTGAGGATCTGGGCCTGGACGGAAACGTCGAGCGCCGATACCGGCTCGTCGCAGATCAGCAGTTGCGGCACCAGAGCAAGGGCCCGGGCAATACCGATGCGTTGGCGCTGGCCACCGGAAAAACTGTGCGGATAGCGGTTGACGAAACGCTGGTCGAGGCCGACGGCCTGCAACAGCGAGCGTACCGTCTCTTCACGCGACTTCGACGTTCCGCGCCCGTGGATTTCGAGCGGTTCGCTCAGGATGTTCTTGACGGTCATGCGCGGCGAAAGCGACGATACCGGATCCTGAAAGACCATCTGGATCTTCGAGCGCAGCGTCTTCAGCTCATCGCCTTCGGCCTTGAGCACATCGATCGGCCCCTCGCCGTCATCGAAGCTGACGCTGCCACCGTCCGGCGTTATGGCCCGCATCAGGATCTTGCTGATCGTCGTCTTGCCGCAGCCGCTTTCACCCACCAGCCCCAGACATTCGCCGCGGCGGATGTCGAAGCTGACATTGTCCACCGCACGATGGCGCGAAGGGTCCTTCTTGCCGAACCAGGAGGTCTTGCGCGTGCCATAGGTCTTGGAAAGGTTGCGCACAGACAGGAGAACATCGGGGCCAAGAGCCTTGGTGGAATCCTTGGCGCCCAGTAGGGTCCCCGCCTTGACCGGCACCTCCCGCAACGCCTTCAGCCGCTCTCCCGGCTTCATGTCGAAATGCGGAACGGCGGCCATCAGGCCCTTGAGATAGGGATGCTGAGGATTGCGGAAGATCGCGTCGACGGGGCCAGCCTCGACAATCTGGCCGTGATAGATCACCACGACTTCGTCAGCCATATTGGCGACCACGCCGAGGTCGTGGGTGATCAACAGCATCGCCATGTTGAGCTTGATCTGCAGGTCGCGCAGCAGCTGCAGGATCTGTGCCTGGACCGTGACGTCGAGCGCAGTCGTCGGCTCGTCGGCTATCAACAGTGCAGGCTTGCAGATCAGCGCCATGGCGATCATCGCACGCTGGCGCATGCCGCCGGAGAGCTCAAAGGGATACATGTCATAGGCGCGCTTCGGGTTCGAAAACCCGACATAGCCGAGAAGCTCTTCCGTTCGCGCACGCCTTTCGGCTTTCTCCGCATCCGTATGAATTTTCAGGACTTCGGAGATCTGGTTGCCGATCGTGTGGAGCGGCGACAGCGACGTCATCGGCTCCTGGAAGATCTTGCTGATGCGGGTGCCGCGCAACGCGCGGATTTCCTCGCCTTCGCGCTCCAGCGAGAGCAGGTCGATCGGCTTGCCCTTAACCGCCGGGTCGTTGAACAGAATCTGCCCGCCGACCCGCGCAACATTGGGCAGGATACCCATGACCGCCTGGCTGATGGCCGATTTTCCGGAACCGGACTCGCCGACGAGGGCGGTCACCTTTCCTGGCAAAATTCTGAAATTCGCTTCCTTGACGGCTTCAACTTTGCCGCCGAGCACCGAGAATGTGATCCGCAGACCTTCAACTCGAAGCAGGTCCGCCCCTGATGTCATCGCAGCACACTTCCCTCATTGCCCTTGTATCTGCCGCCTCTAAAAAAAGACTATCGCAGCTTCAGGGGGCTGTCCAGCTTAGGTCCTTGCAACCACAGCATAGTTCACGATTTGCGGCGCAATCGTCAGGGAAAAGGGCAAGCCTCTTGAGGCAGCACATCGGCGCAGCGCGGCGACCGACGAAAATCGTCATAATAGAGCGTCCAGTCAGTTACATCAGCCGCGCGATAGGGACCGAACTTGAAATACTGATTATGGCCGAGCCCCTTGTCAGCATGTCCGACATGGCCCTTGACCGTGATGATCGGCTTACCATTGGCAAAAAGCTCGATATGGCCGGTGCCGTCGGCGCCCGGCTTTGTATAAATCGCGAAATCGATCCAGCCAGATTTCGGATCCGGCAGCGGATTGCCGTGGTTCGTCACCGCGATCGCGTCGGTGCAGGCGTTGAAAAGATTGCCGTCGTCCGCCCGCCACGCGGGGTCAGCCGCCACGAACATGCGCATCTGGTTGACGCTCGGGCGTCCCCAGACCGGGACTTCACCCGGCCTGCAGGCAGCAGCAACCCCGTCCGGCCCGGCGGAAACCGGCGCAATATAATTGGTCTCGACAGTTGCGAACAACTTGCCGAAGTTCATGCGCAACGCCAGAAACGGACTGAAATCGCCTTCAGCACCCGGGTCGATCTCGCGCTTCCATTGCGCCACGAGGTAACGATGGTCGCCTGAGGGGACCGGGTCGGCAAACTTCACGGAGAACCCGTACCATACACCCTGGTCGTAGGGCACCCGCAGTGCCGTCTTCTCCCAGATTTCCGCTCGCTCACTGCAGCCGTCGAGCGAATCCGGACAGGTCGGCACGACGCTCAGCTTGAGCCCACCATTGCCATTGCGCTTGACGATGCTCTGAAACTCGGCCGTTCCCGCGCTCTGTTCGAAATTCTCCCGGTAGTAAAGCCCGCCGTCCGGCGAGAAATCCTGCCCCTCGAACCCGTCGAAAAGCTTGGTTTCCCACGGCTGCGCTGCCGCAACGCCAGTGATGAAGAAGCTCGCGACGATGAGGGCTGTTCGGAACATTGAGGTCCTTACTGAAGCATCTTGTCGATGAGACCGCGCGGCGGTTGCAGCGGGCGGGTGTTGCGATGTAGCAGCATGACATGTTCCGCTTCCGAAAGTCCATCCTGCAGAACATCGTCGAGACGCTCATCCGACTTTGGCAGAAGCGCTGCCTCATTCGGATAGAGAATGGTGAATTTCTGGCGCACGCCGCGCAGCTTCTCCTGCCCGAGCGCTGTCCAGTCGCCGCCGCAATAGTTAGCGAAAGCCTCGCTGGCGACAACGCTGTGGGCGTATTTCTTCGTCAGGTTCTGCAGCCGCTGCACCTCGTTGACCGCCGAGCCGAAGGCCGAGAACGTCAACCGGTCGCGAAGGCCAACATTGCCGAACATCACATTGCCGACATGCAGACCGACACCGTAGCCGATCGGGTCACGCCCCTGCTTGCGCCGCTCGGAATTGAGCAATTCCATGCGGGCTGTCGCGGCGCGCACGGCGCCGAACGCCTCGCGCGCGGCAAATTCGGAAGGCTCCTTGTGTCGGCCGCAAGGATAGACTGCCAGGAAACCATCGCCGACAAAGCTTAGGATATGGCCGCCGTTGCGGTTGAACGGGGCAGCAATCGCATCGAAGTAACCGTTCAGCGTTTCGATATAGGATTGGCGGCCTTCCTTTTCCGCAAGCATGGTCGAGCGGCGCATATCCGCCATGACAAGGATCGCACGCACCGTCTCTCCGTCACCGCGCCGGACCTGCCCGCTCATCACGCGGCGGCCGGCGCTCGAGCCGAGATAGGTGGTCAGCATGTTGTCGGCGAGCTTGCCGAGAACGGCCATCTTGGCCGCAACAGCGAGATGGTTCTGCAGGCGCAACAACGCGCCGATGACGTCATCGGTGAAGCCGCCGTGGCGGTCCGTCGTCCAGGAGCCGACCATGCCGTGGCCGGAATCGGCACCGAGCGACTGCATGAACGCGATGTAGTCGGTCGCCCCCTGCTCCTTCAGCTCGTCGAAGATCGGGAACTCGGACGGCGTATCTTTGTAGAGGCGCCGACGGACATGCTCGAGATTGTTGTTGAGCAGGTAATAGTAGGGGCTGCGCAGGAACCGCTCCGGATTGAGCGCGAGTTCCTCATGCCGCAGGCCGCTGACATCGACGCCCTTGCCGCGCACCCAGGTGAAGCCGAGCGCGTCATAGAGCGGATGCAGCATGGAAAAGGAAAGGTGAACGCGCATTAACGGCAGGCCGGCAGCTGCCAGCCGCTCACAGAAGCCCTTCACGATCGTCTCCAGCGACTCGTCGCTGAGCGACGTCCGCATGAGCCAGTCCGCGACCTTGTCGATCAGGATTTCAGATACGTTGTCGTTTACCGGGCCCATTTCGCGTCCTCACCGTGACAGACAATCCAGCACCATGCCCAGTTGCGATGGGTGAACGACCCGACGATCTGTCGGCGTTCGCTCGCGACGGCTGATGATGATACGTGCCCGTTAAGAAAATACTCCAACCGATTCCAGCGTCGATGACGTGCAGGCACCCGGAATGCGGCACTTATATGTTGCAGATATTGATGGCCCTCTGCAATTTCCAGAGGCGCGCGAATTTTTTGTTTCGCGCCGCAGCCACACGAAGATTTGATGGCCGGCCAACGCACTGCAGTCAGAGGAAGGCATCCGCACCACGCTTGACTTGTACCTTGTTTCTATCCAACAAACCACGACATGTCGCCAGGCTGGCGCCTCCCGTTCATAACAGCTGGAACCGAAACTTGACCTCACCCCATCACGAAAAGCTGCTGGCGTCGATTTCGGCTCGCACGGCCCATGTCGGCGTCATCGGACTTGGTTATGTCGGCCTGCCGCTCGCAATTGCGGCGGCACGGGCGGGCTTTTCGGTGACCGGCTTCGACATCGACCCGACAAAGATCGTCGCGCTCGACGCGCACAAATCCTATATCGCGGCCGTACCGGACGCCGTGCTGGCCCAGCAGGCGACAGCCGGGCGCTTCCGCTCCACCACCGATTTCGGACTGCTTGGCAGTTGCGATGTCATCGTCATCTGCGTGCCAACGCCCCTGACGAAACACCGCGACCCCGACCTTTCCTTCGTTGAGAATACGGCACGTGCGATTGCGGCCACGCTCAGGGCCGGCCAGCTCGCGGTGCTCGAATCGACGACCTACCCGGGAACGACCGACGGCGTCGTGCGCACGATCCTCGAGGAGACCGGTCTCAAGTCGGGCGTTGATTTCTTTGTCGGCTTTTCGCCCGAACGCGAAGACCCTGGCAACCCGGTCTACGAGACGACCAGCATCCCGAAAGTCGTGGCCGGCGACGGACCGCTTGCGGCAAGCCTGATGGAACGGTTCTATTCCGCTGTGGTCAAAACGGTCGTGCCGGTATCGTCCAACGCCACCGCCGAAGCGGTCAAGTTGACCGAGAACATCTTCCGCTCGGTCAACATCGCCCTCGTCAACGAGTTGAAGATTGTCTTCGAGGCCATGGGCATAGACGTGTGGGAGGTGATAGAGGCGGCGAAGACCAAGCCCTTCGGTTACATGCCTTTCTATCCCGGGCCCGGGCTCGGCGGCCACTGCATCCCGATCGATCCCTTTTACCTCACCTGGAAGTCGCGCGAGTACGAATTGCCGACGCGGTTCATCGAACTGGCCGGAGAGATCAATTCGGCAATGCCGCGGCATGTGGTCAGCCGCCTCGCGGAGGCTCTCGATCGCCATGCGGGCAAGGCGCTCAGCCGTTCAAAGGTGCTTGTCATCGGCCTTGCCTACAAGAAGAACGTGCCCGACATTCGCGAAAGCCCGTCGCTGAAGTTGATCGAACTGATCGAGGAACGCGGCGGTCGGTGCGAGTACCACGACCCCTATGTCGCCGAGATCCCGTCGACGAGGGAATACAGTGCCCTGAAAGGCAGACGGTCCGTGACGCTCGACGAGCAATCGATCCGGCAGTTCGATGCCGTGCTGGTGGCAACCGATCACGACCAGGTCGACTACGCCGCCCTCGCCGCATCTTCACCGCTCATCGTCGACACACGCAACGTGTTTCACCGCCAGGGCCTGACCGGTGCGCACATCGTCAAGGCCTAGCCAAGGCCGCCTTCAGCTTGCTGGCGGCAACCGCATAACCGCCTGAGGCACCGTCCACGAAATGCATATGGTCGCGGCTCATGGGAGTGGGAACGATGCAGGTCATCAGCGCGGAGTCCTGCTGGTGCAGGCCGTAACGGCCGACGTCGGCCTCCTCGGCCCGACGTAGCCGCGCCTCGATCAAGGCGAGGCGCGCGGCGCTGATATCGATCGTCATCTTCAATCCGTCGTCGAACTTGCGAAAATCGGTGTTGTTGGCGAGATCGCGGCGATAACGGGTCGTATCGAACGTGCCGAGATTCCAACCCATGCGAAAACAGATGAACAGCGCCAGTGTCTGTAGCGTGATCCAAAGACGCGCCAGAAGCCGCCCTCCCCGCGGCGCCCTGGCGCGTGCTTCGGCCTCGATGCCTTGGGGCGAAAAGCGCGGTTCAGGCCCAAGCTCGGGAACCGGGTGTGCGTGTCGCTCTTCCTCGTCTGCAAGAGCAACAATGTCGGCGATCAGCGCCTGAAACTCCGGTCCGCTGCCTTTTTCCCCCGGTATCGCAATGATCGAGGCAATCGAACCGTGTCGGGACTGGATAGGGTTCCAACGGCATGAAAGCCCAGTGAGATCCGGCCGCGTGCCGGGTGGTGCAGCTTCGATCTGATATCGCCCTGCCTTCATGGCCGCCTCGGCCCAACTTGCGCCGCCACCGGCGAACATCGCGTAGGAAACTTCCTCGCTCGCCTTGAAGCGGGCGACGCGCATGTCGAGGCCATCCGCCCTGATATCCCTGACCGGCACCAGCGCCGCACGCAACTCGAGGCCGAGTTCTTCAAGGACCCACGTTTTCACAGCTGAAAGCGCCGCCCTGGCTCGCTCGGCCATGGATGCGGGCAGAACCGCCAAGGCGCCGTCGCCCCCGAAAACGAATGGCATGGACTTCTCGTCGAGCGCGTTCATCAGCGCGGAGATGACGCTCGCACCCGCCATGTTCACAGTTTTGTATCGCCCTTCGGCGATTGCCCCGGTGGAGTTGACGATATCGGCCAGTGCAAGCACCCAGCCATCGGGCAAGGCGCGATAATTCGCCTCGTCTGCGACGCCTTCGAAGGCATCGAAGAGCGGCACGCTATCGTAAAATCCTATTTCAACTGCCTGCGCCATGGGTACTCCGACCTGCTGACCGTCGGCTATGTCGATAGATGTTCCACGCGAGACCGCAAGAAAAAGTTTCATAGCGACGGCATCGGCTTGAGGAATTCGACTTGGTATCGGCAAGCCGGAGAACGATCCATGTCGCCGCGGTTCGCGAACGGTCCATCAGTTTGGGCTGCCTCATTTGGCACAACGAGCCCCGCCGAGCACTGCTGATGTGCCGAAGCAAGAGGCATCAAGTACACGTCAGGGCCTAACGTTTTGGCAATAATGTTGCACAGTTGAAGCTTCATCCTAAAATTTGACGGTTCTCAGATCGGCGTCAGCATGGCCCATTCCGCTCCAGCCCTACATCAAGGCCAATATCTGGCCCGGCTTCCATGCGGACCAACGCATAAACTTCGGCGCAGACGCGATCGTCACCAAAGTCGGCGGCACCGCCTTGGAAATCGGCGGTGGTCTCGTTGCAAAACTGTCGGAATCGACCAGCCTCTTCGCAACGGCAGACTACACGACGAACCTCGGCGGAGACAAAACGCAAGTTCTGGAAGGGAATATCGGCATCAGCATAAAATGGTGACGTCGTCACCAGGCCCTGCCGCAAACGTCATAGGCAGAGGACGAAGCAACACTTGAGATGTTCCGCTTCATATCCGCCGGCGATTGCAAGAAATCGCTGCGTCAGCTCGAGGAAGAGCACCAGCTCCGACGGCCACGTGACCGAATAAGCTACTGAAAAGCCTGACGGTTGTTGCAAAACGGGCCGTTGATCGCTGCCCGCGACAAGGCTTCGGCCCACCCAATGCAACATCAGATACGCCATCGTCATTTGTGGGCATCGATAAGGTTAATGTCTAAACAATAACCCATGGCATTGCAGGGGGGTGGTCATATGTGCTTGTCTATTGGTCAGGCGCAGGCAACCAGGCTTGCGCGGGCAGAGTGAAGCCGAAGCTGGAATGCAAGAAGACAACTTTCGAGTGCGGTTCTGGGGCGTAAGAGGGAGCTTGCCGGTATCCGGCGAGCAGTTCCTGCGCTATGGGGGGAATACATCCTGCATCGAAATTCGATGCGGCAAGGAAGTGTTGCTCTTCGATGCCGGATCTGGATTGCGCGAAGCGGGCGCCTCTTTGATTGCCGAAGGCGTCGATAACTACGACCTTTTCTTCACCCACAGCCACTACGACCACATCATCGGCCTTCCCTATTTCAAGCCGATCTACAAGTGTCAGTCCTCGGTGCGGTTCTGGTCGGGGCATCTGCACGGCGTGATGACGACCAAGGAAATGATCCGCGACTTCATGCGGCCACCGTGGTTCCCGGTCGATCCGGATATCTGTCAAGCAAGCCTTGAAGGCGTCGACTTCAAGCCCGGAGACGTGCTGACGCCACGCGACGGCGTGACCATCCGCACGACGAGCCTTACCCATCCCGGCGGCTGTGTCGGCTATCGCGTCGAATGGAACGGCCGCGCCGTGGCGCTCGTCTACGACACCGAACACGAACCCGGCATCCTCGACCCGGCGGTCCTTGAGCTGATCGCCGGCGCCGAATTGATGATCTACGACTGTACCTACCTCGAAAGCGAGATGACGCATTTCCGCGGCTTTGGCCATTCGACCGGTGTTCACGGCGCGCGCCTTGCGATGGCGGCGGGCGTCAAACGCCTGGCGATGTTCCATCACGATCCCGCGCGAACAGATGCACAGCTGGACGCGATGGAAGTCGACGTGCAGTCCCTCTTCGCTGGCGCATTCGCTGCCCGCGACGGCCAGATCATCGATCTATAAGGTCTCTTGTCTGACGCCACTGGCAACCGGGGTGCCCGGCCGTGACGGCAAAGAGCTCCTCCAGGAAATCCCACACGGCCCCGTCGTGCACGAGGTGATGGGTCAGCAGACCGACCGTGCGGCCCGACTGATCCTCCTTGCCCTCAATGCCGCCGCAGACCCGCCGCATGCGCTCGACGATATCGGCGATGATAAGCCGGTGGTCTCGGCATCCGCGCGTACCGCGCCAATCCATGACATCGACATGGGTGTTGATGAGCGGAAATGGCGACGTTTTCTCCGGTCCGAAAACCGAAAGGACAGAAAATCCAACCTCGGGCAGTCGTTGCAGCAAAGCGGGATCGATCCGGTTCCACGGCGGGACGAGCATCGGAACGAAATGTTCGGGAAAAAGCGTTTGCAGACGCTCGACGCCGCATCGCAGTTCATCGAGGATGACGGCGTGCGACCGATGGGCGCCGAGTTCCTGTTTCTTTTCCTCAGGAGGCGCGTGATTAAGGTGCGCCCAGCCATGAGCCGCCACGCCGACATCGCCAGCACCAGCGATACGCCGTGCCAGCGCTTCGGTTGCCGGTGCAGGCGGCACGGCGAGCGTCACCGGCACCGCATGGCTTGCCGCAAGCAAAAGTAGCCGGTCGAGCAGCGCGGTCGGCTCGATGGCGTCGTCGTCCCTCAGCCAGAAGTCCACCTTTCGTTCCATCGCATGAACGCGGTCGAGTTCGTCGACGAGCAACTGCCAGCCAGGATCAGCGGTCACGTGGTCTTCTCCAGAAATTCGTCGAAAATCTCGCCCAGTCGTCGTGTCGCCGCGGGAAAGGAACGCGCTTCGTCGACGAAGCGTCGAGCCTCGTCGGCAAATTGCTGGCGAGTAACCGGTTCATCGATCAGGCGGCGGATCGCTGCCGCATAGGCATCGACGTCGCCCTCGGGCGTCAACAGCCCCGTCTCGCCATCCCGCACCACCTCCGGCACACCCGCTGTGCGCTGAGCAACAACGGGCAGTCCGGCCGCCTGTGCCTCAAGATAGGCCAGCCCATAGGCTTCACCGCAGCCCGGCCAAAGATAAAGCGCGCTTTCACCGAGGATGCCGGGGATGTCGCTCGCATCCTTTTCGCCAAGCCAGAGCAATCGATCCGCAGGCAACGCAGCAAAAGCATCGTGGACATCCTGCCGGCACGGCCCGTCGCCGACAACGGTCAACGTCCATGGCCGATCGGCAACCAGCGATAGGGATCTGGCAAGCATCCGGTAGCTCTCCATCTTGTCGCCGCTGCGCATCATCGCCACCGTGACGAAGTGGCCGCCATCCGTGGCACCACGCGAGACCTGTTGGAATGGAGCCGTATCGATGAAGGGGGAAAGCATCGCATACCGGCACGTGGGCGCGGCCTCGACCAGGCCATGGCGATCCCGCTGTGTCAGGCAGATATTGACCGCGGCCTGTTCTATGGCGCGCAATACGTGACGCTGCGCGACTGCGCGAATGCCCTCATTGCGGCGGAACGAGTAGGAGGCCTCGGCCGTGACGTAGGGAATAGAAAACTCGGCCGCGAGCGCCGGTCCGATCAGATCCGGCGCCTTGTAATAGGGGTGGTAGCAAAACCAGACATCGGGTGGCGTCAGGGACTGCCAAAGCGTGCGAAGACGCTCCGTTTCGCTGGCGGCGGCGGCCGCCAGCGACGCGAACTGCACCTCGCAAGCATCCGCCATGAAGCTACGCAACTCGCTGGCAATCGACACGTCATGTCCCGCCTGCCGCAGCGCGCCGATCAACATGCGCGCCATCAGCCGGTCACCGGATGGAACGGGATGGCTGGGGGATTTCAGCGGTGCGTAGAAGGCGATTTTCATGCAGATCGAGCTATCGCGTCTTCGTTTGACACTGTCAACGGCAGCAGCAGTGCAAGCCGGCCGGACGGCCGCATACGGACCTTAACAGGATCAATCGATCGGTATGTCGAAATAATCCCTTCGAACAAGCTTGAGCGATCGGTCCGGCTGGATGATATAAGTCTCTTTGACAAAGCTGTTTCCGCTCACGAAAGTGTGCGGCACCATGCTGCCCACAGGTGCCTTCGTCAGCTTCGTCCGCGGTTGCCCGCCATAGGTGATGCTGCCCGGTATCGGTTCCAGATCCGGCGTCGTGCAGCCGGCCAGAGCAAGGCCCAACACTGCGAACAACACCAATGGCCCGCAGGGACGGAACGCGCGTTTCGATACAACCATCACCAAAACCTCCTTCGGGCCGGCCCCGGACGAGGCGCTCGTGACCCGGTACCCAGCGCCTCAAAAACGATACGTCATGGTCGCCGTAATATTTCATACTCGGCCAAAAATGCCTTCGTCCGTTTCCGATTGAAGGCATCATTCAATAGGCCGGTCGGCGCCTTCAGGTCCAGTTGGTTTTCAGGCCTCTGTTATCAAGAAAGGCGCGGGCCACTCAAGACGACCTGATGCAAATCTACTGCGCGCTGGCGTTGGCAGCTGCCGAGGATTTTATTGTGGCAGCTTCCTGACTCTGTTCCGCCAGCAATCCGTAGGCAACGTAATACTTGTAGATATTGCTGACATATTGAACGGTCTCGCGCCCAACAATCGCGGCTGCGGCATTCTCGACATTGCCGAACCACAAGTTCGGATCGAGGCCCATGTCCTTTGCCTTTGCGCGGAACTTGCGCAAGTTGCCCGGGCCGGCGTTATAGGCCGCGAAGGCGAAGAGCATGCGGTTGCGCGGCGTGACCGCCGGGTCATCGATATAGGTATCGATCAGGTACCTCAGATACTTCGATCCGGCCTCGACATTCAGATTCTGGTCCTTGTCGATGCCGCGAATGCCGACGGCCTTGTCGGCAGCGGTGGACGGCAGAAGCTGCATGATGCCGACTGCACCGCGCGGGCTGCGCCGGGACTGGTCAAGCTGCGATTCCTGATAGCCCTGTGCCATCAACATCAGGTAGTCGAAGGAATAGGTACCGCCGTGTTTGAGGAAAATCTCGACCAGTTGCTGGAAGCGCTCCATATCCTCAGGCGCATAGGCACGCTTCAGCATCTTGTCGCTCTTGTAGTAGGCGTTCTTCAGCATGTTCCCGAAGGTGGTGCCGACCCGGTGGGTCTTGGCGAAGGCATCGAGCGCGGTCTTGAGCTGAGGACTATCCTTGCGGATCGCCCAGGCGATCTGCCCGTGATCGGACACGACGATATCGTCACGCATCTTGATATCCGTGAACACCGTAGCCCAGATGCTGCCTTTGTATCCGTCGACCACCGCCCAGGGCAAAAGGCCGGCATTCACCATCTCGAGAATGTCCTCGTCCTCGAGATTGTCGTCCATCTCCTTGATCGGGATCGGCGCGCGCCCAGCCTTGACGAAACCGTCGCTCAGCGTGACCAGATGCTCGTGGTAGCTGCTGGACGTGCGAACACGGACTTCCCCACCGCTCAGATCGTCCAGATTGGCGATCGCCGGCGCCGATGGGCCCGTCACCAGCACTTCCTTGGCCTCGTTGAACAACGGATCAGTGAAGTCGACCTTGGCCAACCGAGCCCCTGTGATCGTAAGATTGGCCATGACGATGTCGCCAAGGCCCTCCTCGAGCGCGGTCAACAACCGCCCACGCGCCATCGGCACGAATGCGACCCTTATCTTTTCGATCTCCCTCTTCCGCCCGGCATTCAACTCCTTCTCGAGCGCCGTTCCAAACTCGACTGCCGTGCCGAGCTGCCGGCCGCGATCGATGAAGTAGGTCGTCTTGCTGAACGGGACGATGATCCGAATGAGGCGTCGCTTCTCCATGACGTCGAGATCGCCCATATGCGGGGCAATGATCGCCTGGAATGTGCTTTCGTTCGATTGAGCCCATAGATGTCCGCTCCCCGCCATGGCGAAGAACAGAAGCAACAATGCCAGGCGTCTCATGTTGGCCTCCCCAGCCCGAGAAAACCCTATTCCTGCGGTGCATTCTCGGCGAGCGCTGCCGCCGCATTCTTCTTGGCGATCGCGTCGCGCGTGGCAGCGGCGGCGGCAGCGTTCTGTTCGTCGCCGGCCACCTGCACCGTCGGCGATGCGAAAGAGATGCCGTTCTTGTCGAATGCCTCCTTGATCATCGCCTGTGCCCGGCGCCGGATCTGCGTCTGATGTCCCGGTTTGGTCGTCATCGCAAAGCTCAAGGTGATGCCGTAATCGCCGAAGGTCTCGACGCCCTTCATCTTCACCGTCTCGATAATCATCGGCCCCAATTCGGGATCTTCGAGAAGTGCCGCGCCGATGCCTTTCACCACCTTCTTTACCTTGGCGATATCGGCCTCGTAGGAAACATTGATCATGAACTTGTCGATCACCCAGTCACGGCTCATGTTCTGAACCGCACCAAGGGAGCCGAATGGCACGGTGAAGACCGGACCGCGGTGATGCCGGAGCTTCACCGAGCGAATGCTGAAGGATTCCACGGTGCCCTTGTAGCTGCCGCTTTGAATGTACTCCCCGATACGGAACGCGTCATCGGTCATGTAGAAGATCCCGCTGATGACATCCTTGACCAGGGTCTGGGAACCAAAGCCGATGGCGACGCCAAAAACGCCCGCGCCGGCGATCAGCGGGCCGATCTGGACGCCAAGGCCGGAAAGCACCATCAGCACCGCCACCACAAGAATGAAGGCCGCGAGGAAATTGCGCAGGATCGGCATCAGCGTCAGCAGGCGGGTGTTGCGGGCACGTTGAGCGGCATCCGTCGTTTCGACGGCGGCATGCTTGACGCGAAGGCTGATCAGGCTCTTCGCCAACTGCCATACCAGATCAGCCGTAAGCAGGATGACGACACCGGCAAGCACACCACGGAAAATCCTGTTGACCGCATCGTCCTGGACCATCATCGAGGCGTTGACACGGAAGACAAGCGCAAGCCAACCCGCTGCCAAGGCAATGATCACAAGTCTGGCGCCGCGTTCGATCAGCACGTTGCGCATCACACGCATGTCGTCGTCTGCTGACGTGTCGAGCATCGTCTTGGCAAAGGCACTGGTGAAGCGCAGAAGCAGCGGCAGGCCGATGACGTAAAGGCCGATCCAGAACAGAACCCTCAGGTCGACCACCCACAGCACCCAAAGCAGCACCAGGAAGGCGACCAAAAGAATATTGCCGACCACGCGGCGCGATCCTGTTGTTGCACCGGCTGGCCTCCTCAGCACTGTGAGGATTGCAAGCGCAAGCACGATGACGCCGAGCACCGCCGCAACAAGATTGCGAACGTCTTTGGCAACGGAAAGGGCCTGCATGGCATCGCCTATGCCCCATATGGCGGCGGCGGTACAAATGATCGCCACTGACGAGCGGCGCCAAAAACGCGCGTCCTCGGCCGTCAACGAGAGATAACCGGCTCGGCCGGATGGATCGGTCACGTCGACTGGTCCGCCGGACAAGACGGCAGATGCAATGGTGATCAGCAGACGCGCTCCGATCCAGGCAACCAGGAGCGGCGCTATGGTCATTTCAAGCCGCGATGGCCAGTCCGCGACGGCGAGCACGGTGGTCGTGGCAATTGCAAACACCAGGAGTGGCAGCACCTTGACCAGCATCGTGCGCGCCGGCCCGGTCAATGCCGCCGAAAGCAACGTCCGCTTCAGGAGATAGCGCAGCGCGTATTCGGCGCCGTATCCGATCAGCAGGATGAAAAGGAACCCCTTTAGGATCGGAGCGGAGCCAAGGTTTTCCATGTCTCCCGCGAGGCGGCCGCGCGCCGCGTCGAATTCGGGGCCGATGCGCGGCACCGCGTTGGTGATGCCGGTCAGATGGCGGCGAATCTCAGCCGTCCAGCGGGCCGCAATCCCGGCGGCCGGAGCGGCATCGGCCGGTGTCGTTGCCGCGGGTGCCGCGGCTGCCGGTGCCGCCGGCTGCTTGGTAGCCAACCATTGCCGCACCTCCGGATCATCAAGCAGTTCGATCAATTGCTGAACCTTGGCCGGCTCCGCGGTGGGTGTGGCGCTTTGGCTCTGGGCCTCGCTTGCAGAAGCAAGTCCCAGGAACACCGTCAAGAAAGCGAGAATACGGGCCGACGGCCCCAAGAATCCACGCAACGAACTGACACCGACCATGCTGCTCATACCCCCAGCGACCAGCGAGCGCCGATCGATTCCTGTCCTCATCCGCACAAACGCTAACACAGTCACTGGCGTTTACGCCAACTTCCGTTTTCGGCTCGCATTCTTGCGATCAACGGCGCCGGAAACCGCCGCCACCGCCAAATCCGCCGGGGCGATCGAACCCACCTCCTCCGAAGCCGCCGCCGCTCGGCAAATTCAGCGGCCGCTGGTCGAAGGACTGATGTTCGAATGAACGCTGATTGCCGATCTGGCGTCCGGCGCGGTCGATTGCCAGATGGTCGGGCGCACGGTCGCGGATCGCGCTGCCGCCGCCGGCCTGACTGCGATTGTCGATCCGCTTGTTGAGGTTCTGCGCCGCATCCGGGTGCTGGGTCGCAAACTGCTGGCCGGCCATTTTCGCGTCCTGGATCGACGGCTTTTGGACCGGTTGCCATCCGTCAGGCGTATGTTTCTGCCACGCACCATCGTCGCGACGATAGATATTGCCGTCGCGTCCGGCATAGACGTCGCCGCCCTTGCCGCCTGCGACGAAGCCATGATTGCCGTCGGACGTGCGCCAATGTGCACCGGCACCGCCGGCCGTTGACCCGCCGCTGATGCGGGCGAAGTCCGAACCATGCTTGACCGAGGCCGTCCCCCAGCTGCCATAAACGTTTTGCCCGCCGCGCGCGATGGCCGCATTGCCGGTTCGCGGATTGTAGGCAGCGACGAAGCCGCGCTCGCCCGCAGGTCCGTAACCGGCCGCGCCCCTGATGTAGGTACCCGTGCGCGGATTATAGGCAGCCCCTGCAGCGATGCCGCGATAGGGGCCGTAGGCGTAGCCGTAGCGGCCAAAGGTGCCGACGGCCGGATTGTAGAAGGCTCCGACGCCGTAGCTGACCGGCCGTGGATAATACGGATAGTAGCCGCCACCGGCCCAACCATAGTCCCAGTAGTCGTCATAGTACCAACCGGTGCCGTAGACGAACGTGTCCCAGGCAAGATAGGCCCCGAGATAACCCATGGTGTATCCGACCCAGACCGCGTCAGACTCGGTCTCGTAGATGCGGACATAGGTGGCGTTGTAGACAGGCGACGACGGCGGGATCGTGTAGATCTCGTCGGGAACGGCTTTCGCCACCGCAAACGGCCCGGTCGGCGTATCGCCGACAAACCAGACCCCGTCCTTCAACACGAAGTATTTGTCGGCAACCTTGATCACCGTCTCATTGGTGTTGACGGCATACGTCAGCGACGTTCCGTCGATCGTCTCGAATTTCGGGTCGCCGCTATAGGCGACGTCGACCTTCACCGATCCGTCCAGCGACACACGCGCCTTCTCCGGGATGCTGGCCTTCAATCTGGCTTCCGCATTCTCCGAGGTGCCGGGTACCGAAGAGCGGACCGTGTAATAGGAGGCATCCTCCGGAATATTCTGGAAATCCTGGGGAAGGTTGGGGGTGGCGAAGGTCCAGGGACCATCAAGCGACGGAGCAGAGAACCAGCGGCCGGAGACGAGAACGTACCAGTTGGAATCGGCAGGCAGAAAGAAGACATCGCTCTCGGTGTTCGTCACAATCTTCAGAGCGGTACCCGGCACCGCCTCGAGCTTCGGCTCACCGTTGAAGACAAGCAATTCCGAAGGCTGGTCGGAATAGATGACCTTGGGCGCCACCCCCTCACCTGTGGCAAGCGGGATCGCCGCCTTGGCATCCTTCCAGTTGTCGTCATCCGGCAACTTGGAGAAGAGATCCGGCAGCGACGTTGCGGGCTGCCAGCCGCTCGCCAGGTCTTTCGACTGCAGCCATGCCTTCTCGTTGCGAAGGTAGTAGCTGCTGTCGGCGTCAAGCTTGAACAGGTCCCAATTGGTGTTGACGGCGAAGGAAAGGCCTTCGACGCCCTTGACCGGCGCGAACACAACCTTGCCGTCGGTCTGGACAAGCACCGCCGGCTCCTTGCTGACATAGATCGGTGGTGGATCGGCTTTGAGCCCTTCGACATTGCCGAGCCGCTCATAGTCGGCGAGACTCGCTGTCAGCTTGTCCTCCGACAGCGTTATGGTGCCGACAGGCATCAACTTGCCGACTTCCAGTGCCAGGTCGGCCAATTCCTGGCGGTCGAGAACCGAGAAGTTGATCTCTTCGACCTTGATGTCGGAGACGACCACTTCGTCCGAGGCGCTGTCCGTCACCGTCTTGCCCGTCACCCCGATGACGCCGAAGATCGGCTTGGCATCGTCGGACTGCTTGTATTCGGCGGCGATCAGGGCATCGAGATCGGTAAAATCCTTCCAGACGTTGACCTGCGGTTGGTATAGCGTGATCGTCGCCCCCTTGTCGGTCTTGTAGGCGCGCGGCCAGCCAAGCCCCTTCGGATCGGCATCATTCAGATATTTGCCGCTGACGAACCCGTCCTTTCCCTCGAAGCTGACCGCACACCAGGTGCCGGCATCGTCACATTCCTTGACGTCGACCTGCCCGCCCTCGTCTATCGTCCCCATGCTGTCGAACCCGGTGCCCGGTCCGGCCCGGAAATTGACAGATGCAGTCGTCGTGGCTGGGCCGGCCGACGCCGGAGCAGCGGCAATGGCGAGTAGCGTCAAGCTCAAGGTTATTCCGCGCATTTCGCATCTCCGACGTTGCAGAAATTTATGCAGGCATGCCCCACATTGCTCAATAACATCCCCTTGCCCCGACCCGGCGCAAGTACGTAACAGTAACAACAGCCGTAACGTCGGGCATGCAAGGCGAGTGGCCGGTGCCGCGCAGCGGAATTATCCGTGTTTTGGCGCGTAGTGATTGCATCGAGTCATTTATTCGAGCAAACTCATATGTATGATTTGGTCACGCCTACATGCGGAGGAAACACTCGTGAACACGAAAGCACCCAGCCAGATTGATGTCTTTGTCGGTTCCCGCGTCAGGATGCGTCGGTTGATGGCCGGGTTGAGCCAGGAGAAGCTGGCGGACGGCCTCGGAATCACGTTCCAGCAGGTCCAGAAGTATGAAAAAGGCACGAATCGCATCGGCGCCAGCCGACTGCAGGCCATCGCCGACGTTCTCGGCGTTCAACCAAGCTTCTTCTTCCAGGAAGGCGAAGAGGGTGCAACCCCGCGGACAGGCCTCGGCGATGTACGCGAGCCGAACGAGATCTCGTCCTTCGTGTCGTCGAAGGAGGGCATTGCGCTCAATCGGGCCTTCCTGAAAATTACCGACCCAGTCCTGCGCAAGAAGATCATCTCGCTGGTGGCCGCCGTCGCACAGACACCCGAGGCGGAAACAGTCGCAGCCCACGGCAGCACCGCGCACGCCCCAGACCTGCATGGATAGCCGCCACCGGTTGCCGATGAGATAGCCAGATGAAATTTAGATTGCAGACCCTCGGGCGATTGCGTCTCGTCGACGAAGATGACTGCGATGTCGCCTTCCCGGAGAAGGGTCTGCTCATTCTCGCTCAGGCGATCGCCGGCGGCCATCGCGAGCAATCCCGAAACGATGTCGCCAAGCTCTTGTGGAACGAAGTTGTTCCGAGCCAGGCCTTCGTCAATCTGCGCAAGACAATCTCCCGTATCACGTCGCGTCAGGAAGAACTCGGGCACGCGTTCCTCAGTTTTTCGCCATCGACCGTTCGGATGGAGCCGGATGCGATTGCGAGCGACCTCGACGACATCGGCCGGAACGCCGAGCTTGACGCGCTATCGCGCTTCCAATGGGCCGGGGAGAAATTCCGTGACGATTTTCTCAAGGATTTGAAGTCGCAAGGCCGAGCGCTTCACGACTGGATCGAACAACAACGCTCCGATCACGCAGCCCTGCTGCGCGAGTGCCTGATCAATGTGGCCGAGATTGCGACCGGCCCGGATCGAAAGCTCGTCAAGTCCGCTGCCGTCAAGCTTCTGGAGAAGAACCCCGACGACGACGAGGTTCGCAAAATCCTCAAGACCGTTCTGGCGCTGGAGGGCCGGCAATATGACGCGCGCCTTCTTTCGGGCGGCGGACCGGTGGCCGCAACCGCCAAGGCAGCACCACCGTCTACCCTGACGAACAACCAGCTGCTGGAGACCATGGGCGAGACGCGCCCTCCGCGCGTCGTGCTGCTGCCGCCGGGTGCCGGCAATGCCGACGCGGCAGCCACACTGTTTGCTCACTCCTTGATCGAGGACGTGACCATCGGCCTTTGCGCGCTCCGCTCGGTCTCGGTGATAGCGCCCTACACGGCAGCGCAGATCAGCCTGCAAGCAGACAAGGCCAGCACGTACGAACAACACGCCATCAGCTATATTCTCGATACCCGCCTGACGAACGAAGGCAGCCGGCAGACGCTGTTCACGCAACTGATCTTCTTTGCCAACGACGAAGTGATCTGGGCCGACCGTTTTACGCTCGATGACAATGGCTTGATGAGGTCGCGCCAGGAGATTGCGCGACAGATCGCGTTTGCCATTGCCAGCCAGGTAGAGCGCAACGAGACCATGCGCAAAACCTATGAGAGCAACGGCAGTTCCTATCGCAGCTACCTCCTCGGCCAGCGCTACCTCAAGCAACTCAACCTGCCGGAGGTCCGGCGTGCTCGAAAGAGTTTCCGCGAGGCGCTCAGCCAGAATGCCGATCTGGCTCCGGCGATGAGCGGACTTGCCCGCAGCTACTTCGTCGAGTGGCTTCTGACCGCCCGCGGCGACAGCGAACTTCTGGCTCTCGCCGAACAGCACGCTCGAGATGCGATTGCCATCGACGATACGCTCGCGGCGGGCTACCGCGAACTCGGCGTCGTCAAGCTCTACAGCCGGCAGTTCGACGAAAGCATCGAATTCCATGAGAGGGCCGAAGCGCTCAGCCCGCAGCATGCCAATGTGATTGCCAGCTACGCCGATACGCTGGTGCAGGCCTCGCGCCCGGATGGCGGCCTGCGCAAAATCGAAGCGGCCATCAATCTCAATCCGATGGCTCCGGACGAATATTTCTGGACGGCGGCGGGCGCCTGCTACTCGCTTTCGCAATACGATCAAGCACTTGACTATATCGAGCGGATGCGCGATCCCACCCCGGCTGATCGCCTCGCCGCGGCGAGCTGGGGTATGCTCGGCAATCGCAAGAAGGCTGGCCAATACGTGCGCAAAACGTTTGAGGTCCACCCGGACTTCAACCTGGACAAGTGGATCACGATCGTTCCGTTCCGCGAGGAATGGCAACGCACTCATTACTGCGAAGGCCTGCGCAAGGCCGGTTTCTAAGTATCATCACCACATGAGGGACAAGGGGAAAGTTGATGACGACGACAACTCAGGTAGTTGTATTTGGCGTTGAGGGCGACGACGGCCTGTGGCTGGCCGATCTCGGGACGGGCACCGTCACGCGCATCGTAGACCCGCTCACGGGCGCCTTGGCTTCGGCCAATGAGCACAGAAACGCCGGCGCCACGGTGGTCAAGGGTGTCAACTTCGCCGTGCGCGCCAACTCCGCCGGCTCCGTGTCCGGCGGCTTCATGGACGGCTAAGCCCAGCGCGCTCGTGCATGGCTTCGGTCACAGATGTAGATCGGGCGAGCGAAAGCCGCTCGGTTTCTGACAATCCACACGCTGCTGATCATTACTCCGACCGCGCCTGCGCGCCAGAAGAAACCTTCGCACGCATCACCCCTCTGTTGCCCGGGTTCGGCATCAGCAGACTTGCCCGCCTGACCGGTCTCGACAACATCGGCATACCCGTCTGGAACGCGGTTTCGCCGAATGCGAAGTCGATCGTCATCAACCAGGGCAAAGGGATCACCGATATCGACGCAAAGGTATCGGCGGCGATGGAAGCGCTGGAGCGCGCGGTCGCCTGCAATCCGTCAGCACCAATGGTGCACGCGACACGACGTGCACTGTTGGAAAAGGGCGAAAGAGCGCTCACCCTTCCCGGCCTTGTGGCGGCGGGCGAGGCCGATCTTGGTGACGACGAAACAACGGCCTGGCTGCGCGGCTTCGACCTCCTGGATCAGCAGACGACCTTCGTTCCACTTCAGGCGGCACTACTCGACCGCACGCTCGAGCGCTGCCGCTACTGGCAGTCGTCGGACGGGCTTGCCTCCGGCAACACCGAAGGCGAGGCGGTTCTGCACGGCCTGCTGGAGCGGATCGAACGCGATGCCGAGACCTTGTGGCGGCTACTGCCCCTGACGGCGAGACTGCGCACCTGCATCGACGCGGATCTGTTCGACGATCCCATCATTAACGACATGACGAGCCGGATTGCCGCGACAGGTCTGACGTTCCGCCTGTTCGACGTGACCAGCGACATCGGCGTCCCCTGCATGACCGCCGTTATCGCGGATGCCCGTATCCTCGGAGCGAAAGAACCGCGTTACCATGACGTCACCGTCGGCCATGGCGCCCATCTCGATCCACGACGCGCCGCAATCCGCGCCATCACCGAGGCGGCGCAATCGCGCCTCACCTATATTAGCGGCGCGCGCGACGATGTCTTTCCGGAAACCTTCACCCGCAGGCTGCCGCGCGAGACACAGCAACTGTTCGAGGCAGTGCCCGCGGACCGCAACCCGCATAGCTCGATTGCTGGCATCGGCGCAATTTCGCAGCTCGAGCAGGTGCTTGAGGCTCTCAAGCGCGCCGGCATCGCCACCGTGGTCGCGGTCCCACTGCTCGGCGAGCCTCTGCCGTTCTCCGTGGTAAAAATCTTTGTACCGGAACTCGAGAATCCGGATGGAGCACGCAAGCGCCGTTTTGGCGCAAGGGCACTGTCGCGCGCATTGGAGATCGCGTGAAGATCCTCTTTGCCGGCCCGACCTTGCCGGACGCGCAAGCGCTCATCGGCACGGACATCGTGTTGCACCCGCCGGCCATCCAGGGCGACATCTTGCGCGCCACGCAGGACGGCGCCACCGTCATCGGGCTCGTCGATGGTCACTTCGAACAGGTCGCGCCGGTCTGGCACAAGGAGATCCTGTTTGCGCTATCCGAAGGTGTACGCATCTATGGCGCCGCCAGCATGGGCGCACTTCGCGCCGCCGAATGCGCAGCCTTCGGCATGATCGGCGTCGGCAAGATCTATCAGCAATACGCGGCAGGCGAGCTTGAGGACGATGCCGATGTCGCCCTTCTCCATGGCCCGGCGGAACTGGGCTATCTGCCCTTGACCCTACCGTTGGTGAACGTCGCGGCAACCCTCGAGGATTTGCGCGCGCGCCAGCAACTCGACCCCATAGCGGCCGCGCAGCTGCGGATAGCGGCTGCCGAAATCTTCTACAAACAACGGAACTGGCCGGCGATCGTCGCGCGTGCGAACCTTCCGTGCGGCACGGACCGAGAAGAGATCTTGGCCATCTTGGCAAACGGAACGATAAACCAGAAGCGCCTCGATGCCCTGGATCTGCTCGACATCATGCGCTCCGCCCCGGCGCAAAAGACGAAGGCTCCGGAAGGCTGGGCATTCAATTCTACAAGCCTTTGGAAGCGGTTGCTCAATCAACTTGTCGCTTCATCCTAAGAATGCAGATTTCCCATGCAACGTGTGTCACGCTCGTGTCACGCGCATCAATAAAAAGTCGCGCTATGATTTGCCGTGTTGAAGCGGATCGGGCTGATCCGTAGGGAACTGGGGAAAATCATGCACTCTTCGATCGCCATGTCCTTTGAACCGGAAGACAAGGAAAAGGAGCTGCTGGCGCTGGCCCGCCTTGTCACCTACGCGCGCGATTCTTCGCGCACACTGAATGTCGAAGGCGTTCAATATTGCCTCGAGCTGGCGCTCGCCGCTCTGCTTAAGGAAGTCGAGGAATGCGGCGACAAGAGCGCACTGCTGACCAACGAACTGATGAGCCGCGCCAGCCTCGGAAACTGCTGAGCAGGCGAGGTCGACTTCAATTTTGCTGGTGGCACAGAAAAGGCCCTGCTTGGCGCTCCCGCAAAGCAGGGCTTTTCATCTTAATCGGCCTGGCAATCCCACCAGAAGCGTGAGAAATTCAGGTCCCAGCTCTGCATCGGGATATAGGCGTAGCCCTGCAGGCATTTGCTCGCTGCATATCGCTGAGACTCCACCGTCAGGAATACATCGGCCTGCGCATCGGCGACCTTGCGCTGTATCTCCTTATAGAGATCGTTCTGCGCGGCCGGATCCAGGGTCTCGCGTGACTTGTCGATCAAGGCGTCGACTTCAGGGTCCTGCAGCCATTCCATCGAGGCCCAGGTGCCTTTCGCCTTGGAGTGGTACTGCACATAGAAGACGCTGTCGGGTGACGGATAGGTCGGGCCATAGAAGACCTGAGTGGTCGCGGGCGTCGTCTCGACCTTGGCCGCCAGCTCGGTGATGCGGTTCCACGGTTCCGGCTTAATGTCGAGCTCGATGCCGATCTGCTCGAGATTGGCCTGCATCAAGAGCGCCATATCTTCTTCGAAGGCCAGGCCCGTGACATAGGTGTGGCTGAGCTTGATCGGCCCCTTGCCGGCATATTTCGACTTGGCGAGTTCTTCCTTCGCCTTCTCCAGGTTGTACTCTGGGGCAGGAAGGTCGTTGAGATAGGCGTCCTTGAACACGGATGCCAGCGGTCCGTTCATCGGCTCGCCGGGATGAATGACGTTGCGCACCGTTTCGTAATCGGTTGCGAGCGCAATCGCGCGCCTGACGTGAATATCGTCGGTGGGTGGCACCTTGGTATTCATCTTGATGTAGAATCCGGTCGCCGTCGTACCACGCAGGATCTTGTAGCCCGGCATCTTCTCGATCGCCTCGAAGGTCTCGTTCGCCTGAGCGCGCGCCGACATGCCGAGCTCGCCCTTGGCAGCAAGCGCCTTCACCGTTGCTTCGTCATGGGTGATGACGAAACGGATCTCGTCGATCGGCTTCCCCTTGCTCCAGCCGCCGTGATAGCCCTCATAGCGATTGACGACCATCTGCGAGGAACGCTGCCAGGATGAGAGCATGTAAGGGCCGGCGCCGGCCGGGTGATCGGCCAGGTAGTCCGTCCCCCACTCCTCCTTGCTGTTTTCCCTGATCAGCTTTTCGTTGAGAACAAGGATCAGCGGTGTGTTGCTGATGAACGGCGCGTAGACTTTCTTCAGCCCGATCTCGACGGTCCGGTCATCGACGACCTTCAGCTTGGCCGGGTCGAGGATATCAGTGAAAAGGTAGGACGGGCCTTCGTTGATCGCGAGGAGGCGTTTGACGGTGTAGACGACATCGGACGCCTTGACCGGCGTGCCATCCTGGAATGTCGCACCTTCCTTCAGCTTGAAGGTGTAGGTCTTGTCGTCGTCTGAAACACTCCAGCTTTCGGCAAGCTCCGGCACGACGGAGCCGTCCGGATTGACCGTCGTCAGGCCCGAATAGAGGTTCACGGCAGCCATATATTCCGTGTAGTCGTTGATCTTGCCGGGATCGATGGTGCCGAATTCCTGCGTCGCATTGACGACGATCGACACCTTCTCCTGAGCCGCGGCCGGGGCGGTGAGTGCGGTTGTCTGCACCAGCCCCAGAAGCAGCCCTGTGATGAGTGTTCTCTTCATGTCTCAGTTCCCTTTTCGTTGATTGTCATAGTTTTTCGGTTCGGCCGCACTCAGGCGGCCGGATTGAGCTCCTCGACCGGCTCGTAGGCATGGTCGTAGCCAAAGTAGCCTGGGCCGGCGAGTTCGAGCCCCTTGGCCGTCCGCCACTGGCGATTGCAGGCAAGCCCTGTGAATTCGACCGTCAGGCCGTAACGCAGCTGCTCGGTCGTGACCGGAAGCCCGCCATCGGCGTCGAGCGCGCAGATAAGGTCCGGCGTAGAGGCGATGACCTGTCCCCCATCTCCGCGCGCAACCAGGAACTCGTTCTGGAACGCGACCTCGAAAGTGCGGCCGGCAAAGCCGTCGATGCCCTTGAGCACGGCCCTGCCCCGCGCAAAACCGCCTGTCGTCGCCCGCTCGACATCGACGACGCGGCCGGTAAACAGATGCCGTCCGTCGAACTGCGCGCGAAGCGCGATGCCGGCATGGCGCTTGGCGGCGCGCTCGGCGGCAATCGTCTCGCCGATGCCCTTGATGAGACTGAGCGTGCCGCGCAGGATCCCGGCCTTCATCTGCGCCCCGGTCATCGGATAGGCGGCGACAAGGCTGGCACCGCCCATCTGGATAGCCTGGACGCGGGCCAGCCGTTCGGTCCACAGGTTCGAGACCGCATTGACGATCGAACTGTTGCCCTTGTCATCGGCATGAACCAGCGGCGTGGCGCTGATGTCGTGCATGGTGAAGCTCACCATCTGCAGTTCGGGAAAGGCGCGGCCCATGCCGTCCCCGTCGATCAGCGGCAAGCCGGTTGCAGCGGCCACGGCAAACGGAATGGTCGAATTCAAGCCGCCGGCTTCCACGCAGATCAGGGCATCGGCCTTGCGCCCGAGAAATCTCTCGAGCTGGCGCAATGCCTCCAGCGCCTCGTCGCCACGTGGCAGTTTTTCCACCATCACCGTCGGCGCACCCATCATGAAGACGGGGACGCAGAGCGCATCATCGGCGATCGTTTCGGGCTGAACAACGCGAACCGGACCGTTCGCCTCGATTGCGGTTCGCGCCATCAACTTGCCGATATAGGGATCACCACCACCGCCGGTGCCGAGATAGGCACCGCCGATGGCGATCGCCTCCATGTCGGCAGCCGTTATCAGCCGCTCGGGCATGGCTGCATCTCCTCGATCGGCCGGAAGGTGATATCGTCGAAGCCGAAGGCTTTCGGACCGACAACCTCAAGTGCTGCGGCCGAGCGCAGCAGCGAATGGCAGGGCAATGCCACGATCGCGACGCGCTGGCCGTAGCGCAGCATTTCGGTGGTGATCGCGTTGCCGCTGTCGACATCCAGAACGATGATCAGATCCGGCACCGACACTTCGACTTCGCCGTTGCGGCTGAAGACGAGGTTTTCGTTCTGGATCATCACCGAGGCAGTGTCGCCGTTGAAGGCATCGATGCCGGCAAGCTTGGCCTCACCGACGACGAAACCACCACGCAGATGGCGTTCGAGATCGACGATCTTGCCGGAAAAGACCTGGCGGCCGTTTTCCTGGGCGCAGATGGCCGCAACCGGATCGGCGTGCTCGCGTCGCGCTTTCAGCACTGCGCCTCCGAGCGAAACGGCCTGGGTATAGGAATGCGGGATCGAGTACTTCTTGAGGAAGGCTCCCGTCATCGGCGCCGAGGCAAGCGTCGACGCCCCCCCTTGCGAGACGACGCAGGCGCGCGCCATGCGTTCGTGCCAGAGTTCGGATGCCGCATGCTGGAACAGGACGACATTGCCGTGCAGGTCGCACATGACGCTGGGGGTCGAGCGATGACCGTAGATCGAGAAGGTGGTCATCTGCATTTCCGGAAAGGCGCGCCCCATGCCGTCACAATCGACGACGGGTAGGCCTGCAAACGCGGCCGCGATCAGTGGCTCCATCGAATTGGCGCCGCCAATTTCCTCGCAGACGATCGCGTCGATGGCGATACCGAGATGCTCTTCGAGTGCGCGCACGCAACGCAAGCCTTCGCGTCCTTCCTTCAACCGCTCATAGGCAACGACCGGCGCGCCTATGCCGCCAAGCGAGATGCAGCGCGCATCGTCCGCCAGCCGGTCGAGCGGCAGGATCGACAGGTTGTAGCCGTTGCGCATCGCAAGCCGCGCCCGCAGCTTACCAATATAGGGGTTGCCGCCGCCGCCAGTGCCGAGAATGCCGGCACCGATTTCCAGCGCCTCCAGGTCCTCTTCGTCGAGTACCCAGAGATCGGACGGATCGTAGTTCAGGGCCTTCAATGCACGCTCAGCCATGGAAGCCTCCCATTTCGCCGACAACCTTGACGTGGATGCGGGTGGCATTCCCCGGCAGATAGGCAAGCGGCACGTCTTCCCGCTCGATGACCTGGATCGTTTCGGCGATGGCGCCGGCCGAAAGCGCACGTTCCGTCGCTTCCTGCTCCGCCTGTTTCAGGCAGATTTCGCGCGTCAAACCTTTTTCGAGCGCAAAGACGCGATCGACTTCGCCGCTGATCTGGGCGATGGCCGCACCGACCGCATTGGCGACGGCGAAATTCTCAGGCCGGATGACGTCCAGATCCCCAAGCCTGTCCGGCATCAGGATCGACCCACCACCAACGGCGATGACCGGGATCGGATCAGCTGAGACGCGGCTGCGTTCCACCGAGTTTTCCAGCATCGACACGATCCTGGCATGGGCCTTTTCGGCGAGCGCCCGGTCGAGATGCGCGACCTTCGACGCATCACCGATATCGGCCTTGCCGAGTGCGACGGCGATATCCGTCGTCGTCAGGGTCTGGCCGCCGAAGACCAGAGCATCTTTGGCGATGCGATAGCCGACCGATTGCGGACCGACTGTCACTTCGCCGTTGGCGAGCTCACGCACCAGGGAACCACCGCCAAGACCAATCGAGAAAACGTCGGGCATGCGGAAGTTGGTGCGCACGCCGCCGACGTCGACAATGGTCGCCGCCTGGCGCGGGAAGCCGTGGTGCAGCGCGCCGACGTCGGAGGTGGTGCCGCCAATGTCGACGACGATCGCCTCCTTGCGGCCGGTCAGGAACGCCGCGCCGCGCATCGAGTTGGTCGGACCGGAGGCGAAGGTTAGAACCGGAAAACTTCTGACCGTGGCGGCCGCCATCAGCGTCCCATCGTTCTGGGTAATGAAGAACGGGCAGGAAAGCCCGGCATCCTTCAGCGCCTTGGCGAAGGCATCGACCGTCTTCGCCGCAAGCGACAACAGGCTTGCATTCATGATGGCGGCGCTTTCACGCTCGAGGAGCCCGATGCGGCCGATATCGCCGGAGACGACGATCGGAAGACCAGGGCAATGCTTTTCGATCACAACCTTGGCACGCTGCTCCATCTCGGCATTGATCGGGCTGAAGACGCAGGTGATGGCTGCGGCCTTGACGTTCTTGAGGCGAATGTCGGCAGCGATCCGGATCAGTTCTTCTTCGTCGAGCGGTGCGATGGCGCGGCCGTCGAATTCGTAGCCGCCGCGCACCAGGTAGGTGTGATGGCCGACGGCCTCGGCAAGATCGTTCGGCCAGTCGACCATCGGCGGCAGGCAGGCCGTCGCCGGCAGGCCGAGCCGGATGGCAGCGACATGGTTGATGTGCTTGCGCTCGATCACCGCATTGGTGAAATGCGTCGTGCCGATCATCACGGTACTGATCTTGGACCGATCGATACCGGCCTTGGCGATCGCGCCCTCCAGCGCCTCGATGACGCCGGTCGTCACGTCTTCCGTCGTCGGCGCCTTGACCCCCGACAGCACATGCCGTCCTTCCATGATGACGGCGTCGGTGTTCGTACCCCCGACATCTATTCCCAATCGATACACGGACAGTCTCCTTGTTGGCGGGCCTTCGGCCCTGTTTCTTCGTTCGGCCTTAGGCCGTTGATCTCACCAGGAAGCGCGCTCTCTCCTCGACGCTCACCGTGGGTTTCAATGCTTCCTCCTCGTCGCTCATCACCGGGATCGCCGAGATGAGCGCGCGGGTGTAGGGATGTCGGGGATCGGCGAACACATCCGCCGTGCGCCCTTCCTCGACGATCTCGCCCTTCAGCATGATGGCGATGCGGCTGCAAAAATTGCGCATCAGCGAAAGGTCGTGAGAGATGAAGAAATAGGTCAGCCCAAGCTCGTCCCTGAGGCGCTGCAGCAAGGCGATGACCTGCTGCTGCACCGAGACGTCGAGCGCCGAGGTCGGCTCGTCGAGCACGATGATCTTCGGCTCGGCCGCAAGTGCCCGGGCGATTGCGACACGCTGCTTCTGTCCGCCCGAAAGCTCGTGTGGATATTTCGAGAGATAGGCGGACGGCAGGTTGACCAGCGCCATCAGCTCTTCCATCCGTAGCGTCGCCGCCTTGCCGCGAAGGCCGACATGGCTGAGCGGGACCGCCAAGGTCTGCGTCACCGTGCGTTTGGGGTTCAGCGACGTGCCGGGATTCTGATAGACGATCTGCGTCAGGCGCTGCGACGCTCTTGCTTGCGCCGGCGAACCGACGCGGATCGTACCGGAACTCGGCGCAATCAGTCCCATAACCATGCGGGCGATCGTCGTCTTGCCGGAACCGGATTCACCCGCGAGCCCGAAGATCTCGCCCTCTGGCACCGCAAGCGTCACTGGCTTGACCGCCTCATGGCGCTTCATGCGGCCGAGGAACGGCTTTTCGACATAGACCTTGCCGGCCCCCTCAAGCGTGATGATCGGCGCATTCGACGAAACCGGCTGATCGACCACCTTGGGCCCATAAAGTGGCGGGATCGCATCGATCAGATCGATCGTGTAGCGCTGCCGCGGCGCCTGGAAGATCTGGCGCAGATTGCCGCTTTCGACGATCTCGCCATGACGCATGACGAAGACGCGATCGGCCGTTTGCCGCACCACGCCAAGATTGTGCGTGATCATCAGCAGGGAAAGTCCCTCGCTGTCGACCAGGCGGTTGATTAGCTTCAGGATCTCGTCCTGGGTGGTCACGTCCAGTGCTGTCCCCGGCTCGTCGGCGATCAGCAGTTGCGGCTGATGCAGGAGCGCGAGGCCGATCAGCACGCGCTGGCGCATGCCTCCGGAAAGTTGCGAAGGATAGGCGTCGAAGACCCGCTCCGGGTCCTGGAGTTGCACGCGACGCAAGACATCAAAGATGCGCTGCTTGCGGTCTTTCGCCGAGCTTCGGACGCCATCACGCCGCTCGGCGTAATACATTACGTCATCGAGGTGCCGGCCGATCCGGAAGACCGGATTGAACGAGGACAACGGGTCCTGCATGATGATCGAGAATGCTGTGCCTTTCAGTGCCTCGCGCTCGCGGCCGGGCATATCGAGCACCCGCCTGCCGTCATATTCGATGTTGCCGCTTTCGATGCGGGCATTGTCTGGAAGCGTGCCGAGGATCGCCTTTGAGGTGACCGACTTGCCCGAACCTGTCTCGCCGATCAGCGCCACGCGTTCGCCCCGGCCGATCTCGAAGGAGACATCTTTCAGGATATGCTGGCGGCGGCCGTAGGTGGTGAAGGCGATATTGAGGTCTTCGACCTTGAGGAGAGGATGGCTCATCGTCTCAGGCCTCCACATCGAACATGTCGCGCAGCCCGTCGCCGAGCAGGTTGAAGCCGAGCGTAGCGTAGAAGATCGCAAAGCCCGGAGCCAGCACCTCCCACCACTTCTCCGGCAGGAACTGCCGACCGTCGGCCACCATCGAACCGAGGTCCGGTGTCGGCGGCTTAACCCCGAGGCCGAGGAAGGAGAGCGTCGCGCCGAAAAGGATGACGAAGGCGGCGTCCAAGGTCGTCTTTACCGAGATGACCGAGATACAGTTCGGCAGGATCTCCTTGGCAAGGATATGCAGGTGGCTGGCGCCGGCGAGCCGCGCCGCCTCGATATAGTCTTCCGCCGCGATCGATTTCGTGACGCGATAGACAAGGCGCGCATGCCAGGTCCACCAGAGCAGCGTGATCGCCAGCATGGCGTTGACCAGGTTGGGCTCGAGCACGTTGCCGATCGCCAGAGCCATCACCAACGGCGGGATCGCCAGCATGATGTCGGTAAAGCCGGTCAGGAGCCGTTCGGTCAGGCCGCCGGCATAGCCGGCGATCATGCCCAGCGCCGAGCCGATCGGCACCGCCACGCCGAGCACGCCGATGACGAGCAGCAGCGACACGCGGAAGCCGAAAACCGTGCGCGAAAAGATGTCGCGACCGGCCTTGTCGGTGCCGAACCAGTTGTCGACATCCGGCGGCATATGGCGGTTGCGGAAGTCGACGACGGCGCCGACATGTTCGGGAAAGCGCGCGATCAGTGGCGCGAAGATGGCCATGGCGATGACCGAGAGCACGATCAGCGCGCCGATCACGGCGGCCGGATTTCGGCTGAACCGGTACCAGGTCATGTAGCCTGCGGATAGGCGGGTCGTACCCAGCATCAGCGGGCCTCCTTGAAGCGAAGCCGCGGATCAAGGATGCTGATGATCAGGTCGATGACGAGATTGGCGGCGATGAAGAAAATGCCCGAGACGAGGACCACGGACATGACGGCATTGAGGTCCTTCTGCAGGATGGCGTCGAGGCCGTAGGAGGCGAAGCCGCCCCAGGAGAAGACCATTTCGACGACGAAGGCGTTGCCGATCAGCGAGGCGAATTCGAGCCCCATGATCGTCAATGGCGCAATCGAAGACAGCTTCAGCAGATAGCGAAAGACGATCACACGGTCTGGGACGCCGAAGGATTTCAGCGTCAGCACATGATCGCGGCGCTGATGGTCGATCATGGCCGAGCGGGTGATGCGGGTGATCTGCCCGATACCCGCCATTGCCAGTGCCAGCGCCGGGAAGACCAGATGCTGAAGCGCGCTCAGAAACACATCCGGGCGGCCGGAAAGCAGGCTGTCGACCAACAGGAAGCCTGTCGGGCCAGCGGGCGCGCCGAGCTGGAAGTCAACGCGACCGAGTGTGGGCCAGGAGGGGAAATGATCCGCGGCAATGATCTGCAGGGTCACGGCGAAGAGAAAGCTCGGAATGGTGACGCCGATGAGCGAGAAGAAGCGGCCGCTATTGTCGATCCAGCTGTTTCTGTAACGAGCCGTCAGCACGCCGAGTGGCACGGCCACGGCGAAGATGATGACGATGGTGACGATCACAAGCTCGAGCGTCGCCGGCAGGAAGGTGGCGATATCGGCGCTGACCTCCCGGTCGGACACGATCGAGCGCCCGAGATCGCCGGTCACTGCATGGCTGACATAGCTGACATATTGCGTGACCAAAGGTTCATCGAGCCCCATGCGCTGCCGGAGCTGGTCGACCTGGTCCTGGGTCGCGCTCGGACCGAGCGCCATGCGCGCCGGATCGCCCGGCACGATGCGGGCGAGCACGAATATCATCAGCGACAACACGAACAGCACCATAAGGAAGCCGGCCGCGCGCCGCCCAAACAATGCGACGTAATAATTGCCCATTGGCAATCCTTTCCCCTCGGCCGGTTAGCATCCGGCCTGTCTGCCGCTTTTTGCGGTCGAGGGCAGTTTCAAGCCGAATGGGGCATTCGCACAACGGCTGGAAAGGATGGGTTTTGACAAGAAAGGTATAGGTTTTTATCTGGGCCACACGGAAGAATGGCGCATACGGCGCGGACTGCAACCTGGTCAGGAAATGACGCCGAGCGCCTTTGCTGCGGTGATCGCTTCGCGCCTGCGGGCACAACCGAGCTTGCGATAGAGATTGCCGAGGTGAAACTTCACCGTCGCTTCGCTAAGGCCGAGGGCATGGGCGATGAACTTGTTCGATGCACCCTCTGCAATCATCAGCAGCAGGCGCGTTTCGCGCCGGGTCAGGCCGCTCTTTTCGCCGAGCATCGTGTTGGGCAGACCGGTATCGCGCAGGCGCCGCATGATCTGTTGCGCAGTGGGCGTCGTCTGAAGGAAGTCGCTGATGCGCCGATCGCCGGTAAGCTCCCGCAGGAATTGACGCTCCTCGGAGAGCGGCGCAATGGTGCCGAGCCGGGCCGCGTTCTCAAAGGTTTTTTGCAGGATGGAGCGCGCGCTTGTGAGATTGCGCCGGCGGCGGGCGACATAGGCCTGCCAAACCTCAATACACAATCGCTGACGACCGGTCAGGTTGAGATTGCTGGCCATGGCGAAGAGCTGCCGGTCGAGGTGGACACGACCAGGCATTTCGAAGACGATATGGCGCAGCCAGACGACTGCCAGTGCGATCTCGTCGCGGTCCTGCAGGCGGGTCAGTTCGTCGACGGCCGCCTCCACCCAGGTTCGATTGATGCGAGCCTGCACGGAAGCAAGCTTTTCCGCAGCCTCCTGCCAGCGGTTGCCGTTTTGAAGAATGACGGCGTCCCGGACCTCGATCATCAGGCGGAACTGCCTGTTGTAGACCTGATACGCGCGCCAGCGATCGAGGAAGCCTCGTGCGGCAATCATCGAAAAATGCTCGCTCAGCGCCTGGCTGCCGTATTGCAGCGCGAACTCGATCAGGCTCGGCCAGATCTCCCCATGCGAGAAATCATCCATCTCGGAGGTCAGGAAGCGCGCCAGCGGCTCCGGCTTGCCGTCCTCATATTCGACACAGGCCTCCAGCAGTGCCAGCAGTCGTTTGTCCATGGGGCTGTCGAACGGTACGCGCGACATCTGTCGAGCGGCGTCGACCGCATTCTTGCGCGCCCGCACCGCGTCGCCGCTCATCAGATGCATCATCGCCTGGTGCAGGTTGATGTAGAAGCACAGGAGCGGGACGCCGGCGCGTTCATAGTGGAACAAAGCCCGGTCAGCGATATCCTGCGCGACGGCGAACCGCCGTCGGCGGATGTAGAACTCCAGGATCGAATTGTAGATGCTGCCGCGCTCCAGATCGGCGTCGAGCGGAAACTCCGACAGAAGCGTGGTCGATTGCTCCAGTAGATCGTCGCCAAGCACGACGTCCTCGTAAATGAGCATCACCAGACGGAAGGAGCGGAATGCGGCCGAGAACGCAGCACGGTCGCTCAGCACCTTCAGCACATTGTTGGCGCGCGATCCGTAACAATCGGCAAGCAGCCGCTGTGCACGCAGGATTTCGCCGCGCTTCAGCGCCTGCGTGGCAAGCGCCGTCACGATGCCTTCGTTCTGTGCGGCCAGCTCGGCCGGGAAGCCGGCGAGCACCCGGTCGAACGCCTCCGAACCGTGGAAAAAGATGTAATACCGCCCGAAGGCAGCAACGAAGGCGCGCACCGCCAGTTCGTGAAGCCCGGCCCTCTGCAAGACAAGGATCGCTTCCGTTTGCATGCCGTGCGCGGAATAGGCCGCCGAAATCGCCGGCACACGGGCGCTGTCTTCAAGCCGCTTGGTCAGCACCATATCGAGGGCCGCGGCAAGCATGCCGCCGATGCCACTTGCCTGCAGATAGGCCGGCACCGCCTCTTTCACCTTGGCGGTCGACTTTGCCGCTTGCTGGGCAAGGCTGAGCTGGACAAGCTCGGAATCTGCCATTTCACGCAGGACATCGTTTGCCAGAAAGCGGGTGACCGCCGCATCTTCTCGCGATTGCCTGCCCAGCAGCCCAACCAGAAAAGGCCATCCGCCTGTTTCGGCCAGCAGCCGGGCCGCCTCGGCTTTGCCATAGGACGTCTCGAGTTCGTCGCGCGAGAAGACGAGGTCCTGATTACGAAGGCAGAGCGCCTTGCCATAGGCAATCGCCCGATCAAGGCCGAGAAGCCGGGTTCGCGGCCGTTTCGCGATGACGACACGTCGTCCCTCGTCGCGCCAACCTGCAGCAACTTCGGTCTCATGGACGTCCGACGGCACGTCCCAGAGCAGTACCTCGCCGAAGGTGTCTTCCTCGGCCGGAGGATGTGCCGATCGCCATATGCGAACTTGAAGCCTCGACGCCAGCTGAGACAACAGCGTCGACTTTCCCATGCCCGCGACGGCGTCCAGAACCACAATCGGTTCTGCCGCCGTCACGATGTGTCGCAGCAGGTCGTCTCGCCGGATGTCGATCGCTTTGTGGGACGTATCAGCCATTCATTATCTGCCCGTGGGGATCTGGGCCCGGTTATCGCCGAAACCTAGACAATGATGTTCGGGTTAGAAAGACCGAATAGACTGGGCGACTTGCGTCGCGACCGCTTTATCCGCGACGCCGTCTTAGAATCCGTGAAAACGATCGGCCAGAGCGTCGACCGCGATGCGCACGCGCGGGGTCGTGCCAAGGCGATGCGGCCAGAGCGCGTAGATGGGGAGAGGCATTGGCGCATAGGCGTCGAGGACGGGAACGAGGCGCCCATCTGCGATCGCATCGGCGACAATCCAGCCCGGCAATTGCACCAGCCCATGTCCACGGCAGGCCGCATCCGCCATCAATGCGTGATCTGCAATGCTGAGCGAGCTGCGCACACGGATATGCGTTGCCTGTCCGGACTCGGTAAACCGCCAGGTCTGGGCCACAGGTCCCCGGGATTGCGTGACGCAGAGATGCACAGCAAGCTCCGAGGGGCGCGACGGGACCCCATGCTTCGCCAGATAGTCCGGCGCACCGCAAACCGTTAGGCGTTGCAGACCAAGCTTCCGGACCATCAGGTCGCCCCCGCCGGCAAGCTCGCCGACGCGCACGCACAGATCGATATTCTCCTCGACCAGATCGACTAGCCGATTGGTAAAGGCAATATCGAGTTCGAGCTTCGGATAGTCGGCCGCCAGCGCAATCAGGCATGGTCCGGCAATGCGCCGGCCGAGCAGCTCCGGCAAGCTCACGTTAAGCCGGCCGGCCGGCTCCTCCATGCGCGAGGCGAGCGCCGCCTCCACGGCTGCCAGTTCGGCAACGGCACGCTCGCACCCATCGAGGAACAGCCTGCCCTCCTCCGTCAGCGCGAGGTGGCGCGTGCTGCGCTGGAACAGGCGCACGCCCAGCTTCCCCTCGAGCCGGGAAACCGCCTTGCCCACCGTCGAGGTGGAAAGGCCGAGCCGCTCGGCCGCCTCGGAAAAGCTGGAGGACCGCGACGCCTGCATGAACGCGCGGATAGCACTGAGATGATCGCCGGGAAGCATGGCACACTCCAGAATTTAGATCGTAGATACTGCGCGAACTGTTCTCATAAGAGATTTCTGTTCGTGGATATAGTGCAACCAGTCATTCACATCCAAGGGACCCGACAGAATGAGAAAACAGAGAGTAGCGATCATCGGCGGCAGCTCCGGCATCGGTCTACGTGTTGCCGAACGCGCCAGCGACCTTGGCGCAGACGTGGTCATCGGCGGGCGCGATCCGGAAAGGCCGCAGCGTGCGACAAGCAAGCTCGGCCCGAAGAGCCACGCCGTCGTCGTCGACAATATCGACCAGGAATCCTTGCGACGCTTCTTCGAGCAATCCGGCCCGATCAACCATCTCTTCACACCCGGCGCATCCTATTCGCGCGGACGCATGGACAAGGCCCCAGACGAGGTCGCCGAAAGCGCCTTCCGATCGAAGTTCTGGGGCCAGTATTACGCCGTGAAGCACGCCCTGCCGTACCTCGACAAGAACGGCTCAATCACCTTGATGGCGGGCGCCTACAGCGTCAGGCCGGCGGCAGAAGGTGCCGACTATGGCGCCTGCAATGCCGCGATCGAAGGCCTCGGCCGGGCGCTCGCAGTCGAGCTGGCGCCGATCCGGGTGAACGTCATTTCACCCGGAACCATCGACAGCGACCTGTGGCGCCGCCAGCCGGACGCTGTCAGGGAGGCCTCCTTCTCCAGCTATGGTGAGGCTGCGCTGCTAAAACGGGTCGGCACCACCGACGAGGTGGCGCATACGGTGATCTACCTCATGGAGAACGGCTTCATGAACGGCTCGACGCTCTATCCCGACGGTGGCTTCGCGTTGCGTTGAACGAAGCTCTCCGAGGCTGACCAGCTAAGGACCGGTTTCACGCCATGCTATGTCATACTGTCGATCGGCATCGAACATCCCGACGACATCGTCGATCTGAAGCAGGCGATCGACGCAGCATAACCCCGGCGAGATCAAAAATCTGCTCTTTGGCCCAACCGTTGGCAGCGGCTGGGCCTTTGCCATGCCGGGCTCACTGCTTCGACAGTTCGAACATTATGCCTGAAGGTAAAAAGTTGCGGCTTGCCGTCTTGAGCGACGCCCGCGAAGGTAGCCCGACCAGAAACACATACCCGCTACGCTGCCGCCGAGCGCATGCGCCAGCGGCGGAAGGAAATGTCATGACCTCCGAAAACATCCAGATCCTTCTTGCTTCCCGCCCGGACGGCAAGCCGACACAAGACAATTTCAAGATCGGTCGTTCCGCGATCCCCGAGCCTGCCGATGGCCAGGTCCTGCTGAAGGTTGTCTACCTGTCGCTCGACCCCTATATGCGCGGTCGTATGAATGCCGGGAAATCCTATGCTAGGCCCGTCGAGATCGGCGACGTGATGGAGGGCGGGACGGTTGCGCGTATCGTGCGCTCGCGTCACCCGGACTTCGCCGAGGGCGATTTCGTGCTTTCCCACTCCGGCTGGCAGAGCTACGCGCTTTCCGATGGCCTGGGCCTGCGCAAGCTCGACCCTTCGGCGGCCCCCCCGTCAACCGCCCTCGGCGTTCTGGGCATGCCGGGTTTTACCGCCTATTCCGGCCTGCTGACGATCGGCAAGCCGAAGCCCGGCGAAACCGTGGTGGTTGCGGCGGCAAGCGGCGCCGTCGGCTCGGCAGTCGGGCAGATCGCCCGCATCAAGGGCGCACGTGCCGTCGGGATTGCAGGCGGCGCCGCGAAATGCGCTTTCGTTCGCGACGAACTCGGCTTTGACGCGGTGATCGATCACCACGCAGACGATTTTGCCGCGCAACTGGCAGCCGCCTGCCCGGCAGGGATCGACATCTACTTCGAGAATGTCGGCGGACATGTATGGGACGCGGTGTTTCCGCTCCTCAACGATTTCGCCCGCATTCCGGTTTGCGGGTTGATCGCGCAATACAACAGCCGGCCCGGCGAACGGACGGGTGGCGACCGCCTGCCCCTCGTCATGCGCGACGTTTTGAGCAAGAGCCTGCAAATTCGCGGTTTCATCCAAAGGGAGTTCGGCGACCAGCGCCCGGACTTCTACCGGGAAATGGCCGGATGGATGGCATCGGGTCAGATTCATTACCGGGAAGACATCGTTGACGGCCTCGATAATGCGCCGACAGCCTTCATCGGACTGCTGGAGGGTCGCAACTTCGGCAAGCTCGTCATTCGCGTCGCCGACGAGAACTAAAGGCTGGCGCTGCGTCAGGCTCTGTCGCCGCCAAAGTCCTAGGGATTTCCGGCGGCTCGGAGGCCGGCCTTGCCGAGGCCGTCTTCAATCACCGCCACCAGTTCCGGCGCATAGCTCCTTGTCACCGGCGCAGCCAAAAGCGAGATATCCGCAGGCCTCTTCGGTGCGCGCACTTCATCAAGAGCGCTGGCGGCCTCGTCCGTCAATCCGAGTTGGCCGGCGACTGCCAACCGAAGCAGGTTGACGGCCAGGTCCGATGTGTTTGCAAGCTGGCGCACACGAAGCAGGGTTTCCTCATAACGGCGCCCACGATAGGCGTCGAGCGCCAACGTCAGCGCCGCGTCGTGATGCGTGTATTCCCCATTCGCCTCGGCCAGGCGCGCCAATCTGACACCTTCTGACCAGTGGCCGGAGATGTACTGCAACAGCCCCAACCTTGCCGGAATAGCCTCGTCCAGCGGATTGAGCGCGCAGGCGCGCTGCCCCGAAAGAAAGGCCGCTTCCGTATCGCCCGCTGCAAAGCGCGCCATCATCTGTGCCACGTAGCTCTGGCTCGCCTGGGGGGCGAGCGCGACTGCCCTATCGGCAAGCTTCAATGCTCGGTTGCCAGCGATCGGCGAGGTACCCGCCTCGCCCGTTGCCACCAGGATCATTGCCAGGCTCGCCGATACATCCGGGTCGTTTGCATTGTAGGCCAGCGACCGCTCGAGGCAGGCGAGCGCGCTCGCAAGATTTTCGGGGTCGGTTCGTGCCAGGGCCATATCCGCCTGCAACACGCAGCCATAACCCAGCGACGGCGCAGTGAGCTGGCGTGCTGCCTCCAGGCTGGTGATGACACCGTCTTCACCAGCGAGTGTGCGCGCAAGTCTAACCAAAAGCCTCTGTTGAATTTCCTCGGCAGAACCGCTCTCAAGCGGCAACTTCGACGCACCGGAGCGCAAGGCCTCGCTGCTCTGCGGGTCCACCACCTGCCAGGCGAGCTCGTGACCATCGTTCGCCATGCTGTAGCTGATCGACAATCTATATTCCTTGCTGCCTGCAAGGCGGACAGCCGGTCCGGGCGCAACCCAACCCGTCACCGACGCGACGTCGATGCCGGCAGGCTGCTCCTGCGCCAGCGTCCGTACCGACGAGAACTGCGACAGCGCATGCACCAGATGGTCGCCAATCTTCCGCTGCTCTTCGCCGTCTTTCGCGCGTTGTGGCTGCACGTCGACGACGACGGTCGGCTTTTCGGACAGGATCGGTTTCCACGGGAAATGGTCGGCCATCGACACGTAGAACGCTGCGGCCATCACCAAAACCCCGGCACTCGCAATGGCAACATTCGTCATGGAGATGCGGCGCCCGACGGCAACAGCCGCAGGCAATGGTGGGGGTGGCTCGGCAGTATCAGGCGACATCGTAGGTGGAACGAGGACGGCTTGCGACGGCTTTCCGTCAGCCCTGACGAAAAGCGGGACGTAGTTGCCCTTGGGCAGTTCGATGCGCAGGACAGCCTCATCGCCAAGCGTCTCGTAATATTGTGCCAGGGCCGCTCGGAGCCGAGACGCCTCGACGCGCACGATCGGATCGGTCGCCGGATCAAAGGAGCTCGGCCGGGCGAAGACATCGATCGCGATCGTATAGGCTTTCACCGAGGCTGAACGGCCGGCGAAGAACTCGTCAACCAGGTACCGCAAGAGCTTGCGGTGTCGCTCAGTCCCATGAAAGCGCGGATCGCCCAACATGCGGTCGAGTTCGACTCGTGCCGGGCGCTCGGCAACAGGGCAGTAAGCCGCTCGGTCCGCGTCTTCTCTTGTGTTCATAACGCGCCCCCATTTACCTACAACCCGAAAGAGAGTGCAAATGCGAGGTGAACTCTAGATCACAGAGCGGGAAGCGGAAAGAGAAATGTCGGGCAGTCACAAAACATTTTTCTGCCAAATGCCGCAGATCCAAAATGAAACAACAAATGAACTGGAAATTCAGTAAGATTACAGGGGTTGCGCGATAGAAACCGCGAATTCCATACAAACGAATAACTAATCACGATGGATTAGATGCACTGCTTGCACTGGAGAGGCAGACGGAAATCACTTCCTCTTCGATCTCTAGACAGATCAGTTCGTACTCCGCCACCATCGAAGCATCCTGCGGATCAAGCCGACGCTGCCGATCCAGCATGGAGGTCGCCTCGTCATATGCCTCGCAAAGGCTGGCGAGCGGCATATTCTTGGCGCTCAGGAGTTGCAACTGGCCGCGCAACGCCGGAAGCTTGAGCATCAGCTTCAAAAGTCCCCGTTGTTTGGCTTCGTTGGGCATTGTGCTCTACCCGCGTGAACGACGATCGATGCTTCATACCACGTCTGCGCGCGAGAAGGTCGTTCGCGTGCCTCATGCACAGATCCAGAAATGCCATTGCTTCTGAATTTGCCAGCGTCTCGTTGAGATATGCCTGCCTGACGGATGCAGCCTCGGGTCAGGCAGACGACCAACTTCTGCCTATCCCTCTCCTGCCCCGCAAATTCGCAGGAACCGTCCATTTCCGGAAGTACGTAACAGTAACATTGGCGCCGCCCGCTTGACGGCGAAGCGATCCCGACCCGAAAACGGACCGATGACATCTCGGCGGATCCGGCATTGACAACCAGGTCAGGGGATTTTCGTCGCAACCGCCACTCCACGGGCGAGCGACGCGCAGCTTACCGTAATCGCAATGGCTTGCTTGGCTTGGGCAGTGCGCTACAGTTAGCTTCCACAGGGTGACATAACTGACATATTGCGCTTCTCCACAGTGGCTCATCGCCGATTGTAACTGTTACGTACTTCGATGCGGAATACTGCGATGCTTAGAATGCCCGCGATGACATTTCGGCGACCGGCCGCATCGCGTGCTGAGTACAACGGAGAGATTTCCATGCGATCCTTGGACAAGACATCTCATTGCAGACGTGTGGTAGCGTTCCTTTCTGCCGGGATCGCCGCAACCGTTCTGACACTGCTGAGCACCGAGCTTGCGGCAAGCGACGACAAATTGAGCGGCCTGCCCTCACTCGTCCTTGGCGGACAAACGGCGACAGCTCAGACGTTCCAGTTCGAAACGCCTTTCAACAATCTCGTCAACGCAGGTTCGCTCTCGATCGTGCTCGAAAAGACGACTCTCGACGAGGTCAAGGCGACGTTCGGAGGCGACATCCGCAGCCGGTCTGTGGAGGGCCTGTCGATCGGCTGGCTATGCTACGAACTTTCCACCGGTGACCTGCCGCGGCGGATCTGGTTCGTGGCCAACGGCAGAGACGGCGCAGCGCCCGCCGAAAAGCCGGTGACGTTCATCTCCACCGAAGAAGTTGCCGACGAAGCCGACAAGTGCGACACCCCGACCGTTGCGCTCGCTCCCCTTTTGCTGCCGGTTCCAACCTTGAAGGACGGCACGGACGCCCTGGAGAAACGCTTCGGCGCAGCACCGAAGCAGGGCATGGTACGCTACGCCCACCAGCAGCAAGGCGAGCAAAACACCATGGTCATGCAATCGCTTGTCTACCGGCTGAAAGGCGGCCAGATCGATGGCATCGCCTTTACGCAGATTACATCCAAATGATGTGGGCGTTGCTCGCCACTGCTCCGGCGGCGAGCAATCTCCCTGCGAGGCTCTCTACTTCTCGAAAGCGTAGATCTTGTTCCAATCGGCCTTCATGTCGATGAGGAGCCACTTTCTCTGCTCGGCCTCGTTCATCGCCTTGTCGAGCTTGCCGACATGCGACTGGCGGTCATAGGTCCATTCCCGCTCGCCGTCAGTGTGATGCACGATCATACCGAAGCTCGGTCCTGCGCCAGATGTCACCCATCGCAGCATCTCGTAGTCACCATCGGAATTGCCGGCGGCGAAGATGGGGCGGCGACCGATGAACTTGTTGATGCCGACCGGCTTGCCGGGACCGTCGTCGATGAAATCCACCTTCGGCTCACGCATGAGCACCGGCGTGTCGCCCTGAAGTTCATACTTGGTGGTTATGGTGCTGCCGACAACCTGTTCCGGCGGGATCCCGTACATCTGCTCGGTCATCGGCCGCATGAATTCGATGCCGCCACCCGAAACGATATAGGTCTTGAAGCCGTTTTCCCGCAGATAATCCAATACCTCCCTCATCGGCAGGTAGGTAATCTCGTTATAGGGCCGGTCGAAGCGCGGGTGTTTCGCGCTCGCGAACCAGTCCTTGACGATCTTCGCAAATTCGTCCGTCGTCATCCCTGCGTGTGTCGCCATCGCGAGCTCGACAAGACCTTTCTCGCCGGCCGCAGCAACGCCCGCCATGTCGCCCTTGAGCAGCGATGCGAACGGCTCCTTGTCCTTCCACTCCGGGTGATCCGGGGCCATCGCCTTGATGCGATCGTTGATGAACATGCCCTGGAAATAGTTCGGCTGCTCGGTCCAGAGCGTACCGTCGTTGTCAAACACGGCGATACGGTCCACTTCAGCGACATAATCAGGGCCGCCTTCGGTCGTCACCCGCGTCACGAAGTCGATGATGGCCGATTTCGCCTCGCCGTCGTTCCAGGAAGGAAGGCCGGCCGGAGGCGCATCAGCGGCCACCACAAGCGCCGGCGCGGCCAGCATCAATGCAAATGATGCCGCGACTCCCATAAAGGTCCGTCGACGCCAGCCCTTCCAATGCGCATCCACATCAATCGACGCGAACTCTCCTGCCGTCAAAGTCATCGGGTGTCCTCCTCAACTGAAACAAGACTGTCGGTGTCAGGCGTCTACGGCCGACGGATGCAGCGGAAACCGATATGGGTCGTTGCCGCATTTTCCTCATGCGCATGGCGGGCTGCCGGGCGATAGCGACGGCAATAGTTCGGCGCGCAGAGATGCGATCCCCCCTTCACCACCCGCCGCGCGATCAGGATCTCCGGCTGCCGCGGGTCGTAGCTTGCCTCAGCCCCGCCGCCGCGCGGATTGGAGGGGATGCAGCAGCTTTTTTGCACAGGCTCCGGGTGATTGCTCGACCAGTAGTCGCTTGTCCATTCCCAGACATTGCCGATCATGTCGTAAAGGCCATAGCCGTTGGGCGGGAAGCTGGCGACCGGCGACGTCCGCTCGAAGCCGTCAGGGCGCAGGTTCTCGGTCGGGAAGGCACCGTGCCAGGTGTTGGCCATGAAGCGCCCCTCCGGAACAAGTTCGGCGCCCCACGCATATTCCGCGTCAATCAGGCCGCCCTTGGCGGCAAACTCCCACTCGGCTTCCGTCGGCAGATCCTTGCCGGCCCATTGCGCATAGGCCATGGCATCGACATAGGAGATGTGCACGACGGGATGATCGAGCTTGCCGCGAATGTTGCTCTGCCGACCATAGGGCCTTTTCCAGTCGGCACCGAACTTGAAGTTCCACCATTGCGAGGGATCACGGCTCGTGACGCGCTTCGGCGGATCAAAAATCACCGACCCCGCCCGCATCATTTCCGGCAGCGCACCCGGGTATTCCTTCGGGTCGGGCGCCTTCTCGGCAATGGTGACATAACCGGTCGCCTCGACGAATGCACCGAACTGCCGGTTGGTGACCGGCGTGACGTCGATCCAGAAACCGTCGACTTTCACCGGGTGAGCCGGCGCCTCTTCCGGGTAATGATTGTCGGATCCCATCGTGAAGGTACCGCCTTCGGTCCAGATCGGCTCGCGCGCGCTGATCGCCGCTGGCATTTCGTCGAAGGTCGGCCTTGTGGATAGTATTTGCATGCGGCTTCGATCTCCCGGGCGGATGTCGCGTCCATCCTGATATCCCGAAGTCTAGACGCAAACTTTCCGACTCCAAAGTACGTAACTGTTACGACGGCCCACGAATGGAATTCCGGCGTCGTTTGCCTCGCCCGCGGATTGATCGAGAACCACAATCGCCCGCTTCGTTACTGTTACGTTCTTTCCAACCGGCTGCATGTAACCTTAATCTCTCCTGAGAGTTCACAAGGGCTGGCGCCGCCGGGTCGGCGGGAGGGGCTAAATCTCATGGGTACACGTGACGACATCGAACAGCTCGGCAAGCGGATCGGCGAAGCCATCGTCGGCCAACAGGGCATGATCGAGCGCCTGCTGCTCGGTCTCCTGAGCAATGGCCATCTGCTGGTCGAAGGCCTGCCCGGGCTTGCCAAGACGCGGGCCATCAAGAGCATGGCGAAGAACCTCGACGCCGAGCTGTCTCGCATCCAGTTCACACCGGACCTTTTGCCCTCCGACATTACCGGCTCGGAGGTCTATTTCACAGAAAGCGGCAAGGGCGAGTTCCGCTTTCAGCAAGGCCCGATCTTCGCCAATCTCATCCTTGCTGACGAAGTCAACCGCGCACCGGCGAAAGTGCAGTCCGCCCTGCTCGAGGCGATGGAGGAGCGGCAAGTCACGGTCGGCGGCGACAGCCACGAACTTCCCAACCTCTTCATGGTGATGGCAACGCAAAACCCGATCGAGCAGGAAGGCACCTACCCCTTGCCGGAGGCGCAGCTCGATCGTTTCCTCATGCACATCCAGGTCGACTACCCCGACGCCAAATCGGAGGCCGAGATCATGCGGCTGGTGCGTTCGGAAGAAACGGCTGTCGCCGGCAAAGCCAAGCCCGGCGAAAAACTGGCACAGGATGCGGTTTTTACGGCACGCAAGGAGATCTCGGCAGTGACCGTCTCGAGTGCGATCGAAGACTATATCGTCGCGCTCGTGATGGCGACGCGCTACCCGGACAAGCTCGACAAGGACCTGGCCAAATGGATCCAGGTGGGCATCAGCCCGCGCGGTGTCATCGGTCTCGACAGGGTCTCGCGTGCCCATGCCTGGTTGAAGGGCAGAGACTTCGTGACGCCCGATGACGTGCAGGCGATCGTGCACGACGTCTTTCGCCACCGGCTCGTGCTTTCCTATGAAGCCCATGCCGGCGGCACGACCGCCAACCAGGTGGTAGACCGGATCGTACAACAGGTCGCTGTTGCCTGAGAGATGGAGAAGGCCCGATGGCAATATCCCTGTCCGCCTTCGCCCGATCGAAGGGCATTGCCCATCCACGAAAGGTGGAGGCATCGGGCGCCTACACCTCCGTCGACGAACTGGTCGGCCTCGAAGCGATTGCCTGCGACCTGACCTTCCTGCGCAAGGCGCCGGTTCGACGTTTGCTGGCCGGACGCCATGAATCGCGCATGCGCGGCCGGGGGCTGTCGTTCGAGGAACTGCGCGAATACCTGCCGGGCGACGATATTCGCACCATCGACTGGAGGGTGACGGCGCGGACCGGCAAGCCGGTCGTGCGGGTCTATGACGAGGAGAAGGATCGGCCGGCCCTTGTCATCGTCGATCAGCGCATCAACATGTTCTTCGGCAGCCGGCGCGCCATGAAATCGGTCGCCGCCGCCGAAGTGGCAGCCCTTTGCGCCTGGCGCATCACGGCGCTCGGCGACCGGGTCGGTGGCTTCGTGTTCGGAGATGAGACCGTCGACGAGGTCCGACCCTATCGCAGCCGCGAGGCCGTCATTCGTTTTGCCGACGTCATCGTTCGCCACAACACCGCGCTCACCGCAACCTCCAAGGTTGCAAGGGGCGACGAGCAACTGGACCTCGTGCTTTCGACCGTCGCCAATATCGCCAGGCATGACCATCTGATCATCGTCATCAGCGATTTCGACGGCCACGGTCTGGAAACGCGCGACATGCTGCTCAAGCTGTCTGCCCATAATGACGTGATCGCCATCCTGATCTATGACCCCTTTATGCTCGAATTGCCGCGCAAGGGTGACATCGTCGTCAGCGGCGGCGCGCAGCAGGCCGAACTTCAGTTTGGCCGCGGAAACGTCCGCGAGGCGATCGACAGCTTCGCCCGCAAACGCGGCCGTGCACTGAAGGCATGGCAGGAGGACCTGGGCCTGCCGATGCTGCCCGTTTCCTCGGCGGAAGAGATCGCACCTCAATTGCGCAACATGCTCGGCCAGTTGGCCTGGCGTCAGCGGAGACGGTAGCGATGGAAGGGAGCACGCCCACCGTCGATCCCGGTCTCGCTGCAGCGCTCCGCGGACTTGCCGATATCGTCTTACCGCCGCCTGTCTCCATGCTGCCGCAGACCTGGGCCTGGGCCGTGCTCGCCGCGCTCGTTCTGCTGGTGATCGCCTTCGCTCTCTGGCGCTGGCTTCGCTACCGGGAGCTCAACCGTTACCGTCGCGAGGCGCTTTCCGCGCTTCGCCTGATCGAACAGCGCATCGGCGCTGCTCAAACACGTGGCACGGCACTTGCCGCCGTGCCCGTCCTTCTCAAGAGCACCGCGCTTGCTGTCTGGCCACGCGAGACCATTGCCAATCTGAGCGGCAAGGGCTGGACCGGCTTCCTCGACGCCCATTCCGGTGGCCCTGTCTTTCCCACAGCCGCGGCGCATTTCTTCGAAGAAGCGGAGTACCGCGGACCGGCGGTTTTGGCATCTGTCCCTGAAGCCGAAGCGAAGGCTCACATAGCGGCGGCACGCCACTGGATCGAGGCGCACCATGTACGTTCTTGATCATTCCTGGTTGCTCGTCTTGCTGCCGCTTCCAGTCGTCATCTGGTGGCTGCTTCCGGCCTATCGCGAGCAATCGGCGGCGGTTCGGATCCCATTCTTCAAGGACATCACCGCGGCGGCGGGCATCGGCGCGACCGAAGGATCGGTCGTGCCCAAATCCAACCTCGGGCAGAAGCTGATTGCGCCGATCTGCTGGTTCCTCATCGTCCTGGCGCTTGCTCGGCCGCAATATATCGAGCCGCCGATCGAAAAGACGGAACCGCAGCGCGATCTGATGCTGGCGATCGACCTGTCGCAATCGATGGATACGCGTGACTTTCACGATCCCACCGGCAATCTGCAGGCCCGTGTCGATGCCGTGCACACGGTCGTCGCCGATTTCATCGACGAGCGACCCGAAGATCGCCTCGGCCTCATCGCCTTTGGCGACGCCCCCTACCCGCTCGTGCCCTTCACGCTCGACCACAAGACGGTCAAGGCGATGCTGGCCGACAGCCTGCCGGGCATGGCGGGGCCGCGCACCGCGATCGGCGATGCGATCGGCCTTGCGATCAAGATGTTCGATCAAAGCACGGCGCCGGATAAGGTCCTGATCCTGCTGACGGATGGCAACGACACCGCAAGCAAGATGCCGCCCGACAAGGCCGCCGGCATCGCCGCCGAAAAGCACATCGTCATCCACACGGTCGGCATCGGCGATCCCAACGCACAAGGGGAGCAGAAGCTCGACACAGCAGTGCTGCAGGGGATCGCAACAACCACACACGGGCGATATTTCTTCGGCCAGGACCAGGCCTCGCTCCAAACCATCTACGAGCTTCTCGACCAGTTGACGCCGGCGAACCAGAAGACCCTGTCCTGGCGGCCGCGCAGCGAGCTGTTCCACTATCCGCTCGGCGCGGCGTTGAACCTCGTCCTCGTCTATCATGGCATCATGTGGCTGCTGTCGGCCCGCGCAGACCGGCGCCGCGAACGGGGGGCCGGAGCATGATTGCCGACTTCCATTTCCTCAGACCCCTTTGGCTGCTGGCGCTGCTGGCGGCGCCCTTGCTTGTGATGCTGATCGGCCGGCGCACCGATGTGCGCTCGCAATGGCAGGGCATGATTGCGCCGCATCTTCTCGACCACTTGCTGATCGAGAAAGGCGGAAAGCGACGGCTGCAACCAGTCCACCTGACGGCCGTGCTGATCGCGATCGGCGCGATCGCGGCTGCCGGTCCGACATGGCAACGCGAAAAGCCCCCCTTTGTCGAGGATACCGCACCGCTGGCGATCGCCATCGACCTGACCGAAACGATGAATGCCACGGATGTTTCACCCACACGGCTCGAACGGGCAAAGCTGAAGGTGCAGGACATCCTCTCTCTGCGAAAGGGCGCACGCACAGCCCTGTTTGCCTATGCCGGCACGACCCACATGGTGCTGCCGCTCACCGACGATGCAAACCTGATCAAGACCTATCTGGCGGCCCTGTCGCCGGGCATCATGCCGGTTACGGGCCGGGACACCGGCAAGGCACTGCAAGTGGCGGAAGACGCGCTTTCCAGCGAGACCGCGCCGGGCACGATCTTGTTCATGACCGATGGCGTCGAGCGCACGGCGTTCGACGCCTTCGCACGGTATCAGGGGCGCAACGACCTGATGGTGCTCGGCATCGGCACCGCCGACGGCGGCCCGGTGAAGACGGCCGACGGCCAATTCCTGACAGATGAGACGGGCGCGCGCGTTCGCGCCACGCTCGACGTCGATGCGCTGAAGGCATTGCAGGCGGCGTCGAAAGCGCAAGTCGCAACAGTCACGCCCGACGACAGCGACGTGCGCTGGATCATCAGGCGGATCCAGAGCAGCTTCGCGCAAAAGACCGCGGAAGGTCTGACGCGCTGGTACGATGCTGGCTGGTGGCTGACCATCCCGATCGCGCTTCTCGCCGCGCTCTGGTTCCGCCGTGGTTGGACGGTGCGCTGGGCGGTCTATCTGATTGCCGTCGGCACGCTGCTAACCGGGGCAAAGGCGGAAGCAGCCGATCGCAGCTTTGCCGATCTCTGGTTTACCCCGGACCAGCAGGGCCAGCGCGCGGTTAACCGCAGCGACTTCCAGAGTGCAGCCGGCGACTTCACCGATCCAGCCTGGCAAGGCGTCGCACTCTATCGCATCGGACGGTATCAGGACGCCATCGATGCCTTCGCGCAGGCTGATAACGCGGAAAGCTACTACAATCAGGGCAACGCCCTGATGCACCTCGACAAGGCAGAGGAAGCAATTGCCGCCTACCAGCAGGCGCTCAAACGTCGCCCGGACTGGCCCGAAGCCAAACAGAACCTGGCCGTGGCCGAGAAACGCAAGGCGGACAAGGACAAGCAGGACCAGGACGCAGAGCAGGAGGCTGCCGGGCTCGATCCGGATCAGATCCAGTTCGATGACAAGGGCAAGAAGGGCAAGGAAGGCACGGTTCCCGGGGCGCCGCAGACCGCCGAGATGTGGATGCGCAATATCCAGGTCTCCCCTGCCGATCTGCTGGCGCGGAAATTCGCGATCGAAGCGAAGGATGCCGAGCCATGAACCGACGCATCTGGTCCATTCTCCTTGCACTCGGCGCGTTCTTGCTGACGCTGACAAACGTGGCGCTGGCAGCCGATCCATTCGCCCGCGCCACGCTCGCTACCAAAGGAACGATCTATGCGGGACAGCAGGTTGAGGTAGACGTCGACGTTTTTGCGCCGAACTACTTTCTGTCGCCGCCGCAGTTTCCGCTGTTCGACCTGCCCGGCGCCGTTGTGACGATGCCCGATGATCGCGGCCTGAATCTCAACGAAACCATCGACGGCGTCGATTTCTCCGGCATCCGCAAGACCTATGTCATCACCCCGCAGGCGGCCGGCGACTACACATTGCCGCCTGTCGACATCCCGTTCGGTTATGCGGCCGTTCCGGGCGAAACGACGCAGGGCCGGGTGAAAATGCCGACGCTGCGCCTGACGGTTACTGCAGTGCCCGGCGGTGCTGACGGCAAGGCAGGCATCACCGCGGCGAAAGTGACGATCACGCAGACCTTCGACCGGGATCCGGCAAGCCTGCGCGCCGGCGATGCTCTGGTTCGCACCGTCACCGTGCAAGCGGATGGACTGGCGGCAATGATGATCCCGGAGCCGTCCTTCGGAGTACCAGCCGGCGTGCAGGTCTATGTCCACGACCCCGTGCTCTCAGAGGACAGGTCCGATCGCGGCGTGTTCCTGGGCGGCGTCCGCAGGGACACCGCCACCTATGTCTTTGCGAAAGCGGGTGGCTACACGCTACCTGCAATCACGCTGCAGTGGTTCGATCCGTCGCTGGGCAAGGCGGAAACGGCCGAAGCGCCGTTGGCCAAGGTTTCGGTTGCGGCAGCACCTGCAGACGCGACCGCCCTTGCCCCGCCGTCTCCGCCGCCGGAGAAGGCCCCCTTCGATTGGCAATGGTGGGTCGGCGCTGGCCTCGCCATGGCGGCATTGGCGCTTCTGATCCACCTTGCCGCCGCGGTAGCGGGCCGTCTTCAGGCGTGGTTCGAAGAGGCACGGATGCGCAAAGCGCAGTCCGAGCCGACGGCATTCCGTCGCGTAGACGAGGGATGCCGAAGCGGCGATGCTCGACGTTTCGAAGCAGCAATCGATGCCTGGTCGCGCAAGACGGGAAACGTGCCGCTGGCCCAATGGCTCGATCGCTTCGCCGACCCCGAGACAAAAACGGCCTTCGCCAAGCACCAGCAGTCGCTTTATCGAGGTCAGCAGGACACGGCGCAGCCGCCGAATCTCGTGCCGCTTAGCGCCGGCCTTAGCAGGGCCAGAAACCGCTGGCTGGAGCAGTCTGGCGACGACGATCCGGTGCCGGCCAACGAGTTGCCAGATCTCAACCCGGCGCTCGGCGCCGAACTGCCAAGCAACCGCTAGATTGGGCGCAACCAGACGTTACAGCCCTTCGTAACCGTTACGTACTTGCCGGTAACATGCGGTTCAACCCACAGTTCACCGGTAAATCTAAGACTTTGCCTGCCAGACCGAATGCAATCCATCGTGGCCTCAGGGAGACATGAGATGCCCATTGATTTAAAGAGTACCTTCGGCCTGCTGGCTGCTTCAGCAGTCCGCAGGTCCATCAAGCCGAAAGCGCTTGCGCTTGCCGGAACCGTGCTGATGTCGACGATCACGGCGTCTGCGGTGCCAGCCATGGCCCAGGATACGGCCAAGCCCAATATCCTCGTCATCTTCGGCGACGACATCGGCCAGACCAATATCAGCGCCTATTCCTTCGGCGTCGTGGGCTATAAGACCCCGAACATCGACCGGCTCGCCAGCGAAGGCGTGATGTTCACCGACTACTATGCCGAAAACAGCTGCACGGCCGGCCGGTCCACCTTCATCACCGGTCAGTCGGTGCTTCGCACAGGCATGTCCAAAGTCGGTGTTCCCGGCGCCCCCGTGGGCATTCAGGACCGCGATGTCACGATTGCTCAGGCGTGAAGCCGCTCGGATATGCGACCGGCCAGTTCGGCAAGAACCACCTTGGCGATCAGGATCGTTTCCTGCCGACCGCCCATGGCTTCGATGAATTCTTCGGCAACCTCTATCACCTCAATGCCGAAGAAGAGCCGGAGCGCCCCTATTGGCCGAAGGATCCCAATGATCCCTTCGTGAAGGCGGCCACGCCGCGCGGCGTGCTGCATTCCTTTGCCGACGGCAAGATCGAGGATACCGGCGCGCTCAACTCGAAGCGCATGGAAACGATCGACGACGAGACCACGGCAGCAGCGATCGGCTTCATGGAAAAACAGGTCAAGGAAGGCAAGCCCTTCTTCACCTGGATGAACACCACCCGCATGCACCAAGGCCAGAGCGGGATGCCCGGTAACGACTATGCCGACGGCATGGTCGAGCATGACAACGACGTCGGCAAGCTCTTGAAGGCAATCGACGACCTGAAGATCGCCGATAACACCATCGTTGTTTACGCCACTGACAATGGACCCAACCAGTTCTCCTGGCCGGACGCCGCAACGACCCCGTTCCGCAGCGAGAAGGACTCCAACTGGGAAGGCGCCTTCCGAGTTCCCGCCATCATTCGCTGGCCGGGCAAGATCAAGCCGGGCGTTTCCAACGAGATGGTCTCCGGCCTCGACTGGTTCCCCACGCTGCTTGCGGCTGCCGGTGACAAGGACATCAAGGACCGGCTGCTGAAGGGCACCAAGCTCGGCGACAAGGACTTCAAGGTCCACCTCGACGGCTACAACCAGCTTCCCTACCTCACCGGCGAGCAGCCGAAGGGCGCACGCAACGAGTTCTACTACTTCAACGACGATGCCAAGCTCGTCGGCATGCGCTTTGACAACTGGAAAGGGTCTTCTGCGAAATGCGCAAGCCCGGTGGCTTCGATGTATGGCAGGACCCCTTCGTCTGCTTGCGCGTACCGAAGATGTTCAACCTGCGTATGGACCCCTATGAGCGGGCCGACATCGTCTCCGATCAGTACAACGACTGGAGGACGAAGAACGTCTATCTCGTCGGTATCGCCACCATGAAGTCCGCGGCCTTCCTGGAGACCTTCATCGAGTATCCGCCGAGCCAGAAGCCCGCGAGCTTCTCGGTCGACCAGGTCAAGGAAGGTGTCCATGCCAAGATCGACGAGATCATGAAGAAGGCCCCTGCGGCCCAATAAGCTGAACAAGGCGGCGTTCCCCGAGCGCCGCCTTTTCTTTCTCTGCATTTAGAACCTATGGTGAGCCGGATTGACCGCAAAGAGTTCCGCGCCCGTATGCTCGGTCGATGTCGACGGGTCCAACGAGACACAGCGCATGCAGCAACAGGCCTTTGCCTTCAGCCCCGCAATGGCCGGCTTCATGCTTTTCCTTTCCGGCGCGGCCGCGCTGATCTTTCAGGTTCTCTGGATCAAGCAACTCTCGCTTGTCACCGGTGTCGACGTCCATGCCGTCAGCGCCGGCGTCAGCGCCTTCTTTCTCGGCCTTGCCCTCGGCAGCTTCGCCCTCGGTCGCTTCGGTGACCGTGCCCGCCGCCCGTTGCGCCTCTATGCGCTACTTGAGATCGGCGTCGCGCTGTCCGGCGTTGTGGTGACATTTGCACTGGCGCGGATTGCACCCCTCTTCGTCGCGATCGAGGCCTCTCTGCCCATTGCCGCATGGGCGATGCTGATCCTGCTCGTGGCCGCACGCGCCTTTCTGATGGGCGGCACGCTTCCCGTGCTGTTGCGCGCCCTGGAAACGTCGCCCGGCGGTGTCGGTGCCAAAGGCGGACGCCTCTATGCTGCCAATACGCTTGGCGCGATCGTCGGCTGCCTCGCAGTCTCCTTCGTCATCATTCCAGCACTTGGGGTGCAGGCAACCGGCCTTGCGGCCGCCGCCCTCGGGCTCAGCGCTGCGGCCATCGCTCTGTCTCGCGGCTCGACTTCCGCCACGCGTGCATCGGAAGCATTGCCGGCAACATCCATCGGTGAAGGCGGCTCGCGCCTGGCACTTGCACTCTATGCCCTCGCCGGCGGCGTAGCACTCGGCTACGAGGTCGCCTGGTCGCAGGCGATCGTGCAATTCATCTCGACCCGCTCCTTCGCGTTCTCCGTTGTGCTTGCAACCTACCTTGCCGGACTAGCGCTCGGCGCCGCGCTCTTTGCGCGGCGGACCGATCGCCTTGCCGATCCCTGGACCACATTCGGCCTGCTCATCACCGCTGCGGGCCTCGTAGCACTTTTCGAACTGGCCGTGCTCGGCACCTGGCTCACCGCCTGGCAGACGAACGCCGAGGCGGCGGTCGCGGCCATGACGGGCAGCATCTTTGCCGGCATGTTCGCGCGGTTTGTCGTGGCAGCACTGACCATCGTTTTCATCCCGACGCTGATCCTCGGCGCCGCCTTTCCCGTCGCGTTGCGCCTTGCGGTCAATCCCGCACACATCGGGCGCGATACCGGCCGGGTGCTGGCCTTCAATACGCTCGGCGGCATCGCCGGAACCCTTGTTACCGGCTTTCTGCTCATCCCGACGCTCGGCATCATCCGCAGCTTTGCCATTCTGGCGGTCATCGCTGCCGCGATCGGCCTTGTCGCGATCGGCAGGGGTAAAGGCAGCGGGCTTGCCGGACCTCGTCTGGCCGTGCCCGTGCTCGGCGCCCTCACCCTGTTGCTCGCCGTGCTCGTGCCATCGGACAGGCTCGCCAATCTGCTGACAACGGCGCGGAGCGACGGCACCATCGTGTCCTATGAAGAAGGCCTCGGCGCCACGGTCGCGGTCATCGAACAGGGGCAAGCCGACCGCCGTTTCCGCCGGCTCTACATTCAGGGCGTTTCCAACACCGGCGATGCCATGCCCTCACTGCGCTACATGCGGCTGCAGGCGCTGCTGCCGCTCATCATCCATAAGGGCGAACCGAAATCGGCGCTGGTGGTCGGGCTTGGAACAGGCATCACCGCAGGATCGCTGCTGGCCTATCCCGGGCTAGATCACCGCGTGGCAGCGGAGTTGCTGCCCTCCGTTGCGCGTGCGACAAGCCTGTTTGCGGGCAACTATAATGCAGCCAAGGATCCCCGGCTGGAGATCCGCCTGCGCGACGGACGGCGCGAACTGCTGCGCAGCCAGGAGCGCTACGACCTCATCACCCTGGAGCCGCCGCCGCCGTCCGCTGCCGGCGTCGTCAATCTCTACTCGTCGGATTTCTACCGTCTGGCACGTGACCGTTTGGGCGAGAACGGCATGGTGGCGCAATGGCTGCCGATCGCAACCCAGAACGACGAGGATACCCGCTCCCTCGTCAAAAGCTTTCTCGACACTTTCCCTGAAGTCACGCTCTGGTCGACGGAACTGCATGAGATGCTGCTCGTCGGCTCGCGCGAACGGCAGGAAATTGACGCGACGCGGATTGCCAACCGGATGAAAGAACGCTCGATTGCCGCAGCGCTTGGCGAGGTCGGCATTTCCAGCCCGGCCGATCTGCTGGCAACCTGGATGATGGACCGCTCGGGGCTGGAGCGCTACGTGGGTTCCGCACTTCCGGTGACGGACGATCAGCCCCGGATCGAATATGCAAGCTGGGTGCGGCCCGACGATCTGCAGCGCACCCTTCCGGCGCTGATTGCGCTGCGGACGGAGCTTCCGCTCCCTGCCGCCGACCCCGCAACGAAAACATCGATTGCCGAGGCGCACAACAGGTTGCTGCTTTTCTACCAGGCCTCGCTTAATGCCTATGCCGGCTACCGCACTGAGTGGGCTCGCGACATGGAGCCCCTGATGCGGGCAGAACCGGCCAACCCCTATTACAGATGGTTCGTTTCAAGCAGCCAGCGATGACGAATTGCGCGATGTCATCCATGGGGCGCAGAGCCTCCGCGCCGGTGGGCAAGCTGCGCGGCTGATCGCTATGAGACAAGAATAATTCCGTGGGAAATGCCGTCAGGCGCGAAATATTTGTGCAAAGCCCCTTGTGAATAGTGCGGATTTGCAACCCGGTCTCCGCGGTCACGGTGTATCCTGTCGCTCAGTCGAACCAACGATCAGTTGGACAGGGAGGCAGGGTAAATTCATGACGGAATCGGACACAACCGCAGACGCCGCCACATCGCGCGCCGCTATGGAAGGCGAGCTGGGCATTCTTGCACGACGGCGCATAGAGGCCGGCATCATCGCGCCGATCTATGAGGCGATGCGCGAAGAGATCGGCGAGAAACGCGCCCAGGCTATCCTCGACAAGGCCGTCAGCCGCGCTGCGATCGAGTCTGGCAAGGCCTTTGCTGCGAAAACCCCCGGCGGCACCAATCTGCGGACATTCCAGGAATTGCAGGATCTCTGGACCCAGGACGATGCCCTGACGATCGAGGTGACGAAGGCGACCGACGATGAGTTTCACTACAACGTCAAGCGCTGTCGATACGCCGAGACCTATCGCGAGATGGGGCTCGGCCATATCGGCCATCTGCTTTCCTGCAACCGCGACGGCGTGTTCTGCACCGGATACGATCCGCGCATTACGCTGGAGCGCACGCAAACGGTGATGCAGGGCGCGTCCCATTGCGATTTCCGCTACCGCTTGAATGCTGACGCGCCCGGAGAGCAGAAATGACCGCAGCAGAACAGGCACGCGATAACCCGGCCGCCGGCACCAACATGCCTGAAATCAACGGCGACCGGCTATGGGCTGATATCGTCGCGACCGCTCGCTTCGGCGGCACGGACAGAGGCGGCGTCACCCGGTTGACGCTGACGGAGGAGGACCGGCAGGTTCGCGACTGGTTTGTCGCCGAATGCCGCTCCCTTGGCTGCACGATCGAGGTCGACCGGATCGGCAATATCTTCGCCACCTACCCCGGCGAAGACCCGTCGCTACCGCCGATCGCCGTCGGCAGCCATCTCGATACCCAGCCGCAAGGCGGCCGGTTCGACGGCATCCTCGGCGTTCTTGCCGGGCTTGAACTGATCCGGACACTGAAGGAAACGTCGACCGTGCTGCGCCACAGCCTCACCGTCGTAAACTGGACGAACGAGGAAGGCTCGCGATTCTCGCCGGCAATGATGGGTTCCGGCGTATTCGCTGGCGCATCGCACCTGGAAGCAATCGGTGCGGTGCAGGACCGGGATGGGACCACCGTGCTGACGGCGCTCGAAACGATCGGCTATCGCGGCGAAATCCCTGTCGGACATGTCGGCTTTGCAGCCTATGTCGAACTCCACATCGAGCAGGGCCCGCTCTTGGAAGCGGCGGCGACGGAAATCGGCATCGTCACCGGCGTGCAGGGTGTGCGCTGGCTCAACGTTACCATCACAGGGACGGAGGCGCATGCGGGTAGCACGCCGATGGCCCAGCGCGACGACGCGCTGGTCGCGGCCTCCCAGATCGTGCTCGCCGTGCGCGACATCGCGCGCCGTCATCCACCCGGCGTCGGCACCACGGGCTTTGCCGCTGTCGGTCCCAATTCGCGCAATGTCGTGCCTGGCTCGGTGCAGCTACAGATCGACATGCGCCACCCGTCCGATGCAGGGCTCGACCAGATGCAGGCGGCTCTCGAGCATGCTGTCGAGGCGATCGACGCCAGGATCGCGCTCAGTCGCATCTGGTCGAAGCAGCCGGTCGCCTTCGATCCTAATATCGTCGATGCGGTGCGCGCCAGCGCCGGGGCGCTCGGCTATTCCGCAACCGATGTCGTCTCCGGCGCCGGTCACGATGCCGCCCATATCGCCGGCATCTGCCCGACCGCCATGATTTTCGTGCCGTCCAAGGACGGGCTGTCGCACAACGAGGCGGAGTATTCCTCGCCGGAGGAATGCGCACGCGGCGCCGCCGTCCTGTTGCAGACGGTGCTGCAGATCGACCTGAAATAACGACAACGTCGCCTGCAGGACTTCCCTGCCGGCGACGTTGATTTCAGTGCATGCTGAAGCGCGGCGCGCTTTTAGCTATTGTTCTTGTGCATGTCGTTGTCGCAAAACCGCTGTGCACTTTTGCGCGACATGCTGTTTCAGCCGCGGGCCGAGTCCAACTGCTCGTGGTCCTTCTCGACCTGCTGGGCCTTCAGGTAGCTTTCGATCAGCAACTGATATTCCGGGAAAATCTTGGTGTAGATCTCGGCCCATTGCTGCGCGTCGTCACGATGCCAGGTCCGCTGCAGCTCGGAGGCGACTGCCGCCGTATCCATCGGGACCACACCCGCCTGAACCACACGGGCAAGCGTGATCTCCTGCGCCATCTTCGAATAGGTACCCGAAGCGTCGACGACGGCGAAGACCTTGTAGCCTTCATGCGCGGCACTGATGGCCGGGAATGCCATGCAGACGCTGGTGATAGTGCCAGCAATGATCAGCGTCTTGCGGCCCGTCGCTTTCACGGCGGCCACGAAGTCCGGATTGTCCCAGGCGTTGATCTCGCCTCGACGCCCCACATATGTGGCATGCGGCGCATTCGCATGGATTTCCGGGATCAGCGGACCGTTCGGTCCCTGCGGCACCGATGCTGTGGTGATCACCGGCATCTTGGCCAGCGTCGCCATGCTGGCAAGCGCTGCCGCATGGGCGCGCAGCTTCGGCATCGGCATGTCGTTGACGGTCTGGAACAGGCCGCTCTGATGGTCGATCAGAAGCATGACCGCATCATCCGGGTCGATGACCGGCGGAGCGCCGTTGAAGTTCGCGACATTGTTGACGTTCGTCATGGCTTTTCTCCTATGGTTAGCCCGGGATTAGCGGGAAGCCTTGGTGGTGGTGTAGCTGCTGATCAGGTTGCGGTAGTCGGGGATGTGGTTGGAGAACAGCGTTCCGAGCCCCTCGACGTCGTTGCGCCAATCGCGATGCAGTTCGCAGGCGATACCGAACCAGGTCATCAGTTGGGCACCGGCCTGCGACATGCGATCCCAGGCGGAATGGCGGGTGATTTCGTTGAACGTGCCGGAGGCATCGGTGACGACGAAGACGTCGAAGCCTTCCTCGATGGCGGCGAGCGCCGGGAATGCGACGCAGACTTCGGTGACGACGCCGGCAATGATCAGTTGCTTCTTGCCGGTGGCCTTGATCGCCTTGACGAAGTCTTCATTGTCCCAGGCATTGATCTGGCCGGGGCGCGGGATGAACGGCGCATCCGGGAACATTTCCTTCAGTTCCGGCACGATCGGGCCGTTCGGGCCGTCCTCGAAGCTGGTCGTCAGAACCGTCGGCAGCTTGAAGTATTTCGCGAGGTCCGCGAGTGCCAGAACGTTGTTCTTGAACTTGTCGGGGTCGATATCCCGCACCAGCGAGAGCAGACCCGCCTGGTGGTCGACGAGCAGAACCGCAGCCTGATCCTTGTCGAGACGCTTGTAGGTTTTTGCCATAGTGAAGACTCCTTCATCTTTCGTCATGTCCGCGTAGTCGGGCCGCCTATCGGCCGGCATGGGCTCGGCGCGGAGTTCCGAGCCCCCGAGAACTCAAAGTGCCGGTTCGGATACGGCGCCGAAGCGGCCGTTCTGGAAGTCGGTGAAGGCCTGGCGGATTTCGTCGGCCGTGTTCATCACGAAGGGACCATGCATGACCACCGGTTCGTCGATCGGCTCGCCGCTCAAGACGAGCACGGTCGCATCCGAGCTGGCATCGAGCGTAATGGCGCCGCCTTCGCGGCCCATGAGCCCGAACTGGGCTTCGCCGATCAGGTCGCTGCCGTTGACGAGCACGGTGCCGTGCAGAACCGCCAGGCCGACCGAATGCCCCTCGCGCAAATCGAGCGCGAGCGAACCGCCCTGCTTCAGGCGAAGATCCCAGAGATTGATCGGTGTAAACGTCTGCGCCGGTCCGGCCCGTCCGTCGAATTCTCCGGCGATCACCCGCAGCGTGCCGGCACCCTCCGGCAGCGTCACCGTGGGAATGTCATCGTTGAGCAGGGTCTGATATCCCGGCGTGGCCGACTTGGCGCGCGCCGGCAGGTTGACCCAAAGCTGGACCATCTCCAAGGTCCCGCCCTGTCTGGTGAAGGCTTCCGAGTGGTACTCTTCGTGCAGGATGCCGCCGCCGGCCGTCATCCATTGCACGTCGCCCGGACCGATATGGCCGCCATTGCCGGCGGAGTCACGGTGATCGACTTCGCCTCGATAGACGATGGTCACGGTCTCGAAGCCGCGATGCGGATGCACACCGACACCGCGTGGGTGGGCTGCAGGTGCAAACTCCGTCGGGCCTGCATAGTCGAGCAGCAGGAACGGGCTTGCATGTTCGCCGACGCTGTCATGGGAAAGCAGCGAACGAACAGGAAAGCCATCGCCGACCCAGTGCGGCCGGGCGTTTCCAAAGATGCCGAGTATCTTGCGCATGTCTGTTTCTCCTTGTGCATCGCCTTCAAGCGATGACCTTGGGAGGAACATATTCCCGCGACAAATCTGGCGGTAGACCGTTAAATCGGACTATAGTGTCCTATCAATAGGACAATTATGCACCATGCAGGACTTGAACGATCTTAAGCTTTTCGTCGATGTCGTCGAGCAGAACGGCTTCGCCGCAGCGGCGCGCAAACTCAACATGCCGCGTTCGCGGCTAAGCCGTCGCATCGGCCTGCTGGAAGAACTCCTCGGCGTGCGCCTTGTTCAGCGTTCGACGCGCCACTTCGTCGTGACGGATATCGGCAGGGAGTACTACCGCCATTGCGTGGCCATGCTGGTGGAGGCGGAAGCCGCGCAGGAGGTGATCGACCGTATGCGCTCCGAGCCGCAAGGCGTCGTGCACGTCAGTTGCCCCTCATCGGTCCTCTATTTCCAGGTCGGCGAGATGATCGCCCGCTTCATGGCCGGCTGCCCGAAGGTCGAGGTGGTGCTCGAAAGCACCAACAGGCAGGTGGACGTGCTGCGCGAAGGCATAGATATCGCCATCCGTGTTCGCTTTCCGCCGCTTGAGGAGAGCGATCTCGTCATCAAGAGGCTGGCCGAAAGTGCGCAGCGCCTGGTCGCCAGCCCCCGACTGCTCGGTGAGGATGCGCAGCCGCTGACGCCCGCCGACCTGACGGCCCTTCCGAGCATGGCCTGGAACTCCAACCGGCAGGAGCATGAATGGTGTCTGGACGGGCCGAACGGGGCCAGTGCCATCGTGCGCCACAACCCGCGTCTCGTCACCGAAGACATGGTGGCCCTGCGGCTTGCCGCCCTAAAAGGCGTCGGCGTCACGCAACTGCCTGCAATGGTCGTGCGGCAGGACCTGAAGGATGGAACGCTGGTGGACGTGCTGCCCGACTGGGCACCCCGGGCAGGTATCATTCACGCCGCCTTTCCATCCCGGCGCGGCCTGCTTCCCTCAGTCAGGGCCTTGCTCGATTTTCTGGCAGACGAATATGCCGAGCTTGCGCGTCTGGACGAACCGCGAACGTGATCCTGCCGGCAACTCGCCGGCAGCTCAGTGTCAAGAAGCGTCGATGGTGCGTGTCTTCAGGATCGCGGAAAAGCGCGGGTCGAAGGTGCGACTGATCGGCTCGGCGGCTGCGCCGATCGCCACCGCCCATGGATCGGTGAAGCCGACTTGCAGGCGCGGCAGGCTGCGATCGCGGCGATCGGCGAGTGATGGAAGCAGCGGCTGCATCGCATGCGTGACCAGCCGCGCCAGACCGGGCGGAAGTCCGCCGCACAGGATTACCGTTTGCGGATCGAAGATGGTTTCGAGCGCCTGCACCGCCGCACGCAATTCGTAGACGGCGGCCTCCAGCCAACCGGGCAGCCTGCCATCCTCACCCGCCACGGCCGCATCAATGTGGGCATAAAGGTCCGGGTCGGCCGGGTCGAGCTCGAGCAGTTTGCAGAGAGACGCAATCGACGCGCGGTATTCGAGTGGCGTGCGCTCATGTTCGCCGGCACCGCGCGGCAGGCTGAGGATCATGCCGATCTCTCCGGCATTGCCATTGGCACCGCGATAGAGCTCGCCATTGAGGATCAGCCCGGCGCCAAGGCCGTAACCGAGATAGATGCAGATGGCGTGATCGACGCCGTGGGCGGCACCGACCAGACGTTCGGCCGTGGCTGCCGCCGCCGAGTCGTTCTGCAGGGCGACATCGAGGCCGGTGCCGGCAGAGAGCGTTTCGAGCAGCGGAAAGTTCTGCCAGGCCGCCATCATCCACGGATCGTCGATGTCAGCGTCGATACCAAAGGGACCGGGCATCGCCGCCCCAAGCCCGACGAGGCGTTGCTCCGATTGCGGCGCGATGGACGCGAGGTCTCGCCGGGTCTTTTCGATCAGATCGAGAATGGTCTTGACGCCGGTCGCCGGTCCGCCGGCTGGTAGGTTGGCCTCTCCACGCGCCAGAACCGTGCCCACCAGGTCGACGGCTATGGTGCGTGTGACATGCCGGTCGATCTGCAGGCCGATGGCAAAGGCGCCCTCGGCAACCAGACGATAGGGCGTCGACGGTTGCCCCCGGCCATTGCGCACGGCGGCAAGCGACTGCACCAGCCCGTCACGCTCCAGCTCTTCGATGATGTTCGACACCGTCTGCTTGGTCAGCGCCGTCGCCCGGGCAAGATCGGCACGGGACAACTGCCCGTTCCGCCGCAACGCGTCGATCATGACGCGGCGGTTGTGGGCGCTCGTCCCTTCCTGGTTGGTGCCGCTCTTTGCCCGGATCGGGCGTAAATCATTCATCCGCAAAACCCTCTTGACACTGTTAGAATATTGAACAAGAAATAAGTCAAGACAATTGACTTAATGAGGCGCCATAAAGAGCTCCGGGGAACGAAGTGACGGCAGCAGGCCGCACGAGCGCTCCGATAGATATGTCGACGGCCGTCCGCAAACGGGCGGATTTCTCATATTCGGCCCACCGGGGAGGTGTGCCGGGAAAACTGAACGCTCAGTTATTGGAGGCAGGAATGTTGAAATCCATTAAAACCACGTTGCTCAGCGCAACCTTGCTCGGCTTGTCCTTTGCTGGCCACGCCTATGCAGAAACCACGCTCAACGCGTTGTTTATGGCGCAGGCGGCCTATAGCGAGGCCGACGTCCGTGCCATGACCGAGGCCTTCACCAAGGCCAATCCGGATGTGAAGGTCAATCTCGAATTCGTTCCCTATGAGGGCCTGCACGACAAGACCGTTCTGGCGCAGGGCTCCGGCGGCGGCTACGACGTCGTGCTCTTCGACGTGATCTGGCCGGCCGAATATGCCGCCAACAAGGTGTTGGTCGATGTCTCCGACCGCATCACCGACGAGATGAAATCAGGCGTCCTGCCGGGTGCCTGGACGACCGTCGAGTATGACGCCAAGCGCTATGGCATGCCGTGGATCCTCGACACCAAATACCTGTTCTACAACAAGGAAATCCTTGAGAAGGCCGGCATCAAGGCACCGCCGAAGACTTGGGACGAACTGAGCGAACAGGCCAAGATCATCAAGGACAAGGGGCTGCTCGCAACGCCGATCGCCTGGAGCTGGTCGCAGGCCGAAGCCGCGATCTGCGACTACACCACGCTCGTCAGCGCCTATGGCGGCAAGTTCATCGACGGCGGCAAACCGGCATTCGCCTCGGGCGGCGGCCTCGACGCGCTCAATTACATGGTGACGAGCTATTCGTCGGGCCTGACCAATCCGAACTCGAAGGAATTCCTCGAGGAAGATGTACGCAAGGTCTTCCAGAACGGTGAGGCCGCCTTCGCGCTCAACTGGACCTACATGTACAACCTCGCCAACGACCCGAAGGAAAGCAAGGTTGCCGGCAAGGTCGGTGTCGTGCCGGCACCGGGTGTCGCAGGCAAGAGCGAGGTTTCGGCCGTCAACGGCTCGATGGGCCTCGGCGTCACCTCGACCAGCAAACATCCCGACGAGGCGTGGAAATATATCGTCCATATGACCTCCCAGCAGACGCAGAATGCCTATGCCAAGCTGAGCCTGCCGATCTGGGCCTCTTCCTATGAAGACGCCAATGTCACCAAGGGCCAGGAAGAGCTGATCGCCGCTGCCAAGCTCGGCCTTGCAGCCATGTATCCGCGTCCGACGACGCCGAAGTATCAGGAGCTTTCGACCGCCCTGCAGCAGGCGATCCAGGAAGCACTGCTTGGCCAGGCCTCCGCCGAGGATGCGCTGAAGTCCGCCGCCGAAAACAGCGGTCTCTGATCGTTCCGGCTTCGACCTCCCGGGCGGCACTGCCGCCCGGGATTTGCCGGAACGCTTTCACCGGCAAGAGCATGATGGCCTACGGCATAATTCCTTAAATCGGAATCGATTTAAGGAGAGAATTATGCGGCAGGTTTAAAGCGCTACAGCGTCCTTTGCGCGTCATATCTGACGCGCGGCGCTGTAGATGGCCCATAAGGTTTCCATCCCATGTCCGGTACTTGGATAACAACGCGCGCGTGGCTCCTGATGCTGCCGCTGCTCGTAGTCATGATCGCTGTCATCGGCTGGCCGCTGGTCGACACCGTCAGGCTTTCGTTCACCGACGCAAAGCTCGTCGGCACCGAAGGCAGCTTCGTCGGCCTCGACAACTATGCCAAGGTTCTCGGCGGTTCGAACTTCCAGCGGGCATTGGTAACGACCACATGGTTCGCGGTTGTCTCGGTGACCGCCGAAATGGTGATCGGCGTGCTGGCGGCTTTGTTGCTCAACCAGCAGTTCCGCGGCCGCACGGCATTGCGCGCTTTGATGATACTGCCCTGGGCCTTGCCGACGGTCGTCAACGCGACGCTGTGGCGGCTGATCTACAATCCGGAATATGGCGCACTGAACGCAGCCCTGACGCAGATCGGGCTGATCGACAGCTATCGCTCCTGGCTCGGCGAGCCCGGCTCGGCGCTGACGGCCCTGATCGTCGCCGACTGCTGGAAGAACTTTCCGCTTGTCGCCTTGATCGCGCTTGCGGCCCTCCAGGCCGTACCACGCGACATCACTGCTGCCTCGCTCGTCGACGGCGCCGGCCCGTTCAACCGCTTCCGCTATGTCATCATGCCCTATCTCGCGGGTCCGCTGCTCGTGGCGCTGGTGCTGCGCACGATCGAAGCCTTCAAGGTTTTCGACATCATCTGGGTCATGACGCGCGGCGGTCCGGCCAACAGCACACGCACGCTGTCGATCCTCGTCTATCAGGAAGCCTTCTCGTTCCAGCGGGCGGGCTCGGGCGCTTCGCTGGCGCTGATCGTCACCCTGCTGGTGACGGTGCTCGCGGTCGCCTACGCCGCACTTGTGCGCAAAGCTGCAGGAGCCACCTGATGGAACGCCAGAGCCCGCTGTTCACTGCCTTCGTCTACGCCTGCGCCCTGCTGCTGGCAGCCATCATCCTTGCGCCCGTTCTCTGGCTCTTCGTCATGAGCATCTCGTCTGCCGCCGACCTTTCGGCAAAGCCGCTCAACTGGTGGCCTGATGAGATCGACCTGTCGCGGTACGGGGTGCTGCTGAGCACGCTCGAAAACAGCGCCGGCGCCGCCTTCGTCGCTTCGCTCTTCAACAGCCTGAAGGTCGCCGGCATGGCGACGCTTGCGGCCATAGCCGTTGCCATTCCGTCGGCCTGGGCCGTGTCGCGCACGCCCTCAGTCTCGTGGTCGCTCTACGCAGTGATCGCCACCTACATGCTGCCGCCGGTGGCGCTGGCCGTGCCGCTCTATATGGGGCTCGCCTATCTCGGCCTGTTGAATTCGGTCTTCGGCCTTGCGCTCGTCTATCTCACCATCCTGGCGCCCTTCACCACATGGCTGTTGAAATCCGGCTTCGATTCCATTCCGAAGGAGATCGAGAGCGCTGCCATGATCGACGGCGCCAGGCTGGATCAGATCCTCAGGCTGATCACTCTGCCGCTCGCCGCCCCCGTGATGGCGACCTCGGCGCTCTTTGCCTTCCTGCTTGCCTGGGACGAATTCTTCTATGCGCTGCTGTTCACCTCGGACCTTCGCGCCAAGACCCTGACGGTCGCCATCGCCGATCTCGCCGGCGGCCGGGTTTCCGACTACGGACTGATCGCGACCGCCGGCGTGCTTGCCGCCCTGCCCCCGGTGCTGATCGGCCTCATCATGCAAAAAGCCCTGATTTCCGGGCTCACCAGCGGCGGCGTCAAGGGATGACCATGAGCGATACTAGAAGCCGCCCGGCTGGGCTCATCGCAATCGACCGCGAAATGGCCCGTCAAGCCTCAGACGCCGTCACTTCGTTCCACGCGGCAGAGGCGCTCTCCCGAGACATCGCCGCGTCGCTCAAATCGACCGGCAAGCTGCTACTGCTGGGAATGGGCGGCTCGCATGCGGTCGGTCGCGCGCTCGAACCCCTCTATCGCGCCCACGGCATCGATGCGATCGCACTGCCGCTGTCCGAACAGCTGGGCCAGCCACTGGCGATCGAAGGCAAGACGATCCTCGTCACCTCCCAGTCCGGCGAGAGCGCCGAGGTCTTGCGCTGGTTCGCCGAGACAAATGATAGAACCGGCGAGACCTTCGGCCTGACCCTCGAAGGGGGCTCCTTTTTGGCCCGAAGCGCCCCATCGCTGGTCGGCGTCGGCGGCACGGAAAAGGCATTTGCCGCAACCCGCAGCCTGACGATCAGCTTCGCATTGCACCTCTCGATCCTCGCCGCCCTCGGCGACGACGCGACCGCGGCACTGCAGGCGATCGAAGCACCGCAGGCGCCCGATACAACGTTGGCGCTCGCAGCCCTCGCAGATGTTCGCGCAGTGGTAACGTCCGGTCGCCAGCTACAAGGGCTTGCCGAAGCGATCGGGCTCGGCCTGACCGAATTGTCCCGGCTACCCTGCTTCTCGCTTGAAGGCGGGCAGTTGCGGCATGGGCCGATGGAAATGCTCGGCCCGTCGGTCGGGGTCGTGCTGTTTCGCGCCGCAGATGCGACCGCCGGGCTCGTCAGCGCCATGGCGGTTTCCGCAGCAGAAGCCGGTTCACCGGTTGTCGTCTTCGATGCCTCCGGCGCAGCGCCGATCCCTGGTGTGACCACCCTCGCCTTCAAGCCGGCGGCCGGCATGGCGGCGATCTTTGCGATGCTGCCGGTGGCACAATCCTTCATGATCGCCTTTGCGGCGGCGCGTGTCGCCGATGTCGGAACGCCGGTCAGGTCGACCAAGATTACTCGGAGCGAATGAAGCATGCGTCCTCTTGTCGTCATCGGCAACGTCAACGTCGATCTCATCCTCGGGCCGGCCGCCCCCTGGCCGAAGGCCGGCACCGAAATCATCGTCGATCATGATGAACTGCGCGTCGGGGGCTGCGCCGGCAACAGCGCGCTTGCCTGGGATTCGCTCGGCGTCGACTATGCGATTGCCGCCAACATCGGCAACGACCAGTTCGGCACTTGGCTGAAGGACGCCTTTGCCGGGCGGGCAAGCGGCTGGCCGGTCGAAAACGTCGGAACGACACTGTCGGTCGGCATCACCCATCCCGATGGCGAGCGTACCTTCTTCACCACCCGCGGGCACCTGCCATTCTTCAGTTTCGATGAGGCCCGCGCAATGCTCGACGGCGAGCGCCTACGCGGCGGCCTGGCTCTGCTTTCCGGCTCCTTCCTCACCGACGCGCTGACCGCCGCCTATGACGATGTCTTCGACTGGGCGGAGGCGCACGATATCGCCGTGGCGCTCGACACTGGCTGGCCGCTCGATGGCTGGACGGACGCCAATTGTGCCGCAGCGATAGGCTGGCTGAAGCGCTGCCGGCTCGCCCTTTTCAACGAAGTCGAGACAACGACGTTGACCGGCCTTGCCGACGCGGCAGACGCGGCGCACGCACTCAAGACGCATATGCCGACCGATGCGATCGTTATCGTCAAGCGCGGGCCGAACGGTGCGCTCGCGCTCGGCCCGAACGGTGACATCGTCTCTGTCGCCGCGCCCCTGGTCAAAGTGATCGACACGATCGGCGCGGGCGACGTGTTCAATGCCGGTTTCCTCGCAGCCCTTGCCGCCGGGATGTCGCTGGAGAATTGCCTTCGCACCGGCGTCACCATCGCATCGGAGGCAATCTCGACGCTGCCGCGCAGCTATGGAAAACCCTTGTCCGCCTTTCTTCAGGAGACGACCGAATGAGCGCGCTTGAGATCTGCAACATTCACAAGCGCTACGGCGAAGTCGAAACGCTGAAGGGTATCGACATCGCACTGGAAAGCGGCGAGTTCCTTGTGCTGCTCGGCTCTTCGGGCTGCGGCAAGTCGACCCTGCTCAATATCATCGCCGGCCTTGCCGAGCCGAGCGGCGGCGATATCCGCATCGGGCCCCGGTCGATCGTCGGGATGCACCCCAAGGATCGCGACATCGCCATGGTGTTCCAATCCTATGCGCTCTACCCAAACATGAGTGTGGCCCGCAACATCGGCTTCGGCCTGGAAATGCGCAAAGTTCCGGCCCCCGAGCGGGAAAAGGCGGTCAACGAGACGGCAAAGCTGCTGCAGATCGAAAACCTGCTTCAGCGCAAGCCGAGCCAGCTCTCCGGCGGCCAGCGTCAACGTGTCGCCATCGGCCGGGCGCTGGTGCGAAACCCGCAGGTTTTCCTCTTCGACGAGCCGCTGTCGAACCTTGACGCCAAGCTGCGCATGGAGATGCGCACCGAACTGAAGCGGCTGCACCAATTGCTGAAGACGACGGTGGTCTATGTCACCCACGACCAGATCGAGGCGATGACGCTTGCAACCCGCATCGCCGTCATGCGCGATGGCCGCATAGAACAGCTTGGTGCGCCGGAAGAGATCTATGATCGTCCGGCCACACTCTATGTCGCCGGCTTCGTCGGCTCGCCGCCGATGAACATTTTCGAGGCTGACGTATCAGGCGACGGCTTGCGCGTTGAAGGTGGCGAGGAGCCGATCGCCCTGCCGGCGCGCTTTCACGGCAGAGTGCAGAATGGCCAACGCGTCAAGGTCGGCATCCGCCCAGAGGCGCTGCGGCTCGCGACGGACGAGGCAAATGCGCTGCGACTGGCAGCGCGGATTGAGGTGGTCGAACTGACCGGCCCGGAACTGGTGGTAACGGCCCGCATCGGCGGCCAGCGCATCACCGCCTGCCTGCCACCGCGCACGCAGCTGGCGATCGATGCGGAGCGGACATTCGCTTTCGACGAGGGCGCCTTGCATCTGTTCGACCCGGAAACCGGACGATCGCTGCTCGCCGCGTGACGCGGAGCACAACCATTGCGTGATGCGATGGCGTATGCATAGTCTGAGGCAATGACCTTAAGGTGCGAGGACTGCGATGGAGCCCCTGAACCATTTCTATTCGATTATCGACTACACTGCGACTGGCGCCGACAACCAGCCCGAGATCGCAGCCGAGTTCGCCCGGATCCAAGAGGACTGGGTTGCACGCTATCCCGGCTTTCTATCCGCCCGCTTTCTCGCCAGCACCGACGGCAGCACCGTGTGCGCGACGTCGAATGGGCGAGCGAAGCGGATTTTCACAATTTCGAACGCGTTTCGGATTCCAAGGGCCGGATCGCAGCGCTCGAGGCTGCATTCAGCCGCCTGTCGACCAAAGGCTCGCGCCGGACCTTCCGGGCGATCGGCGAAGTCAAACCACAAGCGGCGACCTCGCCTACCGCGACCGGTGCATAACAAAGGAACAGGTATCCTTGTTCGTTGGTGGTGATGACGGGCCCCGCGCTCATAACACTCTGACCTGACGAAACTCCGCCCCGTACAAACGCTTCAGTTGAACGACGAGGTTTTCAGGAACTCGGCCAGGCGCTCGGTCTGCGGTTTCAGGAACATTTCCCTCGGATTGCCCTCTTCGCCGATGCGCCCCTGGTTCATGAAGATGACCCGGGAAGACACGTCGTAGGCAAACCGCATCTCGTGGGTGACGAGCAACATGCTCATCCCGTCCTCTGCCAGCCCCTTGATCACCTGCAGCACTTCGTTGACGAGTTCGGGATCGAGCGCCGAGGTCACCTCATCGAACAGCATCAGCTTCGGGTTCATGGCAATCGCCCGGGCGATCGCCACGCGCTGTTGTTGACCGCCCGAAAGCTGGCCGGGATAGTGGTCCATGCGCGAGAGCAGGCCGACCCGGTCCAGCCATTTCTCGGCGACCGACCGTGCTTCGTCCCGCCCCATGCCGCGCACCTTGATGAGACCGAGCATGACATTTTTCGCCGCAGTCATGTGAGGAAAGAGGTTGAACTGCTGGAACGCCATGCCGGTCATCGCCCGCTGGCGGGCGATTTCCTTTTCCCGCTTGCGCCGTCGCACACCGGCGACGGTGTCATACCCGATCTCCTGGCCGTCGATACGGATGGAGCCGCCTTGGAACTCCTCCAACATGTTGATGCAGCGCAGCATCGTGGTCTTTCCCGAGCCGCTGGAGCCGATGATCGCAATGACCTCGCCCTGCGCCATGGTGCAATCGACGCCTTTGAGCACCTCGACGGCACCATAGCGCTTGTGGAGGTCGCGGATTTCAAGAAGTGTCTGGCTCATCGGATCCGGGACCTCACGAAGGGAAGGCGGTCTTGCGTTCGACGTAACGGCCGAAGCGCTCGATGCTGTAGTTGATGACGAAATAGAGGAAGCCGGCGAAGAAGTAGAATTCGAGGCTCATGAAAGTGCGGGAGATCAGTTCCTGCGTGCGCAGCAAAAGCTCGGCGACGCCGATGATCGACAGAAGCGTCGAGGCCTTGACCATTTCGGCTGCGGTGTTCACCCAGGCCGGCAGGGCCTGCCGCAGGGCCTGCGGACCGAGCACATAGGCAAAGGTCTGTGGGAATGTCAGCCCGATCGCTTTCGCCGCCTCCGTCTGCCCCTTGGGGATCGCCTGCAGCGCGCCGCGGACCAGTTCGCCGACATGCGAGCTGCAGAACACCGAAAGGGCGAGAATGCCTGCCTGGAACGGCCCGAGATCGATGCCGATGGTGCTGAGCACGTAATAACTGGCGAGAACCAGCACCAGCACCGGCGTGCCGCGAATGAAGTCGGTATAGCCGCGAACGATCCAGCGCACGGGTTTGTAGCCATAGGTCAGTGCGAGACCGACGAAGACGCCGAGCACCGTTCCAACCGCGATGGACAGGAAGGAAATGGAGATCGACACGCCGAGCCCCTTGATGAGGGGTATGCGGGCGATCCAGAGTTGGTCCAGGAAGGCGGAAAGATCCATGGCGATCACCTCGGCACGGCAAGACGGCGCTCGACCGCGCGCATCAGCGCGGCGAGAAGCGAGCAGGTTGCGACATAGAGGCAGCTCGCCACGATCCACGTCTCGATCACCCGGAAGCTTTCGACATTGATCTTGCGCGCTTCGAAGGTCAGCTCGGGAACGGCAATCGCGGCGGCAAGCGAGGTGTCCTTGAACAGGGAGATCATTGTGCTGCTGAGCGAGGGAAGCACATTGCGCAGCATCAGCGGCAGAATGATCGAGGTGCGGATCTGCATTTCCGTGAGCCCGATTGCCAGCCCCGCCTCCCTTTGACCAGGAGGCACGGAAAGCAGCCCGCCGCGAAACACCTCGGCGAGATAGGCACCGGAATAGATCGCCAGCGTCAGCACGAAGCTCTCGATCTTGCCGAGCCGGACGCCCAACTGCGGCAAGGCGAAGTAGCTGAACAGCACCAGCACGAGGATTGGCGTGTTGCGGATCACGGTCACATAGAGACCGGCCGGCTTGCGTACAAGCATATTCTTCGACACCAGCCCGAAGGCAGTGACGAGCCCGATGAGGCAACCGGCGAGGATTGCCGCAAAGGCAAGGCCGAGACTGAGCGCCAGACCTTCGAGCAGAAGGTCGAATGAGCGCCAGACGGCGGCGAAATTCAACTGATAACCCATGTCTTCAGCCACCCATGCCGACAGGATAGGGGACGATCCCGCGAAAGCGCGGAACCGTCCAGCCGGAAAGGCTTACTTGAATTCGATCGGGAAGCCGATCTGCGGCGGCGTCAGGTCCTTGCCGAACCAGGTCTTGAACGACTTCGCATAGAAATCGAACTCGACCCCGGTCATGGCCTCGTGCAGAGCGGTGTTGACGAAATTCAGCCAGTCCTGATCGCCGCGCTTGACGCCGCAGGCATAGGTTTGCGGATTCCAGCCGTAGCCGGCGTCCTTGTAGCGTTCGGGGTTCTGGGTCATGTACCACGCAAGCGACGACTGGTCGGTGGCCACCGTATCGGCCCGGCCGGATTCGAGTGCCTGATAGATGAGGTCGACGGATTCGTACTGATCGACGGTCGCCTCCGGCAGCGCCGCATGCACCATCGCCTCCGCATAGACGTTCTGCAGCACCGACACGGTCACCGAGGAGCCGCCTGCCTTCAGCGCAGCGTAGTCGGCATATTTGCCGTCCGACTTCAGCATCAGGCCGACGCCTTCGCGATAATAGGGAATGGTGAAGGCGATCTGCTGGGCGCGCTCGCCGGTGACTGTCATGAACTGGCAGGTGATATCCACCTTGTTGGTGGTGATGTTCGGGATACGGGCGTCGGACGACTGGTTGACGTATTCGATCTTGTCGGGGTCGCCGAACAGCGCCTTGGCGATGATCCGGCCCATGTCGACATCGAAGCCCTGCAGCTTGTCTTCGGCACTCTTGAAGTGCCACGGCGCATTGGTGCTGCCGGTGCCGAGCACGAGATGGCCGCGGGCGAGAACTTCGTCCAGCTTGCTCGCCGGTTGCTGCGCCTGTACCGGCAGGGCGATGGAGGCGGCTGCGATGGCGGCAGCCACGAGAACTGTCTTGATCATCTGCATTCTCCCATTTTTGGGTTCCCGATTACTGTTCCATTATAACGGACTTCAGTCCTGAATAATGGATTGACGTATGAAATGCCGACGGTCATAACTTGTCAAGGGCGGATGATGTAGCTTCGCCGCATACCGCGCCCCACAGAAGGAAGTGATGAGCGATGCCCCTGCCGATCGAAACGCCCGCCGTGCTGGTCGATATCGAGATCGCCAAGCGCAACATCCGCACGTTCCAGGACTATGCGGACGCCCACGGCATCCGCGTTCGGCCGCATATCAAGACCCACAAGTTGCCGCAGATGGCCGAATTGCAGCTGGATGCCGGCGCCATCGGCATCACCTGCCAGAAGGTGACCGAAGCCGAAGCGATGGTGGACGGTAGTGAGCGGATCAACGATGTGCTCATCACTTACAATATCCTCGGCAAACCCAAGCTCGATCGGCTCGAGCGCCTTAACCAGCGCATCGCGCTTGCCGTCGTCGCCGACAATGAGACGGTCATCAATGGACTATCCGGCCACTTCTCGACCAAGGACAAGCCGCTTCGGGTATTCGTCGAATGCAACACCGGCGCGGACCGTTGTGGCGTCGCTTCGCCCGTGGAAGCCGCCCGCCTGGCCCGCCAAATCAATGATGCCAAGGGCATCGAATTCGCCGGCCTGATGACCTACCCGCCGATTGCCGGCGAGGCGAAGGTCCAGGCCTTCATGAGCGAGGCAAAGCACCTGATCGAGGCGGACGGCATGGCCGTGCCCACGATCACCTCCGGCGGCACGCCGAGCATGATGCATGCCGCCGGCGCGCCGGTCGCAACCGAATATCGGCCCGGCACCTATATCTACAACGATCGCTCTCTCGTTTCACGCGGTGTCGCAACCTGGGACGACTGCGCCCTGACCGTGCTCGCAACCGTCGTCTCGGTGCCGTCGGAACACCGCGCGATCATCGATGCCGGCAGCAAGGTTCTGACGGCCGACCTCCTTGGCCTCACGGGCTATGGCCATGTGCTTGGCCATGACGACATCCGCATCGACCAGCTCTCCGAAGAACATGGGCGGCTGGTGAGCGACGGACCGATCGGCCTGACGGTCGGGCAGCAGCTGCGCATCGTTCCCAATCACGCCTGTGTCGTCACCAACATGGTAGACGCGGTGCATATCGTCGAAGGCGACGAGCCCAAGGCTATCTGGCCGATCGTCGCCCGCGGCCACGTGATCTAGCTGGCTTGCCTCAGCTGCCGCAACCGCCGCCCGGTTGACTTTTCCGACACCCGCTTTGCGCCCAATGGCTCCATCCGCAGCGATCGCATCGTCGGAGCCGCGCACGCACATATGGCCGACCGATCACATTGCTCATCCGGAATTTTGATATGCGCCTCAAAGGGCCCATGCTATTCTCCGGCCGGTTCGCCGACGACAGGAGATCGGCGGCCAAGCAGGCGTTGGGCAAACCGTTCCTTAAAAAGGCACAATAACGATAGGACTTTTCCCGATAGCCACCTCCCGCATCATCAGTTTGCGTTGAAGCAGTCGATTAAATTGATAGTTTTATCTGGTAACCGATGGAGGTCGAGATGGGCTTTGGACGAATTACCGGAATGGGACTGGCAATTGTAGTCGGAGGCCTGCAGCTTGGTGCTGCAAGTGTGGCTTTTGCCGACACGACGATCCTGAACGTGTCCTATGACCCGACACGTGAACTTTACAAGGACTTCAACGCCGTCTTCGCTGAAAAGTGGAAGGCGGACACCGGTGAAACCGTAACGATCCAGACATCGCACGGCGGCTCCGGCAAGCAGGCCCGCTCCGTGATCGACGGTCTGCAGGCCGACGTCGTCACCCTGGCGCTCGAGGCGGATATCGACGCTATCGCCAAGGAAACCGGAAAAATACCGGCGGACTGGAAGACCAAGTTCGAAAACAACAGCGCACCCTATACGTCGACGATCGTCTTCCTGGTGCGCAAGGGCAATCCAAAAGGCATCAAGGACTGGGGCGATCTCGTCAAGGATGACATCCAGGTGATCACGCCGAACCCGAAGACGTCGGGTGGCGCGCGCTGGAACTTCCTGGCAGCCTGGGCCTATGCCCGTGCCGCCAATGGCGGCGACGATGGCAAAGCACAGCAATTCGTTTCCGAGTTGTTCAAGCATGTGCCGGTGCTCGATACCGGTGCGCGTGGCTCGACCACCACCTTCGTGCAACGCGGCCTCGGCGACGTGCTGCTCGCCTGGGAAAACGAAGCCTATCTTTCGCTTGAAGAACTAGGCCCGGATAATTTTGACATTGTCACACCGTCGATCTCGATCAAGGCCGAACCGCCGGTCGCACTCGTCGACGGCAATGTCGATGCCAAGGGTACGCGCAAGGTCGCCGAGGCCTATGTCGGTTATCTCTACAGCGATGCCGGCCAGAAGATCGCAGCCAAGCACTACTACCGGCCGTTCAAGCCGGCAGCCGCCGACCCCAAGGACGTCGCGCGATTCGGTGATCTCAAGCTCGTGACGATCGAGGACTTTGGCGGCTGGAAGGAAGCGCAACCGAAGTACTTCGGCGACGGCGGCCTGTTCGACCAGATCTACAAGCCGGGCCAATAATCGTCTCTGTTGATGAAATGAAACAATCGGCCGGACCATCCGATCCGGCCGATTGGCATGTCGGGCCCGCATGGGGATTGCGGGTCTCAGGGAGCGCCTGGTTTTCGGGCTTATGAAGAGGGTGATTGGGATTTGAGAGAGCGTGGCCACAACAGGCGCTGGCGGTTTCGTCAGCCGAGTGTGCTTCCGGGGTTTGGTCTGGCGCTCGGCGTCACGCTGGCCTGGCTGGTGCTGATCATCCTGATCCCGCTGTCGGGATTGATCTGGCGTTCGAGCGGCCTCGGCTGGTCGCAGTTCATGACGCTGGCGCTCGATACCCGCACCTTGAATGCCTTGCGCATCAGTTTCGGCACGGCCTT
>NZ_JBNDIU010000015.1:0-175468 GCF_050434565.1 Ensifer sp. 4252
AGGCCGAGGAGGTGATCGCCTCGTCAGCGGCCCGCAAGGAGGCAAAAGCCGACGCCGTGGGACAGAAAACCACAAATCCTGCCACCGCAACCAAATCAAACAAAAAGCCCGCCAGGTGAAAACCCGCGGGCTTTTTGTCGTTCTGAGGCAGAACAAAGCAATGGCCGGGTGGAAGGAGTTGCCGGACGCGGCAGCAGGCCAGTTCAGCGTCCGCTTCGACAAAACGAGGGCGGCGTGTTGCCGAACTCGGTTGCAAAATTGTGACGGCGCCGGTGATAGGCTTTCGATCATCGTCACAACGAACTGCGCGTATTTTACTACTCAAGATATGTTACAGCGCCCAATGTCAGTGAGTGCGCTTAAAAAAATCATTTGTTGTCAGTGGCTTGCCGAGATTGGTCCGATCGGATTAATCCCCATTTTCTCATGACATGATGCATGTTCGGGCATAATATGCCGGTCTTAGAGGTTGCAAACATCCTGGGGGTCGGCTCGTGTCCATCAGTTCAGGAACGCTGCGCCGCAAAGGGCGCAATGCACCCACCGGTATCGTCGTCGAACCGCATACCCTCGCCCGCACTGCCATTGTCACGCTGCTCGAGCGCGAACTTGCGGGGTGGAGCTTCATCGACATGATCTCGACCGCCAGCCTGGACAGAGCTCTCGGTATGGACATTCGTCTGATTACGCTGGATCTGGCGGGGAGAGGCGTCGGAAGCAGCAGTCTGCGCTCCGATCTTGCAGCCATCACCGAGCGGTTCTCCGATGCTCCGATCGCCTTGCTGTCGGATACAGATGATATCTCGATGGCAACGCAGGCGCTGCAGATGGGCATCCGCGGCTTCTTCACCACGTCGCTACCAATCGAGATCGCCCTTGCTGGGCTCAGGCTGGTGCTGGCGGGCGGTGTGTTCTGTCCGCATCCGCTGGGCACCTTTGCCGATGGAGCCGCGCTGCATTTAATGCCTGACGATGCTGACCCCGAGGCCAGGCGGCCGCGCCGCGACGATCTCCTTCATGCCGACTTCACGCCGCGGGAAGCCGATGTTCTGGCTGAGTTGCAATGCGGCTCGTCCAACAAGGTTATCGCCGGCAAGCTGAACCTGTCGGGGCACACCGTGAAAATGCACCTCCAGCACATCATGCGGAAGCTGCAGGTTCAGAATCGCACAGAGGTCGTCGCCCGGCTCGGCGGCAGGACATCGCCGCGCAACGGAGTGGCGATCACGTAGTCGCCATCTTATTTCGAGGCCTTCTCCAGCATCTCGCTCAGTGTCGCGGCCGTCAGCATGGCTTCGGCCAGCAGTTTCTTGAGCTTCTGGTTCTCCTGCTCCAGCGCACGTAAGCGCCCGACGTCGAAGCCGACGGTTCGAAGCTGTGACGATTGCCAGCGGTAGAAGGTCGGCTCGCTGATGCCATGGCGGTGGCAAACCTCCGCCACCGTCGCGCCGGCCCGATGTTCCCTCAGAATGCCCATGATTTCGTCGTCGTCGAATTTTCGCTTGCCCATCATGGTATCCTTCAATGGGATCGAGCCAAGGGTGCAGGTGACCAAGAATGCAAGAGGCCAAGGATGCAAGGGGCGTCGCGAATGATGGAGCGGCGCCTCCATTCGCATCGCGCACGGAGCCACCGGCCAAGGCATCGTCAGTCCTCACGAAATGCTCTGTTGAAACTGTCGAGCAGTGGTCTCAATGCATAGAGCGCCACACTGTTCGTGCCCGTTTCGATCAGTGTTTGAGTCGGCATGCCTGCGACCAGCTCGACCTCGCGCATCGTGGCCAATCGTTCATCAACGACGTGGATTGTTGCGGCGTAATAGGATTGGCCGGTTTGTTTGTCGACCAGGCGGTCCGCCGAGACATATTCGACCTGGCCCTTCAGCAGCGGTACCCGGCGCTGGTTGTAGGGGAGCAAATGCACCTGCGCATCGAGGCCGGGATGCACGAGATTGATGTCCTCTGGCCGGACGCGGGCGGAGACGATCAGGCGCCCTTTGCGTGGAACGAGATCGACAAGCGGTTCACCGGCGCCGATGACGCCGCCGGTTGTATGGACGCGCAAGTCCATGATCACACCGTCCTCAGGCGCCCTGATCGCAGTTCTCGCAAGCTGGTCGTCGATCGCACGCAACCTTTCGCTCAGTTGCAGGATTTGTGTCTCCGTTTCGCGCATGATTTGCGCCACCTCGTTCAGGCGATCGCTTCGAAGCTTGACGAGGTAGGCCTGGGCTTCGCTGATCACCTGATAGGCACGGGAGATCTGGGCGGCGATATCGCCGGCCCGCCCGCTGATATCGGCCTTTTCCCGTTTCAGATTGAGCACACGGCTCTTCTTTTCCAGCCCCTTGATGGTCAACGTCGTGACGGTTTCTAATTCCTGTCTGGAGATTTCGACGCGTTCGCTCAGCGCCGACTTCTGGGCGGTGAGGCCGACGACCTCCTGCTGCACCTGTTTGATCTTTTCTTGCGTGATCGCAATCTCGGCGCGCATGACCTGGCGGCGGGTTTCGAAAATCCGCTGCTGGCCGGTGACGATCGCGCTGATTGCGGGATTGTCGACCATGACGGCCAGCATTTCGGGCGGGTAGGTTATGTTGTCGGCATCGTCCTGCTCGGCAAGCAGGCGTGCGCGTCTGGCTTGCGCGTCCCAAAGCTGCCCCTGCAGGCTGTCGCGCTCCGAGCGGAACTTGGTGTCGTCCAGGTCTATCAGGACCTGGCCGGACGTGACCGTATCGCCGTTCTTCACCCGGATCTGCCTGATGATGCCGCCTTCCAGATGTTGAATGGTTTTGCGGCTGGATTCCGGTTCGACGACCCCGGAGGCGATCGCCGCGCTGGTGAGCGGCGCCAATGCTGACCAGGTGCCGAGGCCGATGACGAAAAAACCGATCAGCAGATTGCCGGTTCGGGCGACGGAGCGAAGCCGCGACATCGGCGAGGCGGCGGCGAGTTCGATCGGGACGAGGCCGTCCTTCGGTGCATAGGTCAGCAGCTTGCCGATTTGACCTTGCGCCTTTGCCAGGTGGTCGGCCGCGCTGCGAGCAACAACGGATCGTGATGGAGGCGGGTTGATCTGTGTGGGGAGCATTGCGCCATCCCCCTCCTATGTTCCGGTCCGCGCCGGAGGTTGAAGATGAGTTTCGAAGATCTGCTCGCTGTCTCCGAAGGCGTCGACCGTGCCGTTGCGCAGGATGGCGATCTTGTTGGTGACAGGCAGAATACCCATGCGATGGGTGATGACGACGACGATCATGCCGCGTGACCTCATCCGCGATATGGCGGTGAATAGCTTGCGCTCGCCGTCATAGTCGAGGCTCGAATTCGGATCGTCGAGCACAACCAGTGACGGATTGCCGTAGGCGGCGCGTGCCAGTCCAAGCTGCTGGCGCTGCGCACGCAGGAGCAGGCCGCCACCTTCGCCTATATCGGTATCGTAGCCCTTGGGCAGCCGCATGATCGTTTCATGCAAGCCGACGAGCTTGGCCGCCTCGATGGCCTTGCCGGGGTCGGATCCGTCCAGCCGACCGATGACATCCTTGACGGCGCCGCCGAAGAGCTCGATATCCTGCGGCAGGTAACCGACATGGCGTGTGCCCGCGCAAAGGCGCAGGGCGGAGATATCGACGCCGCCGAGAAGCGCACATCCGCTCGACGCCGCCTCGACGCCGGCCATGATCCGGCCGAGCGTCGACTTTCCCGATCCCGATGGCCCGATCAGGGCGACGCAATCGCCCGGCACGAGTCGCAGGGTCACGCCCTGCAATATCTGGCGATCGGCATAGGGCAGGGTGTAGCCGACACTGTCGAGGATAAGGCCGCTCGGCTCCGGCACGGGAACCATGCGCGCGTCGCTGTCGGCAGCAACGGCAATCAGCATCTGATTGAGCCGCTCGAAGGCGTTGCGGGCAAAGGTAAAGGAGCGCCAGGCGCCGATTGCCCCTTCGACCGGGGCAAGGCCGCGGCCGAGCAGCAGGCTGGCGACGAAGATGATGCCCGGACTGCTGTTTTCCTCGAGCACCAGCCAGGTGGCAGCACCCATCATCAGGATCTGCGTGAGCGTCCGCACGGATTTTGACAGGCCGAGAATGATCTCGGTGCGCTGCATCGCGGCGTCCTGTGCCTTCCTTGCCGCTTCGGCATCGCGGTAGACGATCTGGGCAGCACCATCCTGCATGCCCATCGCCCGGATCACCTGAATGTATTTGAGGGCGCTCGCAAAGCGCACGTAGCTGCGCGCAAGAGCGCGGTTGGCGTGGGCAAGCGGGCGCCGGGTCGCGAGCTCGGTCAGGACGGCCAGGAGCAACAGGGCGATGGCGCTCAATACGCCGATCACGCCGAGCAGCGGGTGGACGAGAAACAGCAGCAGCAGGAATACGGGCGCCCAGGGAACGTCGAAGAGCAGCGAACTTGCCGGCGAATCCAGAAACTGCCGGAGCGTCGACAGGTCCTTGTAGCAATCGGTCGCAACTGCGGTGCTGGTGCGGGCGCCATATTCGAAGGAGGCGGTGAGAACCACCGGGCGCAACCGATGATCGAGCCAGCTGCCGATACGCGACAGGGCGGCGCGACGCACGATATCCAGCAGCGATCCGACCACCACGGCGACCGCGACGATCAGCGTCAGCATCACCAGCGTGTCGGCGCTGCGGCTCGACAGCACGCGATCGTAGATCTGCAACAGATAGATCGAGGGGGTGAGCAGAAAGAGATTGTAGCCGCAGCTATAGAGGAAGACGAGACCAAAGGCGCCGGCGCAGGCCCTGAGGGCCATGACCAGATGCGTCGGTTCGCGCGATGTGGGTGTCAAATTGGCTGTCATTATCAGATCTCGGTGCAATCGATTCTGACAAGGCAAGGCTTGGCAAGACGCTGCGTAGATGAGGATCGTCGGCCGGAACCGGCGATCCTCATGGCAAATTCACGAACCGAGATCGCTGAGGTCGATCGATCCGAATGCGTTGATGAAATGGTCGAGCGCGTTCGAGACCGTTGTGGTTTCGGTCGTGGTGTCGGTGTCTATGTCTGTTGACGTTTTGGTTTCCGTGTACGGATTGGTGTGAACCAGGGCCGAAGAGATATCGCCGCCCTTTGCCAGGTTGCCATCGCCGCCATCACCGCCGACGCCGGCGAGAATGGTTGCATGCTGGTCGGCCAGGAACTGGGTGTTCTGCGTGGCCGTGGTGTCTGCAGCAACCGCTGCAACATTGCCACCGCTGGTGTTGCCTTGATCGCCATTGGAATAGGCGTCGCCGCCGGCACCGCCGGAGCCGTTGTTGGTCAGAATAGCCAACAGGCCTTCCCGTGCCTGGGCAAGTCCACCGTCGCCGCCGTCACCGGTTCCCCATCCGGCATCCTGCCAGACATGATCGCCGTTGTAGAGCTTGGTGTAGGCACCTTCTACTGTTTGTGAATTGGCGACATAGGCGACCGGATTGTAGTGAATATCACCATAGTTGAAACCGTCACCGCCATTGCCGGCGCTTGCGTCGCCAGCATTGGAGTCGCTGAGGTTGATCGTGTCAGATGCTTGCGGAATAGGCATAGCGTTGCTCCTCTACGTATCGTGACCCCCCGTGTTCTCTTGAGCGGTTCGGTGCCAGCGATACCGTGTGGCAGACGGGGTAACCGCGATTGAATGGTGCGCGCTATCGAGCGTCCGAACTAGCTGGATATTCGGGGACGTCCCTTTGGGCGGGGTATGGGGCTCTGGGCAGAGCCTTTCCAGGAAAAGTCCGAAGCGGTCTTCCGCAGGAATGCGAAAAGGCAAAAAATGGAGCGTCCGTATGACCCAGTTTAAGACGGAAACGCTCTATGCGGGGGCGCATGGTATCCGAGACAGACAAACGCACCCGAGTGCGGGTGCGTTTTGAAGGTCATTGCGAGGCAGGTTCGAGACGAGCTGGGCGAGCTGCCCGACTTCAGATTCCGTCGACGAGGCTGAGAATATCGTCCACGAGCGCGGAATGGGCATCCGACAGATTGCCTTCACCGCCAAGGCCGCCGACACCAGCCATCTGCAGCGCGTGTTGGTCGAAGAGCACGTGATCAAGCTGCTGGGCATCGGCCGTGCCACCGGCCGGCACCGCGATGTTGATCGGGTGGAAATAGCCGATGCTGACATCGACCATGCTGCCGTTCGAGTAACCGGACCCGCCGCCGCCGGCCATCTGGCCGCCGGTGAAGATCGTGTCGGACGACAGGTTGAAGCCACCGCCGGCGCCGCCGATACCGGCGATCTGCACGCCGCCCTGATCGAAGATGGCGTTGTTGGTCTGGTGAGCCGAGGCGGCTCCGCCGGCGGCTCCGACGGCGATGTTGATCGGCGAAAACACCGCCACGTTCACATCGATCATGCTGCCGATGAAGGTGCCATCGCCGCCGTGTCCGGCGAAGTTGTCGCCGGTGAAGGTGATGGATGTCCCATGGTTGGCGGATGTGCCGCCGCCGGCAATGTTGTGATCGCCGCCCGATCCGCCGATGCCGCCGATCTGGGTGGCGCCTTGCAACATTGCCGCATTGTTGGCCTGGTTGGCCGTGGCTGTCGATCCCGGTCCCGCTGCAACGGCGGTGTTCACCGGGGCAAATACCCCCACGTCCGTGCTCACCAGGCTGCCGAGGAAAGTGCCGTGACCGCCGCCGCCGGCATTGCCGCCGCCGCTACCCGCAAGGTTGTCGCTGCCGCCGTCGCCTCCCATGCCGGCCATTTCGGTGGCGTGCTGGTTGATCAGTGCGTCATTGCCTTGCTGCGCATCCGCGGCCGAATGCGGGCCGGTGATGGCGGCATTGGAGGGCATGAAGACGGCGAGCGTATTGCTGTCGAGGGTACCGATGCTTGTTCCATTGCCGCCGCTTCCGGCCGAATTGTGGTCCGGATCGGGAACGAGATCGAGGGGAAGCCAGGTGGGGACCAGCGCGAGATGCCCGCCGGCAGCGGTCGCGACCGTGTTCTGATTGGTGTTCGCATTCGGCGCCGCTTCCGACAAGGGACGATTTTCCGTCATTGCCGTTTCTCCAATCCACGGTTCAGCCCGGCGCCCTGCGATATCGCGCAGGACATGGGTCCGCATTAAACCGCTATTCTGGAGCCAGATGCTGGAAAAGAAGAGCCTGTAATTCGTCTACATCCAATTGGGCGGGATCTAGCCGTTTGGCCGTAGGCCCGTGGCGCCAACTTGGCACAACCTATGGCATGTGCTGTCGGGCGGTCATCATTTGTGCATTGAAAAACAAAGAGCTTTTGCAGTAGTATCCGCCAATACTTGCGGTGGCCGAAGCGCTGCCAACATATGAGACCAGCAGACAGGCAGATAGAGACCTACGCACCAGCAGACAAGACAGGTGACGCCACAGCGCGTCCGATCGGGAGGGGAAATGGCAGCCAAGCGTGTCATCCGTTTACATCGATCGATCTGCTTCCTGGCAACCGTGTGTTTGCTGATCCCGGAGCCCTACACTTACAACTTTCGTGCATTTGCGCAGCAACAGGCCGCCGCCGATCCTTCGGCCGCCCAGCAGGCCGATGCGGACAAGCCGGAGCCGCTCAGCGAAGACGAACTCGAAATCCTCGTGGCCCGTATCGCGCTCTATCCCGACGAGTTGGTCGCGCTGATAGCGTCGGCTTCCCTCTTTCCACTGCAGATCGTCGAGGCTGAGCGCTATCTTGATAACCTCAAGAAGAACAAGGACCTGAAGCCCAAGGACACTTGGGACGGCAGCGTCGTTTCACTCCTGAACTATCCCGATATCGTGAAAATGATGAGCGAGGATATCGATTGGACGCAGTCCCTGTCTGACGCGATGGCCTATCAGCAAAAGGACGTGCTGATCGCCATTCAGCAATTGCGTGACAAGGCGGTCGCTTCAGGCGTGCTCAAGACCGACGACAAGATGAAGGTCGTTCAGGAGAACGACAACGTCATCATTCAGGCGGCCAATCCGGAAAAGATCTACGTGCCGCAATACGAGCCTGAAATGCTCTATGTTCCGAATTACGCGATGGAGCCGCTGGACTACTATCCGGAGCCTTATCCGAACTATTACTATCCAATGGCGACCTTCTTTGCCGGTGCTGTGACGGGAGCGGTGTTCGGTGCCATTGTGGATTGGGACGATTGGGGTGTCTGGGGCGGGCGGTTTGACGGCGACATCGACGTCGACTGCAACCGTTGCTTCAACGACATCGATATCAACGGCAAGGTCAAGTTCAACGACATCGACTGGAAGAATGTCGACCGCAGCAAGATCAACATCGACAAGAGCCAGTTCGCCAAGCTCGACCGATCGAACATGAAAAACAGGCTCGAAACCAGCGGTCACAACAATATCCGCGACAAGGCCAAGCTCACTCGAAGCAATGCGAGTGCAAGCTTGCGGCAGAAGGTCGACACGGGTTCCTTCAAGGATCTGAAGGATGTTCGGGCCAACAAGCTCGATGGCGCGAAGGACCGGCCGGGGAGTGCAAGGCCGAATGCCGGACAGGGCAACAGGCAGGCCGGTGCTGCCGCGGCGGCAAAGCGAGCCGGCAATGTCTCAAGACCCGGCGCGGGCTCAGGCGGCAAGATCAATCGGCCGGCGAGCAAGCCGCGTCCGGCAGGCAAGGTCGACAAACGTCCGCGCAAACCGTCAGGGCTCGGGGAAGTGCGTCCCGGCAAGGTGACACATATCCAGTCGCGGCGCGGCGGGCAGGCACTCGGCGGGGGCGCCCGTAGCGGGCGCGCGCCGCATCGGTCCATTGGACACGGCGGTGGTGGCGGACGGTCCATGGCCCGGCACGGCGGCGGCGGTGGGGCTCGTCATGGTGGTGGACGCGGTGGTGGCGGGCGTCGTCGTTGAGCGCGTGAAACGGGAGGGTATGGTCATGACCAAGTATCATCGTCAGAGCATGATTTTCCGTTCGGGTGTCGGGCTGCTGCTGCTCGGCCTGTCGGCCTACGCTGGAGTGACGTTGGCGGCGGAGAGCCAGCCGACAGACCTTACAGACTATATCTCGGAGACCGATCCTCCTACCTTCGACGACCCCGACAAGGCGCTTGCAGCTTTCAAGGATGCAATGAGTTCGAGCGACTTCGGCAAACTTGCCACGTTGCTCGGCCTTGATGCCGAAAAGCTGAAAACGGGCGAGGGGGTGATGAACACCTACGAACAGATCAAGGCAGGCGCCGTCAAGAAGGTAGCCCTGACGGATGCCGGCGACAACAAGATCGTCGCGATCGGCGACCAGCTCTGGCCCTTGCCCTTCCCGATTGTCAAGGGAGAAGACGGCAAGTGGGCTTTCGACACCTATGCCGGGATCGAAGAGATCATCAATCGCCGCGTCGGTGAGAATGAGCTCGAGGCGATCAACACGGTGCGAGCCTATGTGGACGCGCAGGAGGAATACACCCAGGAAGATCATGACGGCGATGGCGTGTTCGAATATGCCCAGAAGCTGATTTCGAGCGACGGGAAGACGGATGGTCTCTATTGGCCCGCAGAGCAGGGGGATGGCGACAGTCCCGCAGGCGATCTTTCACAAGCCCAGTTGGACAAGGCCAAGGCCAACGAGGGCTACTATGGGTACCGCTTCAAGATCCTGACACGTCAGGGCGGAAACATCGCCGGCGGCTCCTATGATTATGTCATCAATGGCAACATGATCGCAGGCTTCGGGCTCGTGGCCTGGCCGGTGAAATACGGCGAGACCGGCGTTCATACCTTCGTCGTCAACCGGAACGGCATCGTCTATCAGGCGGATCTCGGGGCGGGCACCGACACGATGGCGCGCGATATCAAGCAGTTCAATCCCAACGACAACTGGACCATCACCGAGGATTGAGCGCGATTGGGTATCGAAGACAAGGCTCGCAAGAGTGCCGAGCAGGTGGCGGCGACGTCGCCGCGCCGCGATCTGCCGCCAGGCGAGTATCTCGCCGCTCATGGCGGGCCGTTTTTCGAATTGCAACGCCGGCTCGGGCTTCTACGCGAACATGCGCTGAAGACGGGGCGGCGCGCGCTGCTGTTCGTGGCGCTCGCCTGGCTGGTGCCATTGCTGCTTGGGCTTCCGCGCAGCTTTCTGTCTGCCGATGCGCCAGGCTCCTATCTCGGTGATCTGGGCGTATGGGGCAGGTTTGCGATCGGCGTCGGCGCTTTTGTGCTGGCCGAGCAGCAGGTCGAGCACGGACTGCACATCAAGCTCGGGCAGTTCCTGAAGGCTCCCATCGTTGCGCCCGGCTCGGTGACCGCATTTGGCGACGCCGTGACAGTTGCGCTTGCACGCCGCGACTCGCGGCTGGCGGAGGCAGTCTGCCTCGGTCTGGCGCTTCTCGCCGCCTTGTTCGCTTACCTCAACATGCGCACGTCGGGTGTCGCATCCTGGGCGGTCGACGTCTCCGCGGAGGGGCAGCGGATCACTGCGGCCGGCTGGTGGACGATTATCGTCAGCCAGCCGCTGTTCGTGTTCCTGTTGCTGCGCGGCCTGTGGCGACATCTCGTCTGGGCGCAGCTTCTGCGCCGGATCGCTCGACTGGAACTCCGGCTTGTCGCGACCCATCCAGACGGCAATGGCGGGCTCTCGTTTCTTGCTAGTTATCCCAATGCCTATGTTCTCTTCATTTTCGGTATCAGTGCCGCGATCGGCGCGGCGATCGCCAAGCATCTGCTCCAGGAGAGCCTGACGACCACCACCTTCAGCATGATCGCAACCGGCTGGCTGGTGATCGTGCTTGCGCTCTTTGCCTATCCGCTATCGGCCTTCTCGAAGCCGCTTGGGCAGTTGAAGGAGCGCAGCCTGCTGATGCTGGGGACACAGGCGACACGCTATCACCGTTCAAACGAGCGCAAGATCCTGGGGACCAATGTCGTAGCAGCAAGCACCGACGAGGCGCAGCAGGCGGACGACATTACCGATCCGACGAAACAGTTTGAAACGACGCGCAAGCTGTCGGCAATGCTGTTGAGCAGGACGGCGGTCGTGCCGGTGGCCGCAGCTGCACTCCTACCGATCGCCGCTGCCGGCGTCACCATTCTTCCCTATAAGGAAGTCTTCTCCGTGCTCAAGAAGCTGCTGCTGCTGTGAGCGGTTCCTGGCCGCAGCGTGGAGCATGTCGCGCAAAAGTGCGCCGCGGTTTTGCGATAACGACATGCGCAAAAACAAGAGCTAAAGGCACAGCAAGCGGATACTACTGCATGGTTCCTTAAATCGTAGCCGATTTAAGGATAAAAACATGCAGCAATTCAAGGTGCTACAGCGACCTTTGCGCGTCTGATAAGACGCGCGGCGCTGTAGAGATCGCGACGCGCTTTGGAGCGTTTCCGTGTTTAACTGAGCCACAGAAACGCTCGATCTCTTTATTTCCAAGCATTCCTCACGGAAAACTGCCTCGCACTTTTCCGGGAAATGCTTTAGGGCGCGGCGCCGAAAAAGGTGAGGCGGCTGAAGAGCACGTAGTGCGATTCCGATACCATCAGCGCGACGAAAACCAGCACCAGAAGCGGCGGCAGCAGGATCGCGTAGATTAACGCCAGACGTTCCCAGGCCATATGCATGAAAACGGCAACGATGAGCCCCGCCTTCAGCATCATGAAGATGAGGATCAGCGACCATCTGAGATAGCCCTGCAGGCCGACGTAATCGACCATGTATGAGAAGGCGCTGAGCACGAAAAGCAGGCCCCAGACCAGCAGATAGAGACCGATCGGGTGTTGTTGGTGCTCTTTGACCGCGATATGTGCCGGTGCGTCAGTCATGGTCGTTCCTCACCAGAGATAGAAGAATGCGAAGATGAAGACCCAGACGAGGTCGACAAAGTGCCAGTAAAGGCCGGTGATTTCGACGATCTCGTATTGCCCCTTGCGGCTGGTGAAAAAGCCGCGCTTGCCCGTTTCGAAGTCGCCGCGCCAGACCTTGCGCGCGATGATCAAGAGGAAGATGACGCCGATCGTCACGTGCGTTCCGTGGAAGCCGGTGATCATGAAGAAGGTGGAGCCGAATTGGGGCGCACCCCACGGGTTGCCCCAGGGGCGTACGCCTTCGGAGATCAGTTTGGTCCATTCGAAGGCCTGCATGCCGACGAATGTGGCGCCGAAGAGCGCCGTCAGCAGCATAAGGGCCGCAGTCTTGCGCCGGTCGCGGCGATAGCCGTAGTTGACCGCCATCGCCATGGTGCCGCTCGATGAAATCAGCACGAAGGTCATGATGGCGATCAGGATCAGGGGGACGTCCGAACCGCCAATATGCAGCGCGAAGACCTCGCTCGGGTTAGGCCAGGGAACGGCGGTCGACATGCGCGCCGACATGTAGGCGATGAGGAAGCAGCCGAAGACGAAGGTGTCGCTCAAGAGAAAGATCCACATCATGGCCTTTCCCCAGGAGACATTCTTGAAGGTGCGCTGATCCGATGCCCAATCGGCGGCAAAGCCGGCGAGACCCGAGGGTCGTGGCAAGGGCTCTGTGACAGGTGCGTGTGTCGGCGCGGACATGGGACGGCTCCTAGGTCAAGATTTGCCGGCAGAGGTCGATGAAGTCGTTGGCCCAGCCGGAAAACAGCGCAAACAGCACGAGCCAGACAGCGAGCATGAAATGCCAATAGGTGGCGCAGAGCGTGATCGACAGGGTCGCCTTTTCGTCGATCGGCGCCTTGCGCGTGGCGAGAATGGTGCGGGCAAGTGCAATCAGGCCGCCGACGATGTGCAGGCCGTGCATGCCGGTGATCATGTAGAAGAAGCTGTTGGCGGCGTTGCCCGTGAGAAGGTACCCGGCATCGGTGAGTTCGCGCCAGGCGAAGACCTGGCCGACGAGGAAGGCGAGGCCCAAGGCAAGGGCGGCGATGAGAGCCGTGCGACTGGCATCGTCGCGGTGTCGTTCGGCCGATACCTTGGCGACATGGAGCATCAGGCTTCCGGCCGCAAGCACCGCCGTGTTCAGCCAGAGAAGGTTCGGCATCGGCGTCGACCACCAGTCGGTCGATGCCATGCGCATGAAGTAGGCGCTGATGAACAACGTGAACAGTGCGCCGACCACGGCGAGGAAGACGCCGAGGCCGAGTTTAGCGGGTTCGATCGGGTGCCGGCCCTGTGGGCGCGGGTCGTGGTGATGGCCGACCTCCAGCCAAGGCTTCGACATCATCCGCTGCTGCGACAGCCACCATCCGGCGATCGCCGCAATGACGGCGAGGAAGATCAGCGTGACGCTCATGTCGCGGTCTCCCGCGTCAGGTTGTCGGGGCCGGGCTGGTTCTGCGGGATGAAATCCTCCGGCGCGCCCGGCACGCTGTAGTCATAGGCCCAGCGATAGACCACCGGCAGATCCTTGCCCCAGTTGCCATGGCGTGGCGGCGTTTCCGGCGTCTGCCATTCGAGCGTCGTTGCCCGCCAGGGGTTGCCGCCGGCATCGCGGCCGTGGCGGATGCTCCAGACGAGATTGAAGAGGAAGACGATTTGCGCTGCGCCGACGATGAGGGCAACGATGGTGATGAACTCGTTGAGCGTATGGGCCGAGGCCGGGACGAAGGCGGTTTCGCCCATCTCGTAGTAGCGCCGGGGCATGCCGATCAGGCCGAGATAGTGCATCGGGAAGAAGATGAGGTAAGCGCCGACGAAGGTGACCCAGAAGTGAAGCTGGCCCATCGCCTCGTTGAGCATGCGCCCGGTGACCTTCGGATACCAGTGATAGATGGCGCCGAAGATGACGAGGATCGGCGCGACACCCATGACCATATGGAAATGCGCAACCACGAACATCGTATCGGAAAGCGGCACGTCGACCACGACATTGCCGAGGAACAGGCCCGTCAGGCCGCCATTGACGAAAGTGACGATGAAGCCGAGCGCAAAGAGCATCGGCAGGTTGAGATGGATATCGCCGCGCCACAGCGTCAGCACCCAGTTATAGACCTTGAGTGCTGTCGGCACGGCAATGATTAGCGTGGTCGTCGCGAAGAAGAAGCCGAAATAGGGGTTCATGCCGCTGACATACATATGGTGCGCCCAGACGACGAAGGAGAGCGCGCCGATGACGACGATCGCCCAGACCATCATGCGGTAGCCGAAGATGTTCTTGCGGGCATGGGTGCTGATGAGATCGGAGACGATGCCGAAGGCGGGAAGGGCGACGATGTAGACTTCGGGGTGGCCGAAGAACCAGAAGAGATGCTGGAACAGGATCGGGCTGCCGCCGCCATGCTGCAGCTGTTCGCCCATCTCGACGATCGCCGGCATGAAGAAGCTGGTGCCGAGCACCCGGTCGAACATCATCATGACGCAGGCGACGAAGAGGGCGGGGAAGGCGAGCAGCGCCATCACCGTCGCGGTGAAGATGCCCCAGATCGTCAGCGGCATGCGCATCAGGGTCATGCCGCGCGCGCGGCCCTGGAGCACCGTGACCACATAGTTGAGCCCGCCCATGGTGAAGCCGATGATGAAGAGGATGAGCGAGGAGAGCATCAGCAGAATGCCCCAGTCCTTGCCTCCGGGTGTGCCCGAAAGCACGGCCTGCGGCGGATAGAGCGTCCAGCCGGCTCCGGTCGGTCCGCCGGGTGCAAAGAAGCTTGCGGCCAGCACGAGCACGGCAAGCAGATAGATCCAGTAGCTCAGCATGTTGGCGTAGGGAAACACCATGTCGCGTGCGCCGAGCATCAGCGGGATCAGGTAGTTGCCGAAGCCGCCGAGAAACAGCGCGGTCAGCAGATAGATCACCATGATCATGCCGTGCATGGTGATGAACTGGTAGTAGCGCTCGGCGTCGATGAAGGCGAAGGCGCCCGGAAAGCCCAGCTGCAGGCGCATCAGCCAGGAAAGAACCAGCGCAACCATGCCGATGGCGATGGCGGTCGAGGCATATTGCACGGCGATGATCTTGGCGTCCTGGCTGAAGACATAGCGCGTCCACCAGCTGTGGGGATGGTAGAGTTCAACATCCTCCACCTCGGCGTGTCCGAGCGCGCCATCTGTGCCTGACCGGATGTCGACCATCTAAACTCTCCCAACAATTGCCGTCGGGGCGCCTCCTACCGCGCCGGGGCGGCATTTTCTGCCTGTGCCGTTTCCTTCGTCTGCGCTGCTGCCATCAACTGTGAAAAGGTCTGCTGGCTTGCGAGCCAGGTCTGGTAGTCGGCCTCACTGTCGACGACGACGGTGCCGCGCATCTGCGGGTGGCCAACGCCGCAGAGCTCCGCGCAGAGCACCTCGAACGTGCCGGTGCGGGTGGGGGTCATCCAGAAATAGGTGACCATGCCGGGCACCATGTCCATCTTGGCGCGGAACTCGGGCACGTAGAAATCATGCAGCACGTCGACGGAGCGCAGTAGCACCTTGACCGGCTTGCCGATCTCGAGGTGCAGTTCGCCGCCTTCAATGACGACGTCATCGAGGGCGGCCGTGTCGTCGCGGTTGAGGCCAAGCGAATTTTCCGGCGAGATGTCGCGTGTCTCGGAGGTGCCGAGCTTGCCGTCGACGCCGGGCAGGCGGTAGCTCCACAACCATTGCTGGCCGATGATTTCGACCTCGCTGGCGCCGTCGGGCACGGTGACGAACTGGTGCCAGACGAACAGGCCCGGCGTCAGCATGGCGGCGACGCCCAGCGTCGTGCCTGCGGCGAGCCAGCTTTCGAGCTTCTTGTTTTCCGGTTCATAGGCTGCCCGGTTTCCCGGGCGATGCCGAAAACGCAGGACGCAGTAGGCCATGAACAGGACGACGGCGACGAAGACGACGCCGGTGATCCAGAAGGTGATGATGAGTGTATTGTCTATGTAGTTCCAGTTGGACGCGATCGGCGTCCACCACCACGGGCTCAACAAATGGAACAACACCGATCCGGCGGCCAGCAAAACCAGAATAACCACCACGGCCATTTCTTGTCCCTCCTCGCCGCTTGCGGCTGTGGGCATGAATACGCAATCCGTAGAGTTCTAAATGCAATTATTGCACGAACGGAAAACACTCGCAATTGACCGTTCGCTTGTGTGCCTGTCGGCGCCCCAAACCGTTTCGTCTACTGCGAATATTGCTTGAGATAGGCGAGCAGGTTGGCGATATCGGCCTCGTCCTTCAGGCCGGGAAAGACCATCTTGGTGCCTTTCACCTTCGCCTTCGGATTGTGGAGATAGTCGCGCAATGTTGCCTCGTCCCAGACAAGTCCGCCCTTGCCGGCATCGACCATCGCCGGTGAATACTTGAAGTCGGGATGCGTGCCGGCGGTTCTGCCCAGCACGTGGTTGAGCGACGGGCCGACCTTGTTGGTATCGCTGTCGGCGACATGACAGATCGCGCATTTCTTGAAGACGGTCGCGCCGGCCCCCGCATCGCCCTCTTGCGAAAGGGCGACGACGGGACAGAGCAGCGTTGTCGAAAAGGCAAGGGCGACAACAAAATTTCGCATGACACTTCCTCAATATCGCCGGGCGCGGGGCAAGGAAGGCTATCGTCAATTCGTCGTACTGGCGGTACTTGCTTCTCTCAATTGGGCGCCACGGGCGGTTGATACTTGCGACGGGATGACCGTACGCCTCGTCCGGGAGATGTCAATCTCCGGTCTTGGGCGATACCGCCTGCGCCGCGTCAGTTGTTAACCGCCACTGGCGCCCCGGCAATCAGACCCGATTGCCGGCGGCGTCGAAGAAGTGCAGACGCTCCGGCGGCAGTCGTACCGGGATCTCGCCGGCTGCCTTGAGGAAAGTGCGGTCGTTGGTGAAGGCCTTGAAGCTCGCCTTGCCGAAGGACAGATGCAGGATGATGCCGAAGCCGGTCGGCTCGACCAGGTCGACGGTTGCCTTCAGCGAATCCGGCGCCGTGGTGCCGATCTCGACATGTTCGGGCCGAATGCCGAGCGTTGCGTTGGCACCGTCAGTCAGTTCGGCATGCACTTGCGCTGGAATGGTCACGCCACCCTCAGTCTCGAAGCGTGGCACCGCGCCGTTTCTGTAGGTGCCTTCGAAGAAGTTCATGCCGGGCGAACCGATGAAGCCGGCAACGAAGAGGTTTGCGGGGCGATCGTAGAGATCGAGCGGGCTGCCGACCTGCTGCACGAAACCGCCGTTCATGGCGACGATCCGGTCGGCAAGCGTCATGGCTTCGATCTGGTCGTGGGTGACGTAGATTGAGGTGGCGCCCAGATCCTTGTGCAGCTTCTTGATTTCAGCCCGCATCTGTTCGCGCAGCCGCGCGTCGAGGTTCGACAGCGGCTCGTCGAAGAGGAAGGCCTTAGGTTCGCGCACGATCGCGCGCCCCATGGCGACGCGCTGGCGCTGGCCCCCGGAAAGGGCGCGGGGGCGGCGTTCCAAGAGCGGATCAAGCCCGAGCTTGGCGGCAGCGCCGGAGACAATGCTGGCGATCTTTTCCTTGGCCGTCTTCCTGAGCCTCAGGCTGTAGCTCATGTTCTTGGCGACCGACATGTGCGGATAGAGCGCATAGGACTGGAACACCATGGCGATGTCGCGGTCCTTGGGCGCCAGCTCGTTAACGCGTTTGCCGGCGATGCGGATTTCGCCTGATGTGACGCTTTCAAGGCCGGCGATCATCCGCAGCAGGGTGGACTTGCCGCAGCCGGAGGGGCCGACCAACACCACGAATTCGCCGTCGCCGATCTTCAGGTCGACGTCGTGCAGGACCGGATGGATGCCGTAGGATTTGCGGATGTTGGCGATATCGATGGAAGCCATGAAACAATCCTCAGCCTTTGACCGCGCCGGCCGTAAGGCCCTGGACGAGATAGCGTTGAATGAGCAGGAAGAAGAGGCAGGCCGGGATCAGAGCCAGCACGCCGGCGGCCATCATCTGACCGAAGTCGACCGAGAATTTCGACACGAAGGACAGCAGTCCGACAGGGAAAGTCGCCTGGTCGTTGCCGGAGATCAGCATCAGTGAGAACAGAAGCTCGCTCCAGGCGGCGGTGAAGACGAAGCCGAGCGTCGCGGCAATGCCCGGCAGCGTCAGCGGCAGGATGATCTGGCGGAAGGCGACGAACTGGGTGGCGCCATCGATCATCGCGGCTTCCTCCAAATCCTTCGGAATGCCGTCGAAGAAGGACTGCATCAGGAAGGTGGCAAACGGCACGTTGAAGGCGGTGTAGACGATGACGAGGCCGGTCAGGCTGTTGGTGAGGCCAAGCGGCGACAGGATCTTGAAGATCGGCGCGACCAGCATGACGAGCGGGAACATCTGCGTCAGCAGCATCAGCGCCACCAACCAGTACTTGCCGCGGAAATTGAACCGCGACAGGGCGTAGCCGGAAAGCGAGGCGAGGACGGTGACGATGACGGCCGTCGAGCCCGAGACGATCAGGCTGTTGCGGAAGAATACCGGGAAGGCGCTGTGGCGCAGCACGAAATCGAAATGCTCGAGACTGGCGCGCGATGGCCAGAGGCGAATGCCTTCGGAATAGAGCAGTTCGTTCGGCGTCACGGCCACTTTCAACAGCCAATAGAGCGGGAAGAGCGCGAAGGCGATATAGGCGAGGATCGCCAGCCGATGCGCGGTCACGAGAAGGATAGGTTTGGCGCGCATCGGTCTCAATCCTTGCTCAGCAGCCATTGGCGCAGGATGACGATCAGCATGGAATAGGCGAGCAGCAGCGCCAGAAGCACCAGCGCAATCGCCGAGGCGTAGCCGAAGTCGAGCCGCTTGAAGGCCTGGGTGAAGATGTAGCTGGCGACGATCTGGGTACGATCGGCCGGTCCGCCATTGGTCATGACGATGATCAGGTCGGCGAAGTTCGAGATCCAGACAGTGCGCAAGAGAATGGTGATGGCGATCGTCGGCGCGAGGAAGGGCAGGGTGATCGACAGGAACCGCTGCACTGGGCCGGCGCCATCGATGCTGGCGGCCTCGTAGAGATCGCGTGGGATCGCCTGGAGGGCGGCGAGCAGGGTGATGGCGAAGAACGGAATTCCCCACCAGACATTGGCAATGATCGGCCCCCACATCGCCAGTTGCGGATCGGACAGAATGTTGGAGGGCTCGCTCATGATGCCGAGCGCGTAAAACCAATGCGGCAGTGGTCCGACGACCGGATTGAACAGCCACGACCAGTTGAGGCCGGCAAGGAAGCTCGGCACCGCCCAGGGCAGGAAGACGAGCGCCTGCGCGAGGCCGCGACCATAGAACGGCTTGTCGAGCAGCAGCGCGAGGATGAGACCCAGCAGGAACTGCAGGAAGACCGAGGCGCCTGTCCACCACAGCGTGTTGCGCAGCGCTCGGTAGAAGGCCTGGTCCTGCGACAGGGCCCGGAAATGATCGAGGCCGATGAAGGCGCCGGAGAACGGATTGAGCAGCTGGATATCGCGGAAGGCGTAGGAGATGCCCAGCGCCAGCGGCACCAGCATTACGGTGACGATCAGGATCAGCGCCGGCGCGCTATAGAGATAGGGTGCGGCGTGATCGGCGATACGCTTCATCAGCGGCCGGCGTGCAGGCAGGCCGTCATGGCGGGCGGCATAGGCCATCGGTCGAAATTTCCCCTGTGCGGCCGCCGGTTTTCTCGGCTTGCCCTGTTCTCAAGACATTGGGCGACCGGCGGCAGTCAGTCCGCCGCCGGTCAAAGGCTCATTTCTTGGCGAGGTGCTTCTGCTGCGCCTTGGTGAGATAGTCGGCCCACTGGTTGGCGAGGTCCGTCGGCGTGATGTCGCCGAGCAGGGCTTCCTGTGTCGTCTTGATCGCCAATGAATCCTTGAAGAAGGCGAATTCTTCGAGGTAGGTCGGCATGACAGTCAAAACGACGTCCTTGTCGGCAAGCTCGTCGAACCAGCCCTTGAACTGCGGGCTTGCGTAGAAGGGATCCTTTTCGGCCGCCTTGTGGACCGGCAGTGCACCGGTGCGCTTGTTCCACTCGATGTTGCCTTCCGGCCCTTCGAGCGTTTCGATCAGCTTCCAGGAGAGGTCCTTGTTCTGGCTCGCCGACAGCATCGACCAGCCGGCAAAGCCGATGGTGGTGAAGGCCTTGCCGCTCGGGCCCTTCGGCATGGTGGTGACGCCGAAGTCTTCCGATTTCATCCGTTCGGCAATAGCGATCAACGCGTCCGGGTCCTGGTCGAGGAAGGCGCAGGTGCCGCTATAGAAACCGGCGACGATTTCGTTGAAGCCCCAGTTGACGCTGTCCTTCGGAGCCAGCCCGTTCTTGTAGAGGTCGATCACCCAGGTGAGGCCCTTGACCCAGCCTTCGCTGTTCATGGTCGAGGTGCCGTCCTCGTTGAAGAAGGTGTTGCTGCCGGCCATGGTCGCGCCGAACATCACCCAGCCGTTGAGGCCGCCCGGACCACCGCGCAGGCAGTAGCCGGATTTGCCCGGCAGCTTGGAGACGGCTTCCGATGCCTTGACGAAATCGTCCATGGTCTTCGGCGGCTCGCTGACGCCGGCTTCAGACAAGAGCTTCTTGTTGTAGAACATGGCGCGCAGATAGAAGCCGTAGGGCAGCATATAGGCGGTGTTCTTGATGTCGCGGCCGAGCTCGAGCGTGCGCTCGGTCAGACCCGGCGTGTGCTCCCACTTCTCGAGATAGGGCTCGAGGCTTTCGAGCATGCCGTTGTTGGCATAGAGCGAAAGCCAGGTGTCCGGCATTTCCATGACGTCGGGCAGTTCGCCGGCCGAAACCATGGTCGCGAACTTCTGGAAGGCTTCGCCCCAGGGCAGCGAGATGATCTCGACGGTGGTGCCCGGGTTTGCCGCCTCGAACTTGGCGACGATCGACTTCAGGGTTTCGGTGCGCTCGGGGCTGGTAATGACCTCGACGAGCTTCAGCTTGGTGTCGGCCAGCGCGCTTCCTGCCATCAGGGTGGCAAGCAGAGTGGCGGTAATCAGTTTGCTCATTTTTGTTCCCTTTGTTTTTTGATGGTTGATCCACATTCGAAGAGCAGGATGCTGGCGGAAAGCCGCTTGTGCTTTCCTCATCCCGCTCCCGTCAGCCTGCTGAAGCGGCTGACATCGCCGCTTCAAGATCGCTCCAGAGGGCCTCCGTTCCCTCCAGGCCGACATGGAGCCGTACCGACCGCGGTGAGATGCCGAAGGCGGCCGCGGAATTGGGCTGGGCTTTCTGCGACAGGACGACTTCGCCCGGCACGATGAGACTTTCGTGCCCGCCCCAGGAAACGCCGAGCTTGAACAGTTCGAGATGATCGGCGAAGCGCCTGATATCGACGCCGTCGCGGAAGATGAAAGAGAAAAGGCCCGATGTGCCGGAAAGGCCCGGCGGCAGGGTGTTGCCAAGGCCCGGGTGGCAGACGGTTTCGACCAGCGGATGGGACTGCAGGCGCTGCGCCACCGTCAGCGCCGAGCGCTCGTGTGCCTTCATGCGGATCGGCAGGGTGCGAAGGCCGCGGATCAACAGCCAGGCGTCGAAGGGCGAAAGCTTGCCGCCGAGATAGGGATAGGCTTCCGAGCGTATACGGCCGATCAGTTCCTTGGAACCGGCGACCACGCCGGCGACCACGTCGCTGTGGCCGCCGAGATACTTCGACGCCGAATGGATGACGAGATCGACGCCGAGCGACAGCGGCTGCTGGAAAATCGGGCTCGCCCAGCTGTTGTCGATGGTGGTGATGATGCCCTGATCCTTGGCGAGGCGGGCAAGCGAGGCCACGTCATGGGTGTCCATCACCCAGCTCGTCGGGCTTTCCATGTAGAAGAGCTTGGCGCCCGGCAGGGCCTTGGCGACCGCTTCCTCGTCGCGGCCGTCGACATAGGTTACTTCGATCTTCATCCGCTTCAGATGCGTGCCGAAGAGCCGGAATGCGTCGGGATAGACATGGTTGACCGCGACGATGCGGTCTCCTGGCTCGACGAAGGAAAGCACGGTCGAGGAGATCGCCGACATGCCACTGGCAAAGCCGATCGCGTCTTCGGCGCCTTCGAGTTTCGCCAGCATCTCCTCGAACATCCGGACCGTCGGGTTGAGGCCGCGGGTATAGATCGGCCGCACACGCTCGCCCTTGTAGGACGCGACCATGTCGTCATAATCCCTAAAGGTGAACAGCGAGGTCTGGACGATCGGAGGCACGACGGCATCGAAGGCATTGCCTTCGTCATGCGCGACGATCAGCGAGGCGTGGTCGAACGGATCGAGGCCGTTGTTCATTTGGACATTTCCTTGATGTCTTCCTCGACGATCGCGAGGATTTTCAGTGTTTCGTCACGCGCAGCTTCCGGATCCTGTGTGGCAATCGCGTTGAAGAGCGTGCGGTGGAACGGAAAGGAGCGGCGGGCAAAGTCCGGCCGGTTGAAGGGCTTTTCCCAGAAGCGCTCAAAGGCCCCGCGCATCTGCTCCAGCAGCTGCCGAAACAGCGGATTGTGGGTCGCGTCATAGATCGCCAGATGAAAGGCGAGATCTTCCGGCCCGGACGTGCCCTTCGACAGGTGCACGCGTTCCATTTCGTTCAGCTTTTCTTCGATCGTTACGAGGTCGTGTTCGGTGCGGCGGCGTGCGGCGACCATGCCGGCCTCGACTTCGATGCCGCGGCGGACTTCGAGCGTCATCAGGAGAATATCGCGCAGGTGGCCGGTATCGAGCGTCAGCGGCATATGGACGGTGGCGGCCGAGATGGCGCGCAGCAGATAGGTGCCGCTGCCCTTGCGCGCCTCGACGACGCCGAGCGCCTGGAAATGGCGAATGACTTCCCTGACGGTCGAGCGCCCGACGGCCAGTGCCGTCATCAATTCGCGCTCCGCCGGCAGTCGGTCGCCGGGTTTCAGGTCGGATTGCTGGATGTAGTCCGCGAGCGCGGCAATGACCTGCTGCGCCCGATCGGCGGGTGGCAGTGGCCGAAGGGCTGCTCTTGCTTGTTCAGTCATTCAGCCTCCCCCTCGGCGCTAAATTGGTCTGACATCTGATCAATATGGCCAAGGCTTGGGTGGCGGTCAAGCGGCAACTTATAAACGCGAGCGCCGGTTGACCGGCCGCCGTGCGCGGAGTGATATGGCGCAGCAAGGAGTTCGAAGATGAAGAAAACAGGACGTCTGCTCGTGGCACTGGCGGCGATCGCAATCGCAGCAGGCACTGCTACGAGCAGTGCCGAGGCGCAGATGCGCACGAGCAAGGGCGAGTATTACCAGGGCATCCAGCGTGCGCCCTATGGCAGCTATCTCTGGATCTGGCCGCCGGAGTGGAGGCGGGAACCGGCCTATCAGCAAAGGCCGCAGAACAGGCCGACCGGCGGCAAATCTGACAGCCGCAAGAAGTCTTACGCGCAATAGTCTACAACGCCGTGCGTCTTGTCAGACGCGCAAAGGTCGCTGTAGCACTTTGAATTTCTGCATGTTTTTATCCTTAAATCGGCTACGATTTAAGGATACATGAGTAGCGGCCGCGAGCGGCCGGGACAAAGAGAAGTGGCGCCCGAAGGCGCCACCTGAAAGTCACGTCAGATTTGCGCGATATGGGCGTCGCGCGGCAGTGACGACAGCACTTCCGGTCCGTCCTCGCGAAGGATGACGATATCCTCGAGCCGGATGCCGAAGCGACCCGGCAGATAGATACCGGGTTCGATCGAGAAGACCATGCCTGCCTCCAGCACCGTTTCCGACGTTGCGGTGATGTAAGGCGGCTCGTGGCCGTCGATGCCCATGCCGTGACCGGTGCGGTGGACGAAATATTCGCCGTAGCCGGCATCCGCGATCACCTTGCGTGCCGCATCGTCAACGTCCTTGGCGAGAACGCCGGGGCGAGCCGCCTTGAGCGCCGCCTGAACGGCCCTTTCGACGATCGTGTGGATCTGGCCATAACCTTCCGGTGCGCGGCCGACGATCGCCATGCGGGTGATGTCGCTCGGGAAGCCCTGCTTGCGGCCGCCGATGTCGATGACGACCGCATCGCCTTCGGCAATCACCCGTTCGCTGGCGGAGTGGTGCGGGAAAGCGCCGTTGCCGCCGGCGCCAACGATCCAGAAGGCCGGTGCTGCACCTTCGGAAGAGAAGTGCGAGCGGATTTCTGCGGCCAGTTCCTTCTCGGTCATGCCCGGGCGGATCTTGGAGAAGGCCGCCTGCATGGCGCGATCGGCAATACCGGCATTCATCTTCAGGAGGTCGTATTCGCTCCGATCCTTGCGCATGCGCAGGGCGCCGAGCGTTTCCGGCGTGAAATCGCGGGCGGTGTCATCGGGTAGATTGTCGAGCAGCAGCAGCGCGAAATCGGCGCGCATGGTCTCGTCGATCACCACGCGGCCCGGTTTTTCCGCGCCGAGGCCGGCAAGCGCCAACGTCAAAGCCTCCACGGCACCTTCGGCGTCGGACCAGTTGTAGAAGTCGATATCCGTATGCTCGCGGGTGCCTTCGGCATTGAGCGCCGGCATCAGGAAGGCTTCCTTCTCCGGGCCGATCAGCAGCAGGCAGGGGCGTTCGTCGGGATGCGGATGATAGCCGATCAGCCAATCCATGTGAGATCCGGGGGCGAGTGCAACCAGCCCGCTGCCGGTCTCATTCATCTTGGCCCGCAGGGCTGCGAGGCGCGCTTTCGTCTGTTCTTTCATGGCGTTTCCAGTTCTGGTTCCGGCAGGGTTGTGGGTGAGGTGAGGGGCCGCGCGTCGGTCTCGTGTTCGGGCGTCGATCGACGCGCGGCGGTCGCCGGGCTAATGCGCCCGGACGAAAGACTGCTGGTCTGAGGGTGCAATCGACAAAGCGTTTGCGCAACCGACAAGAGGCTATCCGCTGCCCTTGCCAGGGTTCGCAGCAGCGCTGCGACGGTCCTCGGCGCGTGTTACCGCGAATGCACCTTCCGGCGTTTCCGTTGCCTGGGCGTCGCCGAAGACATCCATCGTGCAGGTGTGCAGAATGACGGTCGGTTCGGTGGTGTGGTTCCAGGTGAGGTGGGTCAGACCCGACAGGAAGTGGGCGGAATCGCCTGTTTCCAGCACCGTCTGTTCGCCGTCGATCTCGATCGTCAGGGAGCCCTGGAGGATGAAGAACATCTCCTCGCCCTCGTGGGTCATGGCTTCGCTGCGGTGGCCGGGCGGCGTGTGCACCACGGTGCTGCGCAGAACACTGCCGGGAAAGGAAGCCGACAGGCGTTCGTAGGAGATGTTGCTGTCGGGCGAGCCGGCCAGCGCATAGGCGCGGCGCTGATCATGGCGGGTAAACGGCGAGGCCACCCTCGGCGAATTCAGGAACGTTCCGACCTCGACCTTCAGTACCCGACAGACCGCGACCAGCGACGTCAGCGACGGCACGGTGATGCCGCGCTCGATCTGGGAGATGAAGCCGACGGAGAAATCGGCCCGATCGGCAACTTCCTTGAGCGTCAGCTTCAGGGCTTTACGCCGCTCACGCAGCCGATCGCCGAGCGAGGGAAGTTCCGATGCCGGATCGTTTGGCCGAGACTGCGAATCCACCGTGAAATCCCCTCTCAACCCACATCATCCCTCGGGGACGATCTCCTGCGCGGGTGCAAGCATACGCGCCTAGAAATCGCCAAGGATTTCAGGGCTATGCGCTTGTATTTTCTGAACTTTGCTGTGGCGATCGCGGCTTGTCAACGAAAATTTTAGTCAGACTAAAATTTCGCGATAGTGATGGTGGTTGGCCGTCAGGCTGCAAGCTTCAGCAGGCGTGCAACGGCCTGCTGGTCGAAACCGCCGATACCCTCGCGGATGTCGGCCGCAATGGCATCGGCAACGGCATCCTCGTCGCGGCGGCGCAGGGCTTCGATCGCCTCGCGATGGCGGTCGACGACATAGAGTTCGCTCACATGTTCCATGGCGATGCCGAGGATCGGACCCAGCTGCAGCCAGACGCTTTCGATCAGCGGCATGACGATCTGGTCCGGATTGGCGGTGTAGATCGTCCGGTGGAAGGCCTGGTTGGCAATCAGCGCCGCCGCCTGGTCGCCACGGCGGATTTCGTCCTCGATGCTGTCGTCGATCGCCGAGATCCGTTCGATCTGGCGTTCGGAAAGATGGGCGACGGCCCGGCGGGCGGCATGGCTCTCGAGCGCGATGCGAAGCGATATCAGCTCCTCGAAGCGGGCCGGCGTGATGCGCGGCACAACGATGCGGCGGTTTTCGAGGAATTGCAGGGCGCCGATGGAGGTGAGCTGCCGCAGGGCCTCGCGAACCGGCGTCGGGCTGCTTTCCAGTGCCTCGGCAAGCCCCCGGATCGTCACCGAGGTGCCCGGGCGGAAGCTGCCGACCATGATCGCCTGGCGAAGCCTGGCAAAGGCATAGTCATGCGTGGTCATGCCTTCCGGACGTTCGAGAAGAGGCAGCGATGGGGTCTTCAAATCAGCAGGCTCCTTCTGCCACGCGGGAATGGTCGCGGGCTGATAGCATCCGTCGAGGTTGACTCCAACTTCTAAATTATGTCAACTTTCTGATAATGTGATCACAAAATGAGATTTGCGATATGTCCCTCGACGCGGAAGACCCGAGCGCCTTCAAGGCCTGGCTGGAGCAGAACGGCCCTATCGAAAGCATCCAGGCCGTGGTCTGCGACCTGAACGGCATCATGCGCGGCAAGCGGGTGCCGGTGGAGCAGGCCTCCAAGGTGCTGGGCGGCGGCATCCGCATGCCGCTGTCGATCGTCGGTGTCGACGTCTGGGGAGAAGACATCATCAACAGCGAGCAGGTGTTTGCGAGCGGCGACAGGGACGGTATCTGCGCCGTTACGGGGCGCGGGGCGCTGCCGGTCAACTGGACCTCGCGGCCGAGCGCTCTGGTGCCGCTGTGGCTGCTGCTCGAGGACGGCAAGCCGTTCCTCGCCGATCCGCGCCAGGCGCTGGCGGCGATCGTGCGCGAATACGAGGAGCTGGGGTTGCGCCCGGTGGTCGCGACTGAAATGGAATTCTATCTGATCGATCCTGAGCCCGACAGCGCGGTGCCGCCGATCTCGCCCTATACCGGCAAAAGGCTTGATTCCGATGCGATCCTGTCGATCGACGAACTCGACGATTTCGGCGAATTCTTTTCCGACGTCTACAAGGAATGTGCCCGGCAGAACGTGCCGGCGGATGCGGCGATCGCCGAGAACGGCATCGGCCAGTTCGAGATCAACCTGCTGCACACCGACGATCCCTTGAAGGCCGCCGACGACGCGATCTTCTTCAAGCGCATCGTCAAGGGGGTCGCCCGCAAGCACGGACTGGCGGCGACCTTCATGGCCAAGCCCTACGGCACCCGCTCGGGCAACGGCATGCACATTCACTTCAGCCTGCTCGACGCCGACGGCAACAACGTCTTCAACGACGGCAGCGATGAGGGGTCGGCGGTCCTGAAGAACGCCGTTGCGGGCCTGCTGCGCGGCATGCCGGAAACGACACTGCTGTTTGCGCCGCATTTCAATTCCTATCGCCGGCTGCGGCCGGATACACATGCGCCGACGGCGGTGTGCTGGGGTTACGAGAACCGGACGTCGGCGATCCGCATTCCCGGCGGCAATCCGGCGGCACGCCGCATCGAGCACCGTGTTGCCGGTGCCGACGCCAACCCCTATCTCGTCATCGCCGCGATCCTCGGGGCAGCACTCGTCGGCATTCGCAACAAATGGAAACCCTCAGCGCCGGTGACGGGCCGAGCCTATGCGGCGGAGAAACTGCCCAAAATTCCCGCCGATTGGGGGCAGGCGGTCGATGCCTTCGAGGCAGGGCCGATTGCCGCCGAGATCTTCGATCCGACCCTTCGCTCGATGCTGATCGCCTGCAAGCGGCAGGAGATCGCCGGTTTTGCCGAGCAGGTCACGGACTATGAGTTCAGCGCCTATCTGGAAATCGTATGATGACGACAAACCACAAATCCTATGCCGGCGACGGCAGCTATCCCACCAGCTACTACGCCGCCTCCCGCAACATCATCCGCACGCCGGTTTCGCTCAAAGGCCGCGTCGAGACCGATATCTGCGTCGTCGGCGCCGGCTATTCCGGCCTGTCGACGGCAATCCACCTCGCCGAGAAAGGCTACAAGGTCGTCGTCGTCGAAGGCGCCCAGGTCGGCTGGGGTGCATCGGGCCGCAATGGCGGCCAGGTGGTCAACGGCTTGAATGCCAGCCTTGCCACCATCCAGCGCCGCTACGGCGAGGATGCGGCAAGCTTCGTCGGCGGCCTGGTGCAGGAGGGCGGCAAGATCATCCGGCGGCTCGTCAGCCAGTATCAGATCGACTGTGACTTGAAGCCGGGCAACATCTATGCGGCCTATACGCCTGTTCATATGAAGGAACTGGAAGCCAAGCAGGCGCTCTGGCGCAAATACGGCATGGACGACCACCAGCTTCTCGACCGCGACTCGCTCCGAAAGCTGGTGAATTCCGACGCCTATTGCGGCGGCATGCTGGATACGACGGGCGGGCACATGCATCCGCTCAATCTGGTGCTCGGCGAAGCGCGTGCGCTCGAAAGCCTTGGCGGCACGATCTACGAACAGTCGCCGGTCACGCGGGTCGACCATGAGGCGGCGCGACCGACGGTCTATACCGCCGACGGCCAAGTGTCGGCGCGGACCGTCGTTCTCTGCGGTAACGCCTATCTCGGCGATGCGGTGCCGAAGCTCGTCTCGCGCGTCATGCCGGTTTCGACCCAGATGATCACCACGGCGCCGCTCGGCGAGGAGCTCGCCCATTCGCTCATTCCAAGCGACATGTGCGTCGAGGACGTGCGCTACATCCTCGATTACTTCAGGCTATCGGCGGACAAGCGCATGATCTTCGGCGGCGGCACCGTCTATGGCGGCACCGACCCGGCCGACGTCGTGGCCAAGCTCAAACCCAATCTGGAAAAGGTGTTCCCGAAACTTAAAGGCGTGAAGATCGACTATGCCTGGAGCGGCAACTTCGCGCTCTCCTTTACCCGCGTGCCGCAGATGGGCCGCATCGGTGCGAACACCTATTTCGCGCACGGCTATAGCGGCCATGGCGTGACCGGATCCCACCTCTTCGGACGCACGCTTGCCGAGGCGATCGACGGCGACGCAACACGCTTCGACATGTTCGAGAAGCTGCCCTGGTACCCGTTCCCGGGCGGGCGAATGTTCCGCGCGCAGTATTCGACGATCGGCTCCTGGTGGTATTCGTTCAAGGATGCCGTTGGCTGGTAAAGCGTCTTCAGGTTTTCTTTGTCTGGGACAAAAGGCGGCAGGGATCGCTTCCTGTCGTCCAGACGCGTGCGCGCATCCGTCTCTCTGGAGGCTCTCCTCGGCTTGTCGGTGCGAGGGAATTCGGTTGTTGCCGGCGGAATTCGGGCATAAAATCGCGTAGGAAAAGCGGGAATGAAAGGCTCTGCCAGCTTCGCCGAAGGAGAGGCTTGCGCTGTCCCATGAAGTGTCTTTGCCGGCCGTCGCCATTCACATTTCGCGCTCTGGTCACGGCTGCGGTGCGTCTCAATTTCAGTTGCTTCCTGTGTGCGTCTTCAGCACTGATTTCGTCCTCATATGAGGGAACAAAAAGGGTTCGCAAAACATTCCTGCCGAGCGAGGGAGGTTGGAGATGTTCGTACGCTTTGGCTATGAGATCGGCATCCGCTGCCCCCAGCCGACGCCGATGATGACTTACCTTTCCGTCGTCGCAGAGAAACGCCCCGACATCCGGCGCGAGCGCGGCCCCGTGACCTCACCAATCGTCAAGATGGAGGAGATTGTCGACCCGCACCGCAATGCCTGCCTGCGCATGATCGCGCCTGAAGGGGATTTCAAGCTCAGTTATGATGCCGTCATCGAAGACGACGGTCGGCCTGATGTTTCCGATCCGCTGGCGCAGGCTGTGTCCGTCGAAAGGCTTCCGCCGAACACGCTGCCCTATCTGGCCGCCAGCCGCTATTGCGAGACCGATCGGCTGGGCGCGCTTGCCTGGAGGCTCTTCGGGGAGGCGGCGCCCGGCTGGCCGCGCGTGCAGGCGATCTGCGACTACGTACATGAACGCCTGGTGTTCAGCTACGGCTACGCCCAGGCGATGCGCACGGCGCTCGAAGCCCACGAGGATCGCCTCGGCGTCAGCCGGGACTATGCGCACCTTGCCATCGCTTTATGCCGGTGCATGAACATGCCGGCGCGGTACGTCAACGGCTACATGGCTGACCTTGAAACCGAGCACAGGGTTGCGCCGATGGATTTCAATGCCTGGTTCGAGGTTTTTCTCGGCGATCGCTGGTACACGTTCGACGCCAAGAACAATGCGCGCCGGGCGGGGCGCATCGCCGTTGCCCGGGGTCGCGATGCTGCTGACATCCCACTGATCCAGACCTTTGGGAAACACGAGCTGACGGGGTTTACGGTGTGGACCTGCGTCGAAGCCGACGGCGGTCTCACCCGCTCGCACCGCGATGCCAATGTATCGTTGCTGACGCCATGGTTCAGCGAAAACTGGTCGAGACATGTGCAGGAGCGCGACCGCAATCGCCACTGAAGGTGCCGCCCGCCGGACGATTTTTTACTTTTGGGGTGGAATGGAGAAATTAATATCTATAAACTCAATCGAGAATATCGGAGAACATGGCTATTGCCGGTCCTGTTTCCGGCCTGAACGACGGAGAGACGCGATGAACGCTGCGAAGCCGACAATCCAGTCCCGATATGCGTTTTACGCGGCAGCCCCGCCGCGCCGCTCGCCCATCGCCCTGTTTCCGCATGCGATCGCTTTTGTCGCTGCCTTCTGCTTCGTTTCCGCTCTCGTCATCGGCGCCCTCTGAACGTTCTCAGGCGCTGTTAACCGGTGCGCGACAGATGCTCGTGGACCGCCAGCCAGGCTCCGGTCCCATCCCGTTCAAACACGATCGTTTCTCTCTCCCGTGACGTCAGTGCTTCACCGCCGATCTCGAGTTCGGTCTGAACGCCGTGCGTGAAGACGGCAACGTTGCCAATCACTTGCACATGCCGGTCGCTGGACTGGCAGGCGTGGACACGAAAGTTGTCGCGGGTTTCCCATAATGCCCATTCCGCCTCGTATTCGGCCCGGCTGCGCAAGGGGCGATCGAGATTGTGGAAGATGAAGGTTGCGTTCGGCGAAAAGGCCGAAAAGTAAGCCGCGGCATCATGGCGGGCAAAGGCTGCGACGAGCCGATCGGCGGCGGCAAGCACCGACTGTTCCAAGTCTTGCATCAATACGCTCTTCATTGTCAGGGTTGGCTTCATTGTCCGGCTTGGATCATGGCGCCGCGATCAGTGTTGCGAGCGGCCGGTTCTGTCTGGTAACGCGCGCCTTGAGCTCATCGAGCGGCATCGCCTCGTGCTTTGCGAATTCGATGAACATCATGTTGAGATTGTTGAACAGCATCTCGCCGACGGCGCGAACGTCGGTGCCGGGGGCAACAAGCCCTTTCACCTGCAGCTTGTGGATGAGCGTCGAGACCTGATCGCAAAGCCGGCGGTCGAGTTCGGTATAGCGCTTGCTGAATGGGCTCTCCGGCTGCTGGATCGAGATCGCCATCGCCGTGCGCCACATCTCCTTGCTGAGATAGACGAGCGAGTGATCGTAATATTGGCCGATCAGGGCCTCCAGCGCGCCTTCGACGGAGGAAGGCGGATTGTCGACGATGGTGCGACCGGCGGTGAGAACTTCCTCGACCTCCATGGAAACCGTGGCGACCAGGATGTCGCCCTTGTTTTCATAGTAATTGTAGAAGGTGCCGACCGACACTTCGGCCCGTTCGGCGATATCCTCGATGCGGGCGCTGTCGTAGCCGACCTCTCGAAACAACAAAGCAGCGGCGTCCAGGATACGTCTGTTCCGGTCGGCTTTCTGCCGTGCGCGCAGCCCTGTCATATGCATGTCCTTGAATTCTGAATGTCCTCAAAATTGAGATTGACTTAAAAAATGAATTCATTCAATCTTTTTTTGAAGACGCCGAAACGAGTGTCAAAACAAGAGGGCAACAGCATGATGCAGTCAGTTCATGACGGCGCGCACCTGCGCCGATTTTTCTCCTCGGTCGCCGCAGGCGCGATGGTTAGTGCCTCGCTCGTCTCGGTTCCGGCGCCGGCTTTTGCCACCGAAGAACTCAACGCGCTCGTCTGGTGCGATCACACGGATCCCGCCCTGGTCGAGCCGTTCGAAAAGGCCAACGACGTCAAGGTCAACCTGAAGGTCTATGAAGGCACAGGTGCCGCGCTTTCGATCCTCGATCAGTCCCGTCCGGGCGACTGGGACGTGCTTGTCATCGACGGCGTCGACGTGCATCGCGCCATCGATCTGGACCTGCTCGCCGAAATGCCGGCCGACGCTTTGCCGACGGCCGACATCTTCCCGGAGGTGCGGATGGAGGCCAACAACACCAAGGACGGCAAAACCTATGCCGTCACGGAAAAGTTCGGCTACAACACCATTTCCTACGACAAGTCCAAGGTCGACCCGAAGGATATGCAGGATCTCTCGGTGATCTGGTCGGACAAGTACAAGGGGCGCATCGCGCTCTATGATTACTACCTGCCGATGATCGGCCTCGTCGGTCTCGGCCTCGGCAAGAAGACCGCTGATCTGACCGAGGCGGACATGCCGGCAATCAAGGAAAAGCTGGCGGCAATGCGGGCGGTTTCCAAGCAGGTCAGCGACGTCGTCTCTTCACAGACGGCGCTGGCAACAGGCGAGGTCGATATTCTGGTGGGCGGCGGCGAGTGGATCACCGCGGTGCTTTCCGCCGACAAGCCCAACCTCGACTGGACGATCCCGGAGCAGGGTGCGGTGCGCTGGGCGCAGTCGATCGGCGTGATGAAGGATTCGACCAAGCAGGATCTGGCGCTGAAATTCGTGCAGTACATCGTCAGCCCCGAGGGTCAGGCGCGGCTTGCGACATCCTCCTGCTACTGGGCGATGCCGGCAAACAGCAAGGCGGGCGAGCATCTGACCGACCCGCAGAAGGCGGCGCTGCGTTTCAACGAACAGGCCGAATACCTGAAGAAGACGCAGCTCTATCCAATCCCGTCGACCGAGCTGGATCAGCAGTTCCAGGATGCCTGGACGGAAATGCTGCAGCAGTAACTGCCGGGACCTGGCGAACGCACGCCGCGTTCGCCGATCCTTTAGCCGATCGCCGCCCCAACTGTCGGTGGGACGGTGAACTGCGTCCAGCACCTTGTCCGGGCGCTCAACTCTGGAGTTTTGATGACTGCGACAACTCTCGAAGATGCTGACCGCCGGAAAGCCTGGGGCTTTGCTGCCCCTGCGCTTTTGTGGACGCTCGCCTTCTTCGTCGTTCCTTTCCTTTTCATGGCGGCGATGAGCCTCTGGAAGCGCGAAGGGCGGGAGATCGTCCGCGTCTGGAACCTCGACAACTATTCTCGCTTCTTCTCCGAGAACGCCCTGTTGCAGGGTCTGGTCAATTCGCTCGAAATCACGGCCATCGTCACGGTCCTTTCGGTGCTGCTTGCCTATCCGCTTGCCTGGATCATCGCCGAGCGCGTGCCGAAGCGGTTTCAGCGCCTGGCGCTGATCCTGGCAATCCTGCCGTTCTGGACCTCCTATGTCGTCCGCTCCTATTCCTGGCTGCTCGTGCTGTCGAAGAACGGCGTCATCAACCAGATGCTGACGGGCCTGGGGCTGATCGCCGAGCCGCTGGAGATCGCCAGCACGCGAACGGCAACAGTGATCGGTTTCGTGCACTTCTTCGTCATGCTTTTGACGCTGACCATCTATTCGAACCTGATCCAGCTCTCGCCGAACTACCGCCGCGCGGCCGCCGACCTTGGCGCCAACGCCTTCCAGACCTTCTGGCATGTGGTGTTGCCGCTGACATTGCCCGGTATCATGACCGGCGCGTTCCTCACCTTCGTGCTTTGCATCGGCGACTACGTCACGCCGCAGATTCTCGGCGGCAACAACGAGTTGGTACTGCCGCAGATCATCATGCTGCAGCTGGGCCGGCGCGCCGATTTTCCGATGGCGGCGGCGCTGTCGATCATTCTCATGCTGGCCATCACCGTCGCCTATGTGCTGTGCGCCCGTTGGCTGAAGATCGAGAGGGCGTGATGTTGCGCAGAGTTGTCATTGGCGGCGTGTCTTGGGCCTACCTCGCCATCGTCTACGCCTTCATCTTCCTTCCGGTTGCGGTGCTCGTGCTGTTCTCATTCCAAGACGGGCGTCTGCCGGTACCACCGTTCAATGGCTTTTCCACCCAGTGGTACGAGGCGGTGTTCGTCGACCGCAAGCTGATGGCAGCACTCGGCAATTCGATGCTGGTCGCCATCTTCTCGTCCGTGGTCTCCTGCGTGCTCGGCTTTCTCGCTGCCTATTCGCTGGCGCGCTACAGGCTGCCGGGCTCGGCCTTGCAAAGGGGTCTGCTGATCGCGCCGATGACGGTCAGCTATCTGATCATCGCGCTCGGATTGCTGGCGCTTCTCAATGCGCTGCATATGCCGCTGTCGCTTTTGACTGTGGGTATCGGGCACGTGGTGATCAACCTGCCGCTCTGCTTTGCCATCATCTATGCCTCGATGGGCGACCACCAGATCAACATCGAGCGGGCGGCGCGCGATCTCGGCGCCAGTGATTTCAAGGTGATGGCGCTGGTGACCGCGCCGATGCTGATGCCTTCGATCCTCGCCGCCTTCTTCCTGTCGGTGACCTTCAGCTGGGACGAGTTCATCATCGCCTTCCTGCTGTCGCGCTTCGACGTGACCTTGCCCGTCGAGATCTGGAGCATGCTGCGCTCCGGCCTCAATCCCAAGACCAATGCCATCGGCTCGCTGGTCTTTCTCGCCTCGGTGGCGCTGCTGCTGATCCTGGAGTTTTCCCTGTTCGGAAGGACAAAGAAACAATGACCGCTCCCGTCTCGACCGAAAACGTCAGCAAGACCTTCGGCCACTTCACGGCGCTGGACAATGTTTCGCTCGATATCCGGGCGGGGGAGTTCATCGTGCTGCTTGGGCCCTCGGGTTGCGGCAAGACCACGCTTCTTTCCATTCTCGGCGGGTTCCTGTCGCCAAGCTCCGGGCGGGTGGTGATCGGCGATCGGGACATGACCTTCGTCACGCCGGCGAAACGCCCGACCACGACGATGTTTCAGGACTATGCGCTGTTCCCGCACATGCGGCTCGTCGACAATGTCGGCTTCGGGCTCCGGATGCGCGGCCTCGGCAAGGCGGAGCGAGACGAAAAGGCGCTCGGATTTCTTGATCTCGTCGGTCTCAAACATTCTGCCGGCAAGCGGCCGCACGAACTTTCCGGTGGCCAGCGCCAGCGCGTGGCTCTTGCCCGCGCCCTTGCCGTCGATCCTGAAGTGCTGCTGCTCGACGAACCGCTCGGCGCGCTGGACCTGAAGCTGCGTCGCCAGATGCAGGATGAGTTGAAGGCGATCCAGAAGCGGGTCGGCACCACCTTTGTGCATGTGACCCATGACCAGGAGGAGGCAATGGCGATCGCCGACCGGATCGTCGTCATGAACCAGGGTCGGATCGAGGATTTCGGTCCGCCGTCGCAGATCTACATGCGGCCGCGGTCGCTGTTTTCGGCGGGCTTCATGGGTGAGGTCAATTTCGTCCCCGGCCGTGTCCGTGCCGCCGACGCCGCCTCGGCGGAGGTGGAAACGTCGCTCGGCAGCCTGGCGCTACCCGCGGCCAACTTTACCGCCGCAGCGCCGAAGGCCGGCGACGCAATCACGCTCACCATCCGGCCGGAGCATTTTCGTGGCGCGGACAAAGCGGATGATCCGATGTTCACTTTGGGTGACGCGCGGGTCGCCGGCAGTGCGTTTTTCGGCACGCACTACCGCTGCCACCTCAAGCCTTGCGCGACTGACGGAGATGCGCTGGTGGCGCACCTGCCGCAATCCTCCGACGTGCGCGATGGCGAGATCGTCCCCCTTGCCGTACGGGCTGCCGACGTCGTAGCCTTGCCGGCGGCAAGCGGAACCCTGTAGCAACATGCGGCGAATTGCTCCGAAAGACTGGTATGCGGTGAAGCGTCTCGACGACGATGTCACCTACATCTGCGAACCCTTCATCCAGGAGTTCTACCGCTGCAACATGTGGCACGTGCGCGGACGCGATCGTGACATGCTTGTCGATAGCGGTATGGGCGTGGTGTCCCTGCGCGAGTGGGTGCCGCTGGTCACCGAGCGCAAGTTGACCGCCGTTGCCAGCCACACGCATTTCGACCATATCGGCTGCCATCACGAATTCGATTGCCGGGCGGTGCATGCGGCGGAAGCCGAGCTGCTGGCGCATCCGACGCGCATCAACACGCTTGCCGACCCCTATGTTGCCGACGAGATCTTCGACGCGCTGCCACCCGAGCCCTATGCCTCGACCACCTATGCGGTGAAGGCTGCGCCGGCGACGATCGTTCTTGCCGATGGTGACCATATCGATCTCGGCGATCGCGTCTTCGAGGTGATCCACACGCCCGGGCATTCGCCAGGTGGCATCGCTCTCTGGGAGGAGAGGACCGGCGTGCTCTTTTCCGGCGATATCCTCTACGACGGGCCGTTGATCGAGGATACCTACCATGCCAATGCCGACGACTATCTGGCGTCGATGGAACGGTTGCTGCGCATTCCGGCGCGTATCGTCCACGGCGGACATTTTCCGAGCTTTTCCGGCGAGCGCTATCGCGCGCTCATCAAGGACTGGCTCGCGGAGAAAGAAAAGACAATCTGACGGAAGGAGGAGCGCATGCTCGACAAGAGGAAGTTTTATATTGATGGCCAATGGGTCGATCCGATCACGCCTAACGATCTCGAGGTGCTGAACCCGGCAACCGAGAAGCCGGTCGCGGTGATTTCGATGGGCACGGCGGCAGACATCGATCGTGCGGTCGCCGCGGCGAAGAAGGCCTTTGCCACCTTCAGCCGCACCAGCGTCGACGAGCGGCTGGCACTGCTCGAAAAGCTGCTGGCGATCTACAGGCGCCGCTACGACGAGATGGTCGCGACCATCACCATGGAGCTCGGCGCCCCGACGACGATGACGCGCGAACAGCAGGCCGATGTCGGTGTCGGCCATCTGCAGGGCTTCATCGATGCGCTGAAGCGACTGAAGACGCGCGACACGTTGCCAAACGGCGACGTGATCCTGCGCGAGCCGATCGGCGTCTGCGGCCTGATCACCCCTTGGAACTGGCCGGTCAACCAGATCGCGCTCAAGGTCGTTCCGGTCCTTGCGACCGGCTCGACCTGCGTCTTGAAGCCGAGCGAATTCACCCCGCTCAACGCCATGCTTTATGCCGAGATGATCGATGAGGCCGGTTTCCCCGCCGGCGTCTTCAACCTGGTCAACGGCGATGGTCTCAACGCAGGTGCGGCGCTGTCGAAGCACCGGGATATCGACATGATGTCGTTCACCGGTTCGACCCGCGCCGGCATCGCGGTCAGCAAGGATGCGGCCGAAACGGTCAAACGGGTGACGCTCGAACTCGGCGGCAAGTCGCCGAACATCGTCTTTGCCGATGCCGACCTCGAAGACCGGGTGACCGGAAGCGTGCTCGAATGCTTCAACAATTCCGGCCAGTCCTGTGATGCGCCGACCCGCATGCTGGTCGAGCGCAGCGTCTACGACAAGGTCGTCGAGATCGCCGGCCGCGTCGGTGGCGGGGCGGCTGTTGGCGATCCGACCAAGGAGGGCAGCCACATCGGCCCGCTGGTCAGCGACGTCCAGTTCGGCCGCGTGCAGGCGCTGATCGAGGCGGGTATCGCCGAGGGCGCGCGTCTTGTCGTCGGCGGTGCCGGCAAGCCCAAGGGCTTCGAGACCGGTTATTTCGTCAAGCCGACCATTTTTGCCGACGTCAACAATACCATGCGCATCGCCCGCGAGGAGGTGTTCGGACCGGTGCTGACGATCATCCCCTTCGATACCGAGGAGGAAGCGATCGCGATCGCCAACGACACCAATTACGGCCTTGCCGCCTATGTGCAGACCGGCGACCCCAAGCGGGCCGAACGGGTGGCGTCGCGCCTGCGCGCCGGCATGGTTCACATCAATGGCGGGCCGCATCGTTACGGCAGTCCCTTCGGCGGCTACAAGCAGTCCGGCAATGGCCGTGAAGGCGGCATGTTCGGGCTCGAGGATTTCCTCGAGGTCAAAACGGTGCACATTCCCGACGCGGCCTGACGACGCGAAGCATCGCGCGCGAGGTGCGATAGAACAATCTGGCGGCCGCCCGTGCTCCTGCGTGGCGGCCGTATTTGTTGCATCGGGCGATTTATTGCGACTGTCGCCGGTGCCGGTCTTCTGCTAGCTGCCTTGTCAAGGGCGCCGTGATCGCCCGCCAGCACCCGGACATTGACTTGACCTCAGCACCCGCCACCGCCTCATCCCATAACCGTCTTGCCATGGCCGCGCTCCTGATCGGCGGGGCTGCGATCGGCGGTTCGCCGATCTTCGTGCGCCTGTCCGAGGTCGGGCCGATGGCGACGGCCTTCTGGCGTGTGGCGCTGGCGCTGCTTCCTCTTCTCGCCTGGTCCTGGTTTCGCGGGGCGCCCGCGTCGGACAGGCGGCCCGAGCGGCTCTCGGAATATGCGCTGCTGGTGCTGCCGGGTGTCTTCCTCGCGATCGACCTTGCCGCCTGGCACTATGCGCTGACCAAGACGTCGGTTGCCAACGCCACCCTGCTTGCCAACCTTGCTCCTGTGTTCGTGACGCTTGCGAGCTGGCTGCTTTTTCGCGCCCGCATCAGCGCGGTCTTTGCCATCGGACTTGCGACGGCGGTCGCCGGCGTGATCATCCTCAAGGGCGGGCCGATGGCGCTTGCCGACGGCAATCTGCTGGGCGACGGCGTCGCTGTCATCGCTGCGATGTTCTATGCGGGCTATATCTTGGCGATCGGCCGGCTGCGCAGCCTTTTCAGCACCATCCGGATCATGGTCTGGAGCACGGCTTCGGCGGCCATCTGCATGCTGCCGATCGTGCTTCTCTCCGAGCCGACATTGTTGCCTCCGACGCTCTTCGGCTGGTCGATGCTGTTTGGTCTGGCCTTCGTCAGCCATGCGGGCGGTCAAGTTGCGATCACCTATGCGCTTGCCTACCTGCCGCCGGCGTTTTCGTCGTTGACGCTTTTGCTGCAGCCCGTCGTCGCTGCGATCCTGGCTTGGATCTTGCTCGCCGAGCCGGTCGGGCTGATGCAGGCGATCGGCGGGGCGATCGTGCTTGTCGGCATCCTGATCGCCCGCCGGGGTTAGCCCTATTACAGACCGGGCAGGTTGAAACCGGCGAGCCGCTCCTCCAGCTGGCGGATCGTGTCCGCATCGGCATTGGCAAAGGCGAAGCGCAGGTAGTTCTCCTGGCCTTCGCCGAAATAGTCGCCCGGCAGGCAGACGACGCCGGCGAGTTTCGCCAGTTTCTCGGCGACGAACTGCGAATCGATATCCGGGAACGGATGGCGGATGTAGGCGAAGTAGGCGCCGATCGCCTGTAGTTTCCATTGCTGCAACCGGCTCATGACATCGCGTAGAGCATCGGCACGTGCGGCGATCTCGGCGCGATTGCCAAGACGCCAATCGGCAAGCGCCGGGATGGCCTTGGCGACCGCAGCCTGGGCCGAGCGGGGCGCGCAGATCTGCAGGTTGTCCATGATCTTGGTGACCTGCTCGACCAGCGCCGGACCTGCCGTGATCGCGCCCAGGCGATGGCCCGGAATGCAGAAGGATTTGGAGAAGCTGTAGAGGCCGATGAAGCTGTCCTGCCACCCTTCCACCTGCAGCAATCCGTGCGGTGCCACGGCGGCATCGGGCAGGAAGTCGCGATAGGTTTCGTCGAGGATCAGCCAGGTGCCGTTGGCGCGGCAGGCTTCGTGAATGCGCGATAGAAGCTCGGGCGGATAGATCGCCCCGGTCGGGTTGTTCGGCGAAACGAGGGCGAGCGCCCGGATGCCCGGCCGCAGCGCAGCAGTGATCGCCTCCACCTCCGGCAGGAATCCGTGACCGGCATCGCAGGGAACCAGTTCGACGTTGATGCCGAGCATCGCCAGCGTCGTTTCCTGGTTGAAGTAGTAGGGGTTGGTCATCAGGATCGTATCGCCGGCGGCGGCGATCGCCATCGCGGTAGAGATGAAGGCCTGGTTGCAGCCCGAGGTGATGTGGATGTTGTCGGCCGTGATCGCGGCGCCATAAAGACCTGCCACATGCGCGGCATAGGCCTCGCGCAGCACCGCTTCGCCCTCGATCGCGCCATAGCCGGTATAGGCAGTCGACGCCGCCGCTTCGCCGAGCCATGCCAGCATATCCGGGTGCGCCGGATAGCCGGGCACTGCCTGCGACAGGTCGATCAGCGGCCCGCGGGAGCCATCGTAGCTTTTCGCCCAAGCGAGCACCGAGGGTACGGGCGGCGGCGAGAGCTTTTCGACGAGCGGATTGAAATGCGGCATGGTGGGAGTTCCTATGGCTCAGGCTTTGTTCTTGCGTTTCTGTGGGCGTTCCAGGCGTCGGCCGCGGGCCGGAGCTGAAACCGGCTGAAAGCCGTCCTTCACCGATTTACGGTCTGTCGGCTCGGATTTCGAGGCTCGGCTGCGAATAATCGTGCGCGCCGAGGTCTGCAGTTCCGGCATGGGGTCGTTTTCCAGCGCCGAGAACATCCAGTCGATGAAGATGCGCACAATCGGGGCGGCCAGCACCTCGTTGCGGCAGGCGACGTAAAAGGCGTCGTTCGCCGGAACCGTCAGGTCGAAGGGCGCGATCAGTTCGCCGCGCGCGATCAGGCTGCCGGCGGTGATGGTGTCGCCGAGCGCGACACCCTGATTGTGCAGCGCCGCTTCGGTGGAAAGCCGCGCGTCGCTCATGAAGTGCTGGCGGCCGCGCTGGAGGTCGCTGGCATCGGCTGCCGCCAGCCAGGTGTTCCATTCGCGCCCGTCGTCGCCATGCAGCATCACATGGTCGCGCAAGTCGCGCACGGAGCGCAACGGCCGCATGTTGAGCAACGTCGGGCTGACGACCGGGAACAGTTCCAGCCGGCTCCAGAGCTTTGACCAGCAGCCCGGCCAGTTGCCGTCACCATAGATCAGGCAGACATCGACATCGGGCGCATCGAGATAGGCGGCGTCATTCGACGCGATCAGCGTCAGGCGTACATCGGGAAACTGCTCGGTGAAGAGATGCAGACGCGGAATCAGCCAGAACGAGAGCAGGGCGGGAACGCAGGTGATACGCAATTCGCCGCTGGTGGTCGGGCGCGTCATGGCGGCGGTTGCCGCAGCGATCTCGGCAAAGGCGTGGGTCACGGCGGGCAGCAGCAGCGCGCCCTGCGGCGTCAGTTTCAGTCGCTTGCCGCCGCGCTCGAACAGCGTGGCGTTGATCGACAGTTCGAGCGCGCGGATCTGGTGGCTGATGGCGCCGTGCGTCACGTTGAGTTCGCGCGCGGCAGCCGACACGGAGCCACGACGCGCCGTTGCCTCGAAGGCGCGCAAGGGGTTCAGGGGCGGCAGGCGGCTGGACAAAAGGGTTGGTTCCGGCGGGCTGTTGTCATGTGAATTTTTCTCACACGAAACGCTATAACAATGTCAATTGATTTTCCAGAGGATTTGTCACCTAATGGCGCTCAACAAAGGCAAAAGCCTGGGGAACATGATAGAGCCGGAGAGAACCGGCCCCATCTGCAGATGCTGATCTGTGGCGCCTTTGTGCGCATTCCCCGGCTGACATGACGGAGGTTTGAGCGGATGGCCTGGGACGAAAAGAAGCTTGGTGAACTCAAGGCGAAATACGGCGAGAGCCATGGCGGCGAACTGTTCGACCCCACCTTCCGCCGCGTCGCCGACAAGATCTTCACCAAGAGCGGCACGCGCCTTGCACCCTATTCCGGCATCCCGACCTTCCTGACCGCGCCGCACATGGCCGTCGATGCCGACGAGCCTGATTTCGGCAATCTGCAGGTCGCAATCGTCGGCATTCCCATGGATCTCGGCGTCACCAACCGTCCGGGCTCGCGCTTCGGACCGCGGGCGCTGCGCTCGATCGAGCGCATCGGCCCCTACAATCACGTGCTCGGCTGTGCACCGGTTCACGAACTGCGTGTCGCCGACATCGGCGACGTGCCGTTCCAGAGCCGCTATCGGCTGGAACTGAGCCATGACGACATCGAAAAGCGCATCAACCAGATCATCGATGCCGGCGTCCTTCCGCTGTCGGTTGGCGGCGACCATTCGATCACCCACCCGATCCTGAAGGCCGTCGGCAAGAAGAAGCCGGTCGGCATGATCCATATCGACGCCCATTGCGACACCGGCGGCGCCTACGACCTGACCAAGTTCCACCATGGCGGCCCGTTCCGCAACGCGGTGCTCGACGGTGTGCTCGATCCGACCCGCGTTGTGCAGATCGGCATCCGCGGCTCGGCCGAATATCTCTGGGAGTTCTCCTACGAGTCCGGCATGACCGTCATCCATGCGGAGGAAGTTACCGGTCTCGGCATTCCCGCGATCATCGAGAAGGCCAAGAAGATCGTCGGCGACGGCCCGACCTATCTCTCCTTCGACATCGACAGCGTCGATCCGAGCTTTGCGCCGGGCACCGGCACGCCCGAGGTCGGCGGTCTTACCACCCGCGAAGTGCTGGAACTGATCCGCGGCCTCAAGGGCATCAACCTTGTCGGCGGCGACGTCGTCGAGGTCGCGCCGCAATATGACGCGACGACCAACACGGCGCATGCCGGCGCCCAGGTCCTGTTCGAGATCCTCAGCCTCATGGTCTTCAGCCCGGCTGTGACCGGCAAGTCCGCCTGACGCCTGAGAAAATGATTGTCGGCTGCCGGACTGGAAGCGGCGGCCGACCAGCAAATGCCACAACCAACAATGCTTCCGGACAGGGGAACGACAATGACACTTCACAAGACGATGAAAGCAGCCTTCGCCGCCGCTCTGATGCTGGGTGCTGCAACCGGTATCGCGCGTGCCGACGCGCTCGCCGACATCAAGTCGGCCGGCCAGATCAATGTCGGCATCTTCTCGGACTTCCCGCCCTTCTCCTCGGCCAGCGCCGACATGAGCATCAAGGGCTATGACGTCGATGTCGCCCAGCAGATCGCCGACGGCCTCGGCGTCAAGCTGAACCTCGTCAGCGTCACCGGCCAGAACCGCATTCCCTATCTCAACGACAAGCGCGTCGACATCCTGATGAGCGTCGGCTTTTCCAAGGAGCGTGCCGAAGTGATCGACTTCGCCGCGGCCTACGCGCCTTACTACATCGCCGTCATCGGCCCCGCCGAGCTTAAGGTCGCCGGCAAGGACGACCTTGCCGACAAGACGATCGCCGTCAACCGCGGCACGCTGGAAGATACCTCGTTGACCGAGGCAGCGCCGTCGACCGCTGCGATCCAGCGCTTCGACAACTACAATGCCGTGATCCAGGCATTCATCTCCGGCCAGACCCAGCTGATGGTCGTCGGCAACGATGTCGGTGCACAGGTTCTTGCCCGCCAGGAGGCGCTGAAGCCGGAACAGAAGTTTCAGCTCCTGACCTCGCCGTCGCATATCGGCCTCAACAAGAACGAGGAAGCGCTTAAGACGGCCGTCAACGACGCCGTTGCCAAGATGCTGGCCGACGGCAAGCTGAACGCCAGCTCCGAGGCCTGGCTGAAGACGCCGCTCAACCCCGAAAACCTCAAGGACTAATCAGCACTTGACGCCCACGGGGACTTGCGTCTCCGTGGGCCTTTCGGGGAAAGGTTGCGACGATGGGTTACAGCCTCGATTTCGGGTGGCTTCGAGACGCCGCGGGCGCAATCGTCCATGGCGCCGCGATGACGCTCTTTCTGATCGCCTGCACCACCGTGCTCGGTATTCTGATCAGCATTCTTTTTGCCGCAGCCCGCCGCAGCCGCTACGGGGTTCTGCGCAAGGCGGTTGCCGTCTATGTCGAAGTGATCCGAAACACGCCGTTTCTGGTGCAGCTGTTCTTCATCTTCTTCGGTTTGCCGAGCATCGGCATTCGGCTCGATCCGATTGTTGCCGCGATCCTGGCGATGACGCTCAACATGGCGGCCTACACCACCGAGATCGTCGGCGCCGGCCTCGACGCCGTGCCAAAAGGCCAGGGCGAGGCCGCCTTTGCGCTCGGTCTCAGGCCACGGCAGGTGTTCGTCAAGATCATCCTGCCGCAGGCGCTTAAGGTCATCTTTCCGGCACTGATCAGCCAGGTGATCATCATGATGCTGGAATCGGCCGTCGTCTCGCAGATCGCGGTGCAGGAGCTTGCGCATGAGGCCGACCTGCTGCAGGCGCGGACCTTCCGCTCCTTCGAGACCTATTTCGTCGTCACGCTGATCTATCTCGCTTTGTCGATGGCGATCCGCCGTCTGTTCGTCGCGGGCGGCAGGCGCGTACTGGGAGCGGGCGTGTCATGATCGAATTCACCTTCTGGGATATCCTGCGCAACCTGGTTTTCGCCACCCGCTGGACGGTGCTTCTGTCGATCGTCGCCTTTGCCGGCGGCGCTACCGTCGGCCTCATGATCCTGTTTGCCCGTATATCGAAACAGAAGTGGCTGCGCCGCTTCGGCTCGGGCTACATCGCGCTGTTTCAGGGCACACCGCTGCTGATGCAACTGTTCCTGATGTTCTTCGGCCTGCCGATGCTTGGCTTCCGCATCGAGCCGTGGACCGCCGCGGCCCTGGGGCTCACCTTCTATGCCAGCGCCTATCTCGCCGAAATCTGGCGCGGCGGCGTCGAAGCTCTGCCGGTTGGCCAGTGGGATGCCGGCGCCAGCCTCGGCCTGCACCGTCTGCAGGAACTGCGCCTCGTGATCCTGCCCCAGGCGTTTGCGATCACCCGGCCGCCGATCGTGGGCTTTCTCGTGCAGCTCATCAAGAGCACGGCGCTGACGTCGATCATCGGCTTCGAAGAGCTTCTCAGGACCGCCAATGCGATCAATAATGCAACCTTCGAACCTTTCACGGTCTATGGGCTGGTTGCGGTGATCTTCTTCGTGCTGTGTTATCCGCTGACGCAATATGCACGGATGCTGGAGCGCAAAATACCCGCGCACTGAGACCGAAAATGTGCAAGAAATCAAAGAGAACAGGGAACAAGGCGGATCACCGCCGAAACAAAGGAGACAGACGATGATCACCACTTCCATCAAGCGCCGCACGCTGCTCGGCGCAGGCCTTGCCGGCGCTTCGATGCTGGCGATGCCCTCGGTGCTGCGTGCCCAGGACAAGTCGCTGAAGGTCGGCGTTTACGGCGGCTATTTCAAAACCTCGTTCGACAAGAACATCTTCCCGGAATTCACCAAGGCGACGGGCATCGCCGTCGAATCGATTGCCGAGCCGACCGGAGAAGCCTGGCTCGTCCAGCTGGAGCAGGCCGCGCGCGCCGGCCAGGCGCCGGCTGACGTTTCGATGATGTCGCAGGTGGCGATGCTCAAGGGCCAGTCGACCGAGCTGTGGACGCCGATCGACATGGCGAAGATCAAGAACGGCTCGAACCTGCTCGACCGCTTCGTCAACAAGTACCCGGATGGCCGCGTCGCCGGCATCGGAGCCGTGTCCTGGTACATCACGCTGGTGACCAACACCGATGTCTACAAGGAAGCGCCGACCTCCTGGACCGCCTTCTGGGATCCGGCGAACGCCGACAAGCTGGGCCTGCTGGCGCTGGTCTCCAACTCCTTCCTGCTCGAAGTGACCGCCAAGACCTACTTCGGCGGCACCAATGCGCTCGATACCGAAGAAGGCATCCTCAAGGTCTTCGAAAAGCTCGCCGAGGTGAAGCCGAACGTCCGGCTCTGGTACCGCGACGAGGCGCAGTTCGAGCAGTCGCTGAAGTCGGGCGAAATCCCGATGGGCCAGTACTACCACGACGTGACCGGCCTTGCGGCTGCCGACGGCAATCCGGTGCGCTCGACCTTCCCGAAGGAAGGCGGCATCCAGGATTCCGGTTGCTGGGCGCTGTCGCGCGCGTCGCAGAAGTCCGAGGAAGCCCATGTCTTCATCGACTACATGTGCCAGCCTTCGATCCAGGCGACCCTGTCGCGAAAGGTCGGCACGTCGCCGACCGTCAAGCGCGAAGTCACTGACCTGACGGACAAGGAGTTCGCAGCCGTTTCGTCCGACATCGAGCCGATCGTGCCGCGCTACGACCTCTACCAGTCCAAATCCGATTGGCTGAACCAGAAGTGGACCGAACTGATCGTCGGCTGATGACAAGAGTTGGCCCGCCGCTTTAGGGGAGGGCCGGAGCTTAAACGAAAAGGGGGCGTCGTCTCCCTTGCCACCCCTCCCGCAAACGGGAGGGGCCTATCCCGCGGAGAGACAATGTCCGGACTTGCCCTTCAAAATGTCGTCAAGGAATTCGGATCCTTCAGAGCCGTCAACAATGTCGACCTCAACGTGCCGCACGGGACGTTCGTCTGCATGCTCGGCCCGTCCGGCTGCGGCAAGACCACGCTTCTGCGCATGATCGCCGGCCTTGACCTGCCGACCGGCGGGGCGATCCGGCTTGATGGCGATGACATCACCCATGTGCCGACGCACAAGCGCAATCTCGGCATGGTGTTTCAGTCGCTGGCGCTTTTCCCGCATCTGACCGTCGGCGAGAACATCGCCTATCCCTTGCGCATCCGCGGTGCGGCAAAGGAAGACCAGAAGAAGCGGGTCGATGAGTTGCTGTCGATGATCCATCTCACCGGCTACGCCGACAGGCCCGTTGCCAAGCTTTCCGGCGGCCAGCGCCAGCGTGTCGCGATCGCCAGGGCGCTTGCAATCTCGCCCAAGCTTTTTCTTCTCGATGAGCCGCTTTCGGCACTCGACGCCAAGCTGCGCGAGGCGATGCAGGTGGAGCTGCGCCAATTGCAGCAGAAGCTCGGCATCACCACCATCGTCGTCACCCATGACCAGCGCGAAGCGATGACCATGGCCGACACGGTCGTCGTCATGAATGGCGGCGAGATCCGTCAGGCTGCGTCGCCGATCGAGATCTACCGTCGCCCGGCCGACAGTTTCGTCGCCGACTTCATCGGCCAGACCAATCTGCTCGAGGTGCAGGCCGATAGCATGGGCCGCGTCGAGGTGCTGGGACAGCCGATTGCCGGTCTCGCCTTGCCGGCAGGCGCTTCCAAGGGAACGCTGTCGGTTCGCCCTGAAGATGTGCACCTGACCGCGCCCGGTGCCGGCGCGCTGACCGGCAAGGTCACCTTCGTGCGCGATCTCGGCGGCACGATCGAAACCTTCGTCGACATTGCCGGCCGGCAGATCGTCGCTGTCTCGACGCCGCGCGCCCGGCCAGACGTCACCGTCGGCCAGGAGGTCGGCATTGCGCTCACCCCTGACGTTTGTGTGGTCTTGAAGAAATGAGACGCGAACCGCCCCAAACCCTTGGCGATTACGCGCCGCTTCTCTTTCCCGCGGCGATGCTGACGATCTTCTTCGTCGTGCCCTTCGGCACGATGATCGCCGTCAGCTTCTTCCAGCGTCAGCAGGGCGGCTTCTACACGCCGGCCTTCGTCTTCGACAATTACGCGCGCTTCCTCTCCGCCTTCTTCGGCGGTGTGCTCGGCTTCTCGTTGCTGCTCGCGATCACCGTGGCGATCTGCTGCGTCGTGCTGGCGCTGCCCTTTACCTACATGCTGACGCGCATGGGACGAAAGGTGCAGGTGGTCTGGCTGGTGGCGCTCTTATCGATCCTGTCGCTGTCGGAAGTCATCATCGGCTTTGCCTGGTCGACGCTGTTTTCGCGCACGGCTGGCATTACCAACATTCTCGTGGCGCTCGGCATCATGAGCGAGGCGAAGGCACTGACCCCGAGCTTCGGCGCGGTGCTAACGGGCATGGTCTACCAGGCTTTCCCCTATACGGTGCTGGTGCTTTTCCCGGCGCTTGTGCGGCTGGATCCGACCCTGACGGAGGCAGCCCGGACGCTTGGCGCGTCGCCGCTGAAAGCCTTCTTTACCGTTGTTGTGCCGGCGCTGAGAAACACCATTACCGCCACGCTGATCATGGTCTTCATCTTCGCGCTCGGCTCCTACCTGCTGCCGCAGTTGCTCGGCCGGCCGCAGCATTGGACGCTGTCGGTGCTGATCACCGACCAGGCGATCTACCAGTCCAACATGCCTTTCGCGGCGGCCATGGCGGTGTTCCTGGTGCTGGTAACGCTCGGGCTCGTGGCGCTGACCGTGATTGCCGGACGCAAGGGAGAGGCGGCATGACCCCGATCTTTCGCAAGGCCTATTTCTTCCTGATCGGGCTTTTCCTGGCGCTGCCGCTGATCGTCGTTGCCGGCGTCTCGGTCAACGCCAAGCAGACGCTCGCCTTCCCGCCGCAGGGTTTTTCGCTGTCCTGGTACGGTGAGATCTTCCTCAATCCGGAGTGGCGCAGCGCGCTTTTTGCCTCCGTCACGCTGGCGCTGCTGTCGGCGGCGCTCGCGGTTGCGATCGCGCTGCCGCTCGCGTGGTTCCTCTGGCGGCGGATCGCGCCCTGGGCCAATATCTTTCAGCTGCTCGGCGTCGCGCCCTTCACGCTGCCGCCCGTCATCACCGCCCTCGGCCTGCTCACCTTCTGGGCGACGGTCGGCTTCTACGGCCAGCCCTGGACGGCGGTCGTCAGCCACGCGATCTTCTTTGTGACGCTGCCATTGGTGACATTGTCGCTCGGCTTCACCTCGATCGACCGATCGCTGGTCGAGGCGGCCGCAACCATGGGGGCCGACGAACGCACGATCTTCCGCACCGTCGTCTTGCCGCTGATCCTGCCCTATATCGTCTCGGGCTATGCGTTCGCCTTCGTGCTGTCGCTCAACGAATATATCGTTGCCTACATGACTGTCGGCTTCACCATGGAAACGCTGCCGATCAAGATCTTCAACGCGCTTCGCTATGGCTACACGCCGACCATGGCTTCCGTGACGGTTCTGTTCGTCACCACGGCAGCCGTGATCTTCGGTCTCGTTGCCCGCTTCGGTGATCTGCCGAAGCTGCTGGGCGCCATGTCGTCGGACGGAAAATGATGAAACTTGCAGCCCTCCAGATGCAATCGGCCTGCGGCGACGTCGCCGCCAATCTCGACCGTGTTGCTCGGGCGGCGACGGAGGCTGCGGCCAAGGGGGCGACGCTGTTGATGACGCCGGAACTCGGCCTCACCGGGTATGGCGCTGGCGACGCCATCCGCGACCTGGCCGAGCCGGCGGATGGTTTGATCGTCCGACGCCTGGCGCAGATATCGCGGGAGAATGGCATCGCGCTGATCGCCGGTTTCGCCGAGCAGGACGGCAACGACATCTACAACAGTGCCGTCTATGTCGATGGCGATACGACGCCAACGGTCTACCGGAAATCGCATCTCTACGGCGACTACGAGCGGTCGCTGTTTACGGCCGAGACGCCGTCGACACGGCTATTCGTCCATCGTGGCGTCACCTGCGGCATGCTGATCTGCTATGACGTCGAGTTTCCGGAGAATGTGCGCCGGCTGGCATTGGCGGGCGCCGAAGCGGTGCTGGTGCCGACGGCGCTGCCGGCCGGATGGTCGGGCACCTTCATCACCGATCACATGATCCAGACGCGTGCATTCGAGAACCAGGTCTTCGTCGCCTACATCAACCATTGCGGTTCCGACCCGCTGTTCTCCTTTGCCGGCCTGTCGCGCATCGCATCGCCGGATGGACAGGTGCTCGCAAAGGGTGACTCCGGCCCCGAAACGCTGATTTATGCCGACATCAATCCGGCAAGCTTCGCGATCTCGCGGCTAGAAAATACCTATCTCGGCGATCTGAACGGCGCCTGAGATCGTTCACTCCAGAAGAACATTCCGTTCTTTATTGTCTACTTTTGATATCGCCGTGCCGACCCATATTGTGCTCAACGGAAAAGCCACACATTGGAGGCAATCATGAGCTTGCAACTGACGGGTATTCACCATCTGACGGCGATCACGGCGAACGCGCCAGAGAACCTGCGCTTCTACACCAAGGTTCTCGGGCTGCGCCTGGTCAAGAAGACCGTCAACCAGGACGATACCACCGCCTATCACCTGTTTTACGCCGACGGCAAAGCGAGCCCGGGAACGGACCTCACCTTCTTCGACTGGCCGGTCGGACGAGAGGGCCGCGGTACGCACAGCATCTCGCGCACTGGCCTGCGCGTCGGCAGTGCCGATAGCGTTCGCTGGTGGAAGGGCCGCCTCGACGAGATGAAGGTGACCGCTGGCGACGTCACCGAAATCGACGGTCGCACCTCGCTCGACTTCGAGGACGGCGAAGGCCAGCGTTTCCGGCTGATCGACGACGGCGGACTTTCGCCCTCGCACCCCTGGGAAAAGAGCCCGGTTCCGGCCGAGCATCAGATCAAGGGTCTCGGGCCGATCACCATCAGCGTACCTGATATCACCAATACTGAGCTGGTGCTGACGCAGGTGATGAACATGACCGAAGCAAGACGCTATCCGTCGCCGGACGGCGAGGGCCAGGTGCATGTGTTCTCGATGGGCGAAGGTGGTCCGGCAGCCGAGTTGCATGTCGCCGTTCAGCCGGGCCTGCCGACCGCCCGGCAAGGAGCCGGCGCCGTGCATCACGTCGCCTTCCGGGCGCCGGATACGGACGCGCTGACGGCGTGGACCGAACGCCTGCAGGGCTTCCGCCTGCCGTCGAGCGGTGAGGTCGAGCGCTACTATTTCCGCTCACTCTACTTCCGCGAGCCGAACGGCGTGCTGTTCGAGATCGCCACCGACGGACCGGGGTTTGCCGTCGACGAGCCGATGGAGACGCTGGGCGAAAGCCTGTCGCTGCCGCCGTTCCTGGAGCCGAAGCGGGCCCAGATCGAGGCGCGGCTGAAGCCGCTGGAGTAACGATCGAAAACAGAAAGCCGGGGCTCGCCCCCGGCTTTTTCCGTTCTATATCCCTCTGATCCCATTGGCTTTCCCGCCGTGTGAACCCATGATGGCGGCAACCAGCAACAAAGGGTCAGATCATGGTCAAAATCCTCGGCATATCCGGAAGCCTCAGGAAGGTGTCGTTCAACACAGGCCTGATGAAAGCTGCCGCCGCCGATCGCCCCGATGGTGTCGAATTCGAAACCGCGACGCTGCACGGCATTCCGCTCTATGACGGCGATGTCGAAGCCAAGGACGGAATCCCTAAGGCCGTTACCGCGCTGAAACGGATGGTTATGGCGGCCGACGGCGTGATCCTGTTTACGCCCGAATACAACAATTCGATGCCGGGCGTTTTCAAGAACGCGATCGATTGGCTGAGCCGGCCATCGGCCGATATCGCCAAGGTGTTTCGTGGCCGACCCTTTGCGCTTGCGGGCACGTCGCCGGGCAATTTCGGCACGATCCTCAGCCAGAACGCCTGGCTTCCCGTCATGCGCACGCTGGGTGCGGAGTTATGGTCGGGCAAACGGCTGATGCTGCCGCGTGCGGAAACCCTGTTCGATCAGGATCAGGTGCTGACGGATACGGATGCAAGCGACCGCCTGCGCGCCTTCGTCAAGGCTTTTGCCGATTTCGCCGGGGCGAAGAGTGGCAAGTAAGGTTGCCGCTCCTCAGGGCGTCGCCTGTTCGCGGGAGTCCTGCGGCTGGTCATCCTCGGGCTTGACCCGAGGATCCACAATGGTTGCACACCGGGCCCTGCTTTACGTTCAGCGCCCGGGGGTATGGATGCTCGGGTCAAACCCGAGCATGACGGTGAGCGCGGGTCGCCCGCGACCGTGGCACCGGAAGTCGCCAGCAGCCTGCGAGGCCTCAGAGGTCGTTTTCTTTCAGCCATTGCTGGATGGCGGCGATATCGGGAGCGCCGATTTCGTGGCCCATGTCGAGGTCGATGGCCGTCAGCTTCGCGCCGGTCATCTCCAGCTCGGCCTTGAGGCGCGGCGCGAACTGGCCGTAGCTGTCGCTGCGGCCGGTGAGGAGAAGAACATGCGTCCCCGCCAGGTCCGGCGTCGGTATGTCGTCGAGCACGAGCATCGAGCGCATCAGCACTACGTGCCGGATCAAGCCCGGATGCAAGGTCATCAGCGCGACCAGCAGATTGGCGCCGTTGGAGTAGCCGATGAAGACAGCCTTCGTAAGATCGATGCCGTAGCCGTCACGCGCGCCTTCAAGAAAAGCCGCAAAGGCGTCGGCTTCGGCGCGAGCATCCTTCTGGTCGAAAGTGGTCGAGGAATAGCGGCGGAACCAGCGCGGCGAACCTTCTTCGGTGGAGCGACCGCGAACGCCGAGCAGCGTGGCGTCGTTATCCACCTGATGGCCGAGGTGCAGGAGTTGCGTCTCGTTGCCGCCGCTGCCGTGCAGGAGCACGAAGGTGCGTTCGTCGGGCGTATCAGGATGATAGAAACGGTGAACGAAAGGCAGGTCCCGTTCCGTCAGACGCGGCTCGCCGGGCAACGCGAACTGCGGCAGGCTGACCAGCGTTTCCGCAGTGCGATCGGCAAAATGGGCGGGGATGAAAAGCTCTGTGCCGAGCGTTTCCTTCGGTTCGTCGAGGGTGAAGCCGGGCTTATCCGTGGCAAACTCGTAAAGCGAGCCGCCAGGTTCGCGCGCATAGAGTGAATAGAAGTACTTGCGGTCATGGGCGTTGACGGTGGCATCGTCGCGCTTCAACTCGTCGCGCACCTTCAGCACCGTTTCCTTGTCCGGGGCGCGAAAGGCGATGTGGTCGATCGTGCCGGTGCCGGGTGCGGAGGTCCAGAAGCCGGTCGCGTCGCGCACGTCTATGATGTCGCCCGATTGCGAGGTGAAGCGGCGGATCGTGTCGGTGGCGCCGGTCTCGACATAACCGAAGTGTTCGGCGAGGAAACGGGCGGATTCGGCCGGCTGCTCCGTCAGGATCGTTGCGCCGCGCAGGCGCCGGATCGCGTCCGCCTCGGGAATGTCGCGCGTGCTCCATGGCGCTGCAGCGGAAAGCGCATCCGTTCCAACGAGCTTGACGATGACGCCGTCGGGATCCTTGAGCCGCAGCACCGGCTCGCCGAATTCCTGGGCAGGACCGGAGATCTTGATGTTGTATTGAAGCGCCCGCGTCAGCCAGAAGCCGATACTCTCAGGCGCGATGGCAAAGGCGATCTCGCTCGGCTGGCCGTGGCCGACGCGGCCGGGCGCACCGTCTTCCCACATCAGGACGGTCACGAGCGAACCGGGCGACCCTTCGGCGTCGCCATAGAAGAGATGGAGTTGGGTGGCATCCTCGTAACCGCCGGTTCGCTTCACCAGGCGCAGGCCGAGGAAGCCGACGTAAAAGTCGACATTCGCCTGCACCTTGCGGGCAATCAGCGTGATGTGATGGATGCCGCTCGTCATTTTTCGTCTCCCGATATCATGCGCTCACAAACCACATGCGGGTCATCCGCGCCAGAACCGCGGCGGAGAACGCTGTGTTCAACGTGGGCGGAAAATCAGCTGCGGTCCTTGGCGAGGAAGGCCTTGAAGGCATCGGCATAATCCGGATGCCAGCGCGACAGCGGCGGCCTATTCTCGACGATATCGCCGGCTGCCCACAGAATGCGCTTCTCGTCGGTCGACCGGGCCACGTCGTTGTCGGGGCAGAGGATGTAGAAGTCGCCGCGCTCAAGGCTTTCCATCATGAAGTCGACGGTCTGATCCGGCGTCCAGGCGCCTTCGGGTTTTTCGGTGCGGCCATGGGCCGTCAGCGACGTGTAGACGAAACCGGGGATGAGCAGATGGGCGTGGATCTGTCCGCCGGCGATATTGCGCAACTCGTGTTCCAGCGCTTCGGTGAACGCTTTCACGCCGGCCTTCGACACATTGTAGGCGGGGTCGCCGGGCGGCGTGGTGATGCCCTGTTTCGAGCCGGTATTGATGATCACGCCCGGCTGGCCGTGGGCGGTCATGTGCGGCGCGAAGACGCGCGAACCGTTGACGACGCCCCAGAGATTGACGGCGAGCACGGCCTCCCAGTTCGCCTGGGGACCAAACATTGCGCTGCCAGGCTGAATGCCGGCATTGTTCATCAGCACATGGACGCGGCCGAAGCGTTCGTGGGTGGCGCGATGCAGCGCTTCGATATTCTCAAGGCGAGAGACATCGGTGGGGATGGCGGCGACGTACTTCGTGCCATGCGGCGAAACGCTCGCTACCTCCGCTGCGGCTTGCGTCAGGCGCTCACCCTCGAGATCGGTGAGCACGACGCGCATCCCGAGCCGCGCGAAGCGGCGGGCGCTGGCAAGGCCGATGCCGGAAGCGGCGCCTGTGATGACGGCAAGATGATCGGGGACAAAGGCGGGATGAGGCATGGCGGTGGCTCCAGCGGGCAGGATCGAATGCAAGAGATAGGGCGCGACGTGGCCGCTGTCCATCGCTGCGCCCCGTTGCGGCAAGTGATGAAGCGCCTGAAATCTATCCGTTTTCCGCACGGAGAACCTTGCCGCCCCGGCCGTGCACGCTAGTTCCGATCAGGACCATGGTAGCCAAGGTGGCCTGCCGCAACAGGTATCGGATGGATTGATGGCAGGAACGGCAACCCGCAACGACAAGCGTACCCCATGCGAAAGCTGTCCCTTGCGCAAGCTCGATCATTTCCGGGCATTCACCTCGGATGAGCTTGCCTTCGTCTCGGAGTTCAAGACCGGCGAACTTGCGGTCGACAGCGGGGCGACGATCCTGGTGGAAGGCTCGCACAGCGCTCATCTCTTTACCGTGCTGACCGGCTGGGGCTTTCGCTACAAGATGCTCGACGACGGGCGCCGGCAGATCCTCAATTACATCATGCCCGGCGATCTCGTCGGGCTGCAGGGCAGCCTCATGGGGGAAATGCAGCACTCGATCGAGGCGCTCTCTCCCGTCACGCTCTGTGTCTTCGAACGCGGCAAGCTCAATCGGCTGTATAGCAGCTATCCTGATCTCGCCTACGACCTGACCTGGATCGCGGCGCGCGAAGAGCGCATTCTCGACGAGAACCTCTTGAGCATAGGCCGCCGATCGGCGTTGGAGCGCGCCGCTTATCTCATTGCCTTTCTCTATCAACGTGCCAAGGCGCTCGACCTCTTCAAGGGCAGCCGTGTGGCGATCCCGATCACGCAGCAGCACGTGGCCGATACACTCGGCCTCTCGATCGTCCATACCAACAAGACGCTGAAGAAGCTGGCCGAGCGTGGCATGATCCGCTGGGCAGACAAGGGCTGCAACGTTCGCGATATCGACGGCCTGCTGGCAATTGCCGGCTGGCAAGGTTTCAGCGAGGCCAAGCGGCCGCTGATCTGACGCTTGTGTGGCGGGAGGAGTGAGGCGCAAGAAACCCCGCCGGATGGCGGGGCTCTGTGACACCGGTCATGGTGGTGCCGTCAGGCGGCGACGATCGCCCTCAGCATCCACAGCGCCTTCTCATGGAAATTGAGCCGGTCCGTCAGCATGTCCGTGGTCACAAGGTCGTTGTTCTCGTCGGCCTTGGTGCCGGCCTCGCGCATGCGCCGGACTGCAGCCTCGTGGTCGGCGATCAGGTCTGCGACCATCTCTGCAGCAGTGGTGTGGTTGACGGAGGCGCTGGTTGGCGCGAACTGATTGGCCTCGCCGAGCTTTGCCGGCGCCAGGTGCCCAAGCGCGCGGATGCGTTCGGCGATGATGTCGGTGGCTTTGAACAGGGTGTTGTAGTGCTCCTCGGTCAGCTCATGCAGCGGCTTGAACAGCGGACCGACGACATTCCAGTGGTAGATGTGGCTCTTGATGACCAGCTTGTAGGTGTCGGCGAGAATGTCGGAGAGCGCGGCCGCCATCTGCTGGCGATAGACCTTCTTCAACCCGATGTCGAATTCCTCGTCCTTGACCTTCGGTTTCAGCACGGAGGCTGCCTGTGCCATGTTCTTTCTCCAATCCGTTTCGGAAATTCATCCTGGGTGTCGAGACGCGGCTGCGAATGCGGCTCTCAGCCGTCAATGCGCCGCTTTCTACTGAACGCCCCGCTGCGCGCCTTGTTCCTTCGCATGGCGTGGTGGAGATGCGGCAAATCGCTAGGGGCGGCGACATGTCTTTTTTAAATGCCGGGCGGGTTGGCGGGGGCTATAGATCAAGGTTGAATGCGGCGGTCCGTTCTGTGGCCGGCGCATGGTTCTCGCGAAAGGTGGACCTTATGCCAACGATCGAGATTCCACCGTCGATCAGAACTGTGCTCGTTCTGGAAGACAATTTCATCATCGCGATGGATGCCGAAGAAATCCTGAAATCCATAGGTATCAGCGACGTCCAGATCGCTACCAACGCCGATCAGGCGATGAAGCTGATTACCGCGCAGTCCTTCGATTTCATCATGCTCGATGTCAATCTCGAGGATGAGACGAGCTTTGCCGTCGCGGATGCGATCCTCGCCCGCGGCTTGTGTTTCGGTTTCACCAGCGGCTACGGCGATGCCGAGATCTTCCCGGCGCATCTTCGTGGCATCCCGAGGATCGACAAGCCATTCAACGAGAGTTCGATCGGCAACCTGATCGCTACGGCCACCAGGCGGTAAGGCGGGTAAAGCCGCCGTCCCCCGTTCCCTTCATCGCGTGTGTCGAGCGACACTGCCACCATCGGTCGCAGCGCCGTTTGCTATTGCGGCCTTCCAGATGACGGCCAAGTATGCGACTTTGCTGCCATCCTTGTGATGAAGGCGAGACGCATCTTGTATCTTGAAGGGCAATGAAAAAAGCCCGATCAACACCGGAGCCGGATGGAGCGTATGACGCAATTCACATGCAGGATGCGGCATGGTGGTTGGGGCATCATGGTCGCCTGCACCGTTTTCCTGGCCTCGTGCCAGAAGCAGGAGGCCGAGGCCGGTAGGCCGGAAACGACCGTCCGGATCGTCGAAGCGCAACTCTCCGACTACCAGCAGACCGTCACCTTGACCGGCGAGGTCGTGGCCCATGTGCAGGCGAACCTTGCCTTTCGCGTCAGCGGTCAGGTGACGCAGTGGTTTGCCGATATTGGCGCCCATGTCGATGAGGGCGAGCTGCTGGCGAAGATCGACCCGCGCGAGCAGGAAGCCGATGTCCAGGCGTCCGAAGCGGCGGTGAAGGCTGCAGAAGCGCAGTTGCGACAGGCCTCGGCGACATTGACCCGGCAAAACACCCTGATGACGCAGGGCTTTACGACACGCCGTGATCTCGACCAGGCCGAGACTGCCGCGCGCACCGCGGCAAGTGCGCTCGATGCCGCCAGCGCGGAACTGGAGGCTGCACGGACCGCTCTTTCATATACCGAGTTGCGCTCGAGCGCTGCTGGCATCGTCACGGTGCGACATGCGGAGGCGGGGCAGGTGGTGCAGGCGGCGCAAACCATGTTCTCCGTTGCCAAGGACGGACCGCGGGACGCCATCTTCAACGTTCACGAAGGCCTGTTGTTCATGAAACCGGCGAGCGAGGACGTAACGCTCGCGCTGGTCAGCGACCCCTCGGTCACGGCGATCGCGCGGGTGAGCGAAATCTCCCCGACCATCGACGACAAGGCCGGCACGGTGCGGGTGAAGCTGGCGATGCGAGAGACACCGGATCGCATGACGCTCGGCTCGTCGGTGACGGGCGTTGCCCGCTTCGAGCCCGCCAAGGTCATCGCGCTGCCGTGGACGGCGCTGACGGCCGCGGACGGCAAGCCGGCGGTCTGGATCGTCGATCCGAAGGACAGCACGGTCAGCCTCAAGCCGATCGAGGTGAAGACCTATGAGAGCGGCCGCGTGCTGGTCGCTTCCGGGCTTTCGGTCGGCGACAAGGTCGTAGCGGAGGGGGCCAAGTTCCTGCGCCCGGGCCTGGCGGTGCATGCGGTGGCAGAGGAGCAGGCGAAATGAGTTGGTCGACATTCACGCGCCTGGTCATGCCGGTGGCTGCTCTGCTGATGGCCGGCTGCCAGAAGGAAGAGGAAAAGGCGCCGGATGCTGTTCGCCCGGTGCTGTCGATGGTTGTCAGCGAGCGCATCGACGCGGCTGCGAGTTTTGCCGGAACGGTGCAGCCGAAGGTGCAGACGGAGCTTGGCTTTCGGGTGATCGGCCGGTTGGTCGCCCGCGATGTTACGGTTGGTGATGCCGTGGTCGCCGGGGCGGAGCTTGCTGCCCTCGACCCGACCGCCTTCGAACTGGCGCTGCGGTCGGCCAAGGCCGATCTGGCAAGTGCCGAGGCAACGCTTGCCAACGCGGCTGCAGCCGAAGAGCGCATGACGGCCCTCCTGAAGACGGACACGGCGACACAAGCCACCGTCGACAGCGCCCAGCAAAGCCGCGAGGCGGCACAGGCGTCCCTCATCCGGGCAACGGCGGGGCTGTCGAAGTCCGAGGAGCAGCTCTCCTACACCAAGCTGAAATCCAATTTCGACGGCATCGTCACGGCGACCGGGGCCGAGGTCGGCCAGGTGGTGTCGGCAGGCGAGATGGTCGTGACCGTCGCCCGGCCCGGGGAGCGCGACGCGGTCGTCGACGTGCCCGACGGCATCGCGCTGTTTCCGATCGGCACGCCGTTTTCAGTCTCATTGCAGATCAATCCGGATCTGCGGGTCAACGGAACGGTGCGCGAGATCGCGCCGGCGGCCGACCCGGTCACCCGGACGCGGCGCGTGAAGATCGCGCTCGACAACCCGCCGGTGGGATTCAGGCTGGGAACGACCATCACCGCGACGCGCCTGGGCGCCGAACACGAACGCATATTCGTGCCGTCGACGGCGGTATTCGAGCGGGAAGGCAAGAGCTTCGTCTGGATCGTCAATGAACAGGGCGGCAGCGTCGCGGCGCGCGAAGTCGACGTCGGTGCCGAGGTCGGCGGCTTGCGGCCGGTCAACGCCGGGCTCAAGCCCGGGGAACGCATCGCCACGGCGGGCGCGCACAGCCTTGAAGAAGGCCAGAAGGTGAAGATTTCCGACGGAGCGCGTTCATGAAGAAGTTCAACCTTTCGGACTGGGCGCTCGATCACAGCTCCATGGTCTGGTACTTCATGATCGTCTTCGTCTTGCTCGGCATCACCTCTTACATCGAGCTCGGCCGCGAGGAGGACCCGTCCTTCATCATCAAGACGATGACGATCTCGGCCGCCTGGCCGGGCGCTTCGGTCGAGGAAACGACGCTTCAGGTCACCGAGCGGATCGAGCGCAAGCTCGAGGAACTGGAATCGCTCGATTACACCAAGAGCATGACGACGCCAGGCCAGACGCTGGTCTTCGTCAACCTGAAACAGGAAACGAAGGCGCGCAATGTGGCGGCGACCTGGGTCACGGTCCGCAACATGATCGACGACATTCGCGGCGAGTTCCCGTCGGGTGTCGTGGGCCCCGCCTTCAACGACCGCTTCGGCGACGTCTTCGGCAATATTTACGCCTTCACCGGCGACGGTCTCACCCAACGACAGCTGCGCGATTATGTCGAGGATGCGCGCCGCGATATCCTGACGGTGCCGAACATCGGCAAGGTCGATCTGATCGGTGCACAGGACGAGGTGATCTATCTCGAGTTTTCGCCGCGCCAGCTCGCAGCGCTGGGCATCAACCAGCAGCAGGTGATCGAGACGCTGCAGGCCCAGAACGCCGTGTCGCCCTCGGGCGTCATCCAGACTGAAGGCGAGCGCGTCAGCATCCGCGTCGGTGGGCAGTTTTCGTCGGAAGACAGCATCCGTTCCGTTAACCTGCAGGTCAACGACCGCTTCTTCCGCCTGAGCGATATCGCCACGATCAGCCGCGGCTATGTCGATCCACCGTCCGCCTTGTTCCGCTTCGAGGGTAAGGCGGCGATCGGGCTGGCGATCGGCATGAAGCAGGGCTCGAACCTGCTCGATTTCGGCAAGGCGGTGGAAGAGAAGATCGAGCTCCTGGAGCAGCGGCTGCCTGTCGGCGTCGACGTTCACCTGGTGTCCGACCAACCGCTCGTGGTCGAGGAGGCGGTCTCCGGTTTTACGCAGGCGCTGTTCGAAGCGGTGATCATCGTGCTTGCCGTCAGCTTCGTCAGCCTGGGCATGCGCGCCGGCCTGGTCGTGGCGCTTTCCATCCCGCTGACGCTGGCGATCACCTTTGTCTTCATGTCCTATTGGGGCATTTCGCTGCAGCGCGTTTCGCTCGGCGCGCTGATCATCGCGCTCGGCCTGCTGGTCGATGATGCGATGATCGCGGTGGAAATGATGGTGGCGCGGCTGGAGGTCGGCGATTCCCTGCGGAAGGCCGCGACCTACGTCTATACCTCCACCGCCTTTCCGATGCTGACGGGCACGCTCGTCACCGTTGCCGGTTTCATTCCGATCGGCCTCAACAACAGCGCGGCCGGGGAATTCACCTTCACGCTGTTCGTCGTCATCGCGATTTCGCTGCTGGTCTCGTGGATCGTGGCGGTGATCTTCGCGCCGCTTTTGGGCGTCACGATCCTGCCGAAGACGATGAAGCAGCATGCCGGCGAAAAGGGGCGGGTCGGGCGGTTGTTTTCAAAGCTGCTCGACCTTTGCATGCACTGGCGCTGGACGACGATCATTGCCACGGTCGCGGTGTTCTGCCTTTCGGTCTTCGCCATGGGCTTCGTGCAGCAGCAGTTCTTCCCGTCCTCGAACCGGCCCGAGATCATCGTCGACTGGTCGCTGCCGCAGAATTCCTCGATCGAGGAAACCAATGCGCAGATGGCGAAGTTCGAGAAGGAGAAGCTTGCCGGCAATCAGGATGTGTTGCGCTGGTCGAGCTATGTCGGCGAGGGCGCCGTGCGTTTCGTGCTGTCCTTCGATGTGCAGCCGCCGCATCCCTCCTTCGGCCAGATGATCATCGTCACCAAGGGGCTGGACGTCCGCGACAACGTGCGCGCCGATCTGCAGGCCTATCTCAAGCAGACATTCCCGGGAACGGACGCCTATGTGAAGCTGCTCGACATCGGTCCGCCGGTCGGGCGACCGATCCAGTATCGCGTCAGCGGACCGGATATCGACCAGGTGCGCAAACACGCGCTCGACCTCAGCACCGTGCTCGGACGCAACCCGCTGCTGGGCGAGATCGTCTACGACTGGAACGAGCCGGCGCGCATGATCAAGGTCGATGTCCTGCAGGACAAGGCCCGCCAGCTCGGCGTCACTTCGCAGGATATCGCGACAGCCCTCAACGGCATCGTCGGCGGCACGACCGTCACCCAGGTGCGCGACGACATCTACCTGATCGATGTCGTCGGCCGGGCGCGTGAATCCGAGCGGCAGTCGATCGAGACATTGCGCGACCTGCAGCTTCCCGGCGCCAGCGGCAACTCAGTGCCCTTGGCGGCGGTTGCCAACTTCCGCTACGAGATGGAGCAGCCGGTCGTCTGGCGCCGCTCGCGCCTGCCGACGATCACGGTCAAGGCGGCGATCAACGGCGCGGCACAGCCCTCGACGGTTTCGGCGCAGCTGGAGAAGGACGTCGCGGCGTTTGGCGCCGGGCTTCCGGACGGCTACAGGATCGAGATCGGCGGCACCATCGAGGAAAGCACCAAGAGTCAGGCGCCGATCGTCGCCGTCGTGCCGCTGATGCTGTTTGCCATGGCGACGATCCTGATGATCCAGCTGCAGAGTTTCTCACGGCTGTTCCTCGTTTTTGCCGTGGCGCCACTGGCGCTGATCGGCGTCGTCGCGGCGCTGCTTCCAAGCGGTGCGCCGCTCGGCTTCGTCGCGATCCTGGGCGTGCTGGCGCTGATCGGCATTCTCATTCGCAACTCAGTCATCCTCGTTGTGCAGATCGAGGATCTGCGCAAGGAAGGGGTGGCGGCCTGGGATGCGGTGCGCGAGGCGACCGAACATCGCATGCGGCCGATCATGCTGACGGCGGCGGCCGCAAGCCTCGGGCTGATCCCGATTGCGCGGGAAATCTTCTGGGGGCCGATGGCCTATGCGATGATGGGCGGCATCATCGTCGGAACAGTGCTGACACTTCTGTTCCTGCCGGCACTTTATCTCGCCTGGTTCCGCATCAAGCCACCGGTCGAGAGCGGCAGCACCGAAGGAGAGCCGACACCGAGCGATGGTGAGGCAGTGCCTGTGTAGCGTTCTGCGGGCGATGCGGCTTGCTTGGGGTCGGTGTCGGCCTCAGATTTTGCCGCGCGAAACAAACCAGGGATTGGCAAAATCGCTGTCGCCTTTCTGGTTGCGCTTGCCATAGGTGAGCGGCGTGCCTTCCATCGTCAGCGTTTCGCCGCCCGCTGCACGCAGGATGGCATCGCCGGCGGCCGTGTCCCATTCCATCGTGCGGCTGAAGCGCGGATAGACGTCGGCCAGCCCTTCGGCCAGCAGACAAAACTTGAGCGAAGAGCCGACAGCCTCGTAGTCGGTGATGCCGTGTTCGGCGAGATAGGCGACGGTCTCGGCACTGTTGTGCGAGCGGCTCGCCAGCGCCACCAGCCGATCGCCCCGGCTGCGACAGCCGATCACGATTTCCGGTTCGACCAGAAAGGCTTCCGTGACCACCGCTTTCAGGGCCTTGCCGCCGCTTGCGGCGTAGAGGATTCCGAGGGCGGGAGCGTAGACGACGCCGGCAACCGGCGCGCCGTTTTCGATCAGCGCGATGTTGACGGTGAAGTCGTTGTGGCGGCCGATGAATTCCTTGGTGCCGTCGAGCGGGTCGACGAGAAAGAACGATTTGCCAGAGATGTCGGGGATGGAGCCGGCAGCGACCGATTCCTCAGCCACGACAGGAATATCCGGAAAGGCAGCCGCGAGATCGGCCAGGATGATGCGCTCCGCACACGCGTCGGCGTCCGTCACCGGCGAACAGTCGGGCTTGTAGGTCACTGCCGGGCCGGCGTTGTAGATGTCGAGGATGGCACGCCCGGCGGCGATCGCGGATTTTTGCAGAATGTCGAGCATTGCTTGTCGTCTTTCAGGCGTTTGTCGCGCCATAGCACACTCGGCGGCGGAAGTTGCCCATAGTTTTCAACGGTTCGCGCGAAATGTGCTGTCGCGGGCGCTTGGCTGTCAACTTTTCACGCCTTGCGGCAAAACGGCAGCTTGATTTTTGCAACTGCGAGAAGCTTGCATCTTTGCTCCTCGCGTCGGCTGTGCAAATGTGCCGACGCAACTGAACTGGATGCCTTCATGCGTTATTCCGCGTACTCGATCGTCAGGAACGCCCTTTCCGGAAACCTGAACTGGAAACCGCAATGGCGACAGCCGCAACCGAAATCCCATTATGATGTGATCATTGTCGGCGGTGGTGGCCACGGTCTTTCGACCGCTTACTACCTCGCAAAGGAATTTGGCGTGAAGAACGTCGCGGTGCTCGAGAAGGGCTATCTCGGATCGGGCAATGTCGGCCGTAACACGACGATCGTGCGCTCCAATTACATGCTGCCCGGCAACGAACCCTTCTACGAGTTTTCGATGAAGCTCTGGGAGGGGCTGGAGCAGGACCTGAACTACAACGTCATGCTCTCGCAGCGCGGCGTCATCATGCTTTACCACAGCGACGCCCAGCGCGACGCCTATGTCAGGCGCGGCAATGCGATGTGGATGGAAGGGGTTGCGGCCGAACTGATCGAGCGCGACCAACTGAAGAAGATGATCCCCTTCCTCAATTACGACCATGCGCGCTACCCGATCCTTGGCGGCCTTCTGCAGCGGCGCGCGGGCACCGCCCGTCATGACGCCGTCGCCTGGGGTTATGCCCGCGGGGCGGACCAGCACGGCGTCGACATCATCGAGCATTGCGAGGTAACCGGCATTCGCCGCGAGAACGGCGTCGTGACCGGGGTGGAAACGTCGAAGGGCTTCATCGGTTGCGGCAAGCTGGCGCTGGCAGCGGCCGGCAACTCTTCGCGCGTCGGCGAGATGGCGGACCTGAAGCTGCCGCTCGAAAGCCATGTGCTGCAGGCCTTCGTGACAGAGGGGCTGAAGCCCTGCATCGATCACGTGATCGTCTATGGCGGCGGCCATTTCTATATCTCGCAGTCGGACAAGGGCGGATTGGTCTTCGGCGCCGAGATCGACGGTTACTCTTCCTATGCCCAGCGCGGCAATCTGGCGACGGCCGAGCATGTGATGGAGGAGGGGGTGTCGATGATCCCCGGCCTGTCGCGCGTCCGGGTGCTGCGCGCCTGGGGCGGCGTCATGGACATGAGCATGGACGGCTCGCCGATCATCGACCGCACCTCGATCGACAATCTCTACCTCAATTGCGGCTGGTGCTACGGCGGCTTCAAGGCGACGCCGGCGTCCGGCTATTGTTTCGCGCATCTGATCGCGAGGAACGATACCCACCCGGTGGCGCGCGCCCTGCGGCTCGATCGTTTCGCACGCGGTTATGCGGTCGACGAGGCCGGTGCCGGACCGCAACCCAATCTTCACTAGAGCGGCGCCCGTCGGATGACGACCATCCGGCTGACCAGGAAGCATGAGCGAGCCGCGTTGGGCTCCAGAATACGGAAGACAATGGCAAGCCTGATCACCTGTCCCCATTGCGGGGTCCGCCCGAAGGAAGAGTTCGCAATCCGTGGCGATGCGTCGCTCATTCGGCCAGCACCTTCAGCCCCGAATGAAGCCTGGCATGACTATGTCTATGTGCGCGCCAACCCACGGGGCCGAACGGTGGAACACTGGCATCATGTTGCCGGCTGTCGCCGGTTCCTGGTTGTCGAACGCGACACGGTCACCCATGAGGTCTATTCGGTCGTCGACGGTGCGGCCGCGGCGCGGGAGGCCCAACGGTGACCGCCTATCGCCTGTCCTCCGGCGGTCTTGTCGACCGCAGCAAGTCACTGAGCTTCACCTTCGACGGCCGGCCGTTGCGCGGCTTTGCCGGCGACACTCTTGCGTCCGCCCTGCTTGCCAACGACCAGATGCTGGTCGGCCGCAGCTTCAAATATCACCGGCCGCGCGGCATCGTCAGCGCCGGCCCATCTGAGCCGAACGCGCTCATGACCCTCGGCTCGGGTGCCCGCAGCGACCCCAATACCAAGGCAACCGTTGCCGAACTCTATGCCGGTCTGACCGCGCGCAGTCAGAACCGCTGGCCGTCGCTCGGTTTCGACGTCGGAGCGGTCAACGGCCTGCTTTCGCCGTTTCTCGGGGCCGGCTTCTACTACAAGACCTTCATGTGGCCGCGGCAGCTCTGGGAGAAGCTCTATGAGCCGGTGATCCGGCGGGCAGCCGGTCTCGGACGGGCGGTTCTCGAACGCGATCCGGAGAGCTATGAGAAGTCCTGGGCCTTCTGCGATCTGCTTGTCGTCGGCGGCGGCCCCGCGGGTTTGATGGCCGCCTTGACCGCCGGTCGCGCCGGGCTTCGCGTTATCCTGGCGGACGAGGACTTTCGTCTCGGCGGATCGCTGCTGTCGGAAATTGAAACGGTCGACGGCGCGTCGGCGCCGGCATTTGCAGATCGGGCCATTGCCGAGTTGCAGTCGCTCGACAACGTCACTCTTCTGCCGCGCACCACTGTCTTCGGCTGGTACGACGACAATGTCTTCGGGGCTGTCGAGCGGGTGCAGAAACATGTGGCCGAACGATCCGCCCAGCTGCCGAGCGAGCGCGTGTGGCGGATTGCGGCCAAGCGCGCCTTGCTGGCGACGGGCGCTGAAGAGCGGCCGCTGGTGTTCGGCGGCAATGATCGCCCCGGCGTGATGATGGCCGGCGCGATTGGCACCTACGCCCAGCGCTATGGCGTTTCTGCCGGCAAGTCGGTCGCGATCTTCACCAGCGGCAGCAGCGGCTATCGCACGGCTCGCGACCTGTCGGCGAAGGGTGTGTCGGTCTCGACGATCGTCGACAGTCGGTCGGAGGCGAGCGACGCAGCACCCGATGGCGTGCGGGTGATCCGTTCTGGCTCGATCGTCGACACCAAGGGGAGGCAGCGGCTGTCGGGCATTGTCGTCGAGCGCTCGGGTTTCGAGGAACTGGTCGCTTGCGATGCGCTCGGCATGTCCGGCGGCTGGAGCCCGGTCATTCATCTCGCCTGCCAGCGCGGCGCCCGGCCGGTGTGGTCGGATGCGTTGAAGGCATTCGCAGCACCGGATCTCGGCGATGCCCTTCGGGTGATCGGAGCGGCCAATGGCGTCTACACGCTTGCCGGCTGCCTGCGCGACGGCGCCGAGAAGGCGACGGCGGTCGCCGCTGAGCTTGGCTTTAACGCCGCCGCAGCACCACTGCCGGTGGCGGAGACCGCGGCTGAGCCTTCGGTTGCTGCCCTTTGGTATGTGCCCGGCGCCAAGTCGAAAGCCTTCGTGGATTTCCAGAACGACGTGCACGCGAAGGATCTCGGTCTCGCGCTGCGCGAGGGTTTCGGCCATGTGGAGCACGCCAAGCGCTATACCACCAGCGGCATGGCCACCGACCAGGGCAAGCTTTCCAACATCAATGCGGTCGGCATTCTCGCCGGCATGCGCGGGGTCAGCCCGGCCGAGGTCGGCACGACGACGTTCCGGCCGTTCTACACGCCGGTCTCCTTCGGTGCACTGGCGGGCACGTCCCGCGACAGCCACGCGACGCCGACCCGCAAGTCGCCGCTGCATGAATGGGCGAAGAAGAACGGCGCGACCTTTGTCGATTCCGGTCTCTGGTTCCGCTCGGCCTGGTTCCCGCGCGCCGGCGAAAAGACCTGGCGCGAAAGCGTCGACAGGGAGGTCCTCAACGTTCGTGCCAATGTCGGGCTCTGCGATGTGTCGACGCTCGGCAAGATCGAGGTTTTCGGGCCCGATGCGGCGGAGTTTCTCAACCGGCTCTATTGCAACGCCATGCTGAAGCTGCCGGTCGGCAAGGCACGATACGGGCTGATGCTGCGCGAGGACGGCTTCGTCTTCGACGACGGCACAGTGAGCCGACTTGCGGACGACCACTTCTTCGTGACGACGACCACCGCCATGGCCGGCGCCGTCATGTCCCATATGGATTATTGCGCCCAGGTGCTGTGGCCCGATCTCAAGGTGCGGTTCTGCTCGGTGAGCGATCAATGGGCGCAGATGGCGATTGCCGGCCCGAAGGCGCGCGACGTGCTGCAGCAACTGATCGACGAGGATATCTCGGAAACGGCCTTCCCGTTTCTGTCGGCACGCGCAACGGCGCTTCGTGGCGGCATCAATGCCCGGCTGTTTCGCATCTCCTTTTCCGGCGAACTCGCCTTCGAGCTCGCCGTTCCCGCCGGTTACGGCGAAGCGGTTGCCGAGCAGATCATGGAGGCGGGGCGTGCGCATGATATCTGCGCCTACGGCGTCGAGGCGCTGAACGTGCTGCGGCTTGAAAAGGGGCTTCTGACCCATGCGGAGTTCGATGGCCGGGTGACGCCAGACGATGCCGGGCTCGGGCGCATGTTTTCGGCGCAGAAACCCGACTTCATCGGCAAACATCTGTCCGCACGCTACGGCCTGACGGCGGCAGACCGTACGCAGCTTGTCGGGCTGAAGCCGGTGGACAAGGACAAGGATATGCGTGCCGGCGCTCATCTTCTGAAAGAAGGCATGAAGCCATCGACGCTCAACGATCAGGGCTGGGTCAGTTCCGCCGGCTATTCGCCGGTTCTCGGACACCACATCGCGCTTGCCTTCCTCAAATCCGGGCGCGAGCGCTATGGTGAGAAGATCGTCGTCTGGGACAAGCTCCGCGATCACGAGGTCATCGCGGAGGTCTGCGACCCGGTGTTCGTCGATCCCGAAAACAAGAAACTGAAAGCCTGAGGAGGCGTGGATGGTTCGCGACTACAACAACCGCCATGCGCTCGACCAGAAGCTGCGCGGCACGCCGAAGCCCGCGAATGCGGATCACCTTGAGGTCGGCCATTGGCGGGCGATTGCGACGGTGCTCGCCCATGTCGGGCTTGAAGCGGCGGTGCAGCGGGCGCTTTCGTCGACGCCTGAGCTGTCGTTGCGCTATTGCGGTCCGGGCGAGTGGCTGGTGGTGTCGGAGGTCGACACACCAGTCGGTCTCATGCGCCGTCTTGACATGCTTTGCGGCACGCAGGCGCATGTCATCGACCAGAGCGACGGCCGTGTTCTGCTGCGCCTCTCCGGGCCATCCGTGCGGCAGATCCTGGCCAAGGGCATCGGTGTCGATCTCCACGCTGCAGCCTTCGCACTCGGTGGCAGCACCAATGTGCTTTGCGGCCATATCGCCATCAACCTGGCGCGCACCGGCGAGGATGCCTTCGAGTTGATTGTTTCGCGCAGCCTTGCCGAATCGCTCTTCGACGACCTGATGGCGATGGGCCGCGCGTTCGACCTTTCGTCCGCTTTTTCCGACTAAAATCAAATGCGGCATCGAATGCCGCATTTGGGTCGCCGATCCGCCAACAGATGGCGGGAACGGACAAGCGTTCTTCGCAGCCACGTCTTTATCGCAGCCGTCTTTCTGACTAGGCTTTTCCCTGCTCGCCACTTGCCGTTCCCGTGCCGGAACAGACCTGGGCGGGCGACAGTCGTGCCTGATCCTTTTTCCTGAAAACTGAGCCGCGCTTCACCCGGATGCGTGGGAAAGCGGAGTGTGCGCATGAAAAGCCATGCCAGAGTCGTCGTGATCGGTGGCGGCGTTGTCGGTTGCTCGATCCTTTACCACCTGACGAAATTCGGCTGGACCGACGTGGTGCTGCTGGAGCGGTCGGAGCTGACCTCCGGTTCGACCTGGCACGCGGCCGGCGGCATGCACACGATCAATGGCGACCCCAACGTCGCCAAGCTGCAGAAATACACCGTCGAGCTCTACAAGGAGATCGAGGAATACTCCGGACAGGATATCGGCCTGCACATGACGTCGGGCATGATGCTGGCTGCGACGAGGGAGCGCTTCGACTGGATGAAGTCGATCCTCGCCAAGGGCCGCTACATGGGGCTCGAGGCCGAGCTGCTGACGCCCAAGGAAGCACACGACCTGATGCCGCTGCTGGATCCCGGTCAGTTCGTCGGCGCGGTGTTCGACCCGGTCGAGGGCCATCTCGATCCCTATGGAACGACCCATGCCTATGCCAAGTCGGCCAAGAAGAATGGGGCCGAGATCTATCTGCACACCAAGGTCGAGGATCTGGTACAGCGCGAGGACGGATCCTGGCGCGTCATCACCACTCAGGGCGAGATCATTGCTGAGCATGTGGTCAATGCCGCGGGCCTCTGGGCGCGCGAAGTGGGCCGCATGGTAGGGCTGGAGCTGCCTGTTCTTGCGATGGAGCATATGTATCTCATCACCGAGGATATGCCCGAGGTCATCGAGTTCAACCAGACGCGTGGCAAGGAGTTGATGCACTGCGTTGATTTCGACGGCGAGATCTACCTGCGCCAGGAGCGCAACGGCATGCTGATGGGCACCTATGAGAAGGCCTGCCGCCCCTGGTCACCGGTGACGACACCCTGGGATTTCGGCCATGAACTGCTGGCCGAGGACATCGACCGCATCTCGCCGGAACTCGAGGTCGGCTTCCGGCATTTCCCGGCATTCAACAAGGCGGGCATCAAGAAGGTCATCAACGGCCCCTTCACCTTTTCGCCGGATGGAAACCCGCTGGTCGGGCCGGTGCGGGGCCTGCGCAATTTCTGGTCGGCTTGTGCCGTCATGGCCGGCTTCAGCCAGGGCGGTGGCGTCGGTCTGGCGCTCGCCAACTGGATGATTGAGGGCGATCCCGGCTTCGATGTCTTTGCCATGGACGTGGCGCGCTACGGTGATTTCGCGACGCTTGCCTATACCAACGCCAAGGTGCGCGAGAACTATTCGCGCCGGTTCTCCATCCGTTATCCGAACGAAGAGCTGCCGGCCGCACGACCGCTGCTGACGACGCCGATCTATGACCGGTTGAAGGCGGCCGGTGCGGTGTTCGGCGCTTCCTACGGTCTGGAAACGCCGCTGTGGTTCGCGCCGCCCGGTATCGAGGATCACTTCTCCTGGCGCCGCTCGACCGACTTCGACGCCGTCGGCGATGAAGCCCGCGCGGTGCGCGCCGCTGTCGGGCTGATGGAGACTTCCGGCTTTGCCAAATACGAGATCAAGGGGGCGGGGGCGGAAGCTTGGCTCGACCGGATGCTCGCCTGCCGCATTCCGGCAACCGGCCGGATGTCGCTGGCACCGATGCTGAAAGACGACGGCAAGCTGATTGGCGACTACACGCTCGCCAAGCTCGGTGAGCAGGACTTCCTTCTCATCGGCTCCGGCATCGCCGAGGATTATCATATGCGCTGGTTCGAGGCGCACCTGCCGCAGGACGGCTCGGTCTCGATCCGTCCGTTGAAGCTGGAGCTGGTTGGCCTGTCGATTGCCGGACCGAAGGCGCGGGACGTGCTGGCGGCGCTGACACATCTCGACGTCGGTGATTCGGCCTTTGCGTTCATGGATATTCGCCGGATGGACCTGGGTATGGTACCGGCGATCGTCGGTCGGGTCAGCTATACCGGCGACCTCGGCTACGAGATCTGGATCAAGCCGGAATACCAGCGCTATTTGTTCGACCTGATCCTGGAGAAGGGGGCGGCTTTCGGTATCCGGCTGTTTGGTCTTCGCGCCCTCAATGCGCTCAGGGTCGAGAAATCCTTCGGCAGTTGGTCGCGCGAGTATCGGCCGCTCTACGGCCCGCTGGAGGCGGGCCTCAGCCGGTTCGTGGCGCTCGGCAAGCCGGCGGACTTCATCGGAAAGGCCGCGGCAATCGCCGAAAAGGCCGAGGGCGGGCAGCTTCGTCTGCGTACGTTCCTGCTGGAAGCGCGCGATGCCGACGTCATCGGCGACGAACCGATCTATTTCGACGGCGCCGTGCGCGGCTGGGTGACATCAGGCGGCTACGCCCATGCCAGCGGCGTGTCGGTGGCGCTCGGTTACGTGCCCAAGGAGATCGCCGATCAGGAGGAAGGTTGGGCGATCGAGCTGCTCGGCGAGATCCTGCCGGCGCGATTGCAGCCCTATCCATTGTTCGATGCAAGCGGTGCGCGCATGCGCGCCTGACGTGGGCGGATTCGGCACGCTGGTCTTGTTGCTTGCCGATTCATCCACAGCCGGGATTGCACGCGGTTTTAGACTAAAGTTGACTATGACGCAGGCGAGACGTGCATTTTTTTTGTTTTTTATGACTGCAAAAGCGTCAAATCGATTTTATCGGCGAAGATTTTGCCGCTCCCACGTTTTTTAGCTTTTCTTTTCGTTTGAAAGAGGTATGGAATCGATCAAACAGAACGCTCAACAATGAGCTCAAAAAACAAGAGACCGGACCTTAGGGATCTGGTCCAGGGGAAGATTGATGGAGTATTTCGTCCAGCAGCTCGTCAACGGGCTGACTCTTGGGTCTATTTATGGTATGATCGCAATTGGTTATACCATGGTCTACGGCATCATTGGCATGATCAACTTCGCCCACGGCGATATCTTCATGCTCGGCGGTTTTGCCGCTTTGATTGTCTTTCTGCTTCTCACAACATTCATGGCTGGCATACCGGTTGTACTTGCCCTCTTGCTGATGATGGTCGTCGGCATGCTGACGGCGGCGCTCTGGAACTGGACCATCGAGCGGGTGGCTTACCGGCCGCTGCGTGGCTCGTTCCGGCTGGCTCCGCTGATCACGGCAATCGGCATGTCGATCGCCCTGTCGAACTTCATCCAGGTCACGCAGGGGCCGCGCAACAAGCCGATCCCGCCGCTCGTTTCCTCGGTTTACGAGGTGTTCGGCATCACGATCTCGCTGAAGCAGATCATCATCATCATCATCACGGCGATCCTGTTGTCCGTGTTCTGGTACATCGTCAACAAGACGCCGCTCGGGCGCGCCCAGCGTGCAACCGAACAGGACCGCAAGATGGCGGCACTCCTCGGCGTTGACGTCGACCGCACCATCTCGGTAACCTTCATCATGGGCGCAGCGCTCGCTGCTGTCGCCGGCACCATGTACTTGATGTATTATGGCGTGGTCGTCTTTACCGACGGGTTTGTTCCGGGGGTCAAGGCTTTTACTGCGGCCGTTCTTGGCGGCATCGGCTCGTTGCCGGGCGCTGTTCTCGGCGGGCTGCTGATCGGCCTCATCGAGTCCCTTTGGTCCGCTTATTTCACCATCGACTACAAGGATGTTGCGACGTTCTCCATTCTCGCAATTGTCCTGATCTTCAAGCCGTCTGGCATACTCGGACGACCGGAAGTCGAGAAGGTATAAATCAATGGCAAACATTGCTTCTACATCTGCAAGCGCCGGCAGTGATCTGACGGCGCGGGCCCTGCGCGAGGCTGTCTTCGCGGGCCTGATCTCTCTCGGCCTCTTCGTGTTGTTCGTTGGCTTGAAAACCGACCAGAACATCCGCAACGAGTTGGTCCTCAATCAGCGCTGGGGTCTGCTCTCGATCTTCGTGATCGTTGCCGCCGTCGGCCGGTTCCTGATGGTCGCTTATATCCAGCCGGCGATGGCACGCCGCAAGGCCGCCAAGGCGGAAGCCGAGGACGTCGTCAAGGAAGAGAGCTTCTTCACGCGCAACTTCTCGAAGATCGCGATCATTGCGCTCGTTCTCTATCCGCCTGTGATCGTGGCGCTCGTCGGTGCGCAGGGGTCGCTGAAGTGGGTCGACAATTTCGGCGTCCAGATCCTGATCTACGTGATGCTCGCCTGGGGCCTCAATATCGTCGTCGGCCTCGCAGGTCTGCTGGACCTCGGCTATGTCGCCTTCTACGCGGTGGGTGCCTATTCCTACGCGCTGCTGTCGACTTATTTCGGGCTCTCCTTCTGGGTTCTGCTGCCGGTTGCCGGTATTCTCTCGGCCTGCTGGGGCATGATCCTCGGCTTCCCGGTCTTGCGGTTAAGGGGTGACTACCTGGCGATCGTGACGCTCGCCTTCGGCGAAATCATACGGCTTGTCCTCATAAACTGGACGGAAGTGACCAAGGGCACGTTCGGCGTCTCGGGCATCGCCAAGGCGACGCTGTTCGGCATCAAGTTCGACGCTTCCAAGGATGGTTTTGCAGCGATGATGGGGCTTCCCATGTCGTCGGCCTACTACAAGATCTTCCTTTTCTATTTGATCCTCGGCCTTTGCTTGCTGACAGCCTTCGTCACCATCCGCCTTCGCCGGATGCCGATCGGCCGCGCCTGGGAAGCGCTGCGCGAGGACGAGATCGCCTGCCGCTCGCTCGGCATCAACACAGTCACGACAAAGCTTACCGCCTTTGCCACGGGCGCCATGTTCGGCGGCATCGCAGGTTCGTTCTTCGCCGTGCGCCAGGGTTTCGTCTCGCCGGAATCCTTCGTGTTCCTCGAATCTGCGGTCATTCTGGCGATCGTGGTTCTCGGTGGCATGGGCTCGCTCACCGGTATCGCCATCGCCGCGGTGGCGATGATCGGCGGCACGGAAATCCTGCGCGAGCTTTCCTTCCTGAAGACGATCTTCGGACCGGACTTCACGCCTGAACTCTACCGTATGCTGATCTTCGGCCTGGCGATGGTCGTCGTCATGGTGTGGAAGCCGCGCGGTTTTGTCGGCTCACGTGAACCGACAGCGTTCCTGCGCGAACGCAAGGCGATCTCCGGCAGCTTCACCAAGGAAGGGCATGGCTGATGGCCCTCGAGACAACGACAATGACAAAAGACCCCATTCTCTCGGTTGAGCACCTGTCGATGCGCTTCGGCGGTCTCATGGCCATCAATGACTTCTCCTTCGAGGCATATCGCGGTGACATCACTGCCCTGATCGGCCCGAACGGAGCCGGCAAGACCACGGTGTTCAACTGCATCACCGGCTTCTACAAGCCGACGATGGGCATGATCACCATGAAGCAGAAGTCCGGTAAGGAGTATCTGCTGGAGCGCCTGCCCGATTTCGAGATCACCAAGCACGCCAAGGTCGCGCGCACCTTTCAGAACATCCGGATGTTCTCCGGTCTGACGGTGCTGGAAAACCTGCTGGTTGCGCAGCACAACAAGCTGATGCAGGCATCGGGTTATACCTTCCTCGGGCTGTTCGGTTTTCCCGCCTACAAGCAGGCCTCGAAGGAATCGATCGAGCTTGCACGCCACTGGCTGGAGAAGGCGTCGCTGATCGAGCGCGCCGACGATCCCGCCGGCGATCTGCCCTACGGCGCCCAGCGGCGGCTCGAAATCGCCCGCGCCATGTGCACCGGGCCAGAGCTTCTGTGCCTCGACGAACCGGCAGCCGGCCTGAACCCGCGCGAGTCGCTGGCGCTCAACGAGCTGCTGCGGGGAATCCGCGGCGAAACCGGTACCTCGATCCTGCTTATCGAGCACGACATGTCGGTGGTCATGGAGATTTCCGACCACGTGGTCGTTTTGGAGTACGGCCAGAAGATTTCCGACGGCAACCCGGACTTCGTGAAGAACGATCCGAGGGTCATTGCGGCCTATCTGGGTGTCGAGGATGAAGAGGTTGAAGAGGTGATCGAACAAATCGAGCAAATCGAAGGCGGGCAGGGAGGCTCCAAGCCATGAGCGCGCCTCTCCTGCAAGTAAAGGCCGTCGAGACCTACTACGGCAATATCCGGGCGCTGAACGGCGTCGACGTCGAAGTGCATCGCGGTGAAATCGTCTGCCTGATCGGCGCCAACGGCGCCGGCAAGTCGACGCTGATGATGACGATCTGCGGCAGCCCGCAGGCGCGTACCGGCGCGGTCATGTTCGAAGGTGCGGAAATCACCCGCATGCCGACGCACGAGATCGCGCGTCTTCGCATCGCTCAGTCACCGGAAGGCCGTCGCATCTTCCCGCGCATGACCGTGTTCGAAAACCTGCAAATGGGCGCGAGCCTCGATAACCTCAAACACTTCGACGAGGACCTCGAGAAGGTGTTCACGCTGTTCCCGCGGCTCAAGGAGCGCCAGGCTCAACGCGGCGGTACGCTTTCGGGCGGCGAGCAGCAGATGCTGTCGATCGCCCGCGCGCTGATGGCGCGGCCGAAGCTTCTTCTGCTGGACGAGCCGTCACTCGGCCTGGCGCCGCTGATCGTCAAGGGCATCTTCGAAGCCATCAAGAAGCTGAACAAGGAAGAGGGGCTGACCGTGTTCCTCGTCGAGCAGAATGCTTTCGGCGCCTTGAAGCTTTCCGACCGCGGCTACGTCATGGTCAACGGCCGCGTGACGATGAGCGGCTCGGGCAAGGAACTGCTCGCCAATCCGGAAGTCCGCGCGGCCTATCTCGAAGGCGGCCGCCATTGATGCGTCGCATCTGGAGTTTGTGACATGCAGGGTATTCTCTACGAAGAAGTGTCGATCTGGCAGTTTCTTTTCATTACCTGTGTTCTGGGCGGCTGGACCGCGTGGAGAACGGGAAAGAGCGTCGCCGAGGGCTGGGAGGAGCTTCCGCGCCTCTTCGTCTACGTGGCGCTGCTGGGGCTTGGCATCCGCTTCGTGCACCACGCCCTGTTCGAAGGTACGATGTTCAGTCTGCATTACTATATCGTGGACACGGTCGTACTTTTGTTGTTTGCTACCGCAGGTTTCCGGTACTACCGGACCAAGCAAATGACCAATAACTACTATTGGCTCTATGAGAAGGCTTCGCCTTTCTCCTGGAAAGCCAAATAAAGGGAACAGCGCGCGCCGGCCGCCGCGGCCGGTGCGAAAGAAACACCGGCGCAACTTATGGTGGGCATTGCGCAGGTTTGTAACGAGACCCGCTCGAATATTTGGGAGTAACAAGATGAAAAAGTCTCTTCTGTCGGCCGTTGCGCTGACGGCAATGGTCGCTTTCAGCGGCACCGCATGGGCTGATATTCTCGTTGGTGTCGCTGGCCCGCTGACCGGCCCGAACGCCGCCTTCGGCGCACAGCTGCAGAAAGGTGCCGAACAGGCCGCTGCCGACATCAATGCTGCCGGCGGTATCAATGGGGAACAGATCAAGGTTGTACTCGGCGACGACGTTTCCGACGCCAAGCAGGGCGTATCGGTCGCCAACAAGTTCGTTGCTGACGGTGTGAAGTTCGTTGTCGGCCACTTCAACTCGGGCGTGTCCATCCCGGCTTCGGAAGTCTATGCCGAAAACGGCATCCTGCAGGTAACGCCGGCCTCCACCAACCCGCAGTTCACCGAGCGCGGCCTCTGGAACACCTTCCGCACCTGCGGTCGTGACGACCAGCAGGGCGCAGTTGCCGGCGCCTTCCTTGCCGCCAACCACAAGGACGCCAAGATCGCCGTCATTCACGACAAGACCCCTTATGGTCAGGGCCTTGCCGACGAAACCAAGAAGTCGATGAACGAAGCCGGCCTCAATGAAGCCCTCTATGAAGGCATCAACACTGGCGACAAGGATTTCTCGGCCCTCATCGCCAAGATGAAGGAAGCCGGCGTTTCGATCGTCTATTACGGCGGTCTGCACACCGAAGCTGGCCTGATCATGCGCCAGATGAAGGACCAGGGCCTCAAGGCGACCCTGATGTCGGGCGACGGTATCGTTTCGAACGAACTGGCCTCGATCGCAGGCGACGCGGTTGACGGCACGCTGATGACCTTCGCTCCGGATCCGCGCAAGAACGCGGCTGCCAAGGAACTCGTCGAGAAGTTCCGCGCTGCCGGCTTCGAACCGGAAGCCTACACGCTCTATGCCTACGCCGCTCTGCAGGTCGTGGCTGAAGCTGCCAAGGCTGGCGGTACGACCGATCCGCAGGCCGTTGCCGAAGCGATCAAGGCCAAGGGCCCGTTCAAGACTGCAATTGGCGAACTCGGCTATGACGAAAAGGGCGACATCACCCGTCCGGACTACGTCATGTACACCTGGAAGAAGGGTGAAGACGGCAAGTACAGCTACTTCGAAAACGAGTAAGTCTCGCTTCGAGGTTCGCTGAACCACGTCAGAACTTCGAATGCCCGGCGAGCGATCGCCGGGCTTTTCGTTTCCGGGCGGGTGTCAACGGCGGATGGCGACGCTTCTCGTCGGACTTCGCCTCGGCAAGCATTGCACAGGACCTCTTTCGTGTGTCCGCGCCGGGCTGTCCCCCGCGGCCATTTCGTGCACTATCGCCGAACGATTCTGTTTCGGAGGTTGCCCCATGAGTTCCAAGCCGCGCATTCTCGTCACCCGCCGTTGGCCCGAAGCGGTGGAGCGCGTGCTGGCCGAGCGGTTCGACGTCGTGCTGAACGAGAAAGACGTACCGATGTCGGCCGATCAACTGGCACAGGCGCTGCGCGACTTTGATGCCGTGCTGCCGACGGTTTCCGATCGACTGCCGTCAAGCCTGTTCGACGGCGGCGGCATCAGGGCAAAGATCCTCGGAAACTATGGTGTCGGCTACAATCATATCGACGTTGCCGCCGCCAAGGCCGCCAATATCGTCGTTACCAACACGCCGGGCGTTCTGACCGATTGCACCGCCGACATCGCCATGACGCTGCTGCTTTCGGTCGCCCGGCGTGCGGGCGAGGGGGAGCGTCAGATCAGGGCCGGCGAATGGACCGGCTGGCGGCCGACCCACATGGTCGGCAGCAAGGTGACCGGCAAGACGCTCGGCATCATCGGTTTCGGTCGCATCGGCAAGGCCGTGGCAAAACGCTGTCATTTCGGGTTCGACATGGAGGTGGTGTTCTATAACCGCTCGCGTGTCGATGTGGCGGAAGCCGCACGCTATGGCGCACGCCAGCTCGATACCGTCGACGATGTGCTTGAGGTCGCCGACTTCGTCTCGCTGCATTGCCCAGGCGGCGGCGAGAACCGGCACCTCATCAATGCCGAGCGGCTGGCGATGATGAAAAAGGGCGCCTACCTCGTCAACACCGCGCGCGGCGATGTGGTCGACGAGTCCGCGCTGATCGAAGCGCTGAAGAACGGGGTGATCAAAGGCGCCGGCCTCGATGTTTTCGAGGCGGAGCCGAATGTACCGGAGGGCCTGAGGGCGCTCGAAAATGTCGTTCTGCTGCCGCATCTCGGCAGTGCGACCGAGGAAACGCGCGTTGCGATGGGCATGAAGGTGGTCGACAACATCACCGCGTTCTTCGATGGCCGAGAGCCGCCTGACCGCGTGGCGTGAGCACTTGGTCGCTCGGTGGGCATCGGCTGCTCATAAAGCAGTCATCCTGATGATTTTCTTTGCAAAACAATAGCTTGACTTCACGCCTCGAGATCCAGACGATATCGGCGCATGAACATGAACAATGCGGCCATCATCGCCCCCCAGCGGGCGTTCGGAAGAGGACGGCTGGTCGCGAAAGTGGCCGCCGGCCGCACGCGCATTGCCGAGCTTTACCAGGAAGGCTGCGCCAAGATCCGTCTGCCCAAAACCTTCGATGGTTCGATGGAGGCCGTGCTGATCAACTCTTCGGGCGGGCTGACCGGCGGCGACCGCATGCTCTGGGAGATCGAGGCCGGTGCGGCGACGGAGCTCACCGTCTCCACGCAGGCCTGCGAGAAGATCTACAAGGCGAGTGCCGGCACGGTCGATGTCGCAACACGCATCGCTGTTGCGGCCGGGGCACGGGTCGACTGGCTGCCGCAGGAGACGATCCTGTTCGACCGCGCGTCGCTGACGCGCTCGCTCGACGTCGAGCTTGACGACCGCGCGACATTTCTTGCCGTCGAGGCTGTGCTGCTCGGCCGCAAGGCGATGGGTGAAGCGATGCAGACGGGGCTCTTTCGCGATCGCTGGCGCATTCGTGTCGGCGGCGGGTTGCTGCACGCTGAAAACCTGACCTTTGCCGACGATATCGTCGCCCTTGTCGCCCGAGCTGCCGTCCTTGGCGGCAGCGTGGCATTTGCGACGCTGTTCTACACCGGACCCGATTGCGAATTGCTGCTGCCGCGGCTGCGCGCACTCGTCGAAACGCAAGCGGGGGCGGGCGTCAGCCACATCAAGCTCGGCGATCGCGACAAGCTGGTTGGACGCTTTGCGGCGGCCGACGTTTTCTCGCTCAGAAAAATCCTCATCCCAGTCATTTCGCACTTGCGCAAGCAAACGGCAGTGCCGAAAGTCTGGGTCCTCTAATCCGCAATCAAACCGGTGGCGACGCATGAATCTTACCCCGCGCGAAAAGGACAAGCTGTTGATTTCCATGGCTGCGACGGTCGCCCGCCGCCGCCTGGAGCGCGGCGTCAAGCTCAACCATCCCGAGGCGATCGCGCTGATTACCGACTTCGTCGTCGAAGGCGCGCGTGACGGCCGATCGGTCGCGGAGCTGATGGAGGCGGGCGCGCATGTGATCACCCGCGCGCAGGTGATGGAGGGGATCGCGGAGATGATCCACGACATCCAGGTCGAGGCGACCTTCCCGGATGGCACCAAGCTCGTCACCGTGCACGAACCTATCCGCTGAGGAGGCGAAGACATGCTGGCACTGCGCCCGAACTGCGAATGCTGCGACAAGGATCTGCCGCCCGAAAGCCTTGAGGCGATGATCTGCACGTTCGAATGCACTTTCTGCGTCGGTTGTGTCGAAGGCAGACTCGGCGGCACCTGCCCGAACTGCGGCGGCGAATTTACCCGCCGCCCGGTGCGCCCGGCCGCGCTGCTGGCGAAATATCCGGCATCGACCGAGCGGGTGTTGAAGCCACTCGGCTGCGCCGACGCCAACGCGGCCTGACAGGGAGAGGGAACTCGGATGATCCCAGGCGAAATCATTGCCGCAAGCGGCGATATCGAACTCAACCACGGACTTGAGACGGTGACGATCGAGGTCTCCAACACCGGCGATCGGCCGGTGCAGGTTGGCAGCCACTATCATTTTGCCGAGACCAATGCCGGGCTCGACTTCGATCGCCATGCGGCCCGCGGCAAGAGGCTCGACATTCCCGCCGGCACCGCTGTCCGCTTCGAGCCGGGACAGAAAAGACAGGTCACGCTCATCCCGCTTTCGGGCAAGCGTGAGGTCTTCGGTTTCCGCCAGCAGGTCATGGGAAAGCTTTAGGGATGACGATGCGAACGACGCTTATCGCGGGCACCTTGCTGCTCGCGGCCATCCCTGCCTTCGCGCAGGAGGACGATGTCGATTGCGCCAATGCGATGACGCAGGCGGATATGAACATCTGCTCCAACAAGGACTATGAGGCAGCCGACGCCGAACTCAACACGGTCTACAAGCAGACCGTTGCGGCGATGCGGGCCAAGGACAAGGAACTGGGTGACATCAGCGCCGACTATGTCGGTGCGGAGGAAGCGTTGAAAAAGGCGCAGCGCGCCTGGATCGGCTACCGCGACGGCCAGTGCGAACTCGCCGGCTTCGAAGCGCGCGGCGGATCGATGGAGCCGATGCTGGTGTCCGGTTGTCTGGCGCAACTGACCGCGGCCCGCACCACGGAACTCAAAGAGTTGCTCGAGCCGACGGAAAACTAACACTGATGTCTGGTCGCACTATCATGATCGTGGGGAATGGAGAGGCGCCCGAAGGCGCTGCCGCAACCATCGATGCGGCCGATGTCGTCATTCGTTTCAACGATTGCCGTTCCGCTGGCGCCGGCGGGACGAGAACAGATATCGTCGCCGTCTGCAATACGGGCCGGCCAGCGCTTGCCATGCTCGGCGGCGGGCACTGGAAGAACAGCGCCGCAATACGCCAGGCGCGCGAGATCTGGAGCGTGCGGTCGGCTGAAAAGTTTGCCGGCATGCGCGCGGCATTGGCCGAAACGCACCCCGATCTCGACGATTTCTGCGACGATTACACGGCCGGCTTCGAGAGTTTTACGACGGCAACCGGTCGGGTGCATCGGGTCATCTCCGTCGCTGCGCACGAGCAGTTGGACCGGGATTTGGCGCGGTTTGCGCCTACGCCTTACGTCGTTCCGTCGAGCGGCATGGTGGTGATTGCCGACGTTATTTCCGGTTTCGCCTCGGCCGACGACCACATTGTTCTGGCCGGTTTCGGTCACGCCGGTTGGGCGCTGCATCCCTTTGGCGCCGAGCGTCGGTATGTCGACGCACTTGTGGCCGAAGGCCGGCTTCGTCGTCTTCCCTCATCTTTTTCAGACTTGTCCCAAGGAGCCTGAACCCATGCCCTACAAGATGTCGCGCGCGGCCTATGCCAACATGTTCGGCCCGACGGTCGGCGACAAGGTTCGGCTCGCCGACACGGAGCTGTTCATCGAGGTGGAGAAGGATTTCACCACGTACGGCGAGGAAGTGAAGTTCGGCGGCGGCAAGGTCATCCGCGACGGCATGGGCCAAAGCCAGGTGACGCGGGCGGCGGGTGCCGTCGACACGGTGATCACCAATGCGCTGATCGTCGACCACTGGGGGATCGTTAAGGCGGATATCGGGCTCAAGGACGGGCGCATCGCGGCAATCGGCAAGGCCGGCAATCCCGATATGCAGCCCGGCGTGACGATCATCGTCGGCCCAGGCACCGAGGTGATTGCCGGTGAGGGCAAGATCGTTACCGCCGGCGGCATGGACAGCCACATCCACTTCATCTGCCCGCAGCAGATCGAGGAAGCGCTGATGAGCGGGCTTACCTGCATGCTTGGCGGCGGCACCGGACCGGCGCACGGGACGCTCGCGACCACCTGTACGCCCGGGCCCTGGCATCTCGCCCGCATGATCGAGGCGGCGGACGCCTTCCCCATGAACCTTGCCTTTGCCGGCAAGGGCAATGCCTCGTTGCCGGGCGCGCTGGTCGAGATGGTGCTCGCGGGCGCAACGTCTCTGAAGCTGCACGAGGACTGGGGCTCTACGCCGGCTGCCGTCGACTGCTGCCTCAGCGTTGCCGACGAATACGACGTGCAGGTGATGATCCACACGGATACGCTGAACGAGAGCGGCTTCGTCGAGGACACCATTGCCGCAATCAGGGGCCGCACGATCCATGCTTTTCACACGGAAGGGGCAGGGGGCGGCCACGCGCCCGACATCATCAAGATCTGCGGCCAGCCGAACGTCATCCCGTCGTCGACCAACCCGACCCGGCCCTACACCAAGAACACGCTGGCGGAACACCTTGATATGTTGATGGTCTGCCATCATCTGTCGCCATCGATCCCCGAGGATATCGCCTTTGCCGAAAGCCGGATCCGCAAGGAGACGATCGCCGCCGAGGACATCCTGCATGATATCGGCGCCTTCTCGATCATCTCGTCCGACAGCCAGGCGATGGGGCGCGTCGGCGAGGTGGCAATCCGCACCTGGCAGACGGCCGACAAGATGAAGCGCCAGCGCGGCGCGCTGCCGCAGGAGACCGGCGACAACGACAATTTCCGGGTCAAGCGCTACATCGCCAAATACACAATCAACCCGGCGATCGCCCATGGCCTCAGCCATGAGATCGGCTCCCTCGAAGTCGGCAAGCGCGCCGACCTCGTCCTCTGGAATCCGGCCTTCTTCGGCGTGAAGCCCGATATGGTGCTGATCGGCGGAACGATCGCCGCAGCGCCGATGGGCGACCCCAACGCCTCGATCCCGACGCCGCAGCCGGTGCATTACCGGCCGATGTTCGGCGCCTATGGCAAGAGCCGCACGAATTCCTCCGTCACCTTCGTATCGCAGGCCTCGCTCGATGCGGGGCTTGCTGCAAGGCTCGGCGTTGCCAAGCAGCTCGTCGCGGTCAAGAATACCCGCGGCGGCATCGGCAAGGCGTCGATGATCCACAACAGCCTGACGCCGCATGTCGAAGTCGATCCGGAGACCTACGAGGTGCGCGCCGATGGAGAGCTGCTCACCTGTGAGCCGGCGACCGTGCTGCCGATGGCGCAGCGCTATTTCCTGTTCTGAGCGGCAAACGGCATTGTCTCGAAGAAGCGGTATCTGGCGGGGGGTGAAGTGGACCGCCTATGGGGTGTTGGCGTTTGTCCTGGCCGCCGTTCTCGGGACGGTCGTCCCGCGACCGCTGCTACCGAAGACGGCTACAGCCGCCGCGGTCGCGTCGGTTGTCGCCGGCGAACGTATCCTGATCCTGTCTGGCCCGATCCACACCGATATCGCCATTCCGCTCAACGATGAAACCCGGGCGCGGTTTGCCTTTGCCGGCGAGGCAGGCGTGCCTTTGGACCACCCGGAGGCGCGATGGCTGATCTTCGGCTGGGGTGGCCGCTCGTTCTACCTGGAAACGCCGACATGGTCGGAGCTGAAACCGATGCCGGTCTTGCGGGCGCTGACGCTCGACCGCTCGGTCATGCATGTCGATATCGCCGGCCGGATCGTCGAGCCCCAGCCGTCGGTCGCGAGTGTGGACCTGGAACGTGCCGAGTTCGAAAAGCTCATGACTTTCATCTCCGGCAGCTTTGCCAGGAACGGGGGCGCCGTCGTTCCGGTCGAGCGTTTTTCCTATGGCTATGCGGATCGCTTCTTCGAGGCGGAGGGCAGGTTCAATGCACTGTTCGGATGCAACACCTGGACGGCGCGGGCGCTGAGAGAAGCCGGATTGCAGACCGGGTTCTGGAATCCCTTGCCTTCCACGCTCAGCCTGTCCTTGCGGCTCCACAATTGAGGCCTTGCCGGGTCTGATACGACACCGCCGCAGGCATGCGCCGGTCGCATGCCTGCCATGCATGGGCGTGAATCGAAGCCTTTCGTGCTGCACCGCAGCGGAATTTCCGGTAGGAAGCGGGCTGATATTTTCCTCGATTGCGACTGTCCCCCAAGGCTGCTCGCGATCGAGTGCCTGCACTGAAGGAGATGACCATGCTCGGCAGAAAAGTACCCACCGTAACGTTCCGTACCCGCGTTCGCGATGAAGCCGTCGGCGGCTCCAACCCGTTCCGTTGGCAGGACGTTTCCTCCGACGACTATTTCGCCGGCAAGCGCGTCGTCTTGTTTTCGCTGCCGGGCGCCTTCACGCCCACCTGCTCGACCTTCCAGTTGCCCGACTTCGAAAAGCTGACGGCCGAATTCAACGCTGAAGGCGTTGACGAAATCTACTGCATCTCTGTCAACGACGCTTTCGTGATGAATGCCTGGGGCAAGTCGCAGAACCTCGAAAACGTCAAGCTGATCCCGGATGGTTCAGGCGAGTTCACCCGCAAGATGGGCATGCTCGTCGCCAAGGACAATCTCGGCTTCGGCATGCGCTCCTGGCGCTACGCCGCCGTCGTCGACAATGGTGTCGTCGTGCAGTGGTTCGAGGAAGAAGGCTATTCCGACAACTGCGACAGCGACCCCTATGGCGTTTCCTCGCCGCAGAACATTCTCGAAACGCTGAAGTCGCAGAAGCTCGCAGCCTGATCCGGCCGACGGACTGACCGTCTTTTGAAGCCCCGGTGCGCGTGCCCGGCCCATGGAAAATCCAGCGGACTTTCGGGCTCGGTGCTAGCATCGGGGTTTTTTCTTGCTACACTGCCGGCCGGAAAAAGATGTCGAGGGTTCAATGGTTTACATTATCGCATATCTGACGGCTCACCCGGGTAAGGGCGCGGACGTGTTGTCGCTCGCCGGCCCTTTGATCGAGGGAACGCGGCGGGAGGCGGGGTGCATCAGCTACGAGCTCTATCATAAGCCAGCCGAGCCCGACGCGCTGGTGTTTGTCGAAACCTGGAAGGACAAGGCTGCGGTCGACGCGCATTTCGCCGAGCCGCATCTGAAGGCTTTCCAGGCCGCAATGGCAGACTTGCTGATCGAAGCGCGCATCGAACTCGTGCATCCGGAAAAGGTCGAGGTGCTCTGACATGCCCTATCGTTCGACCGAGGTGCTCTCGCCTGGACCCAAGGACCAGGCGCCGCTGCACAGCATCACCTTGGCGCATGATGCGCGGCATCTGCGCCGCAAGCTGCTGCATCTCGAAAACGACGATGTCGTCATGCTTGACCTGAAGGAAGCGGTGATGCTGGCCGACGGCGATCTGCTGGTGCTCGATGGCGGCGGCTATATCGGCATCGTCGCGGCAGCCGAGGCGCTCTACGAAATCCGGCCGCGCGATCCGCTGCACCTTGTCGAACTGGCCTGGCATCTGGGTAACCGCCACCTCCCGGCACAGATCGAGACAGGCCGTATCCTGATCTCCCGCGATCCGGTCATTCGGGCGATGCTTGAGGGGCTGGGTGCCACGGTCGTCGACGTTTCCGAGCCGTTCCATCCGCTGCGCGGTGCCTATCACGCGGCCGGGGGCCATGATCACGGCCACCACCATCACCATGGCTGAACGGGCCGACACTCAGGCGCTGCTCCGCCTCGTGACCTGGCTATCGCCGGCCTTCCCGGTCGGCGCCTTCTCCTATTCGAATGGCTTGGAGCAGGCGGTTCACGATGGTCATGTCACCGATGCCGAGAGCATGCGGCTGTGGCTGGAGACGCTTCTTTGCCACGGCTCCGGCTGGAACGATGCGCTGCTGTTTGGCGAGGCCTATCGGGCCTTCGATGCGCCGGCGCAGCTTCAATCCGTGATCGAGCTTGCCGAGGCGATGGCGGCAAGTCGCGAGCGGCACATGGAAACCATGCTGCAGGGCGAGGCTTTTCTGGCGGCAGCGCGGCATTGGCCGCATCCCGTACTTGATCGGTTGGGAGAAAGAACCGCCTATCCGGTCGCGGTCGGTGCGGTTGCCGGTGCCCACGCCACAGGCCTCGAGCCGGCGATTGCCGCCTATCTGCATGCGTCCGTGTCCAACGCCGTATCGGTGGCCATTCGCTGCGGGGTCAGCGGCCAACGCGACGGTGTGGGCCTGATCGCAACCCTTGAGCCGACCATCGCTGCAGTGGCGCGAAAGGCGAGCGCCGCATCGCTAGAAGACCTTGGCTCGGCCACGATCACCGCCGATATTTCATCTCTCAGACACGAGACCCTGCATTCGCGGCTTTTTCGCTCCTGAGCGTGCGTGCCGCCCTAGAGCGTTCCCGGTTTAAACGCAGCCGTAAAACCGCTCTATCTATTTGTTTTTACATATTCCTAACGGAAAACCGCTTCGCACTTTTCCTGGAAATGCTCTAGAAAGGAACGTTACATGGCATCAAAAAATGGCCCTTTGCGCGTCGGCATCGGTGGGCCTGTCGGTTCCGGGAAGACCGCGCTGACGGACAAGCTCTGCAAGGCGATGCGGGAGAAATACTCGATCGCTGTCGTTACCAACGACATCTACACCAAGGAAGATGCCGAGGCGCTGGTGCGCATGCAGGCGCTGCCGTCCGATCGCATCGTCGGCGTCGAGACCGGCGGATGCCCGCACACGGCGATCCGGGAGGATGCGACAATCAACCTGCAGGCGATCGCCGATCTCAATCGCCGTTTTCCCGATCTTGATGTCGTCTTCATCGAATCCGGTGGCGACAACCTGGCCGCCACCTTCTCGCCTGATCTGGCCGACCTGACGATCTATGTCATCTCCGTCTGCCAGGGCGAAGAGATTCCACGCAAGGGCGGGCCGGGCATCACCAAGTCGGATCTGCTTGTCATCAACAAGCGGGATCTTGCGCCCTATGTCGGCGCCGACCTCGACGTCATGAACCGCGACGCAACCCGGATGCGGGCGGAGAAGCCCTTCGTCTTCACCGACATGAAACGCGGCGAGGGCGTCAACCGGATCGTCGATTTCCTGACGTTGCATGGCGGGCTCTAGAGCAATTCCAGGAAAAGTGTGAAATGGTTTTCCGTCCGGAATTGCGTCATTTCAAAGAGTTAGATCATTCCACTGTTTCAACGAAACAATGAAATGATCTAGCTCGAGGTAGCGGCCGCGTCGAGCCGGGGCCTAGCGAGGGATGATCGTCCTTCGTGATCGCAGGCGACGAGATCCGCTTTCGCGTTGAGCCCTGTTGCGACCGCTAGAACCGTTCCAGCGCCTGACGGTCGTGGATTTCGATCATGCGTCCCTTGACGGTGACGCCGGAGCGGCGAAGAGCCGAGAAGGCGCGCGAAAGTGCCTCAGGCGCCAGGCCCAGCTTGCCGGCCAGCACATTCTTCTGGAACGGCAGCCGGAACGAGAAGGTCGTCGAGCCATCGGGGCAGTGGCCGAGAATGTAGCTCGCCACGCGTTGCGGAGCGGTCAGCAGACGATCTTCTGCCAGGCAATCCTCGGCCATCTGGCCATGTCGGCAGAGCAGCTCCATCAGCGACTGGGCGATATCCGGATGCTGCTCGGCGAGCTTGCGCAAATTGCGGCTGTCGAGGCGCGCGATCGTCGAGGACCCGATCGCCTGCGCGTTGGCGGTAGCGCGGTTGCCGAGGAACATGGCGCTTTCACCGAAAAGCTCTCCCTTGGGGAAAACGGCGATGTCGGCCTCGCGTCCATCCTTACCGAGCCGATAGACGCGAACGAGACCAGACAGGACGCAGAAGACGCTGTCGACGGGCTCGTCCTGGTGAAACAGGATGTCGTGTTCCTCGTGGTTCGAAACCACGGCGCCTTCGAGAATGGCATCGGATGCTGCCGCTGACAGTTTCTCGAAAAAGCGGGAGCCCAGCAGTACCGCTCTGTCATTCGAGTTCAATCGCAAGGTCTTCATCACACCGGCCCTGAGTAAAAGTCTAGAGCGTTTCCGCCTTAGAGGGAGCACGAAAACGCTCCGGCTCCTTGTTCTTACGCATCTCACGGAAAAACGCTTCGCACCTTTCCTGGATATGCTCTGGTGTCAGGGTAACCGGGCTTTTGAAACGTGAATTGACCTCGATCAAACAATTCTGACAAAAAAGCCCGCACCGGTGGGTGCGGGCCCGATTGCTAGCTGATTTGTGACGGCTATTCGGCGGCGAGCGCCGGATGATTGATCACCTTGCCCGTTTGCTTGCCTTTCGGCTGGGCGTCCTCGATCGTCTTCAGGCGCTCTTCCAGGCCCTCGATGGTCTTGCCCTGGTCGTTGACGAGTTCGGTCAGCGCCTCGCGGTCGAGCGGCAGGTTCTCCTCATCCTTCTTGCCGACGAAGCGGCCGAAAATCCGGGCAAGCAGGCGTGACAGGTCGTCCATGATCAGGAAGAAGGATGGCACGACGACAAGGCTCAGGATCGTCGAGACGATGATGCCGCCGATCACTGCAATCGCCATCGGCGCACGGAACGAGCCGCCTTCGCCGACGCCGAGCGCGGAGGGCAGCATGCCCGCCGACATGGCGATCGAGGTCATGATGATCGGGCGGGCGCGCTTGCGGCCGGCTTCGATCATCGCCAGCGTCCGGTCCATGCCGTGATGCATCATCTCGATGCCGAAATCGACGAGCAGGATCGCATTCTTCGTGACGATACCCATCAGCATCAGAATACCGATCAAGACTGGCATCGACAGGGCGTTCTGGGTGAGGATCAGCGCACCTGCCACGCCGCCGATGGCAAGCGGCAGCGAGAACAGGATGGTGAAGGGCTGGATCACGTCCTTGAACAACAGGATCAGCACCACCAGCACCAGCATCAGCCCGAGCAGCATGGCATTGCCGAAGCTCTGCTGCATTTCGGCCTGCACCTCGGCGTCGCCGCTTTCGAGGAACTGCACTGAAGACGGAAGCTCGGCGCCATCGGCGATCTGCTTGAAGCGGGCGGATGCCGTGTCGAGGGCAACGCCGATCGGCAGGTCGGCGCCCAGTGTGACCACGCGATTGCGGTCGTAACGTTTAATCGAGCTTGGGCCTTCGGAGTAGTTGATGTCGGCAACGCTGGACAACGGCACCGTCGAGCCCGAGGCCGTCTGGATCTTCAGATTGCGGATCGCGGCGATATCCGTGCGGAAGTCGCGGTTGATCTGCACGCGGATCGGGATGAGCCGACCATCGAGCGCGATCTTCGTCAGCGCGGCATCGATATCGCCGATGGTGGCCACGCGGATCACTTCCGAGATCTGCGCCGTCGTGATGCCGAGGCGCGACATCTGCTCGTCACGCGGACGGATCTGCAGTTCCGGACGGGGCAGGGCACCATCCGGGCTGACATTTGCCAAAAGCGGATCGCTGCGCAGCTTGGCTTCGAGTATTGCAACGGCCTGGTCGAGGTCTGCCTCGTTGTTGGAGAGCAGGTTGAACGCGAGATCTCGCTGGCCGCGGTCGTTGAGCTTGATGACCCGCACATCCGGGATCGCGCCGACGCGCGCGAAGATTTCCTTCTCGATTTGCGACTGCGGAATGATGCGGCCGGCCGGCGGTAGCTTCGGCAGGTACTGGCCGATGACCGGCAAGCCGCCGATGACGTCGTTGACGACCTTGTTGAGCAGCGAGTGGTCGAGCTTCTTCAGAAGCACGGTGACCGAAGCGCGACGCAGTTCGAGGTCGCCTTTCGGTGAAGCGCCGCCGAGCACAAAGACGCTCTCGACGCCTTCGAGATCCTTGACCCGTTTGTAGATCTCGGCGGTCGTCCGATCGGTATCCTCGAGCATCGCATCCGGCGGCAGCTCGATCGACAGGCTGACGCGCGAGGCGTCTTCCGGCGGCAGGAAGCTGCCCGGCACCTGGAACAGGAAATAGACGGAGATCACCAGGCTGGCGATGGCGGCAAGCAGCGTCGTGTAGCGCCAGCGGGTCGTCACCCGTATCAGCCCGACATAGAGCTTCATCAGGCCGCTGTCTTCGTCGCCGTGGTGGCTGCCCACATCAGACGCGCGCATCATATAGGCGGCCATCACGGGGGTGATCAGGCGAGCGACGAGAAGCGAGAAGAACACCGAAACGGCGACCGTCAGGCCGAACTGAATGAAGTACTGGCCCGGAATGCCCGGCATGAACGACACAGGCACGAACACCGCGATGATCGTGAAGGTGGTGGCAATAACGGCAAGGCCGATTTCATCCGCCGCTTCAATCGCCGCTCGATAGGGCGACTTGCCCATGCGGATGTGCCGCTCGATATTCTCGATCTCGACGATCGCATCGTCGACCAGAATGCCGGTAGCGAGTGTCAGAGCCAGGAAGCTGACGAGATTCAGCGAGAAGTCGAGCATGTCCATGATCCAGAAGGTGGGGATCGCGGATAGGGGCAAGGCGATGGCAGAAATCAACGTGGCGCGCCAGTTGCGCAGGAACAGCATGACGACGATGACGGCGAGCAGCGCGCCTTCGATCAGCGTGTGCAGCGCCGCTTCGTAGTTGCCATAGGTGAAGTAGACGGAATCGTCGACCAGCTCGATGGTGACGTCAGGGTTTGCCGCCCGGATCTTTTCCAGCGACTTGGCCACGGTCTCGGCAACGCTGACTTCGCTGGCGCCCTTGGCGCGGAAGACCGCGAAGGTCACGCCGGGATTGCCGTTGAAGCGCGAGAAGGAGCGGGGCTCCTCATAGGTATCGGTGACGGTTCCGAGTTCGGAAAGGCGCACGAAGCGCCCGCTCGGGACCGAGATCATCGTGTTGGCGAGCTGGTCGACATTGCGAGCGTCACCGAGCGTGCGGATCGCCTGCTCGCTGCCGCCGACCTGGCCACGGCCTGAACCCAAGTCCATGTTCATGCGGCGAAGCTGGCCGTTGACGTCGGCGGCCGTGATGCCGAGCGAGTTCAGTCTGTCCTCGTTGAGCTCGACGCGGACTTCCCGTTCGGCGCCGCCGTAGCGGTCGACGCGGCCGATGCCGCTCTTGCCCTGGATTTCACGCTTGATGACGTCATCGACGAACCAGGAAAGCTCTTCCAGCGTCATGCCGGGCGAGGAGACCGCAAAGGTCTGGATCGCCTGGCCTTCGACATCGACCTTGGAAACGATCGGTTCTTCGATCGAGGTCGGCAGATCGCCACGGATACGGTCGATCGCGTCCTTGACGTCCTGCACGGCCTGGGTCGTCGGCACTTCCATGCGGAAGATGACGGCCGTGGTCGAGGTTCCGTCGTTAATCGTCGATTCGATATGGTCGACACCGGTGATGCTGGCGACCGCGTCCTCGATTTCCTTGGTGACCTGCGTTTCGAGTTCGGCCGGCGAGGCGCCGCTCTGCGCGACGTTGATCGATACGATCGGGACGTCGATGTTGGGGAAGCGGGTAATCGGCAGGCCGACGAACGACTGATAGCCGAGAACCAGCAGCACGAAGAAGGCGAGGATCGGAGCAATCGGATTTCGGATGGACCAGGCTGAGAAGTTCATGGTCACGTTTCCTGTCAGTTGGTCGCTGGTTGCGCTGATTTGACGGGGTTGATGCGGTCGCCGTCGCGCACATAGGCGCCGGCCCTTGCCACGACCTGTTCGCCGGCTTTCAACCCGTCGACAACCTCGACGAACTTGCCGTCGGAGATGCCGGTCTTGACCGGCACGATGTTCACCACGCCATTGTCGACCTTACGGACGATGGTTTTGCCGTTCTCATTGGTAACTGCCGTTTGCGGCAGAACGACAGCCTGCTTCTCCTCGGCGGTGATGATGGCGTTGGCATACATGCCCGAGCGGGCCTTGGTGGTGTCCTTGAGGCTGATGAAGACGGTGCCGAGGCGCGAGACAGGGTCAACCGTTGGCGCGATCAGGCGAATGGCGCCCTCGACCTTGGTGTCTCCGCCCGCAAGCGTAATCGTCGCCGGCTGGCCGACCGCAAGCTTGATGATGTCGGCCTCGGCGACGTCGGCCTTCATTTCGATGGCGCCGTCGCGGATCATGGCAAACAACGGGTCGCCGCTGCCGTTGGCGATCGCGCCGACCTTGGCGTTCTTGGCGGATATGACGCCGGCGACCGGGGCCTTGACCTCGGTGCGGGTGAGGCGAAGATCGATGTCGTCGATCTGGGCCTGCGCCACCTTGATATCGGCCTTGGAGACGACAACGGCCTGTTCGGCCGAGCGGACGCGGGCACGGGTGGCCGCAGCAAGAGCGCGGACACGGTCGGCTTCTGCGGTCGAAACGGTACCGTTCTTGGCAAGCTCTGCGTTGCGGTCACTGACGCGTGTCGCTTCCTCGGCATTGGCCGTGGCCTCGCTGAGCTGGGCGTTAAGCTGCGCAAGCCCGGCTTCCGCCTTGGCGAGTGCTGCCTCGAGCTGGCTCTTTTCAAGCCGCAGCGCGTCGTCGTTGAGAACCACCAGCACGCTGCCTTCTTCGACCTTGTCGCCGATGTCGACATTGAGCGTGCGGATCGACAAGCCCTCGACCAGCGGCGCGACATAAATCTGCTCAACCGCCTGTATCGTCCCGGTTGCAACGACGCGATCGCTGATCGACTGATCGACTGCCTCGGTGACGACGATCGATGGCAGGCTCTGCGCGGGCTGGGCCTTGGTTGCTTCCTCGGCAAATGCACTTGAAAACGGGGCAATGATCATCGCAGCGCAAACGCTGAGAGCAGGTATTACTTTGTGAGCCATCGGCTTTACAATCCTGGCAACGGAAACGACATAAAAAGGATCTGCGCCTGCAAAGGCCGATCCCAATGCAATCAAGCGATTTTCAGTTTCGCCGACGCTTGTTTTCGCGGACAAGACGAAACAAGGCATAGGCGCACGGCCATTGTATTTCCTGCGCCGCTCGCACGGTATCAGACCGTGAGCACGGGCAGGACGGGGAGAGGCTCCCGCAGGCAAACCAATCGGAAAAATGAACTCCTCCGTGTGCTTGCCTCCAACAAACATCGGGGCCTATGTAATCTTCACATCATGTGCTTACAAGTGCAGTGAAGTGATGGTTCCTCAATATTTCCTCCGTTCTGCAATCTTGGTTGCAATCTCGACACGATCTTGACAATCGGGGTGCATCAACGCCCCGTTCGCCTCGAATTGCCACCCCCACGCCCGGAAATTCGAGGCAACCCTGGCGGGCGATGAACAGCCCTACGGAAATGGGAGAGGGCCGCGCGACGACTGTCGCACGACCCTCTTCTGCTGTTGCGTTATTTCATTTTATTTTATTTTATTTCAGAGCGGCGTCAGTGATCTCGTGCGTCCAGGCGCCTTCCGGCTCCTTGGAGATGACCGGATCGGAACCGCCGGAAAGCAGCGACTGCACGGTGCGCTTGTAGTCGGCTTCATCCAGGGCGCCGTTCGAGCCGGCGGTCAGCTTGGCCACTTCGCCCATCATGCGCTTCTGATGCTTTTCCGTTTGGGCGCCGGTTGAGTCGTTCTCGAGAACGATGTCGGCTGCTTCATCCGGATTCTGCTCGGCGTATTTCCAGCCCTTCATCGAGGCGCGCACGAACTTGACCATCTTTTCCTTGAAGGCCGCGTCCTTGAGCTTGTCTTCGAGCACGTAGAGGCCGTCTTCGAGCGTTGCCACGCCCTGGTCTTCATACTGGAAGGTCACGAGATCGTCCGGCTTGATGCCGGCATCGATGACCTGCCAGTACTCGTTGTAGGTCATGGTCGAGATGCAGGCCGCCTGCTTCTGGATCAGCGGATCGACGTTGAAGCCCTGCTTCAGAACGGTCACGCCTTCCGGGCCGCCGTCGGTCGGGATCTTCAGGTGCGACATCCAGGACAGGAACGGATATTCGTTGCCGAAGAACCAGACGCCGAGCGTGTGCCCCTTGAACTTGTCGGGGCTGGTGACGCCGCTCTCCTTGAGGCAGGTCAGCATCATGCCCGACTTCTTGAACGGCTGGGCGATGTTGACGAGCGGCACGCCCTTTTCGCGGGTGGCAAGGGCTGACGGCATCCAGTCGACGACGACATCGGCGCCGCCACCGGCAATAACCTGCGCGGGCGCGATATCCGGGCCGCCGGGCTTGATGTCGACGTCGAGCCCTTCTTCTTCGTAGAAGCCCTTGTCCTTGGCGACGTAGTAGCCGGCGAACTGCGCCTGTGTGACCCATTTCAGCTGCAGCGTCACCTTGTCGGCGGCTTCTGCCTGGAATGCTGCGAGCGAAAAGACGCCTGCGGCGAGAAGCGATGCAAGTCTCTTATTCATGTCAGTTCCCTCTTGTTTTTGCTTCATTGTCTTCGAACTACTGCGTCTTTCTCAGGCGCGCCCTCCGCGAATGGAGGGATGCCAGAAGGTGACGGCGCGCTCGATGAGCGCCACCACCCCATAGAAAGCCGAACCTGCCACCGCTGCGACGGCGATTTCGGCCCAGACCATGTCGACGTTCATGCGGCCCACTTCCGTGGAGATCCGGAACCCCATGCCGACAATGGGTGTCCCGAAGAATTCGGCGACGATGGCGCCGATCAGCGCCAGGGTGGAGTTGATCTTGAGCGCGTTGAAGATGAAAGGCCAGGCGGCCGGCAGGCGCAGCTTGACAAGCGTCTGCCACCAGGAGGCGGCATAGGTGCGCATCAGGTCGCGCTCCATGTGGCTTGACGCCGCCAGGCCGGCGATGGTGTTCACCAGCATCGGGAAGAAGGTCATGATGACGACGACGGCGACCTTGGATTGCCAGTCGAAGCCGAACCACATGACCATGATCGGCGCGACGCCGATGACGGGCAAGGCCGAGACGAAGTTGCCGAGCGGCAACAGCCCCTTTTGCAGAAACGGCGAGCGGTCGATGAGGATCGCAACGACGAAGCCGAGGCCGCAACCGAGCGCATAGCCTGTTAGCACCGCTTTCAGGAATGTCTGGCGGAAGTCTGCCGCCAGCGTCGGCAGCGAGTTGATCAGGCGCTGCCAGATCATCGACGGTGCCGGCAGCAGGACGGAGGGCACGGAAAAGCCGCGCACGATGCCTTCCCAAAGCACCAGGAGGGTGATGCCGAAGAGGAGCGGCACGGCGAAATGTGCCGCCCGATTGGCAACTTCGCTTTGAAAGCGCTGGCGCACCAGCCATTCGTTGAAGGCCCAGGCGGCAAGCCAGAAGACGACAGCACCAATCAGGATCGGAAGGTTCATGGCTTGGCCCCCATGCGCTTCAGGACGGCGGTGTGCGCAAAGCCGACGATCATGACCAGCACGGCCGCAAGTGCTGCCGCCATGAACAGAGCCGACCAGATCTGCACCGTCTGACCATAATAGGAGCCGGCCAGCAGGCGCGCGCCGAGGCCGGCGACGGCACCGGTCGGCAGTTCGCCAACGATCGCGCCGACGAGCGAGATCGCGACCGCTACCTTCAGCGAGGTGAAGAGATAGGGCATCGATGACGGCCAGCGCAGCTTCCAGAAGGTCTGCGCCTGCGAGGCGTTGTAGGTGTGCATCAGGTCGAGTTGGATCGCCTCGGGGCTGCGCAGGCCCTTCACCATGCCGACGACCACGGGGAAGAACGAGAGATAGGTCGAGATCAGCGCCTTCGGCAAAAGGCCGGAGATGCCGATCGCGTTCAGGACGACGATGATCATCGGCGCGATGGCGAGGATCGGGATCGTCTGGCTGGCGATCACCCAGGGCATCAGCGACCGGTCCATTGCGCGGTTGTGCACGATGCCGACGGCCAAGAGAATGCCGAGCACAGCGCCGATGCCGAAACCGAGCAGGGTGGCCGAAAGCGTGATCCAGGCGTGATAGACCAGGCTGCGCTTCGAGGTGATCGGCTTGTTGAAGGTCGTGTCCCAGATCTCGGCGATAACCTGATGCGGCGCTGGGAGAACCGGACGTTCCTGCGCCATGGTGTTGTGGACGATCTGGGAAAAACTGATCTCGGTTCCGGCGCGTGCCGCCGTATCGCGCTCGAAGGGCGCATTCAGGAACACGACTGCGATGTACCAGACCAAGATCAACAGCGCGACGACGGTGCCGACGGGCAAGAGCTTGTCCCGGAGAAAGCTTTCCTCGCGCATCGTCATGCCTTTCCGCTTGCCGGCAGCAACATCAGGCCCATGGCGGCGATGCCGAGCATAACGCCGGCCGCCTGGGTGAGGCTCAGCCTTTCGCCGAACACGGCAAAGGCGATGATGTTGACCAGAACCAATTGCACGATGGCTGACAGCGAGATCGCAAGACCAAGCCCGCCATCGCGCATGAGTTTCACCATGATGATGTTGCCGACCATGTAGAGCCCGAGTGCCAGAACAAACACGCCGATGTGGCTGTTGGAGACATAGGCGCGCGAGGCCGTCGCGCCACCGAGAAAGATGGTCGTGGCAAGCAACAGCCAGAGGGCATAGGCAAGGTTCATGGCCGACCCTCCGCTCCGCGCCAATGGTAGAGAATATCCGGTAGGCCCTCCTCGTTGTCGCCATCGGTCCGGCGAACGGCCGAAAAGCCCTGTTGTTCATAGAAGCGCTGGGCTTTGCCGTTTGCCTCGAACGTCCAGAGGTTCAACTCTGTTGCGGACAGTGACCTTGCGATCTTGAGCAGATCGCTGCCGACGCCGATGCCGCGGTGGGCGTCATCGACATAAAGCGCCGTCACATAATGATCGCTTGAGAGTGCCATGAACCCCGCGACCCGCTCGTCTCGCTCGGCAACGATCACGGTCCGTTCGGGAAAGACCGTCTCGACATAATATCGCTCGACGTCGGCATGGCCGTGTATCCGCGGCATCCACGGGGTCGCATCGATCCAGCGGTTGAGAATGTCGGCGCAGGCGCTCATGTCGGCCTTTGTTGCAGGACGGCAGATGGTCGAAGACGCCTGGCTATTCCTCATAGCTGTGCCCCGCTCTCAGGCCTTCGCGCACGCGGTGGGCGACCTCGAGAAACTCAGGCGTTTCGCGAATGCCGAGCGGGCGCTCGCGCGGCAGCGGCGATTCGATGATGTCGGTGACGCGGCCGGGGCGGGGGCTCATCACCACGATCCTGGTGGAGAGATAGACCGCTTCGGGAATGGAATGGGTGACGAAACAGATGGTCTTGTTGGTGCGGGCCCAGAGCTTCAGGAGCTGCTCGTTCAGATGATCGCGAACGATCTCGTCGAGCGCGCCGAAGGGCTCATCCATCAAGAGCAGGTCGGCGTCGAAGGCAAGTGCGCGGGCGATCGACGCACGCTGCTGCATGCCGCCCGACAGCTGCCATGGGTATTTCTTGCCGAAGCCGGTGAGGTTGACCAGGTCCAGCGTGCGGTCGATGCGCGCCTTCTGCTCCTGCCTGGAGTAGCCCATGATTTCGAGCGGCAGGGCGATGTTCTTCTCGATGGTGCGCCATGGGTAGAGGGCCGCCGCCTGGAAGACATAGCCATAGGCGCGCTGCCGCCGCGCTTCCTCGGGCGTCATGCCGTTGACGGTGATCGTGCCGGAGGTCGCCTTTTCCAGATCGGCGATGACGCGCAGGAACGTCGTCTTGCCGCAGCCGGAGGGGCCGATGAAGGAAACGAAATCCCCCTTGGTCACATCCAGATTGACGCCGGTCAGCGCGTTGACCGGGCCGTCAGCAGTCTCGAAGGTCAGGCAGAGGTCCCGGGCCGAAACCACGGATGCGGTATTGGACGTCATCGGCGAATACTCATTCTGGCTTGGCTGTGTCAGACTGCTATCCAGACCGGCAACATGCAATCGCGGATTTGTCACCGGAGCCGTTTGCTGCTGGTTTTTCAGGGAATTCTGGAGAACAGTCATGTCTCGATCATCCAATCCTGGCTGTCGTGTGGTTCGCCCCGGCAGCGGGCATGCCGGAAAGCAGGGGCTCAGCTATTTCGAGGGCATTGCGGCGGAAACCGTCGGCGCGACCGGCATCTGCATGCATCTGTTGACGATCCCGCCCGGCGCCCGTGCCAAGGCACACCTGCACGAGGGGCATGAGACGGCGATCTATGTGCTGTCGGGCGAGGCGCATACCTGGTTCGGGCAGCGGCTCGAGGAGCATGTCGTCGTTCGCGCCGGCGAGATGTTCTACATTCCGGCCGGCGTACCGCATCTGCCGGCGAACCTGTCCGACGCGCCCTGTTCGGCGGTGATCGCCCGCACCGACCCCAAGGGACAGGAAAGCGTCGTCCTCTTGCCGGAGCTCGACGCTCTCGTGCCTGGCTAACGCGGTTCGCAAACGCGCCGAAGCGTCCCGCCGGTTTGGCGGGACATGTCCGGTGGGACAGAGTGGTGTGACGACGTGCAGGCCGCGAAGCAACGAAATCACACTCCGGTTGCCGGGATGCCGCTGCGCTGGACGGCGCGGGGAGCGGTGACTTCCTTCCAGGTGGTAAGCGCGGTGCTGACGGCGGGGAACGGGTCGCGGCGGACGAATTCGCCATGGCCCTCGCGCGTCTTGACCGTGCTTTCCTTGATGGCGACGACGCCGCGCGTCAGCGTGTAACGCGGCAGGCCCTTCACTTCCTTGCCCTCGAAGACGTTGTAGTCGATCGCCGACTGCTGGTTCTTGGCCGAGATCGTCTTCGACCGCTTCGGATCCCAGACCACCAGGTCCGCGTCGGCGCCGACGAGGATCGCGCCCTTCTTCGGATAGATGTTGAGGATCTTGGCGATGTTCGTCGAAGTGACGGCCACGAACTCGTTCATGGTGATGCGGCCGGTATTGACGCCGTGGGTCCACAACATCGGCATGCGGTCTTCAAGCCCGCCGGTGCCGTTGGGGATCTTGGTGAAATCGCCGACGCCGGAGCGCTTCTGCTCGGACGTAAAGGCGCAATGATCGGTCGCCACCACCTGCAGCGAACCGGATGCAAGGCCGGCCCACAGCGAGTCCTGGTGCAGCTTGTTGCGGAACGGCGGCGACATCACGCGGCGGGCGGCGTGGTCCCAGTCCTTGTTGAAATATTCGGTTTCGTCGAGCGTCAGGTGCTGGATCAGCGGCTCGCCGAAGACGCGCATGCCCTTGGCGCGGGCGCGGCGGATCGCTTCATGCGCCTGTTCACAGGAGGTGTGGACGATGTAGACCGGGCTACCGGCCATGTCGGCGATCATGATCGCGCGGTTGGTTGCCTCGCCCTCGACTTCGGCCGGCCGCGAATAGGCGTGCGCCTCCGGACCGTTGTTGCCCTCTGCCAGCAGCTTCGCCTGCAATTGCGCGACCACATCGCCGTTTTCCGCATGGACGAGCGGCAGCGCGCCGAGCGCTGCGCAGCGCTGGAAGGACGAGAACATCTCGTCATCGTCGACCATCAGCGCCCCCTTATAGGCCATGAAGTGCTTGAAGGTGTTGATGCCCTTATCCCTGACGATGGTCTCCATCTCGTTGAAGACCTGCTCGCTCCACCAGGTGATCGCCATGTGGAAGGAATAGTCGCAGTTGGCGCGGGTCGACTTGTTGTGCCACATATCGAGCGCTTCGAGCAGCGACTGGTTGGGCGAAGGCAGGGCGAAGTCCACGACCATGGTCGTGCCGCCGGCGAGTGCCGCCCGGGTACCGCTCTCGAAATCGTCGGAGGAATAGGTGCCCATGAAGGGCATTTCGAGGTGGGTGTGCGGATCGATACCGCCGGGCATGACGAAACAGCCGCCGGCGTCGAGCGTTTCGTCGCCCTGAAGGTCCGGGCCGATCTCGACGATCCTGCCGCCTTCGATCTTTACGTCGGCCTTGTAGGTCAGGTCGGCCGTGACGATGGTTCCACCCTTGATGACAGTGCTCATTGATTTTCATCCTCGCGATTGTGCTTCCGGTGGCCTGGCGGCCGCCACGAAAAAGGGCGGAACTTTCGTCCCGCCCGCAAACTCATTCGACGATTTCGGCCGTTTCGACGACGGCGTGGAAGAGGACGTCGGCTCCGGCTCCGGCCCACTCCTTGGAGATGTCCTCCGCCTCGTTGTGGCTGAGGCCTCCGACGCAGGGGCACATGATCATCGTCGTCGGCGCCACCTTGGCGGCCCAGCAGGCGTCGTGGCCGGCGCCCGAAATGATGTTCATGTGGCTGTAGCCGAGACGTTCGGCGGCGTTGCGCACGGCAGTGACGAGTTTCGGATCGAAGGTCACCGGCTCGAAATGGCCGATGGCCTCGACGGAACAGCCGACGCCCAGCGCATCCGCGATGCCAGGTGCTTCTGCCTCGATCTTGGCGCGCATGCGATCAAGCTTGGCCTTGTCGGGCGAGCGGATGTCGACGGTGAAGACCACCTTGCCCGGCAGCACGTTGCGCGAGTTGGGCGAGAAGACCACCTGGCCGACGCCGCCGACGGCGCCTGGCTGGTTTTCCATCGCCACGCCCTGAACCATCTCGATGATGCGCGACATGGCAAGACCGGCGTTGACGCGCATGTTCATCGGGGTCGAGCCGGTATGCGCCTCGCGACCTGTCAGCGTGAACTCCAGCCACCACAGGCCCTGACAGTGAGTGACGACGCCGATGTCCTTGTTCTCGGCTTCGAGGATCGGGCCCTGCTCGATGTGATATTCGAAATAGGCGTGCATCCTGCGGGCGCCGACCTCCTCGTCGCCGACCCAGCCGATGCGCTTCAGTTCGTCGCCGAATGTCTTTCCTTCAGGGTCCTTGCGGCCATAGGCGAATTCCTGGCTATGGACGCCGGCAAAGACGCCGGAGGCGAGCATGGCCGGCGCGAAGCGCGCGCCTTCCTCGTTGGTCCAGTTGGTGACGACAACAGGGTGCCTGGTCTTGATGCCGAGGTCGTTCATCGAGCGCACGACTTCGAGGCCGGAGAGCACGCCCAGCACGCCGTCGAACTTGCCGCCGGTCGGCTGGGTATCGAGATGCGAGCCGACATAGACGGGCAGGGCGTCCGGGTCGGTGCCGGCGCGGGTGAAGAACATGTTGCCCATACTGTCGACGCCCATGGCGAGGCCTGCCTGTTCGCACCAGGACTCGAACAACCGGCGCCCTTCGGCGTCCGCATCGGTCAGCGTCTGGCGGTTGTTGCCGCCAGCGACACCAGGGCCGATCTTGGCCATTTCCATAAGTGAATCCCACAGGCGGTCGGCGTTGACGCGCATGTTCTCGCCAGGTGCAGCCACGGCGGTCTCCTCATCTTTTTCAGGGCGTTGCCTTAGATGGCGAGCCCTCCTGTTCCCGTGGTCAAATCCAGGCTTGGTTTTTTCTGGTGCCCTTCGATCAGTCGTTGCCTTTGCTGGCGAACTGGCTGATAATTTGACCGGTTGGTAAACATTACAACTTCCATTGCGGCACTCAAGCCGGAAAAACAAAAAAACGAAGTTGTTGCCCAAAAAGATGGCGGCGCCGAAATTTGGGCAGATACGACCTGTGCGGATCAACGCGCAGGCACCGGCAGGGGGCGAAATGGTACTTCCGAGAGCGGCCAGGACCCAGAGGCGTACACGTATCCAGGAGGAGAAGGAAGAGCGCATTCTGGAGGCGGCGCTGGAAGTGTTTTCGGCCCACGGCTTTCGCGGCGCAACCGTCGACCAGATCGCCGATGTGGCCGGCATGTCGAAGCCGAACCTGCTCTATTATTTCCGCACCAAGGAAGCGATGCACCGGGCGCTGATCGATCGCGTGCTGGATACCTGGCTCGATCCGTTGCGCGCCTTCGACGCTGAGGGCAACCCGGTTGCCGAAATCCGCAGCTACATCAGGCGGAAGCTGGAGATGGCGCGGGATTTCCCGCGCGAAAGCCGCCTCTTTGCCAATGAAGTCCTGCAGGGCGCGCCACATATCGAGGACGAACTCAAGGGGCCGCTGAAGGAGCTCGTCGACGAGAAGGCGGAGGTTATCCGCGCCTGGACCAAAGCCGGCAAGATCGCCAAATGCGATCCCTACCACCTGATCTTCGCAATCTGGTCGACGACGCAGCATTATGCCGACTTCGACGTGCAGGTGCGCGCCGTGCTCGGGCAGGGCAATTCCGGCGAGGGGCGGTTCGAGGACGCAGCGCGTTTTCTCGAACGCCTGTTCGTCGACGGGCTGCAAGTGAGCGAGCAGCCGATCTCCTGAATGCTGTCACGATCAGTCAGGCAGTAACGCCATCAGCGCCAGCCCGCAGGCCGTCGTCAGCGCGCCGGCGAGAACGGGCAGGCTGACCCAGCCGTGCCCGAGAATACCTTCAAGCAGAATGATGAAGCTGGGCGTCAGGTAGCCGTAGCCGAGCACCTTCGACGACGGCAGGCGTAAGGACGCGAACTGCAGCAAGAGGAAGGTGATCGCTGTGGTGACAACGGCGAGATACACGACGGCAATCCACACGATCGCCGGCAGGCTTGAAAAGTCCGTGCTGGCAAGGCCGGCGGCGCCGGGAACCAGGAGCCACGGCACGGTGCAGGCGGCAACCCAGAAGCCGAAGGCGAAGGGGTTTTCCTTGCGGTCGAACTTGCGGATCAGCGGCACGTAGATCGCGTGGCAGATGACGCCGACGAAGAAGATCAGCTCGCCCTGGCCGATGTCGAACGCGAGGATCGCCTGGATGTCGGCACGAAAGATCACCCAGACGGCGCCAAGCGCCGCGATGATCAGACCGGCCAGCACGCCGGGGCGAGTGTGCTGGCCGAGCAGCAGAAAGGCAAAGCCCGCGCTCAAAAGCGGCATCAGCGTGAAGACCGCGCCCGTCGACACCGGGTCGGTGAACTCCAGCGCCTTGAACATCGTCAGCATGTAGACGGCGATCAGCCCGCCGAGGATGAGGAAGCGCCACAACTGCCTGGGGATCTGAAAAGGCACCCTGGCATAACCGAAGGTCAGCATACCCAGCACGACGACGGTCAAGAGGTATCGCCAGAGTGTCAGCGGGCCGGCGCCCATATGTTGCGCTGCCAATCCGCCGAAGGAGAAGGAACCGGCAATCAGCGCCGAAAAGGTCAGCATCGCCAGATGCGCCTTGAGCTTTTCGACGCCCTTGGCGTGGCTTTGGTGCGCCGCTTTCGGCGAGACATCCTGTTTCATGCTAACTTCCGGACCTGGAGATGGCGAGGGGTACGTGCCCGCACGCACCTAAGCCGGAGCCGGTGAGGGTTGCAAGGCCTTGGCGATATCTCCGGCATCCTCGACGATCCAGGTTTCGAGGGTGGCCTGGCGTCCGCGAAGGCTGATGTCGAGCCGCTTGTGCGCTTCCATCACCACCCCCGCTCGGTTGACGAGTTCGGCCGAGACGGCGAGCTGTGCATCGTGCTCCTTGGCAAGGCCTTCGAGCCGGCTTGCCGTGTTGATGGTGTCACCGACGGCAGTCAGCGATGTTGCCTGGCCGTAACCGATCTCGCCGATGATGGCAGGGCCGGCATGCATGCCGATCGCGATCCGCAGGGGCTCGTCGAGTTCGCCCTCGAAGGTCTGGTTGAGGGCATCGATGCCCTTGGAAATGCGCACGGCGGCGGCAAGCGACTGCTGGCAGGCTTCGGTAAAGGAACTCTTCAGGCCGAAGATCGCGAGTGCGCCATCGCCGATGAACTTGTCGATGACGCCGCCGGAATCTTCGACCGCCTCGCCGACCATCCCGAAATAACGGTTCAGAAGGAAGACCGTATCGAAGGGCAGCTTGTGCTCGGCGATGCTGGTAAAGCCGCGCAGGTCGCAGAAGAGCACGGCAATACGCCGCTCGCGACCTTCGCCGTCCTGGCGCACGAGCTGCTTCTTGATGCCGATGCTGTCGGTATCGAGGATCGGCACGACGGTGACGTTGTGAACAGGGCGGAACTGGCAGGCAAGGCGGACATTGTCGGGCGCGCCGATCCGCGTCAGCGTCGTCAGTTCGGCATCTTCGGCCCCCGGCTGGCCTTCGAGGCCCTGAATCACCCGCACGCGGCAGGTGGAGCAGCGGCCCCGGCCGCCACAGACGGAGACATGCGGAATGCCGGCGGCGCGGCTTGCCTCCAGCACGCTGAAGCCGATATTGACGGTGGCGACACGGCCATCGGGATAGCGCACGCGGATGCGCCCACCCTTGGGCAGGGCACGCAGAGCGAAGGTTCCGGCGATCAGGCCGGCAAAGCCGAAATACAGACCGAGCCGGATATTCTCGAGCAGGTCGACGTCGTAGGCCGGCTTGACCTGAGCGCTGTCGCCATAGCCGCCATGCTCGGCATAGACGCGATCGAGCGAGCGCGCGCCGCTGAAAAAGCCGAGAAGTGCGAAGATCGGGACGAGAATCGCGATTGTGTAGAGCAGGATCTCGTAGCGTGGAAACCAGGTCCGTCCGCGCATCCAGAACCAGGCGCCGAGGCAGCCGTGGCTCCAGGCGAGCAGCAGGGCAAGAGACTGGCGGGTTGCATTGATCCAGCTAGACCAGAGTGCGCGAAGCATTCCGGGATAATCGGCTCCCACGCCGGTCAGCAGCGGTTCCACGCGCGCGGCGGTCACGTGCCCGATCAGCAGGAAGGGCAGACTGAGGCCGAAGGCGATCTTGAGCGCCTCGCGCATCGGCATGCGCAGCGTCTGGCGGCGATAGAGGCTATCGAGCGCCATGGCGAAATGCGCCAGCAGCGCGCCATAGAGCAGGATCGTGCCGGGCACGCTGTGCCAGACGACGTTGAAGACCTTGCGGCCGGCCTCCATCGCATCGATGGAAATCAGGCCGAGCGAATGGTTGAGAAAATGGGCAAGGATGAACGTACCAAGCACTGCCCCGGAAACGAGGTGTATGCGCTTGCGTCTATTGGCGGAAATGATCGTCAAATAGCGAGCCCAGCTCTGCCGGCGGAACACCGGCTTCGGTTATTCCCCCCTTTATTATCCAGATCGCATACGCCGACAACTTACCTTTTCTACACAATCTGTTTCGTTATCGTGTCTTGCGCGTCATTGGCCGCCGGCGCTATTCGGCGGGGTTCGGCTGCCAAAGCTCGATCGGGTTGCCCTCGGGGTCGTAAAGCCTGGCGAAGCGGCCATTCGGGTAGGTTTGCGGATCGCTTGTGACCTCGATGCCGGCAGCGCGAAGCTGCTCGGTCATGGCGTCGAGATCGTCGACGCGAAAGTTCACCATCCAAATCTGCTTGGCTCGGCCGAAATAGTCGGTGTCGCGCTTGAACGGGGCGAAGACGGTGCTGCCGGCGCGCTGCTGCCAGCAGCTGTCGTCATAGCTCGACGGCACGGTGTCGATGTCGAGATGGGTCTGGTACCAGGCGGCGAGCCTCTCGGGATCGTCGCTGCGGAAGAAGAGCCCGCCGATGCCTGCCACTTTCTGCATGTCGATCGCCTCCCTGGCTTAAGCCGTTGATGGCTAAGCTCGCAACGGCGGCTGCCGCCGCGGTCATTCCATCATGGGCGGCAGGCGCGCGGCAAGCGTATCGATGAGCAGCCGCAGCTTTGTCGGCATGTATTGGGTTTTCGGCCAGACGACATAAGTGCCGTAGGACAGGGCAGGCGCATCGGTCAGCATCCGCACAAGCGAGCCGGAGGCGATGCGGTTGCCCACGAGCCAGCACGGCAGCCAGGCGATGCCGAAGCCATCGGCCGCGGCATCGGCGATCGATGTCAGGTCGTCGAGCCGCAGTCGCGCCGGTGGCGTGACGGCCTGCGTCTGGCCGGACTTCACCGGGAAGGACCAGGCGAGGGGCTGGCCGCTGCGGCGGTAGAGGATCGCCTGGTGCGCCATCAAGTCTTCGATCGTCTTCGGTTCCCCGTTCGCCTCGATATAGGCGGGAGAGGCGCAGACGGTCATGCGCTGGTCGGCGATCTTGCGCATTATCAGCTCGGGGTCGCCCTTGAGCGGTCCGGTGCGGATTGCAAGATCGAAGCCGTCCTCGACAAGGTCGACGTTGCGATCGCTGAAGTTGAGGTCGAATTCCAGGCGAGGGTGTTGCCGCAGCAGCTCCGACAGCAGCGGCATGATGCATTGGCGGCCGAAATGCACGGGCATCGACAGGCGCAGACGTCCCTGTATCTCCTGCTTGCCGGATTCCAGCAGCGCTTCGCCGGCCCTGATTTCGCTGAGCGCCCGCAGGCAGTTCTCGTAGAACAGCTGGCCTTCATCGGTCAGGCTCTGGGTGCGGGTGGTGCGATGGAACAGGCGAACGCCCAGCCTTTGTTCCAGCTTGGCAACCGTCTTGCCGACGGCGGAACGCGACAGGTTGAGCCTTTCGGCGGCTGCGGAAAAACCGCCTGCGTCGGCCGCTTCCACGAACACCGAAACGCCGTTCAGGTAGCTCATTTTGTATCTCTCAGGGAACCAATATGGCGAAATCATATCGCAACTGGAGAGATAATTTCAACGCTATGTTTTCTTCATCAGATCAATTCGATGAAAGGAAAGACCATGGCGAGACTGATGAAGGAATGGACCATCGATGCGTTCGGTGCTCAGAACCTCAAGCTCACGGAGCGGCCCGTCCCGCAGGCGGGGCCGGGCGAGGTGCTGGTGCGCACGACCGCCTTTTCGCTCAACTTTCGCGACAAGCTGGTGCTCGAAAATGGTATGGGCATGCCGCTCGCCTTCCCCTTCGTGCCGGGTTCGGACATGGCCGGCGTGGTCGAAGCGGTCGGCAGCGACGTGACGCGCTTTCGGGCCGGCGATCGCGTCATTTCGGTCTTCGACCCCACTTGGATCGACGGTCAAAAACCGGGCACGGCCCGTCGGCCGACCTCGTTTGCGCTCGGCGGTCTCAACCCCGGCGTCGCATCGGAATATGTCGCATTCCCGCAGGACTGGTTCGTGCAGGCGCCAAAGAGCCTTGACGATGGCGAGGCGAGCACGTTGCCTTGCGCCGGTGTGACAGCCTGGTTCGCGCTGGTCGAGAAGGGGCGCCCGAAGGCTGGCGACCGCGTCGTCGTGCAAGGGACTGGCGGTGTTTTGCTGTTCGGTCTGCAGATCGCCAAGGCGCATGGGGCCGAAGTCATCGTGACGTCGTCAAGCCGGGACAAGCTCGACCGCGCCCTCGAGCTCGGTGCCGACCATGGCATCGACCGCCTGTCGGAAGACTGGGTGGAGCGCGTTCTCGAGATCACCGGCGATCACGGCGCAGACCATATCCTGGAGCTTGCCGGCGGTGCCAATCTCGGCCGGTCGCTGCAGGCGGTAGCCGTGCAGGGGCGCATCTCGGTCATCGGTGTGCTCGAAGGTGCGGAGATCTCGGCGCCGGTGCCGCCGGTGCTGTTGAAATCGCCTATCATTCAGGGCATCGGCGTCGGTCATCGCCGGGCGCTGGAGGATCTGGTGGCGGCTGTCGATCAAACCGGCCTGAAGCCTGTGGTCGATGCGCGCTATCGGTTTGAGGACTTCCGCGAGGCACTGGCGCATCTCGATCACGGTGCCTTCGGCAAGGTGGTTGTCGAAGTCTGATCGGGCATTACAGCGCCGCGCGTCAAATATGACGCGCTAAGGACGCTGTAACACTTTAAACTTGCTGCATAATTTTATCCTTAAATCGGATCCGGTTTAAGGAGTTATGCAGTCATTCGAAACGACGCCGCCGGACGAGAAATCCGGCGGCGTCGTCTTTGGTTATTCCGCGGCCTGGCGGGCCATCGGGTTGTTGGGATGCGTCGTCCAGTTGGCGTAATTCGGATCGACCGGCTTGCCGGTGCGCTGGTCCATGGCACCTGCCGGCAGCTCTTCCATGGTGATGCAGTTCTCGACGGGACAGACGCTGACGCAGAGATTGCAGCCGACGCACTCGTCGTCCATTACCTCGAAGTGGCGCACGCCGTTGACGAACTGGGTGATCGCCTGGTGCGAGGTGTCCTCGCAGACGATGTGACAGCGGCCGCACTTGATGCAGGAATCCTGGTCGATCTTGGCCTTGGCGATATAGTTGAGGTTGAGGTACTGCCAGTCGGTGACATTCGGCACGGCGCGGCCGGTGATGTCGTCGAGGTTACGGTGTCCCTTGGCATCCATCCAGTCGGACAGGCCGGAGATCATTTCCTGGACAATCTTGAAGCCGTAGGTCATCGCCGCGGTGCAGACCTGCACGTTGCCGGCGCCAAGCACCAGGAACTCGGCCGCATCGCGCCAGGTGGTTATGCCGCCGATGCCGGAGATCGGCAAGCCGTAGGTTTCGGGATCGCGGGCGATTTCGGCGACCATGTTGAGTGCTATCGGCTTAACCGCCGGGCCGCAATAGCCGCCATGGGTGCCCTTGCCGCCGACCGTGGGGTTCGGGGCGAAGTTGTCGAGATCGACGGAGACGATCGAGTTGATCGTGTTGATCAGCGACACGGCGTCGGTGCCACCAGCTTTGGCGGCGCGAGCCGGCTTGCGAACGTCGGTGATATTCGGCGTCAGCTTGGTGATGACGGGCATGCGCGTGTACTGCTTGCACCAGCGTACGACCATTTCGATGTATTCCGGCACCTGTCCAACCGCAGCACCCATGCCGCGCTCGGACATGCCGTGCGGACAGCCGAAGTTGAGCTCGATGCCGTCGGCGCCGGTTTCTTCCACCAGCGGCAGGATCGCCTTCCACGCCTCTTCCTCGCAGGGCACCATGATCGAGGCGATCAGGGCCCGGTCCGGCCAGTTCATCTTGACCTGCTTCATTTCCCGCAGGTTCACATAAAGGTCGCGATCGGTGATGAGCTCGATATTGTTGAAGCCCAGCAGCCGGCGGTCGGCACCCCAGATTGCGCCGTAGCGCGGGCCGTTGACGTTGACGACAGGCGGCCCTTCCTCGCCGAGCGTCTTCCAGACGACGCCGCCCCAGCCAGCCTTGAAGGCGCGCTCGACGTTATAGGCCTTGTCCGTCGGCGGCGCGGACGCCAGCCAGAACGGGTTGGGGGATTTGATGCCGACAAAATTGTTGCGAAGATCAGCCATTGTTCTGTCCTCCCGATCCGTTATGCAACGGCGCTCGCGCGCGGCAAGGCCGCGGCGAAAGCCCGGTTGATCGCTTCAGCGGCATCGCGGCCCATGGCGACGGCGGAAACCGTCAGGTCCTCGCCGCCCAGCACGCAGTCGCCGCCGGCCCAGACATTGGCAGCTGAGGTCTTGCCTTCGGCGTCCGTGACGATGCGCCCGGCCTCGAAGGCAAGCGATCCGAGGCCGGACGCCTCAAATGTCTGACCGATCGCCTTGAAGATCTGGTCGGCGGCAATGATACCCGTTTCGCCCGTTGTCGTCAGCTTTCCATCTTCGAGCGTGGTGTATTCGAGCTCGATGCCGGCGACCTTGCCGTCCTTGAGCGCGATACGCTTGGGCTGCAGCCAATGGCGGATGGTGACGCCCTTTGAGGTGGCGAGATCCTGCTCGAATTCGGAAGCGTTCATGTGCTCCTTGCCGCGACGGTAACAGATCGTCACTTCCTCGGCGCCGAGCAGCTTGGCCTGAACGGCGGCGTCGATGGCGGTCATGCCGCCGCCGAGAACGACGACCCGGCGACCGACGGCAATGTCGGCCTTGGTCTTCGACTGGCGTAGGGCGGCGATGAAATCGACCGCGTCGTCGAGCCCTTCCGCGTTTTCGCCTTCGATGCGCAGCGCGTTGACGCCGGCAAGGCCGAGCCCGAGGAAGACGGCGTCATATTGCTCGGTCAGATCGCCGAGCGAAAAATCGCGGCCGAGTGCCTGGCCGTGGCGGACTTCGATGCCACCGATCGACAGCACGTAGTCGACCTCGCTCTGGGCGAAATCGTCGACGGACTTGTAGGCGGCGATGCCGTATTCGTTGAGGCCACCGGATTTTTCACGGGCGTCGTAGATGACGACCTCGTGGCCCTTGACTGCAAGGCGGTGGGCGCAGGCAAGCCCGGCCGGTCCGGCGCCGACGACGGCAACTCTTTGGCCGGAGGTCGCAGCGCGGGTGTAGAACTGCTTGTTCTCCTGCATCGCGATGTCGGTTGCATAGCGCTGGAGGCGGCCGATCTCGACGGGACGCTCCTCGGCCGTGTTGCGCACGCAGGCCTGTTCGCAGAGCGTTTCGGTGGGACAGACGCGAGCGCACATGCCGCCCAGAATGTTCTGGTCGAAGATGGTCTTGGCCGAGCCGATGGGGTTGCCCGTCGATATCTGCCGAATGAACAGCGGGATATCGATGGAGGTGGGACAGGCCGTCATGCAGGGTGCATCATGACAGAAATAACAGCGGTCGGATGCGACCAATGCCTCGTGCCTGTCGAGGGCTGGATGGAGGTCGGAGAAATTGGTTTCGTACTCCGCGAGCGGCAGGCGGCCGCCGAGGATCCCAGATCGCGTCGTTCCCATTTTTGGCTCCCAATGTTTTCTCAGGATGATGGAACGGTAACACGCTTTATTTTTTTATCAAACGGTAAAAGTTTGGCATCGAAATGCTGGAAAAGCCTTGCGATCCGGGGCTTTTCGGCAGACCTGCCAAGTCCTTGTTCTTGGCCGCTGTTTGACAGGGCAGGGCAAATAGTGGCAGCAAATTAGAGCGGGATGAGGAAAAGTGCGTGCGGTTTTCCGCCCGCATCCCGCCCTAAGTTAGGGGAAGCGATCGTGATGTTTTTGGGTTGATTCGACCCAAAAACATCACGATCGCGGGGGGAATGGAGAAGTGGCATGGCGCGCAGGGCTGAGGCGAACAACAGGCTGGACGATGCTGCCCGCGCGGGCTGGCTATACTATGTCGCCGGCCGCACCCAGGACGAGATCGCCACGGTCATGGGCATCTCGCGCCAATCAGCTCAGCGGCTGGTTTCGCTCGCCATGGCGGAGCGCCTGATCAAGGTCCGGCTCGATCATCCGATCGCCGCATGCCTGGAGGCTGCCGAAAGGCTTCGGGAAAAATACGATCTGAAGCATGTCGACGTGGTGCCGAGTGATCCTGGATCGAACTCGACCACGGTCGGTATTGCCGAGGCGGGGGCCGCCGAGATCGAGCGCTGGCTCAAGTCACCGGAGCCGCAGGTGCTGGCGATCGGTACGGGCCGCACCCTGAAGGCGGCGATCGACCAATTGCCGGCGATGGAATGTCCGCAGCACCGCATCGTGTCACTGACCGGCAACATCAGGCTCGACGGCTCGGCCGCCTATTACAACGTCATCTTCAGCATGGCCGATGCCGTCAAGGCACGGCATTTTCCGATGCCGTTGCCGGTGCTCGCCTCCTCGCCGGAGGAACGCGCGGTGCTGCACAGCCAGAGCCTCGTCCAGGTGGCGCTCAAGCTTGGAGCCGAAGCCAATGTCGCCTTTGTCGGTGTTGGCGAGCTCGGCGCCGAAGCGCCGCTTTGCCAGGATGGATTTCTGTCACAGGACGAAATGGGGGAACTGACGAAGTCGGGCGCCGCCGGGGAAATCTGCGGCTGGATGTTCGATCACGACGGCGCATTGCTGGCCGGCAGCTTCAACGACCGCGTCGCCTCGGTTCCGCTGCCGTCGCGCGACAACGCGTCGGTGATCGGGCTTGCCAAGGGACGGCGCAAATACGAGGCGCTGAGGGCCGCGCTCAAGGGCCGGATCATCAACGGCCTTATCACCGACGAGGCGACTGCCGCCTATCTGCTCAACGCCTGATCGCAGCGAATCCGTTTGAAGAAGGCCGGCCATGCGCCGGCCTTTTGGCGTTCATATGACTGCTTGCTGATAAAAAATCGACAATCAAAACAGCTTCGTAACGTCTCTGGTTGCAGCGCAGCAACGAAAGCGGATTGACATTCTTTCGCGATAGGTGAGTAATTGCCCATGAGCAAGGCAAATGCTCAATTTCTTCTGGGAGGAAGTCGATGAATTTGAGAACTTTCCTGCTGGGCACATGCTCGGCAGTCGCACTGGCAGGTCTGGCCCAAGCAGAAACGCTGACCATTGCGACCGTGAACAATGCCGACATGATCCGTATGCAGAAGCTGACGGATGATTTCACGTCCAAGAATCCAGACATTACGCTCGAGTGGGTAACGCTCGAGGAAAACGTGCTGCGTCAGCGCGTGACGACGGACATCGCGACGAAGGGCGGCCAGTACGACATCATGACCATCGGCACCTATGAAGTGCCGATCTGGGCCAAGCAGGGGTGGCTGGTGCCGCTCGACAATCTCGGCGCCGACTACGACGTCGACGACCTCTTGCCGGCGATCCGCTCGGGCCTGACCATCGACGACAAGCTCTATGCCGCACCGTTCTACGGCGAAAGCTCGATGGTGATGTACCGCAAGGACCTGTTCGAGAAGGCCGGGCTCACCATGCCCGACGCGCCGACCTGGGACTTCATCGCCGATGCGGCGCGCAAGATCACTGACAAGGACGGTGAAATCTACGGCATCTGCCTGCGCGGCAAAGCGGGCTGGGGCGAGAACATGGCCTTCCTGACCGCGACCGCGAACGCCTTCGGCGCCCGCTGGTTCGACGAGAACTGGAAGCCGCAGTTCGACCAGCCGGAATGGAAGAACGCGCTCGACTTCTACGTCAAGCTGATGAACGACGCCGGACCGCCCGGGGCATCCTCAAACGGCTTCAACGAAAACCTGTCGCTGTTCCAGACCGGCAAATGCGGCATGTGGATCGACGCGACGGTGGCCGCGTCCTTCGTGACCAACCCGAAGGAATCGACGGTTGCCGACAAGGTGGGCTTTGCGCTTGCACCGGACACCGGCCTTGGCAAGCGGGGCAACTGGCTCTGGGCCTGGACCCTCGCGATCCCCGCGGGCTCGCAGAAGGTGGAAGCAGCCGAGAAGTTCATTTCGTGGGCAACCGGCAAGGACTATCTGAAGCTCGTTGCGGACAAGGAAGGCTGGGCCAACGTTCCTCCGGGCACGCGCACCTCGCTCTACGCCAATGCCGAGTACCAGAAGGCGGCGCCATTCGCGAAGATGACGCTCGACTCGATCAATGCTGCCGATCCGAAGAACCCGTCGGTCAAGCCGGTGCCCTATGTCGGCGTGCAGTTTGTGGCGATCCCTGAATTCCAGGGTCTCGGCACGGCGGTCGGGCAGCAGTTCGCGGCGGCCCTTGCCGGTCAGATGAGCGTCGACGATGCGCTTGCCAGCGCCCAGAAGCTGACCGAACGCGAAATGACCAAGGCCGGTTACATCAAATAGCGCTCCCAAGGGCCCGGGGTGCCGGCCGCAAATGGCGGGCGCCCCGGTAATTCCCGGAGGCAGCCACAGGGCTCGCGCGGTCGAACGCGCCGGCCCGACCCGATCTCGAAACAGCGATGAATTCCGTCATTTGGGGGGACGCCATGGCGACCTTGCACACTCGCTCCGCCGCGCGCCTGATGATCGCGCCCTCGGTGCTTCTGCTTCTGGCCTGGATGATCGTTCCGCTGGCCATGACAATCTACTTCTCGTTCCTGCGCTACAACCTGCTGATGCCGGGAATGGAAGAGTTCGCGGGCTTCTCGAACTACATCTACTTCCTCACCGATCCCGCCTTCTTCCAGGCGATCTTCAATACGCTCGCCATCGTGCTCGGCGTGCTCTTCATCACCGTCGTCGGCGGTATTGCGCTGGCGCTTCTCCTGGATCAGCCGATGTTCGGGCAGGGGATCGTGCGCATCCTGGTGATCGCGCCGTTCCTGATCATGCCGACGGTCGCCGCGCTGGTGTGGAAGAACATGTTCATGAACCCGGTCAACGGGCTGTTCGCCTGGTTGGCCAAGCTTTTCGGACTGCAGCCCTTCGACTTTCTCGCCAGTGCACCCTTGATGTCGGTGATCCTCATCGTCGCCTGGCAATGGTTGCCCTTTGCCACGCTGATCCTTTTGACAGCGCTGCAATCGCTCGATGAAGAGCAGAAGGAGGCAGCCCAGATGGACGGTGCCAGCGCCTGGAGCCGCTTCATCTATCTCGTGTTGCCGCATCTTTCCCGCGCCATCACGGTGGTCATCCTGATCCAGACGATCTTCCTGCTCTCGGTCTTTGCGGAAATCCTGGTGACGACCAATGGCGGGCCGGGCACGCAGAGCACTAACCTCACCTTCCTCGTCTATGCACAGGCCCTGCTGCAGTTCGACGTGGGCGGCGCATCCGCCGGCGGCATCATCGCCGTCATCCTCGCCAACATCGTCGCATTCTTCCTGATGCGCATGATCGGCAAGACGCTGGAGGCTTGATACTCATGGCACGCAACGTCTCCACTCAAAGAAAGATCGTCGTTACCGTCGTCGCCTGGACGATCGGCATCCTGATCTTCTTCCCGATCCTCTGGACGTTCCTGACGAGCTTCAAGACCGAGGCGGAGGCGATCGCCTCGCCGCCGTCCCTGTTCTTCTTCGATTGGACGACGGAGAACTACCACGAGGTGCAGAGCCGATCGAACTACTTCCTGCACTTCATGAACTCTGTCGTCGTCTCCTTCGGCTCGACGCTGATCGGCCTGATCATCGCCATTCCGTCCGCCTGGGCGATGGCATTTTCGCCGACCAAGCGCACCAAGGACGTCTTGATGTGGATGCTCTCCACCAAGATGATGCCGTCGGTGGGCGTGCTCGTGCCGATGTACCTGCTGTTCCGCAACACCGGCCTGCTCGACACCCGTACCGGCCTCGTCATCGTGCTGACGCTGATCAACCTGCCGATCATCATCTGGATGCTCTACACCTACTTCAAGGAGATCCCCGGCGAGATCCTCGAGGCGGCGCGCATGGATGGCGCGTCGCTGTCCAAGGAGATCATCTACGTGCTGACGCCGATGGCGATCCCCGGCATCGCCTCGACGCTGCTGCTCAACATCATCCTTGCCTGGAACGAGGCGTTCTGGACGCTGAACCTCAGCGCCGCGAAGGCGGCGCCGCTGACGGCCTTCATCGCCTCCTATTCGAGCCCCGAAGGCCTGTTCTACGCCAAGCTTTCGGCGGCCTCGACCATGGCGATTGCCCCCATCCTCATACTCGGCTGGTTCTCGCAGAAACAGCTCGTGCGCGGCCTCACCTTCGGCGCGGTCAAATAAGGGATACGACAATGGGAAACATTACGCTCAGAAACGTCTCGAAGGTCTTCGGCGCCCATGCCGTCATCCCGTCGATCGACCTCAGCATCAACGATGGCGAGTTCGTCGTCTTCGTCGGCCCATCGGGCTGCGGAAAGTCGACGCTCTTGAGGCTCATCGCCGGGCTCGAGGATGTCAGTGACGGCGAGATCGTCATCGACGGCAAGAACGCCACCGAACTGCCGCCGGCGCAGCGTGGGCTGTCGATGGTGTTCCAGTCCTATGCGCTCTACCCGCATATGAGCGTGCGCTCGAACATCGGCTTTCCGCTGAAAATGGCGAACGAGGACAAGGCGGTCATCGACAAGAAGGTGACCGATGCCGCCCGCGTGCTCAATCTGACCGACTATCTCGACCGCAAACCCCGGCAGCTTTCCGGCGGCCAGCGTCAGCGCGTCGCCATCGGCCGTGCGATCGTGCGCCAGCCGAAGGCGTTCCTGTTCGACGAGCCGTTGTCGAACCTCGATGCAGCGCTGCGCGTCAACATGCGGCTGGAGATCAGCCAGTTGCACCAGGATCTGAAGACGACGATGGTCTATGTCACCCACGACCAGGTGGAGGCGATGACCATGGCCGACAAGATCGTGGTGCTCAATCGCGGGCGCATCGAGCAAGTCGGCTCGCCGCTCGACCTCTATCACAAGCCGGACAATCTCTTCGTCGCAGGCTTCATCGGTTCGCCACGCATGAACTTCGTTTCGGGTGCGCCGGCCACCGCGTACCAGGCGCACACCATGGGCATCCGGCCCGAGCATCTGGTGCTTTCCAAGGAAAACGGCACCTGGGCCGGCACGGTCGGCGTTGCCGAGCACCTCGGCTCGGACACGTTCCTGCATGTCAATGTCGACAATATCGGAACGATGACGGCGCGCGTCAGCGGTGATTTCGCCGTCACCCATGGCGACCGGGTGTTCCTGACGCCCGACCCCCAGCGCGTCCACAGGTTCGACGACAAGGGACTGGCAGTTCGATGAAACGTCTTCACGAGAAAAGCGCGCTGATCACCGGATCCGCGCGGGGTATCGGTCGTGCCTTCGCCGAAGCCTATGTGCGCGAAGGCGCCAGGGTGGCGATTGCCGACATCAACCTGGCGCGGGCCCGCGAGACCGCATCGGAAATCGGCCCGAGCGCCTATGCCGTCGAGATGGATGTGACGCAGCAGGGGTCGATTGATGCAGCAATCGCATCGGTCGTCACCGAGGCCGGTGGGCTCGATATCCTCGTCAACAACGCCGCGCTTTTCGATCTCGCGCCGATCGTCGAGATCACGCGCGAAAGCTATGACCGGCTGTTTTCGATCAATGTTTCGGGGACGCTGTTCACGATGCAGGCGGCTGCCAAACAGATGATCGCCCAGGGCAGGGGCGGCAAGATCATCAATATGGCGAGCCAGGCAGGCCGCCGCGGCGAAGCACTGGTCGCCATCTATTGCGCCACCAAGGCGGCGGTCATCAGCCTGACCCAGTCGGCGGGGCTGAACCTGATCAAGCACGGTATCAACGTCAACGCCATTGCGCCCGGCGTCGTCGACGGCGAGCACTGGGACGGCGTCGACGCACTGTTTGCCAAATACGAGAACCGCCCGCGCGGCGAGAAGAAGAGGCTCGTGGGAGCGGAAGTGCCCTATGGGCGCATGGGAACGGCCGAGGATCTCACTGGCATGGCGATCTTCCTCGCATCGGCCGAGAGCAATTACGTCGTTTCGCAGACCTACAACGTCGATGGCGGCAACTGGATGAGCTGAGGCCCGTCTCCGAACGATGCCTCGATAAGGAAACGAGACCATGACGACCAAACTCTCTCTTGCCGCGCTCGACGCAGTGAAAGCCAGGGCCGGTGTGCCGAGCTACGATCGCGCCGATCTGAAGGCCGGGATCGTGCATTTCGGTGTCGGCAATTTTCACCGAGCCCATCAGGCCGTTTATCTCGACGATCTCTTCAATGCCGGCCACGACCACGACTGGGCGATCGTCGGCGCCGGTGTGCTGCCCTCCGACGAACAGATGCGGGCAAAGCTTGAGGCGCAGGATTTCCTGACGACGGTGGTCGAGCAGGACAACAACCGCACTGGCGCGCATGTGACCGGCGCGATGATCGACTATTTGAAGCCCGGCGATGTCGCTGGCATCGTCGCCAAGCTCGCAGACCCGGCGATCCGCATCGTTTCGCTGACGATCACCGAGGGCGGCTATTTCATCGATCCGGCCTCGGGCGTCTTCAATCCCACCCACCCGGCCATTGTCGCCGATGCGCAGAATCCGGCTTCGCCGAAGACGGTTTTCGGCCTGATCGTTGCCGGGCTGAAGGCGCGCCGCGACAGCCGCATCCCGCCGTTCACGGTGATGTCCTGCGACAACATTCCTGGTAATGGCGAGGTGACCCACGCTGCGATTTCAGGCCTTGCCCGGCTGTTCGATCCCGCCTTCGCCGACTGGATCGACGCCAATGTCGCCTTTCCGAACGGCATGGTGGACCGCATCACGCCGGCGACCGGCGCGCGCGAAATCGGCATCGTGGCTGCGGACTACGAGATCGAGGACGCCTGGCCGGTGTTCTGCGAAGAGTTCAAGCAATGGGTGCTGGAGGATCATTTTCCACAAGGACGCCCGGCGCTCGAAAAGGTCGGCGTGCAGTTCGTGCCCGATGTCGCGCCCTACGAGCACATGAAGATCCGCATCCTCAATGGCGGCCACGCGGCAATCGCCTATCCCGCGGCCCTGCTCGACATTCATTTCGTCCACGAGGCGATGGAGGAACCGCTGATCCGCGATTTCCTCGCCAAGCTCGAGCATGACGAGATCATTCCGGTCATCCCGCCGGTGCCGAACACCGATCTCGGCGATTACTACAAGCTGATCCAGACGCGTTTTTCCAACCCGAAGATCGCCGACACGATCCCGCGGCTGGCGCAGGACGGTTCCAACCGGCAGCCGAAATTCATCCTGCCCTCGACGGCTGACCGGCTGGCGCGCGGCGAAGACGTCGTGGGCCTGGCGCTGGTCTCGGCGCTCTGGTGCCGCTACTTTGACGGCACGACCGATAGCGGCAGAGAGATCGACTTCAACGACCAGAACGCCGAACGGCTTCAGGCGGCAGCCCGTGCCGCCAAGCAGGATCCGACGGCTTTTCTGGCGCTGTCGGACATTTTCGGCGAGGTCGCGCAATCCGATCTTTTCCGCAATCGCTTCATCCACGCATTGAAAACCCTAAGGGAAAAAGGTACGCGCGCTACGCTCCAGCTTTATCTGGATGGCAAGCTTACTGCATAATTCCTTGGAGCGGAGCCGATCTAAGGATGAAATTACGCAGCAATTCAAAGTGTTATGGCGACCTCGGCGCGTCTTAAAGGACGGGCGGCGCTGTAAGGGGTAGTGTGTTATGGCGGATGGCGCGTCCAGGTTGGTGATCTTCGATTGCGACGGCGTGCTGGTCGACAGCGAGCCGATCTCGCTCGAAGTCCTGGTCGACGTGCTGGCCGCCGCCGGCGTCTCGATGACCACGGAGGAGGCGACCGAACGGTTTCTCGGACGCAGCCTGAAAAGCATGTCTGCCATACTCCATGACGAATATGGCCTGGCGACAGACGACGCCTTTCTTGAAGATATGCGCACGCGGCTCTACCAGCGTTTCCGTACGGAGCTGCAGCCGATCGCCGGTATTCGCCGGACGGTCGAAGAACTTGGCGTCGCCTGTTGCGTCGCCTCGTCCAGCCAGCCGGAACGCATCCGACTGTCGCTGACCGTCACCGGTCTGATCGATCTTTTCGAGCCGAACATCTTCTCTGCAACGATGGTCAAACATGGCAAACCGGCGCCCGACCTGTTTCTGCTGGCGAGCCGGGAGATGGGCTATGCGCCCGAGGACTGCATTGTCGTCGAAGACAGTCCGGCCGGCATCGAGGCGGCGCGCGCCGCCGGCATGCGGGCTTTTGCTTTCGCCGGTGGCGGACATGCGCGCAGCGACCGTCATCGACAGACACTGGCCAAACTCGATCCCGACGTGCTGTTTGACGACATGGGCGAATTGTTACAGTTTGTCCGCCGATAACAGGGACGGGGACCTCCATTGATGCGTGAATTCGTCGTTGCGGTCGATGTCGGTACCGGCAGTGCCCGCGCCGGTATCTTCGACCGGAATGGCAGGCTGCTGGCGCGTGCCGACCTGCCGATCGCCATGAACCGGCCGGAGGAAAATCATGCCGAACACGATTCGGAAGATATCTGGAGAGCTGTCTGCGGTTCGGTGAAAGCGGCTAGAGACAAGGCCGGCATCGCAGCGGAAGACATCGCCGCCATCGGCTTCGACGCGACATGTTCGCTCGTGGTTCGCGACCGGGACGGAGCACCGCTTTCCGTCAACCGAAAGGGCGAGGCGCGCTGGGACACGATCGTCTGGCTCGATCACCGGGCGCTGGCGGAAGCGGATTTCTGCACCGCAACCAAACACCCGGTTCTCGATTTTTCCGGTCGCGTCATGTCGCCGGAGATGGAGATGCCGAAGCTGATGTGGCTGAAGCGGAACCTGCCAAGCCAATGGGAGAAAGCAGGCTTTTTCTTTGATCTCGCCGACTATCTCTCCTGGCGGGCGACCGGCAGCGCGGCGCGATCGCGCTGCACATTGACGGCGAAATGGAACTATCTGGCGCACGAACAGCGCGGCTGGCAGGCGGACTATCTCGCGCGGATCGGCCTTGAGGATCTGCTGGCGCGGGGCGGATTGCCGGAGGAAACGCTGCCGGTCGGAAGCTCGGTCGGCGGCCTGTCGGCGGAGGCTGCCACGGAACTCGGGCTTGATACCGGCTGCCAGGTGGCGCCCGGTCTGATCGACGCCTATGCCGGCGCACTCGGTGTGCTCGGCGGTTTTGCTGGAGAGCCGGAAAAGCTCGAGCGGCAATTGGCGTTGATCGCCGGGACCTCGAGCTGCATCGTGGCCTTCTCCAAGGATATGAAGCCCGGTTTCGGCATGTGGGGACCCTATTTCGAAGCGGTGCTACCCGGAGCATGGCTGATCGAGGGTGGCCAGTCGGCAACCGGCGCCCTGCTCGACCACATCGTGCGCATTCATGGCGGTGGGCTGGAGCCGACGACCGAGACCCACGGCCGGATCATTGCACGTGTCCAGGAACTGCGCGCCCTGCACGGAACGCAGTTCGCCGAGCGGCTGCATGTGCTGCCGGATTTCCACGGCAATCGTTCGCCGCTTGCCGATCCGCACGGGCTCGGCGTCATCAGCGGCCTGCCGTTCGATTCGTCGTTCGATGCGCTGTGCCGGCTCTATTGGCGCACCTGCGTGGCGATCGCTCTCGGCATCCGCCATATCCTCGAGATGATGCGTGAGGTCGGCTACGAGCTCGACACGCTCCACGTCACCGGCGGCCATGTGCGCAATGCGCTTCTCATGGAGCTTTATTGCGATGCCACGGGTTGCCGGGTCGTCGCGCCCGATGCGCCTGACGCCGTTCTTCTCGGAACGGCGATGGCGGCAGCCGTTGCCGGTCAGGTTCACGTCGACATCGCCGCAGCCGGTGCGGCGATGGCGTCCGGTGGGCGCGAGCGGCTGCCGAACGACGCCATGCGTGACATCTATGATCGCGACTACCGCCGCTTCCTTGCGCTCTACCGCCATCGCGACGAACTCGACGCGCTCCCATAAAAAATGATCGGCAAACGCGAAACCCGGGAACCTTTGTCTGCGTCATGCATTTTATTGGAGACCGGACGGTGGCGCGCATCGCCCCCAATGTGGCGCCGGAGGTAATCCGCCGGTTTACAACTCACACTCCCCCGGTGAGTTGAACAATGTCAGCCAGTGCCTTCCCTCGGCACTGGCTGTTTTGTTTTGATCACTCTAGGGCGGCGGGCGTTTCGCGTCGGACATCAGTGACGACAGGAGAGGAGGGAGACGGCGGCAAGTGGACAACGAAGGCCGGCGACCGAGGCCGCCGGCGATAAAGGCTGTGTCGATGATCAGGCTGCGGCCTTGGTCGACTCGTTGAAGAACAGCGCCTGGCTGATCAGCGCCTTCACCATGTCAGGATTGAAAGGCTTGGTGACCAGGAAGGTCGGTTCGGGGCGTTCACCGGTCAACAGCCTCTCCGGGAACGCGGTAATGAAGATCACCGGGATGGCGTTGGCCTTCAGGATATCGTTGACGGCGTCGATACCGGAGCTGCCGTCGGCAAGCTGGATATCGGCAAGCACCATGCTCGGACGGGTCTCCTGGTAGAGCGCGATCGCCTCATCACGGGTGCGGGCAATGCCGGTGACACGATGACCAAGGCTCTCGACCATGTTTTCGATATCGATGGCGATCAGCGGTTCATCCTCGATGATCATGATATCGGTTGCGACCTGTCGCGAGATTTCCTGCGAAGCGCGGTCGAGAAGGGAACCGATCTTGTCGTCGTCGACGTCAAGGATTTCACTGGCTTCCTCGGGCCGGAAACCTTCCACCGAGACGAGAAGGAAAGCCTGGCGGGCAAGCGGCGATACGTTTGCCAGATTGACCGAGGCGCGCTGCTCCCAGGCAAAGGGCGAAACCGGTTCGGGAACCAAGACCGACGAGGAGCCGAAGAGCGACGTATAGAGCCGGAACAGCGAGACCCGGTCGTTGCTGGCCTCCGGGAAAATGGAGGTGTCGGCAATCAGGGCTTCAAGTACGGCGGCCACATAGGCGTCGCCTGACGTCTGCGACCCGGTCAGTGCGCGCGAGTAGCGGCGCAGATAGGGCAGAAGCGGCGCGATCCGTGTGGACAATGTCATGGAGTACTCCCTCGAGAATAAAATCTTGCAGTGACGTCTCAAAACGTTTCACGCAAAAAAAAGTTCCAGGAGGGAACATTTCATTTTTCAGACGCGTTAAGGCGGTAATGAACACCACAAGGCGACAGATTGACAATGAAGTATAAAACAGGGGCGGGGCGCACTTCCGGTACGACCTCATGGACCGAAGACCCAAACACGCAGATCGCGGCCAAGTTAAAGGCGCTCTATCAGTCCGTTCAGGAAGAAGCGATACCTTCGCGTTTTCTCGATCTTCTGGAAAAACTCGACGCAGCCGAGCAGCAATCGGTTCTGCAGGGCAGGGAGTGAGCGCCGGAATGTCGTCTGAAAAGAATGATTTTAAGCGAGAGATGCTCGCCGCCCTGCCGAGCCTTCGCGCCTTTGCCATGTCCCTCATCGGTCGTCATGACCGGGCCGACGATCTTGTCCAGGACACGATCATGAAAGCCTGGGCCAAGCAGGATCACTTCCAGATGGGCACGAACATGAAGGCCTGGCTGTTCACGATCCTGCGCAACGAGCTCTACAGCCAAATGCGCAAGCGCGGACGCGAGGTCCAGGACAGCGACGGCCATTTCACCGAGTCGCTTGCCCACCATCCGGAACAATATGGTTCGCTCGACCTGCAGGATTTCCGCAGGGCATTGGAGACGCTGCCCCCGGATCAGCGCGAGGCGATCATACTCGTCGGTGCGTCGGGCTTTTCCTATGAGGAAGCGGCAACGATCTGCGGCTGTGCTCTCGGCACGATCAAGAGCCGGGTGAATCGCGCTCGCCAGCGCCTTCAGGATATCCTCCAGGTGCAGGGCGAAAACGACTACGGTCCGGACGAAACGTCCGCTCCCATTACCTCACGGGCATTCGTTTCCTGATCCGAAAGCTCTTTTTGGCCGCCAGAGCGTTGCAAATCGAGAGCAGCCCTGCTTTCAGTGGCGGCCTGAACGCCTCCGCCGAGGCGCGCCGTGCGCCAATGGCAATCGGCGCCGGCCGACGGGTGCGGCAGTTTGGAGTTAAGGCCGGATGCGCGAAAAAAGAGAAGAAAAGACCGCCCTGCCGGAAATATCGTTGCTCGACGCGCCCGAGCGCCTGAGCGTGCTGCATGCGACGGTGCCGGATATGGCGGTACCCGACACGGATTTCGACGGCATTGCCGAGATCGCTGCCCGCCTCTTCGATGCGCCGATCGCGCTCGTCACTCTGCTTGATCGCGAGTGGCAATGGTTCAAGGCGGCAGTCGGCACGACGGAGACACGGGCTTCATCGGAAGATTCGTTCTGCGTGCATGCGGCGGCGGATGCGGGAGGCAACGGCCTTGTCGTTTTCGACGCCTCAGTCGATCTGCGTTTTCGCAATCGGCCGCTGGTTGCCGGCACGCCATTCCTGCGGTTTTACGCTGGTGCGCCCGTCGTTCTCGATGGCCAGCCGGTCGGCACGGTCTGCGTGCTCGACGTCGCCGCGCGCAGCGAGGTCGCACCGCATCTGATGGAGCAGCTGCGCCGGCTTGCCGGTCTTGCCGCAGCGCTGTTCAAGCTCAAGGACGAGGCGCGACGGCGTGCCATCAAGGAGGCAGCGCTTTCCCGCGAGGAACAGCGCCACGCGATGGCGCTCGAGGCTGCCAATATCGGCAGCTGGCTCTGGGACGTCCGCTCCGGCGTGATCGCCGGCAACAGCGCCTTGATGCGCATGTTCGGCCTGCCGGCCGATCGTTCGTTCGGCGCCAGGGAAATGTTCGGCGCCATCCATCCCGACGACCGCGGCGCAACCTTTGCCAAGCTTCGCCAGGCGATGAAGGCGAATGAGGAATATGACGGCATGTTCCGGGTCGGAAACACCGGCCGTTGGCTGCTCGGCCGCGGGCGGGTGCATGATCGGGACAGCAAGGGAAGTCCGTTGACCTTCATCGGCGTCACCATCGATGTCACCGACCAGCAGGCATCGGTCCAGCGGACGCGATTGTTGCTCAAGGAGCTCAATCACCGGGTCAAGAATACGCTGGCGATGCTGCAGTCGCTCGCCCGCCAGACCCTGCGCCAGACCAGCGATCCCGCCGAATTCATGACCGCCTTTGCCGGACGACTTCAGGCGATCTCCGAGGCGCATGGGCTTCTCTCTGACCATGAGTGGGGCACGATCCGGCTTGCGGACCTGATCTCCAAGCAATTGATGCCGCATGTCAGCGTCTATGCGGACCAGATCGAACTGCACAAAGATGAAGTGTTGCTGGGCCCCGACCAGGCGGTCGGACTTGGGCTCGTGCTGCACGAGCTTGCGACCAATGCAGTGAAGTACGGCTCGTTGTCGGTGTCGGGCGGCAAGGTGGTGCTGACGGCGCGCAACGTCGTCGAAGAAGGCGAAGCGGTGTTGCATCTGACCTGGACTGAGGTTGGCGGGCCGCCGGTGCGCGAACCGAAACGTCGGGGCTTCGGCTCCATCCTGATAGAGCGTAGCCTCGACAAGGTTCTCGGCAGTTCGGTGAAGGTCGAGTACATGGCAGCCGGCGTGACCGCCCTGATCCGCTTGCCGCTTTAGGGGCGCTGCCGTTTCGGTAGCGCCGCACCTCGTCTTGGCGCTTTCCGGACGGAAAGCGGCTACGTAGTTTTTGTAGGAATGCTTGTTAGGGTTCCCGCCGCGGCCTGCGTTTCTTGCCTGTGCCGAGCAAGGCGCCGATGGCCAGCGCAGTACCGACAGCGAGCAGCGGTTGCTTGCGCAGAAGGCTTGTCGCAGCCAGTATCGTCAGATTGGTTTGCATCATCGACCGTCGCCGACGTTCTTCGGCCAGGCGCCGATCCCGACCTTGCAGGGCGATCATCACGATGATCAGCACCAGGGCTGTCAGGATGAGCGCTGCCGCTATCGATGCGGCTGCGACGACCGGCGAATAGGTGGCGCTGAGATAAAGCGCGATCGCAATCAGCGCGAATACGTAGGCGGTGACAAGCAACACGGCGACGACGGCGCATAAGGCGGCGTTGCGCTTGAAACGTGATGCGGTGGCGCCGATGTCGGCGGCCAGCAAGGCGGACAGGGCAGCCCCAAGTGGTCCCATGCGCATTTACTCCCTGGTAACACGTCAAAACGGGTGGGCCGCATCTTGCGTTCCCACCCCGTTGCAAGGTCCGCACTTGTCCTAGCGCCGCAGAAGTGCCGCGGCGATCAGGCCGATGAGAGCTGCCGTGCCAAGTGTTGCGAACGGGTGTTCGCGCACCGCATTGCGAAGCTGCTTTTCCGTGCCCGCGTAACGGTCGCGCAGGTCGCCTATCAGTTCCTCGCCGCTTGCGATGAGGTCCTGAAGGCCGGCTTCCGCCTGCTCGCGCACATCGTGCGCCTTGCTGCGTGCCTGTTTCGATGCGCCGGCACCGCGGTCGGCAAGCAACGCGACGAGTGCCGCCATGTCGCTGCGCAGTTCGCTGAGCTGGTCTTCGACGGAAATGTCAGCGAGCGCGCCGTTGCGCTTGCTCGACCGTGAACTGGAACCTGAGAAGAGGCCTGAAGCCATGATTGGTCTCCCTTTCGCTGCAACGCCGGCCAAGGGCGACCGGCGTGATTGCTCGAACCGCGGCCATGGCAAGCTCATCGCCACGGCCAGTCCTTCGAGGAGAACAACGCACGAGTGCGCAAATTGTTTCGATAAATCTTGAAGTTGGCGCGATTTGCAGCCGTGGCGGCTAGAGTGTCGCGGTCTGCGGCAGCACGAAAGGCACGCCGGCTGCCGGCATGGCGCTGACCTGCATGCGGCAGCCGAACACCGCCTCCATCGTCTCGTCGGTCAGCACGTCTCGCGGAGCGCCGCCTGCCCGGATCTTTCCGGCCTTCATCATGATCATCCGGTCGGCGAACATCGCCGTCAGGTTGAGATCATGCATGACGGCGATGACGCCACCGCCCCGCTCGCAGAACCGGCGTGCCAGCTGCATGATCGTCAGCTGGTGGCGGATATCGAGGCTCGACACCGGTTCGTCGAGCAAGAGGTAGCGCGGCTCACCATCTGCGACAGGGTCGGAAATCTGACAGAGGACGCGGGCGAGCTGGACGCGTTGCTGTTCGCCGCCCGAAAGCTCCTGGTAGAAGCGCCCGGAAAAACCGCCGAGATCGACGGCTTCAAGCGCCTCGGCGGCGATGCGGTCATTGGCCTTGGGATCTGATGTCGCGCCTGCGGTCAGGCCGAGCCGCACCACTTCGCGCACGGTGAAGGGAAACGAAATCACCGTCGATTGCGGCAGCACGCCGCGTTTCAGTGCGAGTTCCCAAGGCTTCAGGCCCTTGAGATTGCGGCCGTTGATGCTGACCGATCCGCTTTCCGGCGGCAATTCGCCGGAGATCGCCTTCAGCGTCGTTGTCTTGCCGCAGCCATTCGGGCCGACGATCGCGGTCAGGGCGCCCGGCTCGGCCTCAAGCGAGATGCCGTGGATGACCTGGCGGCCGCCAAGCTGGACGGAGAGGTTGGATGCCTTGATCATGGTTTCTTCTCACAGTCCCATGGTCGTGCGACCGCGCAGCAGGATCCAGAGGAAGAACGGCGCACCGATGAAGGCGGTGACGATGCCGATCGGCAACTCTGCGGGCGAGGCAATCGTGCGGGCGATCATGTCGGCCAGGATCAGCAATGTTCCGCCCAAAAGCGCCGATGCCGGCACGAGATAGCGGTGATCGGGTCCGATGACGAGGCGCAGCAGATGCGGCACGACGATGCCGACGAAACCGATGCCGCCACTGACGGCAACCGACGCGCCGGTTGCCGCGGCGACGCTGACGATGGCGATGTTCTTCATGCGTTGCACCGGAATGCCCATGTGGAACGCGGCTGCTTCGCCGAGCGTGATGGCGTTGAGGCCGCGCGCCAGGAAGGGCGTGACCGCGAGCGACAACAGGATGATCGGCGCCGCTGCGGCGATCTTCGTCCAGTTGGCGCCGGCAAGCGAGCCGAGACCCCAGAAGGTGACGTCGCGCAATTGCTTGTCGTCGGCCATGAAGATCAGCACGCCGGTGAAGGCGCCGGTCAGCGCGCCAAGCGCAATGCCGGCGAGAAGCAGCGTGGCAATCGAGGTCTGCCCGCCGCGCGTGGCGATCCGGTAAAGCAGGAGCGTGGTGACGAGGCCGCCGATGAAGGCTGCGACCGGCAGGGCATAAAAACCGAAGAGCGCGAACAGTGGGCCGAACACCGCCGAGCCGAGCACGATCAAAAGAACCGCGCCAAGGCTTGCACCGGAGGAGACACCGACAAGGCCGGGATCGGCCAGCGGGTTGCGGAACAGCCCCTGCATGACGACGCCTGAGACGGCAAGCGATGCGCCGACGAGCATGCCGAGCACGGCGCGTGGCAGCCGAATGTCGAGAATGATGATGCGGTCGCGAATGCTCAGGACCTGATCCGCATCGCTCGCGCCCAGAAGCCAGCGCACGACGTTGGACAGCGAGGCGTCGGCTGCACCCGTCATGATCGAACCGATGAAGGTGGCGCCGGCGAAAACGACGAGCAGCGCAATGACGACGCGGGCCAGCCGCGCGCGATTGCCGGACCGCCATTCGGCCCGGATATCGGCGGAGAGGGCGGTCAGACGCATGCCGCGGGCCACTGCCTCACTGCGAGGCATTGGCCTTCTTTCCGTAGATTGCGGCGTTGAGCTCGCGGATGGCGCTTGCGGTGCGCGGGCCGAAACCGAGCAGGTGCAGGCCGTCCATGCGGATCAGCGCCTTGGTCTTTGCGGCAGGCGTCAGGCTCAGCGACGGCAGGGCGAAGAGTTCGTCCGCCTTGGCGCTGTGTTCGCCACCGCGATCCATCATCAGGATGACGTCGGGCTTGGCTTCGATGATCGCCTCGTCGGTCAGGGCCTTGTAGCCTGGGAATTTTCCGGCGGCGTTGATCGCGCCGGAAAGCTCGATGATGCCGTTGGCAGCCGTGCCGGTGCCCGACGCCATGATCTTGCCGCCCTGGGTGCTGAGCACGAAAAGAACGCGCTTGCGTTCGCTTTCCGGGCGCTTGGCACCATCGGCGATGGCGGCGGCAAGGTCGGCTTCCACCGACTTTGCCAGCGTTTCCGCCTTGTCGGGCACATTGAGGAAGGCGCCGACAGAGCGGATCTTTGCCGGGATGCTGTCCTTGTCGAAGGTTTCCGGCACGCTGGTAAAGGCGATGTTGGCATCCTTCAGGATGGCAAGCGCCTCCGGCGGCCCGCTGCCTTCGACGGCGATGATGGCGCTCGGATTGACCGCGATGATGCCTTCCGGGGCGAGCTGGCGCATGTAGCCGACGTCAGGCAGCTTGGTTGCAGCTTCCGGATAGGTGCTCGTCGAATCGCGGCCGACCAGCCGGCCTTCCTCGCCGAGTGCGTAGATGATCTCGGTAATCGCACCGCCAACCGAAACGACGCGCGAGACGTCCGGCTGCTGCATGGTCTCTGCCATGGCCGGGCGAATGAACGACGGCGCCCCCGGCGCCACGGCGGGCAGCAGGAACGGAGCCGAAACCGCAAACGCGGCCAGAGCCAGCTCCCAGCGGCGAAGGCGGCGGAAGTCGAGACCGTTGATCATCACGCTGTCCTTAAGCTGCGACGGTGGTGTCGAGGCGTGCGAGGCCCTCGGCGATATCGCGCCATTCAGGGCGCTCGGCAAAACCTTCCTTACGCTTGCCGAAGAACTGGATGATCATCTCGCCCTTGGCGTCGAGCGCCTCGATCGAGGTGACGTGACCGTCGACAGTCGGCTTGCGCACGGCCCAAAGCTCGGCGATGTGATCGGTGCGCAGGTGCAGATGGAAGGTCGGGTCCATGACGTTGAGCCACGGGCCCATCGGGGCGATCTTGGCGATCGGGCCGGAATGGATCTGGATCATGCCGCGATTGCCGACGAAGCACATGATCGGCAGTTCGACCTCGGCGCTGGCACGCATCATCGTTTCGACGCTCGACGGGTCGAGGCGCCAGGCGAAGTCGTCGCCGATATGCTGCAGCGCCTGGCGGCGGCCGATCTTCAGCTTGCGCAGCAGGCCGTGGAACTGGTGCGTGTCGGTCATCTTGGTCCAGCGGTCACGCAGTTCGGTGACGTCGACGACGCTCTCCTGCTTGTCGTCGGCAACCGGTGCGCTGGCGTCCGCAACAAAGGTCTGCGACTGGTCATCGAGACGGAAGTCTTCGACGATCTTGTCGTAGGCGGCGACATTCGACGCCGGGCGCAGATGCAGCTTGTGGACGGCATTGCCCCATTTGTCGAAGAACTGCAGGCTCTTGCGTGCTTCGCCGCTGTCGTCGGTCTTGGTCACGGCAAAGGCATGCGCCCAGGCGCTCGGGAAGACGCGCAGGTCGATCTGCTCGCCAAGCACGATGCTGGCCATCTCGCCGGTGGTGATCTTTTCGTAGACGCCGATCTTTTCGTGAACGGCGCTTTCGTTGCGGGTCAAAGCCATGACCTCGCCCAGTTCCTCGGCGCGCAGCAGGAAGCGGTTGGCATCCGCGTCGATGCGCACGGCGGTCAAACCACATTCGGCGGCCACGAGAGCCGCTTCCGAAACGCCGAGCTGAGCCGCGATGTCGCGCTCGCGCATTTTCGGGTTCTCAGCGCGATAGGCACGGATTTCGGACGGGGTGGGACGGAGGCTCTCGGTCATTGTCATTTGCCTATTTGTTCAGGATCAGTTTGCCTTGACGGGTGATCTTCATGCGGTAGATCGCCCCGTCGTGGGAAATGAGGATCTCGCTTTCGCCGCGAAACAGGTCTCGGCTCTCGACGACCCGTTGGGCACGCTGCATGGAGGCCGCAGGTTGCGAAAGTCGCGCGTGATCGGTGTCGTCGGCTGCCACGGTTCGGTCGTCTCGAGATGGCGGGAGGCGGTGTTTTTCCCGCATTTCCTGCCGTGCAATTCGTTTACTATCTTGACTTCATTACTCATATTTCTTTATGGACGCAATACCGGATCGCCACACTCAACTTAGACGCTCCGCGCTTGTGGATAGATGGCGACGACTTCAACGCTCCCAAGGTTCGGAGCGCCGATCGTGAGTGGTATTAGAATGATGCACCTTTCCCGTATGGTTGTTCCCGTGGCCTTCGCACTTGCGCTTGCAGCAGGCGGTGCAGCCGCTCAGGACGCTGCGCCCGCTGGCGCGCTCAACATTGAACTCAACGAGGTCGCGCCATCGCAGAAGGGCTGCAAGCTCACCTTCGTCGCCGGCAACGCGTTCGCGCAGAATTTGAGCAAGGTTTCCTTCGAGTTCGTGATCTTCGACCAGAAGGGCTTGGTCGAGCGCATGGCGGTGCTCGACTTCCGCGACCTGCCTGCGGGCAAGACCAAGGTTCGCCAGTTCGATCTTCCCGGCACCAATTGCGAGGCGGTGAGGAGCCTGCTGATCAATGACGCGCCGGCCTGTGTCGGCGATGGCGTCCAGGGCGACGCCTGCATGAAGGGCCTTAAGACCGGCTCGAAGTCGCCGGTCGAGCTCAAGGGCTGAGGTCGTTTTTTCGCATTGAGTACTGCGTTGGCGTCGCGGTTTGCGGCGAAGGTTAGGCTAAGATGAAGCATACCGTGAAATGGATCGGCGCAATCGCCTTCTCCCTCGTGGCGCATACCAGCGTTGCCATGTACCTTGCCTCGTCTACGCCGGAAAACGAGCCGGATCTCATGATTGGCGGCGTGGCGACCGAAGTTGCGCTTCTCGGTGACGCCTTCGACGAAACGTTGCAAGCCGGGGATCCATCCGAAATCGTCGAGCCGACCGAAGACGTTCCCGATGAAGTGAAGCCAGAGGAAATTAAGCCGGTTGAAGAGGTAACCTCGACCGTGCCTGAGATCGCGGCGGAGCAGCCGCACGATCTGGTTGCGACGGAAGCCGACGTCATCCTGCCGGCGGACCAGGTGCCGACCTTGCAGGTGGCCGAGGCGGTTGTTACAGCCAGCGTCGCGCCGATCGAGACCGTCGTGCCCGAGGAGAAGCCGGAGATCCGGGAGCCCAAGAAGGAGAAGGTTGAAAAGCCTGAACCCAAGAAGGACCCGGTCAAGAAAAAGAAGGTTACCCGCAAGAAGACGGGCGACAAGGGAGAGCAGGCGCAGAGCCAGGTCAAAGGTAAGGCTGATGGTTCGGAGACTGCCAATTCCAATGTGGCATCCGGAAACGGCAAGGTAGCTCAGGCGGATGGCAATGGTTCCTTCGAGAACTATAAGGGCAAGGTGCGCACCAAGGTGATGAGGAAGCATCGCTATCCGTCCCAGGCGAAGCGCCAGGGTATCACCGGTACTGCAACCGTGAGCTTTGTCGTTACGGCGGACGGGGGGCTTTCGGGTCTCCGGCTAGCAGGAAGTTCCGGATCGTCGGTTCTCGATCAGGCGGCACTGGAAACCGTGCGCCGGGCAGCGCCATTCCCTAAAATACCTGCCGATGCCGGCCGCAGCAGTTGGACGTTTAATTTGCCGATCGCCTACAATCCGGGCTGAGACGACCAATTCATGCCGTTTGTTCAGCCTTAACGGCAGGCGTATCGATTCAGGGGTGCGTCTGCGGGAAGCCCGGAATAAATATGATTAGAAAACTCATGTTTATACTTTACTCTGATAATCAAGTTTAATAAGTTCCCGCCGTGACGCAACCGAGTGGTGTGTGTCGAGATCATATCCCAATGCGATCAGTTGCCATGAGGGCCGCCGACGCAGCAACGAGGCGGAGAAGATTGCATGGGCGGCAAGCGTCACCATAATGCGGCCAAGAACGGCAAGGGTCGTTCCGGCTCCGAACGGACAGTGGTCCGCGAAGAGGTAGAGGTCGCCAAGACGACACTCGAAGGCCGCAGCTTCCTCTATGTCGGCGGGCGCGACTGCCAGGTTGCCCATCTGCGCGAAATCGCCAGCTCCTTCGGCGCCGAGCTTCTTCACCACGATGGCGGTCTTCGCGAGGCAGTGTCGCGCATCGACCGTGTCCTCCCCTCCGTCGACTGTGTCTTCTGCCCGATCGATTGCATCAGCCACGACGCTTGTCTTCGCGTGAAGACCGGCTGCAAGAAGTGGGGCAAGGCCTTCGTGCCGCTGCGTAACGGCTCGAAGTCGAGCCTCGAGCGGGCGCTGCAGGACCTGACCAACAGCCGCAACGACTAAAACCACCCAAGAATATGACGCGCGGCGACGGCGATGGGCCGCTCGCGCGCCTGGAGATTTTTTCGAGATGAATGAAGACCGTCCGGACAAGTGCATGATGATCGGCCTGCACAAACTGGCAGCACAGAATGGCGACGGGCTTGTGCCCGAACTCTACGAATTGCTGGTGCGGCGTTCCCGCATGCTCGAGGAAAACCCCAACGTCACCGAGTTCCCTTCCTGGAAAACGCGCCGCCCGGGTCGCGATCCTTTCGGGCTTGCAGAGCCGCAGGAGGGCACTATTCTGGCCTTCCCGAGAGCCGCGAACGACGCGGTTCGCAAGAAAGACAGCGCATAAGAGGCAGGCCATGTTCTTCGCAATGAACCGTTTTCGTATCGCCATCGGCCAGGAAGAGGCTTTCGAAGCCGTCTGGAAGGGCCGCGATTCAAGCCTTGCGGAAATGCCGGGTTTCGTCTCGTTTCATCTTCTGAGGGGCGAAAGCGTGCCGGAGGAGGGCTATACGCTCTTCGTGTCGAATTCGACCTGGAAAGACAAGGATGCCTTCTCCGCCTGGACGAAGTCGGAGAACTTCCGGGCTGCACACAAGAATGCCGGTGACAACCGCTCGATGTATCTCGGCCCGCCGAAGTTCGAGGGCTTTTCCGTCGTCGAAGGCGCCTGATCTCAACTGCGTGAACTGGCGCGTTGGGCGTCACGGCGCCTTTCGTGGAAGGAAGGCGCCGAGCGAAACAGCAAGCCAGCCGGCCATGATCGTCGTGCCGCCGAGCGGCGCCGACATCGGAAACAGGCCTTGCCCCGTCACGTGACGCATGGCGAGGTCGGCGGAAAACAACGCCGTTCCAAAAGCGATCAGCACGGCTGCGACCGGAGCCGTGCGGAAGCTCGGCCAGGCCGCATAAAGCGCGACGAGCGCCGGCGCATGCGCCAGGCAAATGGCCGAGATCCCGGCGAGCAGCCTGGGGTCGGCGCCATGCGAAGCGCCGGCGGCACTGACCACCCCGGCAATTCCCATCAATCCGGCGACAAAAAGTGTCGTTGCGCGCAGTCCACTGGTCGGCATGGTCAGGTCATTCCTTGTTCTGCATGTGCAAGGCGAGGCGGGTGATCGGGTCGAGAATGACCTGCCGCAATTTCGGGTGGGCCACCGTTTCTTCCAGCGCACGGGTAAAGCACAGCAGCCATTCGTCGCGCTCTTCCGGCCCGATCTCGGCAACGAAATGCCGGCGCCGCAGCATGGGGTGGCCGCGCTTCTCCACATAGATCGGCGGGCCGCCGAGCCAACCGGTCAGATATTCGTAGAATTTTTCCTCGCTGCCCGAGAGATCAGGCGGATGAACCGCGCGGCAGCGCGCGGCTTCGGGCAGTGTATCCATCAGCTCGTAAAAACGACGGGTCAGCGCGCGCACCGTCTTATCGCCGCCGATCGCTTCGTAGAGTGTCGTCGTTTCCGGTTTTGCCATCGCCGCTTCCTTTGTCCCCGAAGTCCTAGCTCGCCAGGACCTTGCGGACAACGGCTTTCCATTTCTCCCTTTGCGGCGTTTCGGCGCGGTTCAACATATTGATCTTGACAAACCGTCCAGACGGTATCTTTAGTGAGGCATGACAGAAGCCCATCGTCGCAAGAAGCAACCCGAGCAGGTCCGCCAGCAATTGCTGGAGGTGGCCGCGCGCCTTTCGCACGAGCAGGGGGTGGCAGGGATCACGCTCGACGCGGTGTCGCAGGCGGCCGGCGTCAGCAAGGGTGGGCTGCTGCATCATTTCCCCAACAAGTCGGCGCTGCTCGATGGCTTGTTCGACGATCTGGTCGCGCGTTTCGATGCGGCGCTCGAGGCGGCGATGGCTGACGATCCGGTGGCGCAGGGGCGCTTTACCCGCGCCTATATCGACGTCTGCTCGAAGCTTGACCCCGAGACGGACGTGCCGGGTTGGCGGATGTTGACGATCGCGCTGATTGCCGAGCCGAACCTGAAAATCCGCTGGCGTGAATGGGTCAATCGTCGGACTCGGGAGTTCGCCGAAACCGACGGCTCGCCCAACTGTGTGCTCGCCCGGTTTGCCGCCGACGGTCTCTGGCTTGCCGATCTGATGCAGAGCCATGAACTCGATGTCGAGGCGCGGATCGCCCTGGCAGACAATCTCAAAGCGCTTTCGGCGCGATAGGTCGGATGGAGACCAAGATGAACCCCGCCATGCTCTATGCCGTCCTGGTCGTTGCGATCGTCTTCGAGGTGCTCGGCACTTCGGCGATGCAGGCCGCACAGCATTTTACCCGGCTTGTGCCGACCGTGACGATGGTCGTCTGCTACGCAGTCGCCTTCTTCTTCCTGTCCTACACCTTGCGCTACATCCCGGTCGGGATCGCCTATGCGGTCTGGAGCGGTCTCGGCATCGTGTTGATTTCGCTCGTCGGATACTTCGCCTTCGGCCAGAAGCTGGATCTCGCCGCTATCCTCGGGCTTGGCCTTATCATCGCTGGCGTCGTTGTTCTCAACGTCTTCTCGAAATCCACGTTCCATTGATGTCTGGCCACTGACGTCTGAGAGGGCAAAAAGCTCTTGCAAAGGCGCCGGCGTGTCACTAGCCTTATAAATTGAAACCGCTTTCAATTTTAACAGCTGCGCATAAACGGGAGTTTGCCGATGTCAATCCGGACAGTCGTATGGGGCGAGAACATTCATGAGCAGACCAATGAGGTGGTCAGGAGCATCTATCCCAACGGAATGCACAACACGATCGCGGCGGCACTGAACACCGATGTTTCGATCGAGGCGACGACGGCGACGCTGCAGGAGCCGGAACATGGCCTGAGCGAGGAGCGGCTGGCTAAGACCGATGTGCTCCTGTGGTGGGGGCATCAGAATCACGGTGCGGTCAGCGATGAGGTCGTCGAGCGCGTCGCCAAGCGCGTCTGGGAAGGCATGGGCCTGATCGTTCTGCATTCCGGCCATTTCTCCAAGATCTTCAAGCGGCTGATGGGCACGCCCTGCGCCTTGAAGTGGCGCGAGGCCGGCGAGCGTGAACGTCTCTGGGCGATCAACCCGCGCCACCCGATCGCCGAGGGCATCGGGGAGAACTTCGTGCTCGAAAACGAGGAGATGTATGGCGAGCAGTTCTCCGTGCCGGAACCGCTGGAGACGGTGTTCATCTCCTGGTTTGCCGGTGGCGAAGTGTTCCGTTCGGGCCTGACCTGGCGCCGCGGCGCCGGCAACATCTTCTATTTCCGCCCGGGTCACGAGACCTATCCGACCTATCATGACGCCAATGTCCAGAAGGTTCTGCGCAATTCGGTCAAGTGGGCCTACAACGCCGACAATCGCTACACCGCCATCCATGAGGCGCCGAACGTGCCTGTCGAAAATGCGCTGGAGCCGATCGTCGAGCGTGGGCCGAAGCTGCACCAGGCCGGCGAAGCGGGTTACAGGTGAGCGCCATGCGTCTTCTCGTTGTTGGAACCGGCGGCATGGCCAACAGCCATGCCGAAGCCTTCGCTGAGATCGAAGGGGTGGAAATGGTCGGCGCAGTTGACGTCGACCCCAAGCGCGCCAAAGACTTTGCCGAGAAACACGGTATCGCCAATACATTCACCTCGCTCGACGAGGCGATTGCCTGGGGCAAATTCGATGCAGCGACGAACGTGACGCCCGACAAGGCGCATCACCCGACGACGCTGGCATTGCTTGCCGCCGGCAAGCATGTGCTGTGCGAAAAGCCGCTTGCAGAAAACTACGCCAAGGCTGCGGAAATGGCCGATGCGGCGGAGCGATCGGGGCTGGTGACCATGGTCAACCTGACCTATCGCAACGTAGCGCCGCTGCAGAAGGCAAGGGCGATGGTGCTCGCCGGCGAGGTCGGCAAGCTGCGTCACCTCGAAGCCTCCTACCTGCAGAGCTGGCTCGTCTCCAAGGCCTGGGGCGACTGGGCGACGGAATCGCAGTGGCTGTGGCGGCTGTCGACCAAACACGGCTCGAACGGCGTTCTCGGAGATGTCGGCATCCATATCCTCGATTTTGCGGGCTATGGAGCCGGCACCGACGCCGAGCGGATCTTCGCGCGGCTGAAGACCTTCGATAAGGCGCCGGGAAACCGCATCGGCGAATATGACCTTGACGCCAATGACAGCTTCGTCATGACGGCCGAATTCGGCAACGGCGCCATGGGCGTGATCCATGCCAGCCGCTGGGCGACCGGTCATCTCAACGAGCTGCGCCTGCGGCTTCATGGCGAAAAGGGTGCGATCGAGGTGGTCCATACGCCCGATGGGTCGACGCTTCGCGCCTGCCTCGGTACTGACGTCGAGACGGCAACCTGGCGTGATATCGATGCCGGGACGGTGCTGACCAACTATCAGCGTTTTGCCGCCGCCGTTAAGGATGAGAAGACGGTCGAGCCCGGCTTCCGCCATGCGGCGAACCTGCAGAAGGTGCTTGATCTGGCGTTGGAGACCGAGGCTGAGCGACGCGAACTCTCGGTTTAATCAAATGCTTCAGCCGGCCGGCGGCGCGGTGGAGTTGCGCATGACCAGCTCCACCGGCCAGACCTCGCGCAGGTCGGCGGCCGGTGTGCCCTGAAGAAGGTCCAGAACCATCTCGGCGACCCGCATTCCGGCAGCGCGGATCGATGAGCGCGTGGTGGTGAGCGTCGGGATCAGGTTGTCCGGGCTCAGATAGGGAAAGACGTCGTCATGGGCGATCAGCGAGATGTGCTCGCCGACCGTCATTCCGGCACTGCGGATTGCCCGCATGGCGCCGAGCGCCGACATCATCGAACCCGCCAGCACCGCCGTCGGCCGGTTCTCCTGCGCCAGAAACCCCTGCATCAGGCGAAAGCCCATCTCGTCGGTGAAATCGCCGTTGCCGAGCAGGTTGGGATCAATGTCGATGCCGCGTGCGCCAAGTGCTGCCGCATACCCATCTTGCCGGTGCTCGGTAAAGGTATAGCCGCGATGCCCATTGACCAGAGCGATACGGCGATGGCCAAGCGCCGTCAAAAGGTCGGTTGCCTGGCGGATCGCGCCGAAATTGTCGATATCGAGAAAGGCGAAGTCGCCCGCCGTCTCTGTTCGCCCGTGCAGAACGAAGGGCAGCCGCAGGTCGGTCAGCAAGGCGATGCGCGGATCGTCGACGGCTGGCGAATGCAGGATCACCGCATCGACGCGCTTGCTGGCCGCAAGCCGCCGATAGGTCGCAAGCTCCGCTTCAGGCGTGTCGACGGTCGAAAGCAGGATATCGACATCAGCCTGTTGCAGCCGGCTGCCGAGCCCACCCATGAACTCGCTGGTGTGCGGGCCGAAATCACCGCCGCCGCGAAAGACGATGCCGATGGTGCCGACACGTCCGGTCGCAAGGCCGAGCGCGCTAGTGTTCGGTCGGTAGCCAAGTTCGGCTGCCGCCTTCAGCACTCGTTCGCGCGTCGCTTTCTTGACTTCCGGATAACCGCTGAGCGCGCGGCTGACCGTCGTTTGAGACAGCCCCAGCCGACCTGCGAACTCCTTGAGATTCATTTCTTTTTCCCGTTGCCCCAGGGTCAGGACCTATCAAATTCATCCATTCTGCGCGGTGGATTTGGTGTCTGACAAGGAGGGAAGATGCAGGAAATGCGCAAACATTTTCAAATCATTCCGGCGCGGTCAGGCGCGAAATCCGCCTCGCCCTTCGGGTTCAGCTCCGTGGGCCGTCTGATCGAAAACAATGCTCGACAAGACCTGTTGGTCTTGCCTTGCGCTTGTTTCCATCCATCCAATCCCATGGACCTGAACAGAATGGATGAATTTGATAGGTCCTGACCCTAGAGATCATAGCCTACCGGGGTTTGTCCAGGCAACAAGGAGTGGCGTCAGGGGGCGACAGTCGATCCGACGGTATTTTCCACCGATTGCCCAAGGCGGCGGACCTGATTGCCGTAGTTGGCGCGGGTGCGCGGGTCGAAGATCATGATCGGCGTGGACACCGCGATGCTTGCGGCGCTCCCGACGGTCTGGGCCGTGCCGAGCGCCACCGCGCCGACGCGTTCGCCGAGGCCGACATCGGAATCGGTCACCGTCTGCCCGGCGATCAGCCGGTTGCCCAGCAACTGCACAACCTCCGGGCTTTCGGCGAATTTGCCGTGGTTCAGCTTGTCGCCGCCTTTCAGCGCCGTCAGGTCGAGAACGGTGATGCCGGCGGTCTCAAGCTGGGTCCGGTAGGGCTCTACCGTCGGGTCGATCTGCCCGAGCCGGTCGATATTGCCGGAGATCCGGCGCGAAAGGTTGAGCGCACGGTCGTCGCGCGACACGAACAGCGTGAACTTCGGCCGTGCCTTGCCCATGGCCTGGATCTGCTTGCCAAAGACGTCGACGTCGAGGTCGGGGGAAGCGAGAATGACGTCGGTAATCTTCGGCGTGATGCGGCCGTCACGGATCGCCATCTGTCGCAGCGCCTCGACGGTGACCCAGGATCCCATCGAATGGGCCATGACGGTGATTTCACCGACCTTCGGGTCGCGCGCTGCGCGGTGCAGCAGATCTTCCAGCGCATCGCGGGAATAGTTGGTGCTTTCCTTGTCGTAGTTATAGTCGAAGATGCTGGCACGCGAGGGCCAGGTGAAGATCACCGGCGCGACATCCGTTCCTGAATCGTGGACGATCTGGGCGTAACGATAGACCGCATCCTCATAGCGGTTGTTGAAACCATGAACGAAGATCAGCACGCGCCGGCTTTTCGGCAGATTGCCCTTGAGCCAGGACTGCGCGTCGTTGTCGCCCTTCAACGGCGTCACGCTGACCGTTGAAAACTCGCGTTCAGGATTGGCCGGCAGTTTCTTCGGCCATTGCACCTGACCGACCTCGCGGTTCTTGGCGGGCGGGATCGAGACGACGATTTCGGTCAATGAGAGTTCGTCCGCGCGCTCGCCGCTGAAAAGCACGCCCGGCTCAGTAGAGGGCGCACGGGTGGTTGCGACCAGCAGATCGACTTCCGAAGCGCCACCAGCCGTTCCGGAGGGAACGAGCACGCCGACGGGTCGGCTGGCGCAGGCTGAGAGGATGGATGCCAGGACCAGCATGGTGGCGACGCGGCTGATTTGGCCCGGTCGGCCAGCCAGAGAAAGCAAACGCAGCAACAAAACCCCCAATGCCGCATCATGCGGCGTGCCGATCCGTCATCGGAACCAGGCAATTCTCATGCCCTAGCAATGGCAGAATTTCTGCCCTCGGCATAGCTTTTCGGCCCTTTCGCGCCTTTTCTGACGTCGCACGTGCGGCAAACATGCAACATTTCGCGACAGCCGGCCCTGGGTAAAACCCCTCGATATTCATTGAAAAGGTATCGACCTTTCAATAGCATCCCACCGACCCACCTTGGGTGCGGCATCGAATGCCTCATCCGATCTCCCTGAAATCATAAGGAAATCCGGAATGCAGGCGGTTTTCGATGGCCATAATGACGTGCTTTTGCGGCTGTGGCAGAACGCGCGCAAGGGAAGCGACCCGGTTCGCGAGTTCGTCGATGGCACCGATCAGGGGCATATCGATGCGCCCCGCTCGAAAAAGGGCGGTCTGGTTGGCGGTCTCTGCGCCATCTACGTGCCTTCGGGCGATCTGGTCTTGAAGGGTCCGGACGAGAATGGCCACTACGTCACGCCGCTCTCGGCACCGCTCGAGCATTTGCCGTCGCTCGGCGTCGCCGTCGAGATGGCCGACATCGCGGTTCGCCTCGATCGGGGCGGGGCGTGGAAGCTCTGCCGGTCGACGGCAGAGATCCGCGGTGCGATCGGGCAGGGCGCTTTTGCATCCGTTCTGCACATGGAGGGCTGCGAAGCCATCGGTGCTGATCTGTCCGCGCTTGAAACCTTCTACGCCGCGGGCCTGCGTTCGCTTGGGCCGGTCTGGAGCCGCCACAACGTCTTTGCGCACGGCGTGCCCTTTGCCTTCCCGATGTCGCCCGATACGGCGCCGGGCCTGACCGACGCCGGCTTCGAACTGGTGAAGGCCTGCAACCGCTTGGGCATCCTCATTGATCTCGCCCATATCACCGAGAAGGGCTTCTGGGACGTCGCCAAGACGAGCGACCAGCCGCTGGTCGTCAGCCATTCGAACGCCCATGCGCTGACGGCGGTTGCGCGCAACCTGACCGACAGGCAGCTCGATGCCGTCAGCGAAAGTAAGGGTCTCGTCGGCCTGAACTACGCGACGACGATGCTGCGCGCCGATGCGCAGGAAAATGCCGCGACGCCGCTTTCCGACATGGTCCGCCACATCGACTACATGGTCGAGCGAATGGGCATCGATTGCGTCGGGCTCGGTTCGGACTTCGACGGCGCGACGATACCCGAAGGCATCGCCGACGCGGCGGGCAATCAGAAGCTCGTTGCTGCGCTTAAGAGTGCCGGATATGGTGACGTCGAACTGGCAAAGATATGCCGGGAGAACTGGCTGAGAGTTCTGGGGCAGGCTTGGCACGAGGCCGCCTGATCCATGAAGAAGAGCCCCAAAAGGGCACAAACGAGGGAACTGCAAAAAAATGATGCACAAGCTCAATGGACGTCTTCGTCTTCTGACCGCTTCGGCGGCGCTCGCCATGGTGATGGCCGCGACGGCACCGGCCTTTGCCGAAACGCCGAAGGACACGCTGGTCGAAGCCTTTGCGATCGATGACGTCATCTCCATGGATCCGGGCGAAGCTTTCGAGCTGACCGCCGCCGAAATCACCGGCAACACCTACAGCATGCTGGTGCGCCTCGACATCAACGACACCACCAAGGTTGTCGGCGATCTGGCCGATAGCTGGACCGTTTCCGACGACGGTCTGACCTATACGTTCAAGCTGAAGTCTGGCCTGAAGTTCGCCTCCGGCAACCCGGTAACCGCCGCTGATGTCGCCTGGTCGTTCGAGCGTGCAGTCAAGCTCGACAAGAGCCCCGCCTTCATCCTCACCCAGTTCGGCCTCAACGGCGACAACGTGACGGAAAAGGCCAAGGCCGCTGATGAAACGACCTTCGTCTTCACCGTCGATCAGCCCTATGCGCCGAGCTTCGTCTTGAACTGCCTGACGGCGACCGTTGGTGCGGTGCTCGACAAGAAGCTCGTGCTCGAGAACGTCAAGCCCGTCACGCCGACGGACGAGTACAAGTACGACAACGACTTCGGCAATGAATGGCTGAAGACCGGCTATGCCGGTTCGGGCCCGTTCAAGCTGCGCGAATGGCGCGCCAACGAGGTTATCGTGCTTGAGCGCAACGACAACTACTATGGCGAACAGGCCAAGCTCACCCGCGTCATCTATCGTCATATGAAGGAAAGCTCCGGCCAGCGCCTGGCGCTGGAAGCCGGCGACATCGACATCGCGCGCAACCTGGAGCCGGGCGATTTCGACGCCGTTTCGAAAAATGCCGACCTCGCCACGACGAATGCGCCGAAGGGCACGGTCTACTACATCAGCCTCAACCAGAAGAACGAGAATCTCGCCAAGCCCGAGGTGCGCGAAGCGTTCAAGTATCTGGTCGACTATGATGCGATCGGCTCGACGCTCATCAAGGGCATCGGCGAAATCCACCAGAGCTTCCTGCCGAAGGGCGTGCTCGGTGCGCTCGACGAAAACCCCTACAAGTTCGACGTCGCCAAGGCGAAGGAACTGCTGGCCAAGGCTGGTCTCGCTGACGGCTTCACCGTCACCATGGACGTGCGCAACGGCCAGCCGGTCACCGGCATTGCCGAATCCTTCCAGCAGACGCTCGGCCAGGCCGGCGTGAAGCTGGAGATCATCCCCGGCGACGGCAAGCAGACGCTGACGAAGTACCGTGCCCGTAACCACGACATGTATATCGGTCAGTGGGGCATGGACTATTTCGACCCGAACTCGAATGCCGAAACCTTCACCGCCAACCCCGACAACTCCGACGAAGGCAAGAACAAGACGCTTGCCTGGCGCAATGCCTGGGATGTTCCGGAGCTGACGAAAAAGACCAAGGATGCCCTGCTCGAGCGTGACAGTGCCAAGCGCGCCGAAACCTACAAGGAACTGCAGAAGACCGTTCTCGGCGAAAGCCCGTTCGTGATCATCTTCCAGCAGACCGAAGTCGCCGGCTACCGCGGCAACGTCAAGGGCCTGAAGCTCGGCCCGAGCTTCGACACCAACTTCGTTGCTGGCATCTCGAAGGAATAACCCGAAAGGATAGTTCCCTTGAGCATGAGCGGAACAGAACGGATGGGCGGGCGCCGACGCGCCCGTCCGGCGAAGATCATGGGCGCCGTGTTGCGCTTTCTCGTGATCGTCGTCACCACCTATCTTGGCCTTCTGGCCGTTACCTTCTTCATCGGCCGGGTGATCCCGATCGACCCGGTGCTCGCCGTCCTCGGCGACCGGGCGCCGACGCACGTCGTCGAAAGGACGCGCGAGGCGATGGGGCTGAACCTGCCCCTTTATCAACAATTCTTCATCTACGTCCGCCAGGCGCTGACCGGCGACTTCGGCATTTCGGTGCTGACGACCAATCCTGTCATGACCGATATCCGCCGCGTCTTTCCGGCGACGATGGAGCTAGCGACGCTCGGCACCCTGATCGGCGCCATCTTCGGCGTGCCGCTCGGTGTTCTCGCTGCCGTCAAGCGTGGCAGCATCGCCGACCAGATCGTGCGCATCATCGGCCTTGTCGGCTATTCCGTGCCGATCTTCTGGCTGGCGCTCCTGTCGTTGCTGGTCTTCTACGCCCGGTTGAAGTGGGTCGCCTATCCCGGCCGCATCGATATCGTCTTCGAATATACGTTCACGCCGATCACCGGCTTCTACCTGTTCGACGCGCTCTGGCAGCGACAGTGGGACGTGCTCTGGGACGTCTTCCGCCACATCATCCTGCCGGCGTCGCTGCTCGGTTATTTCTCGCTTGCCTATATCAGCCGCATGACGCGCAGCTTCATGCTGAACGAACTGCAGCAGGAATACATCGTGGCCGCCCGTGCCAAGGGCCTTTCGGAAACCCGCATCATCTGGGGCCATGCGCTGCGCAATGCCGCCGTGCCGCTCGTCACCGTGATCGCGCTTTCCTATGCCGGCCTGCTCGAAGGTTCTGTCCTGACCGAAACCGTCTTCGCCTGGCCGGGCCTTGGCCTTTACATCACCAATTCGCTGCAGAATGCCGACATGAACGCCGTTCTCGGTGGCACCATCGTCATCGGTTCGGTCTTCATCGGCATCAATCTCCTGTCCGATCTTCTCTACCGGACGCTTGACCCGAGGACGCGCCAGCGATGAGCACCGTCACTGAAACACGCCCGATGACACGCCGCGAGTGGCTGTTGTCCGACCGGCCACAATCGCGCACGCAGGCGCGTCTTGGCCGCGCCTACATGACCTGGCAGCGCTTTTCCGCCAACAAGCTGGCCGTTCTCGGCCTGTTGATCCTCCTGGCGCTCGTCTTCGTGGCGGCCTTTGCCGGCGTGCTCGCGCCGCATTCGCCTTATATCGGCGATCTCGCCAATGCCCGCCTGATGCCGCCCGGCAGCGAGGGCCATCTGCTCGGCACCGACGATCTCGGCCGAGACATTCTCTCCCGGCTGATCCACGGCTCGCGGCTGACGCTTGCCGTCGTGCTGCTGGTCGCGATCATCGCCGCACCCGTCGGTCTCATCGTCGGTGCGGTCGCAGGCTACGCCGGCGGATGGGTCGATGCGGTGCTGATGCGCATCACCGATATCTTCCTCGCCTTTCCGAAGCTGGTGTTGGCGCTTGCCTTCGTGGCGGCACTCGGCCCGGGCATCGAGAATGCCGTCATCGCCATCGCCATTACCTCTTGGCCGCCCTATGCGCGCATTGCGCGGGCGGAAACGCTGACGGTGCGCAATTCCGACTATATCGCCGCCGTGCAGCTGATGGGCGCATCGCCGACGCGCATCGTCTTCCGGCATGTGATGCCGATGTGCATGTCGTCCTTGATCGTGCGCGTCACGCTCGACATGGCCGGCATTATCCTGACGGCCGCCGGTCTCGGCTTCCTCGGCCTTGGCGCGCAGCCGCCGTTGCCGGAATGGGGTGCGATGATTGCTTCCGGTCGCCGCTTCATCCTCGACCAGTGGTGGGTTGCCACCATGCCGGGCGTCGCGATCCTGATCGTCAGCCTCGGCTTCAACCTGCTCGGCGACGGACTGCGCGACGCGCTCGACCCGCGGGAGAGCGGACAATGAACCCGCTTTTGACCGTTGACGATCTCAAGGTTTCGTTTCCGACCCGCACCGGGGTGATCGAAGCTGTTCGCGGGGTCACCTTCACGCTCGGCCGCGAGCGCCTGGGTATTGTTGGCGAGAGCGGTTCCGGCAAGTCGCAGACCGGGCGGGCAATCATGGGGCTGACACCGGCGCATGCGCAGGTGACGGCCAAGACGCTTTCCTTCGAAGGCATCGACCTGCTTTCGGCCGCGCCGAAGGTGCGCCGGGACCTGAGGGGAAAGCGGATCGCCATGATCCTGCAGGACCCGAAATACTCGCTGAACCCGGTGATGAGCATCGGCCGGCAGATCGTCGAGACGCTCAAGCGCCACGAGAGCGTCAGCCGCGCGGAAGCGCGCGAGAGGGCGCTCGACATGCTGGAGGCCGTGCAGATCCGCGACCCCGGACGCGTCTATGATCTCTACCCGCACGAGGTTTCGGGCGGCATGGGACAGCGCGCGATGATCGCGATGATGCTGGTGGCCGGCCCGGAGCTTCTCATTGCCGACGAGCCGACCTCGGCGCTCGATGTGACGGTCCAGCTCGAAGTGCTTGGTATCCTCGACAAGTTGGTAGCCGACCGTGGCATGGGGCTGATCTTCGTTTCGCACGACCTGCGGCTGGTGTCGTCGTTCTGCGACCGCGTCATCGTCATGTATGCCGGCAAGATCGTAGAAGAGCTTGCCGCTACCGATCTCGCAAACGCCAAACATCCCTATACTCAGGGGCTGTTGAACTGCATGCCGGCGATCGGCTCCGATCGCCATCCCCTGCCGGTTCTTGATCGCAAACCGGAGTGGGCCCTATGACGACCGCCACCGTATCCGTCGAAAATCTTGTCGTCATCTATGACGAGTTCAGGGCGCTCGACGATGTCAGCATCGATGTCGCGCCCGGCGAATCCTTCGGGCTCGTCGGCGAGTCCGGCTCGGGCAAGTCGACCTTGCTTCGCGCGGTCGCCGGCCTTGCGCCGGTGACGTCAGGCAAGATCCGCGTGCATGATCGGGTTCTGACAGGCAACCGCCGCGACAAGGCGTTCTATCGCGACGTGCAGATGGTGTTCCAGGACCCCTATGGTTCGCTGCATCCGCGCCAGACGATCGACCGGCAGTTGCTGGAACCTCTGGCCATTCACGGCGTTGCCGATGGCGAGCGGCGGATTCTCAAGGCGCTCGATGAAGTCGGCCTGGGTTCGGGCTTCCGCTTCCGCTATCCGCACCAGCTATCGGGCGGCCAGCGCCAGCGCATTGCGATCGCAAGGGCGCTGATCCTCGAGCCGTCGGTCCTGCTTCTCGACGAACCGACTTCGGCGCTCGATGCCTCGGTGCAGGCGGAAGTCCTCAACCTGCTCGAACAGGTTCGGCGCGATCGCAAGCTCACCTTCATCATGGTCAGCCACGATCTCGGCGTCGTCACGCACATGTGCGACCGGCTGGCGGTGATGCAGAACGGGCGGGTGGTCGAACGGCTATCGTCGGCCGATCTCGTCGCCGGGCGGATCGGCGAAGAGTACACGCGCAACCTGATGGTTGCGAGCAAGGGCTTCCAACGCAAAGGCGCTGCTGCCTGATCTTCGGGGGGGGGGCGCAGTCGGGCCTGACGGGGCCTGGCTGCAGTCTCAGCAGGTGGCATGAGCCGGTGTCGTTGCGGCGGGCAGCGCCGTGCATCATTTATCGACGCGGTCGCGCTTGAGTTCGTGGCAAGATTTTCTCCCGGGGCCGGTTCCAATCCGGGGGGACTATGGCGTCAGCTTGCCTTTTCCCAGATCGATGTGGCGTTGGTGATGACCTTGCGGATGTTGCGCTGCTCGCGCCACTCGCGTCCCATGTCGCGAATGACCGGCTTTTCTTCCGGCGAGAAGATGTAGTTGCGGTAGCCCGCGACGTAGCCTTCCAGTGCCGGGTTGACACCGGAATAGAACTGCTTTTCCGGGTCGCGCGAAAGGTCCATCATCCCCGCACAATGGCGCGCAAACGTCCCGCGCAGGATAGATGGCGAGGTCGTGAATTTCGGGAAGGTGCGGAAAAGCGGGATCTTGACCCCAAGCAGGCGGCCATACTCGTTACGCCGATGGAAGTGTCCTTTGCGGCGGATATCCCAGTTCTGGTCGGCGGTGTGAAACGACACCTGCATGATGGACGGATCGGCAAAGGGGGCAAGCAACTCCTCGCCCATGTCGCACAGCGCGACCCAGTCGTCTTCCAGATGGAAGACATAGTCTGACGTGGTTGCGGTCCATACTCTTGCGACTGCGGCGCAAAAACCCGGATGCTGCGGTTCGGAGATCGTCGCGTCGGGGAAGTGGCCGCGAACGATGTCGACGCAGGCGGCATGATCCTCCGGCGAGCCGAAGACGGGATCGAGATTGAGATGGGCGGTCCCCACGTCGAAACGGCAGAGGACCTTTTCACAGAAGCTGTTCAGCGTCGCTGCAAGCAACGCCGGTCGCCTGGTCGCGACGATGCAAAGATCGATCCTGGACATTGTACTCCTGCTCGATGCCGTTTCCTTCGCGGTTATCGCGGAGTGCGGGGGAAGAGCAAGCCTAAATGATGCGAACTAACGGTATCGCGACGACGAACCGGCCGCCCCAGGCGCGGATGGCGGCATTGTCAGCGACGATCTCGTCGGTCAGGTTCCAGGGAAGGATCACGAGATAGTCCGGCTTGGCCACCTTCAGGTGGCTCGGCGCATGCACCGGGATGTGGGTGCCGGGCAAAAGCTTGCCCTGCTTGAGGTCGTTGCGATCGACCGCAAAGGCAATCTCGCCGGGCTTGACGCCGCAGACATTGAGGAAGGTATTGCCCTTCGCGGCCGCGCCGTAGGCAGCGACCGTCTTGCCCTCGGATTTGGCGCCAGCGAGGAACTCACGGAATCCCTGGCAGACCGCGGCGATGCGCGTGTCGAATTTCGCGTAGGTCCCCATCTGCGTGAGGCCAGCGGCCTCTTCGCTCGCACGTATCGCCTCCAGGTTTTCCGTCGTCGACCGGGTGCCGGTTTCGGGCTGGGCAAAAACCCGCAGGGAACCGCCATGGGTCGGCAACTCTTCGACATCAAAGACCTTCAGGCCGGATGCTGCAAAAATGCGTTCCACCGCCGCCAGCGAGAGATAGGAATAGTGTTCGTGATAGATCGTGTCGAACTGGACGCCTTCTATCAGGCGCAGGAGATGCGGAAACTCGAACGTTGCGACGCCATCCGGCTTCAGCAGAATGGCAAAGCCGGCGACGAAATCGGCGATGTCTGGCACGTGCGCCAGCACATTGTTGGCGGCGGTCAGATCGGCGCGGATGCCGCGGGCAACCAGATCCGTTGCCGTCTTCCGGCCAAAGAAGGCGACCTCTGTCGGAACGTTGCGCGCCTCGGCAATCTTGGCCGCGTTGGCTGCGGGCTCGATGCCCAGAACCGGAATATCCTTGGCGACGAAATATTGCAGCAGGTAGCCGTCATTGGACGCGATCTCTACCACCTGCGAGGTTCCATCGAGCCGGAAGCGCTCGGTCATGGCATCTGTGTACCGGCGGGCGTGATCGAGCCAACTGCTCGAAAAGGAAGAGAGATAGGCATAGCCATCGGTGAAGATTTCATCCGCCGGCACGGTTTCGGTCGTCTGGACGAGCAGGCACTCGGAGCAGACCATTGCCTTTAGCGGGAAGGCACGCTCACGCGCGATCGCTTCCTCGGTCGGCTCCAGGAACGAGTTGGACCAAGGGGTCGATCCCAGATCGGCGACGACGGTCTTGAGTGGGGTCGAGCAGAAGCGGCAGTTGTAGGACATTGGGTCGTCAGCCTTTCATGAATGCGTCGATCTGGTCGAGCGTCAGAGCGCGGGCGTCGCCGCCCTTGCGCCAACCATCGTACCAGTTTGCCGTCCAGGCGATTGCTTCGTCCTGCGAAAGCCGGGAGGCCCAGGAAAGCGTCTTTGCGGCAAGCGCCGGATCGAGCCCGAGTGTCTGCATTTCCCGGGGCTGGTCGGTCGAGGATACATCGCGCCATTGCGGCGCCAGGCCCATCGCCGCCTGGACGGATGTCGCGACGTCACGGACGGGGATCTGGCGCTCGGCCGGCGAGGGGCCGAAATTCAGGGCATCGACGGAAGTCTCGCCGCCATAGAGCGCTTCGGCATAGACGAAATAGCCGTTGAGGCAGTCCAGCACATGCTGCCACGGCCTCGTCGCCATCGGGCTGCGAATATCAAGCGCCTTGCCGGACTGGGCAGCGCGGACAATGTCGGGCACCAGCCGGTCGGAAGAAAAATCGCCGCCGCCGAGCACGTTGCCGCCGCGCGCTGTCGCCACCCGGATGCCGCGCTCACGCAGGAAGGCATCGCGCCATGTCGAGACGACCAGTTCGCAGGCGGCCTTGGAACCGGAATAGGGATCATGTCCGCCGAGCGTCGCGTCTTCCGGAAAGTGCCGGCCGCTTTCGTCGTTGCGGTAGACCTTGTCGGTCGTGATCACGACGATCGCCTTCAATGCCGGAACATTGCGCGCGGCCTCGAGCAGGCGCAGGGTGCCCATGACATTGACATCGAATGTTTCGGCAGGGGTTCTGTAGCTTTCGCGCACCAGCGGCTGCGCCGCCATGTGCAGGATGATCTCGGGATTGCTCTTTTGCACTGCGGCGCTGAGGGCATCGGCATTGCGGATGTCGCCGAGATGGCCGTCTGCCGCTCCAAGCAGGGCGTGCAACGATGGCTCGGTCAATGGCGGCAGTGCATAGCCCGTGACGTCGGCGCCCATCTGCTTGAGCCACAGCTGCGCCCAACTGCCCTTGAAACCGGTATGCCCGGTCAGAAAAACGCGTTTGCCCGCCCAGAAGCTCCGGTTTGCCAGCCGGCTCATGCCCAGATTTTCCACGGTGCCGAACCCTGCTGCCATAGTTCTTCGAGCTGGTTCTTGTCGCGCAAGGTATCCATCGGCCGCCAGAAGCCATCATGCGTGAAGGCCATCAGTTGCCGGTCTCTGGCAAGGCCTTCCAGCGGCTTGCCCTCGAAGGACGTGCCGTCGCCCTCGATGCGATCGAGTACGCTTCGGTTCAGCACGAAGAAGCCACCATTGATGCGACCGTTGTCGCCGGCCGGCTTTTCCGTGAAGCTTCGTACTTCGCCGTCCTGGATTGCCAGAGCACCGTAACGCCCGGGCGGCATGACGCTGGTCACCGTCGCTTCTCTGCCATGGCCAAGATGAAAATCGGTCAGCGCCTTGATATCGACATCGGCAACACCGTCTCCATAGGTGAGGCAGAACGTGTCACCCAGATGATCGGCCACGCGCTTCAAGCGGCCACCGGTCATCGATTCCGTGCCCGTATCCACGAGTGTCACGCGCCAAGGCTCGGCTTTGTTCGAACGGAAAAGCGTTTCGCCCGTCGCCATGTCGTAGGTAACGTCGGACGAGTGCAGGACGTAGTTGGAGAAGTATTCCTTGATCATATAGCCGCGGTAGCCCAGGCAGATCACGAAGTCCGAGAAGCCGTAGTGGCTGTAGATCTTCATGATGTGCCAAAGGATCGGCCGCCCGCCGATCTCGATCATCGGCTTCGGCCGCAAATGGCTCTCTTCCGAGATGCGTGTGCCGTAACCACCTGCAAGAATGACGACTTTCATACGACTGCCTCTTGACGCAGTTTACGATATGGATAGGACGAAGGATCGCTCCCATGGCGCTATCTGCCGCGGACGGACCCTCTATATCAGCAGCCGCTTACTCGATCTACATCTGCAATCGCTTATGCACTTTCGGTCTGTTTGCAGCGAGAAAGCGCTTTTCTGACGCACACTGTCGGTCGCCACACTCAGGAGTGGGTTCTCCAACGGGTTGCTAGGCCCTAAGAAGAAACCCCTCCGGAGCCACCGTTACCAGAAGCTTGCCGTCGATTTCGCCATTGACGCTGAATTCCGGGTGGTTCGCCAGATAGGCGCGCACGGCTGTCTTGGGGTTGTCACCGACGTTCCATGGACGGTCCTTGAAGAAGTCCCGAGGGACATCCTCGACAAATGTATCGAACACCACGCAGTAGCATCCCGAGGTCACGAGCGGGGCGTAGGCTTCCAGTTCGGCGAGCACGTGATCGTGCGTGTGCATGGAGTCGAGGCACACCATCACCCGTTCGTATCCTTGAGCGGCGTGCCGAACCTGGTCAACGACGTCCTTGGCGATCGAGGAACCTTCGATCAGCTGGATTCTCGATGCCATTGGATGCTCCTCAATCGCCTTGCGATTGTGCTTGCGGATGTCGATGTCGATGCCGACGACCTTCCGGTTCGAGACCTTTGGATCAATCGTGACACCTTTTTCGATCGCATCGCACATATCCAGCATCGCTAGCAGCGAGGCGCTCAGAACGATCGAGCCGCCATGCGCGATGCCGGTCTCGATGATCAGGTCCGGTTTTGTCGCCCAGACCAGTTCCTGCATCGCCTGGATATCCTGCGGATACTGGATGATCGGGCGTCCCATCCAGTCGAAATTATACACATAGCGTTTGTCCATCGACATCTGTCGCCATTGCGACGACAGCGCCGTGAACGCCTCGTCGGCGCCGTAGCTGGTAATGGCCGCCTTGCGCTCTGCGGAGAATTGCTTGATCGGGTCCATCCGAAGTCCTTTCGGTCGATGCTGAGGATCACCAGCGTATTTCAAGAGGCAAGCGAGAGTATATCCGCAATTCTGTCGATAACGCGCTCTGGTTTGAACGCGAACTCCGACCGTATGCGATCGATGTCTATGGGAGGGAATGTGATGGTCGGGGCATGCTCGGCGACGTCAACCCGGCAGCCCGTGTGTTGCGCCAGGCCAGTCGCCCAGTCAGCATTGCTGGTTTGCTGACCACTCGCCACGTTGTAGATCGTATCCTGACCATTCTCGGCAATTTGCACCAGAAGTTTCGCCACGTCGTCGATCCAGACGTAGTCCTTGGCCGACGCCATGCTGCTCTGCAGCCTGATGCGACCGGCTGCTGCTTCCCGACAGAGGTCGCCGATGAAACTCTCCGACGTGGCCGATGCTGGCCCGACGACGTTGGACAGGCGGGCGATGCGCGCATTTGCGCGGCCGGATGCGTTGCAGATTGCTTCACCGGTAAGCTTGGAGAGATTATAGAGATCCGACGGGTTGCCGGGACAAACGGTCAAAGCTGCCGATTCATCCGTGTTGGTGCTGCCGGCATAGACGCGCGTCGACGACAGATAGAGAAACGACGTGAAGTCGCAGTCTCGCAGCAGTTCGGCGGCCAAGCTAACATGGGCCTCGATGGTATCGAAAGGTCTCTGCCGAAAGTCGGCCGTTAGCCCTATGGCGTAGATCACGTGCGTGCCATCACAGGCGTCGGTCAGGCGGGCGTCGCGCGCAGGCGCGATCACCTCGTGGCCGAGCGATGTCAGATACGTCAACAGGTGGCGCCCGACAAAACCGTGGGCACCGAGCAGGGTGAATCTCAAGTTCGGTATCCCAGGGTTCTCAATGGACTTCCGCCGTTGATCGAATAGGCTTCGACCGTGCCGCGCACGATACTGCCTGCCGCGACTATGCAGCCCTTGCGCAGGATGCTGCCATCGAGAAGCACACAATTGGCCCCAAGCCAGACATCGTCCTCGATGACGATTCCGCCTCTGCTCGGCTGAAAGCCCTGCTCACGTATCGCGCTGTTCTTGTCTCGGAATTCATGGTTGACGGGTGCGAGCGTACAATTCGCGGCGATCAAGACGTTGTCGCCAATGGTTATGCCGTGACCGCTGTAGAAAACGCATCCACTGTTGATCGTGCAGTTGCGGCCGATCGTGATATCGCCCCTGCCGCCTGCCGGCTTGAACTTGACGAAACTGTCGATGACCGAGTTCTCGCCGATCACATATTTCGAACCGCGCACGGAGGCTTCCAGGTCAGCCAGGTCGCTTATCCGCGCCGTGAGGTGGGCCTCGATCATTGTTCAAGCCGTTCGTTCTGCACGGCTTGCACCAGTCGCGCCCTGCATGGTCGCGCTACGCTTGTCCGTGCTTGCATTTCTGCGTGTCTTATGTCCTGAGAAGTTGTTGGCCGTCAATATCTGCGGGCTGGAACACGATCCTCGTTCAGTCCGCCAACCCGTTCCGCGAGAAAGCCGATGCCGCGTTTCAATCGTATCGCCACCCCGATCCCCGATCTTGTGGTCATCGAGCGTCAGCGCTTTGGCGACGAGCGCGGGTTCTTCTCGCGCTTCTTTTGCCGCGAAGAGCTTGCCGATTTCGGCGCCAGTGGGACGATCGCCCAGATTAACCACACGATGACGCACCTCAAGGGCACGATCCGCGGGATGCACTTTCAGCGCGCGCCGCATGATGAGGCCAAATTCGTGTCTTGCCTCGCCGGCTGCGTCTTCGATGTCGCCGTCGATCTACGCCCGGGTTCGCCCAGCTATCTGCAATGGCATGGCGAAGTGCTGAGCGCGGAGAACGGGCGCTCGATGATGATCCCTGGTGGATTTGCGCATGGGTTTCAGACGCTGACAGAGGATTGCGAACTGATCTACCTGCATGACAAGCCCTATGCGCCGGAAGCGGAGGGTGGGCTCAATGCGCTCGATCCCAAGCTTGCGATTGACTGGCCATTGCCTGTCGCCCAGATGTCGGCGCGCGACGAGGCACTCGCCCTCATATAAAGCTATGGCTAAAACAGCGGTTGCTGTCTGATTCGTTGCATCATTGTGCTATCCTCCCGCGCTGGCGGCCGAGTGTCGGCGAGGCGATGGAGATGCAGCGCAAGCTGGTTGCGATCATGGTGGCGGATTTCGTCGGGTCGACCGCGGCGATGGAATCCCATGAGGAAGAAGCCGTGGAGTGCGTCTCCGCGTGCCTCAGGGCGGTGGGTGACACGGTCGTGCGACACGATGGCCGGGTCTTCAACACCGCCGGCGACGCCGTCCTTGCCGAGTTCATAAGCCCGGTCAACGCCCTTCGCGCCGCGATGGAAGCGCGCAGTTCGCTTGCGGCCATCCCCGATGCCACGCCGAACCACATGCGCTTCGGATTGCACCTTGCCGATGTGCTCGCCGTCGACGGTGATCTCAGAGGCAATGGCGTCAATCTTGCCGCCAGGCTGCAATCGAGCGCGGCCGCCGGCGAGATCGAGGTTTCCGAAGCACTGTATGAACAGGTGCGCCGGGTCTCTCCCTGCGCCTTTGAAGAGATCGGCGAGCGTCGGTTCAAGGGGGTCACCGAGCCGATGCGTGTCTACCGGGTCGGGACGACCATCGACAGGCATCGGTTTCTCTCGGCGCCAACGCGGGAGGCACCACCGGCCGCGATGCGGCCGAATTCGGTGATCGTCACGCCCTTCGTCGCTTTCGCTTCCGGCCATGATGACCAGTCATTCCTGACGGAGGGGCTGACCGACGACCTCACCTTGGAGCTCGGCCGGCTGAAGAGCCTGTTCGTCAGTTCACGCTCGGCCTCCGTGGTGCTTGCCATCCGCGATCCCGTTGAGGTGGGCAGGGCGCTAGGGGTCCGTTATGTCGTTTCGGGCTCCGTGCGCAAGCTGGGTAACCTCGTGCGGCTCAACGTGTCGCTCTGCGAGACTGCGCAGGGGCATCTCGTCTGGTCGGACCGGATCGAGCGGCCGTTCGAGGAGCTGCTTGCCGTGATCGACGAGGTGACGGCCCGCATCGCCGCGACGGTGGCAGGGCGGATCGAGCAGGCGGAGCTGATCGCCGCGCGGCTGAAGCGGCCGGAAAACATGTCGGCCTACGAATACTATCTGTTGGGCCTCGACCACCATCGCCTGATCGGCGTTGCCGACAGGCACATCGGCGAAGCCATGCGCTGGTTCGAGCGCTCGATGGATGCGGACCCGACCTTCGGCCGCCCTGTCGCCATGCATGTGTGCGCCTGGAGCAACCTGCCGGATTTCGACCTTTCGGCCGGCGAGCGGCAGGTCGCCCACGCGCTCGATCTCGATCCCACCGACCCGGACTCCCATCGCATCATGGGCGCGATCAAGTGCATGGAAGGTGACTTCGTGGCGTCGCGGCATCACCATGAGCGGGCGATCGACCTTGCACCCAACGATGCCTACATCGCCGGCCGTTGTGCGGCTTTCTACACCTACGCGAACGAGGCGGAGCGGGCGCTCGAGCTGCTCGACCGGGCCGAGATGCTGGATCCATTCCTGCCGGTGTGGATTGTGGAGGAGCGCGTCGCCTCGCTCTATGTGCTCGGCCGACACGACGAGCTCTTTGCCGTGGCGCGGGCGCTTCCCTATCAGACCCGGCGCACGCTGATCTATCGGATCGCCGCGCGGATGGCGCGCGGCGATACCGATCGGGCGCGCCAGCTGGTGGCGCAGATCCAGGCGCTCGATCCAAAACTGTCGGCCGGCTATATCCGCACCCAGGAGTTCTTTAGGGATCGAGCGATCACCGAAGCGCTTGTCAACAGCGTACAGGCCGCGGGCCTGCCGTTAACCTGACGGTTGCCGTCGGGAAATAGGGCTTTTGTAGTTTTGCGTCCGTCAAAAAAAGTTGGCGCCTTGCCGCCGTGCGCCGCGCTGGTCGGCGCCAGCGGCTTTCAGCTTGCGCGCGCTAACGCCACCGCATCGGCCCCCGCCGGGAAATGCAGCTGTTCCGACACATCATTGGCCGCGTGCCAGACTGCTTCCGCAACGTCCGTCTCCTTGGTGATCAGAGCCGGATTGGCGAAAGCGGCGAAGATCGGCTGCGCGAACGCGGCATAGGTCTCAGGGATCAGATCTTCGATGCGCACGCCGGTGTTCTGCGAAAACCGCGTGCTCGGAGCGTAGCCGGGCTCGACCAGCTTGGCGCGCACGCCGAAGGCGCGAAGCTCGTGGACGAGCGATCCGGTGAACCCCTCGATCGCCGTCTTGCTGGCGGTATAGGCGGCGGCAAGCGGCATGGCGGCGAGCGTCACGCTGGACGTCACGTTGACCACGACGCCCGACCGCCTGCTGCGCAACTGCGGGATCACCGCCTGGGTCATCGCCATGACGCCGAACGTGTTGGTCTCGAAGATCTTGCGCACATGCGCCATCGGTGTTGCCTCGAACGCGCCGACCACGCCGATGCCGGCATTGTTGACGAGCGCATCGATCGGGCCGCTGGCTTCCAGTGCCGCCAAAATGTTGTCGGGGTCGGTCACATCCAGCTGCAGCACGCGCAGGCGTGCCGATCGCGGCAGGATATTCTCGCGCGGCGTGCGCATGGTCGCAACCACGTTCCAGCCCTTGGCGTGAAAGAGGCGGGCGGTCTCAAGGCCGTAGCCGGACGAGCAGCCAGTGATCAATACGGTTTTCATGACGATTTCCTTGGTTGGTTCTAATCGTGCCATGATACCGAGCGAAATTCGGACGATATATAATTGAAAGTCCGTATTTGATTTGCGATAGTCCAGATATGATTGATCCACTCTCCGAAATCATCACGCTGCTGCGGCCACGTGCGGTGTTTACCAAAAGCATCAGCGGTGCTGGCCGCTGGGGCGTGCGCTATTCCGAGTTCGGTCATCCCGGCTTCTGCACCGTCCTCGAAGGCGCCTGCCGCCTGGCCGTCGACGGTCAGGATGTGCTGACGCTCGAGGCGGGCGATTTCGTCCTTTTGCCGACGACGCCCGGCTTCACCATGTCGGGCTTCGAGCCCGTCACCCCTGTATTCATCGATCCGAAGGCAACGCCTGCTCCGGGCGACGAGGTTCGCCACGGCGATCCCGATGGACCGCCAAGCGTGCGGCTGCTCGGCGGCTACTTCGTCTTTGAAACGGAGGATGCGGGATTGCTGGTGTCGCTGCTGCCGGCGCAGGTGCATGTGCGCGGCGCCGAGCGGCTTTCCATCCTGGTTCGGTTGCTGACAGAAGAAGCTGCCGAACAGCGCGCCGGTCGCGATCTGGTGCTGGCGCGCCTGGTCGAAGTGCTGCTCATCGAGGCGTTGCGGTTGACCCAGCGGCCGGATGCCCCGCCGGGCTTGCTGCGCGGGCTTGCCGATCCGCGTCTGGCAGACGCGATCAGGGCGATGCACGGCAATCCGGCGCGATCCTGGACAGTGGCCGAGCTTGCGAAGGCGGCCGGGCACTCTCGCTCGGCGTTCTTCGAAAGGTTCACCCGCAACGTCGGCCTGGCGCCGATGGAATACCTGCTCGCCTGGCGCATGGCGATGGCAAAGGATCTGCTGCGCAGCCACAACGCCGAAATCTCCGATGTCGCCGAACGGGTCGGTTACGGCTCGGCCAGCACCTTCAGCACCGCCTTCAGCCGGCACGTGGGACAGGCGCCGGGACGGTATGCGCGGGCGGGAGCAGGGGGGTAGGCGGCTTGCGCCGTGACGGAGCAATGTCTGACAGCAAAATCAATGGGAGAAAATGGCGCACCCGACATCCGCCAATTTATTTGCTCTCTGAGATTAAGCTAATGAAAAATAACAATAAAAAAGTTTAGCTGTTTGTAGGTTGTGTTGCAAAATGTGTTACGTCACGCGACGATAGAAGCCGTCGAATGTCACGCCCGATCCGTATTGCCCGCCAATATCCTCTTCCCATATCGTCAAGTGACCGTCGTCAGTGAATTTAAGTTCAGTAGTCGCCGGCCCCTGAATTACGAGCGACGGGCGACTGTAGAACAACGATATTTCATCTATGATTTCAGAGAAGAAATCTAAGGAGCCCATGTTAGGTCCGTGCTCGCGTGAGACGCCGTGGTAGGCCGTGCCCGTAACGAAGTATCTTGGCTGCCCATCGGCTTCGTCGGGCAAGGGAATGATTTGAAGTTCAGCGGGGCTTTCATTGCTGCCTAGCCGCACCCATTGACCTGCGTACGGGTCTCCATCTGGTAGAGATAGAATGCCGAAGTGGACCTTTTGCACTAGCGCTGACCCTAACCAGTCAAGCAGCTCTTCCTTATATTTCTTTACCTCCTGAACCTTGAAACCCTTCCTCTGAGAGGTGGTCGTGTCGTACTCGTCATGATGTTGCAAACAGAGGAATGCCAAGTTTGCGGGGGAGTGATTAGAGTTATTGCGATCCAGGTGGGCGATCTGGCCTGCTTTTATCTCCGAGTCTCGGTTCAAGGCGAAACAAATACAGCATCGCCTACGGCTTTCGACGAGCGCAGAGGTTTCGTTTTCAGTTGGCATCCGTGAACGCGCCATTCTTCCTCCAAACGCTCGAAAATCTCGTATCTCAGTTCATTGACCAGCAGGCGGCTCATAGCGTTGGTTTCTGCGAACGCCAGTCACCACTGACGCTGGCAGTAAGTCCAATTGATCCTGCTCCGTTCGTGAGGTGAAGGGACCAAGTTGCGCCTCAGTGTAGTCGTGCCAAGCTCGGCCAAAATCGTTTATGAATTTTTGGAGGTTATCCGACGCGAGAGGGGCGTATCTGGGACGCCAAAGAAGTAGAGCGTCGGGGCTGTCTGGAAGCTCAATATAGTGATTTGTTATATAGACGTAAGCACGTATGCTACGAAAATTAGTCCCGGTAAGTATGTCGCTAATCAAAGCCTCAATGATTGCCGGTGGAATGCCTTTATAGTTGTCGTTTACGCAGAGCAAAACTCCCTCAAATCCCGTCAAGCCGAGTTCTTGCTTTGTCTCTCGTATCTGTGTGTTTGCCTTTTTTACGATGCGCTGCAAGGGCGCGCGTAAGATATCGACAGCCCCTCTAAACATAAGGCGGGTCGCGTCTTCTTCGCTAAGGTCGGCGCATCTTTCCCTGATGATAGCGAATTTCTTTTCAGCTTCGGCGGATTGTGCGAACTCGGTCTCTAGCACTTTAAGTTCTGCAACGACGCCAGCGTCTCGAAAAAGATAGTCAGCCTTCTTCACGCCCATGCGGGTTATCAGATTATCAATCCGTTCGCCACCAACACGACCAATACACTGATCGAAATGCTTTTCTTCGGCAACGCCCTTCAGTTTACTGTAGTCATTCTCTTCCACGGTGGTGTCCTGCTCCCTTCTTGAGAGTTTCTTCTATCTCGGGGCGTACATCGCGGCAACAACGTGAGACATTTCATGTAAACTAAGTTTCGTTCTATCGGGCTAGAAACGCGGACCTAAAAACTGTCTTTCCGACCTTCGGTCGCGGCGGCGCTGGAAAGCTCGGATTCTCGTCTGTCGAGATCGATATTGATGAGGCCGCGAGCCGCGAGGCTATAGGTGAAAGCGTCCAGGCACTCGGCTCGCCTGCCAAGGATACGCTCGAGGCTCGCGTCGGTTGACCTCTCGTATAGCGGACGATCCGCCGTTCGCTGACAAGCTCCTCGAAGAACCGCGCTTCGAGGGAGCCGGCAAATCGGATGCTCTTGCCTGCCGACAGGCGATTGAAGATCGAATTTTTGATGGCATCGCTGCCGACGATAAAGACCGACTGACCTTTGACGTTCGAGCGCTGCAACGGCGGTCGGCTGAAACCCGCCATGCCCTTCGAGGCTGCGACCTTGCGACCGAATCGTGGGCGAGCAAAGGCATAGACGTGCGGTTGATGCTCCCCGTCGCCAGAATCGATCAGCGCCGCAGATATGCCAATGTGAGCGCCGCGAGGGTGTTGCCATATCGTCTTGAGGAGATCATCCACTTCTGCCCAAAGGTCATCCGAGTCGAACCGCCCATATATCTGCCCATTGGCGAGCACGAACGTCTCGGTTCGGCTATGGCCGGTCAGCACCCAATCCGCCCATTGGTCTTGCAGGTCGATGCCTGCCGTGACGAAAAGGATATCGGGTGGCAAATCCGCGAGGCCGAACGGCTCGGTGCGGCTTCGAAGCTCATCCTCGTCCAGTTCGTCGCCCCCGTCTCGGAAGCCCTTGCCATGCCGAATAGATATCGCTCGGCAATTGCGCTCGCAACCTGCCCATGTGTGCAAAATGGGTTACGAAATGTGTTACAAAAAATCGGCCTAGGATTCTTAACTAGCTGATTTCATTGCGTAATTTTGTGAAAAATGGCGCACCCGACAGGATTCGAACCTGTGACCTTTGGAATCGGAATCCAACACTCTATCCAGCTGAGCTACGGGTGCATCCGTTTGCAGCAAGGCCGCCGAAGCGGGCTGTGAGCGGTTCATAGCTTAGCTTGCGCGCCGCTTCAATGGTGAAATGACGGAGTTCGCAGGGGAATTTGCGTTCGGCTCACAAATTGATGCGCAAGTCGCCGGCCGGTCAGGCCTCTGTAGCATGCCTTGCGATGCATCGGACAGGGACGATTGAAAGCTCCGACAGCGCGCGAGGCGCGGTGGAGTAGGCGAGTGTGGCAGGCGCCGCAGGGCGTGTTGCGACGAGGCAAGGTGAAGGACCAAGTCAGCAAAAAGATGGCCCGGCAATTGCCGGGCCATTCGGTATCGTTGTTACGCCGTCTGCATGGCGCCGGGGCCGGGGATCGCCTTGGGCGGTACCTTACCCATGATGATCATGCCGAGCACTTCATCCTTGGTCACGTCCTCGGTGCGGGCCTGGCCGACGACCTGGCCGTTTTTCATCACCGAGACGCGGTCGGCGAGGTCGAAGACGTCGTGGATGTCGTGGCTGATCAGGAAGATGCCGATGCCTTCGCGCTTCAGCTGCTTGATCAGTTCGCCGACCTGGGCGGTTTCCTGGGGCCCGAGGGCCGCCGTCGGTTCGTCCATGATCAGGATGCGGGCGTCGAAAAGGATCGCGCGGGCAATCGCCACCGACTGCCGCTGGCCGCCCGAAAGCGCCTTCACCGGTTCCTTGAAACGCTGGAAGTTGGGGTTGAGACGCCCCATGACTTCGCGGGCCTTGGCTTCCATCGCCACGTCGTCGAGCGTGCCCCAAGGGGTGCGCAGCTCGCGGCCGAGATAGAGGTTTGCGGCTGCGTCGACGTTATCGGCGACGGCCAGCGTCTGGTAGATCGTCTCGATGCCGTACTTCTTGGCGTCGCGCGGATTGCTGATGTCGGCGGCTTCGCCATTGATCAGGATCTCGCCGGCGTCGCGCCTGTAGGCGCCCGACAGGATCTTGATCAGCGTCGACTTGCCGGCACCGTTGTGGCCGAGAAGCGCCACCACCTCGCCGGGGTAGAGGTCGACGGAGGCGTTGTCGACCGCATGGATGCCGCCGAAGGAGATGGAAATGTTCTTCATTTCCACGAGCGGAGTGCGTTGGTCTTTCATTGGTCGGACCCCTTCTTACTTGGCACGGGCGCGGTAGATCGTGTCGAGCCACACGGCGACGACAAGAACCACGCCGACGACGATGCGCTGGAACGGCGAGTCGATCCCCAGCAGCACCATGCCCGACTGCAGCGATTGCATGACGAGTGCGCCGATCATCGCGCCGGCGATCGTGCCGACGCCGCCGGCAAGCGACGTGCCGCCGATAACGGCGGCTGCGATCGTGTAGAGCTCGTCGAGCTCCCCTTGCGCGTTGGTCGCGGCATTGAGGCGGGCGGTCGAGATTGCCGCCGCGATGGCGCAGAGCACGCCCATCAGCATGAAGATCTTCACCGTGACCCAGCGGGTCTTGATGCCGGCAAGTTCGGCCGCCTCGGGGTTGCCGCCGAGCGCGAAGACATACCGGCCGAAGCGCAGGCGGGTGGCGATGAACGTCATGACGATGCCGACGGCGATGGCGACCAGCACGGGGATGGCGATGCCGTGCGGGATCAGCAGGCCACCGTCCGGCCAGGCGATGCCGTTGGCGTCGGCATATTTGCGGGCGATGTTGACCGGCCAGTAATAGTGGTTGGCGATGGCGATTGCGCCCATCACCAGGATGCAGCCGAGGATGCCGAGGAAATACTCGGCCCAGACCGGCCGCAGCGGAAAGCCGAAACGCTTGCGCTGCTTGCGCGAGTTGAGGATGGCCCCGACGATGGCGATACAGGCGATGATGCCGACGATCCAGCTGGCCGTCGCCCCGATCGACCCCTCGGTGCCGCCGCCCATCAGGCGGAAGGTGGCGTTCATCGGCGCGACGGTCTGGCCGCTTGTCACGAACCAGGTGGCGCCGCGCCAGACGAGCAGGCCGCCGAGCGTGACGATAAAGGCCGGCACATTGAGGAAGGCGATGATCGAGCCCTGGAGCGCGCCGATCGCCGCACCGACGGCGATGCCGCAGGCAAGCGTAATGATCCAGATCGCGGGATGCTCGAGCCCGAGATATTGCGGCAGGACCTTGACCTGCATGACCCCCATGATCATGCCGCAGAAGCCGAGCACGGAGCCGACCGACAGATCAATGTTGCGGGTGACGATGATCAGCACCATGCCGGTCGCCATCACGGCGACGGACGAGGTCTGAACCGTCAGGTTCCAAAGGTTGCGCGGCGTCAGAAACAGGCCGCCGGTCATGATCTGGAAGCCGAGCCAGATGATGGCGAGTGCACCGACCATGCCAAGCAAGCGGGTGTCGATCTCGGTGGCGCGGAAAAAGCGCTTCACCGGGTTCTCGTCGGCATTGCGGGCACGATGGGCCTCGGTGCTCTGTGTCTGGTTGCTCTGTGTGATGTCGGCCATGGACGTGCCTTCCCCCCACTTTCTGTTGATGTCACCGCGTCCGCCGGCGCTAAACGGCCGGAATGGGACGCGACAAGTCTGATGATGAAGACAGCTGTCGAGCGCTTCTCGTTCGTGCCAATGCGTGCCCGAAGGCTTACAGCGCCGCGTGTCAAATATGACGCGCTAAGGACGCTGTAAAACGTCAAGCATGCTGCATGATCTTCTCCTTAAATCGGTTCCGATTTAAGGGATTATGCAGCAGGCATTGTCCGCCCCGGCCACACCTTGCGCAAGCGCCGCAACGGGGTGCGTTGCGGCGCTTGTCGAAGGTTAGAGCTCAACCCTGTCCGGGCGGCTTACTTGCACGCAGCGACGTCGCCCTTGACGCCCTGGCAGGCTTCATCCTTGGAGATCCAGCCGGCGTCGATGACGACGTTCAGATTGTCCTTGGTGATCGGAAGCGGTGCGAGGAAGACCGACTGCATGGCAACACCCTTGGGGCCGCCATTGAAGGCCGTCACGCCGGCGATTTCTTCCATCTTCTTGCCGCTCGCCAGTTCGGCGGCGATTTCGGCCGCACGCTTGCCGAGTTCACGCGAGTCCTTCCAGACCGAAACGGTCTGGGTGCCGAGTGCGACGCGGTTGAGGGCTGCCTTGTCGGCGTCCTGGCCGGAGACCGGAACGGAGCCGGCAAGCCCTTGAGCGTCGAGCGCTGCGATCGCACCGCCGGCGGTGCCGTCGTTGGAAGCGACGACCGCATCGACCTTGTTGTCGTTGGCGGTCAGGAACTGCTCCATGTTCTTCTGGGCATTTTCCGGCTTCCAGCCGTCGGTGTAGGCTTCACCGACATTCTTGATCTTGCCGGCGTCGACGGCTTCCTTCAGCACTTCCATCTGTCCGGAGAACAGGAAGTCGGCGTTCGGGTCGGCAGACGAGCCCTTGATGAAGACATAGTTGCCTTCCGGCTTGACCTTGAACACTTCGCGAGCCTGCATGCGGCCCACTTCCTTGTTGTCGAAGGTGATGTAGAAGGCGGCCGGATTTTCGATCAGGCGGTCGTAGCCGACGACCGGAATGCCTTCGGCAGCAGCCTTTTCGATGGCCGGGGCAATGGCGTCGCTGTCCTGTGCCAGCACGATCAGGGCGTTGGCGCCCTGGGCGATCAGCGACTCGACGTCGGTCAGCTGCTTGGCAGCGGAAGACTGGGCGTCGGCGGAAATGTACTTGTCGCCGGATGCCTCAAGCGCTGCCTTGATGGCGGCTTCGTCGGTTTTCCAACGCTCTTCCTGGAAGTTGGACCAGGAAACGCCGACCACCAGATCCTTGGCGATAGCGGCGGAATGCATCGACGCGATGATGGCAGCCCCTGCCATCAGCTTCAAAACGGATTTCATTTCATCCTCCCGAGTGGCGGCCGGCTGAGCGTGCGAACCTCCCGCACCATCCTCGACCAGCCTTGCAACGCTGTCGAAATGCCACCGTAAACTTCGTCCGGTTTTATTTTCTCGACAGTCGAGAAAATGAATGTCAGAGAATCCGGGGCCTGTCAACACGGCCAACCCGGTTGCGTATGGCCTGTCGATGCGCCCGTTTCCGGCGCTTGTCGCCGGGGATGCGGTGAGGGCCTGGGTGATACGGACGCAGGCTGGAAGGGGATTGTTATGTCATATCAACAGTTCCGGCCGCTAAACCGAGGGTGGGTCTCGGGTGCTTTGCCCGCGACCCTGATGGGTCTTGTTCGATGGCCGTGCCGTTCAGCTCTGGTGACAGCCTTCTCGCTCAGCTCCGAGCAAGTTCATTGCCGTCGCCTGGCTCCCAAAATGGCCTGTGGATTATTTCTCGACAGTCGAGAAAATCAGTGGCAGAGATTGGCAAGGCTGTCGACGAGGCCGTCAGCGCCTTGCCTCGTCGTGCAACAGATGCTTTGGGAGGGCATGTGTTCGAAGGATCCGCCACCTGCAAGGACGTATGATGCTGACCAAGTCCAGCACTGAGCTCGTGCGTCAGCAGAACAGCGCTCTGGTTCTTGCCGCGCTCAGGCGCGCCCGCAATCTCTCCCATACCGAAATTTCTGCCGCCACCGGGCTTGCCTCGGCGACCGTGTCGGCGATCACCGCCGAGCTCGAACGGGCCGGCGTGATCGCCAAGGCGGAACAGCAGGTGCAGGGCGGGCGAGGGCGTCCGCGCGTGCTGTTCACGCCGCGCCGCGACTGCGGCTATGTCATCGTCGTGCGCATCTCTTCCGATGTGGTGCAGTATTCGCTGACCGACTATGGCGGCACTCTGCTCGACCGCTTCGAGGAGGGGCGCAATCACGATCAGCGCGGCACGGCCGCATTTGCGCAAACCTTCGTCGATGCGCTGGAGCGCTTGCTGCAACGCTCGCGCCTGACGCGTGACCGTGTGCTCGCCGTCTCTATCAGCAGCAAGGGGCTGGTCGACGCCGATACGGACGCGGCACGGCTCATCTGGTCTCCGGTGTTCGGCAGCGAGCAGCTCGACTTTGCCGCGTTGCTTGCGCCCGAGTGGCGGGCGAAGGTGATGCTCAACAATGAGACGCTGCTGGTGGCGCAGGCGCTGGCGGCGCAAGCGGAGCGCGCGCCGGAGGGTGGCTTCCGGTCGCTCGCCGCCATCTCGCTCGGCCACAGCATCGGCCTCGGGGTTGCCCGCAAGGGCAGGTTCGGCGAGATCGACGTGACGGCGCCGAACTTCGGGCACATGCTGCATGCGCCATCGGCGGGGCTGTGTCGGTGCGGCGCCTATGGCTGCATCGAAGCAGCGGCCGGTTTCTACGGCATCCTCAGGGCAGCCTTCGAAGTGCCGCCCGACACGATCCCGGCGAAGTTCGTGCCGATTGCCGAGATGGACAAGATCGCAGCGAGTGCGCGCCAGGGGCACCGCATGGCCGGCTATGCCTTTCGCCAGGCCGGCCTTGCGCTCGGCAACGGCATCTCGCGTATGCTCAGTCTTTACGAACGCATGCCGATCTATGTCACCGGCCCCGGCACGCGCTACTTCGATCTGTTGCGCGGCGGATTGGAGGAGGGCGTATCGCAGTCGCTTCAGCTCCGGCTTCAGGGCGCACCGGAAATATCGGTCGTGCTCGACGAGCAGCGGCTTGTTTTCGACGGACATCTCGAGCGTGCCCTGGGCGTGATCGACAGCGATATTGCCGCGGCCGGGTAGCCCCGAACAGCGGCCGCCTCGACGGCGCAGGCGAGGCAACCTTTTTTGGGGTTGTGCCGAAGGAGAACAATCACGGTAATACAATTTACAGTTATTTAGCAACTCCTTGTCAATGTGTCATTGACGCGGGAGACGATCATGTTTTCAGTGATTGCATGCATACGCGATGACCACGATTGGCGTCTGGTTCTGGTTGCCGCCGTGGTTTGCCTGGCCGGTTGCGTCGCAACCATGCTGTTGCTGCTGCGCGCCCAGCGAAGCGAAGGCAGCCAGCGCGGGCTTTGGACCGCGGCTAGCGGTTTTGCATGCGGTATCGGCGTCTGGTCGACCCATTTCATTACCATGCTCGCCTATGATGGCGGTATGACGGTTTCCTATGGCGTCTGGGGGACAACGCTGTCTATCGTTCTCGCGATAGCTGCGGCATGGGTTGCTTTCACCGTCGGGCTTGGTGCGCGGTCGCATTACGCAATGGCATCAAGCGGCGTCATCCTGGGCGTCGGCATAGCCGCCATGCACTTTACCGGTATGCAGGCGCTCGAGATGCCGGGACACGTTGTCTATGACGCAAGGTTCACGGTTTTCGCCATGGTCGTCGGCACCTTGCTGGCGATCGCAGCGCTGCATGCGTTTCATGTGCTGCGCAATGTCCGCCGGCTCGTCGTCTCGAGCCTGCTACTCGTCGTTGCCATCTGCGTCCTGCACTTCACCTCGATGAGCGGCGTCACGCTGGTGCCGGCACCGGATATTCCGGCAGCCGACATCATCCATCCGGCCTGGCTTGCCGGCGGGGTCATCGCTGCCTCGACCATGTTGATCATCCTGGCCTTCGGCGCGCTGTTCGTCGATCGACATCTGACCGACCTGCGCGGGCTTGCCAATGCATCGCTGGAAGGTATGGCCATCGTGCATGAAGGCCGCATCATCGACGCCAATGAGCGTTTTGTGCGCCTGACCGGATGGAAGGTTTCGGAGCTTGCCGGCAGAGATCCGGCGGCGGTTTTCGCTTTCGGTGAGGAAGGGCTGCAGGGCCATCATCGCGGCGACGGCCCCGGGGAAATCGATCTGATCAATGTGGCCGGCCAGTCCGTACCGGTCGAGTTCATGTGCCGGACGATCGAATATCGTGGGCGCGAATGCGAGGTGATCTTCGTGCGCGACCTCAGCGCGCGCAAGGAAGCCGAACGCACGATCGAGCATCTGGCGCACCACGATGCGCTGACCGATCTTCCCAATCGTGGCTTCTTCAACCGGCGCCTGGCCCAGGTCATGGCGGCTGCGGCGGCGAAGAACGAGCAGCTTGCCATCCTTTACCTCGACCTCGACCGCTTCAAGGCAGTCAACGATATCTTCGGCCATAGCGAGGGAGACCGTATCCTCATGAAGGTCGCCGACATCCTGCGCAAGGCTGCCGGCGACGGCGATACCGTCGCTCGGCTCGGCGGCGACGAATTTGCCATTCTTCAGGTGGGCGGCGAACAGCCGGAGGCGGCACGTCACCTGTCAGACCGCATCCTGACGTTTTTTGCCGCTGAGATGGATACGAACCGCGATCCGACCGCCGTCGGCGTCAGCATCGGTGCTGCAATCTACCCTGCTGATGGCGACACCGGCGACCGGCTGCGCAACAATGCCGACACCGCTCTCTACCGCGCCAAGCAATCCGGCAAGGGGATTGCCTGCTTCTTCGACACGGAGATGGACGAAGCGGTGCGCACGCGCCGGCAGATCGAAAACGACCTGCGCCACGCCGTGCTTCGCCGGCAGCTCTTCCTTGAATATCAACCTATCGTCGATCTGCGCGGCGATCGGATCCTGGGCTACGAAGCGCTCTTGCGCTGGATGCACCCGGAGCGCGGCCTGATCAGCCCCGATGTCTTCATCCCGATCGCCGAGCAAAGCGGTTCGATCATCCAGATCGGCGAGTGGGTGCTGGAGCAGGCCTGCAGGGAGGCGGCGAAATGGAACGAGCCCTTGCCGGTGTCGGTCAACATCTCGCCGGTGCAGTTCCTGCTTCCCAATCTTTTCGACCAGATTTTCGGCATCCTGCGGCGCACGGGTCTCGAGCCGCGCAGGCTTGAGCTGGAAATCACCGAAGCGGCCCTTCTGCACAATCGCGAAGACGTTCTCGCCACCCTCGGACGACTGCGGATCCATGGGGTGCGCATCGTCATGGATGATTTCGGCACCGGGCATTCCTCGCTCAGCAACCTGCAGACCTTCCCCTTCGACAAGCTGAAGATCGATTGCAGCTTCACCGCCGTGATCGACAAGGACCCCTCGGCGCACGCGATCGTGCGGGCGATCATCGCACTCGGTCACAGCCTCAACCTGCCTGTCGTGACCGAGGGTGTGGAGACGGAGCGGCAGCGTCAGATCCTGGTCGACGAGGGCTGCCTGCAGGTCCAGGGTTTCCTCACCGGCCGGCCCGGCGTTGCGCCGAGTACCGGACAGGAGGAGCAAGCGGACGAATGGGCGAATGCGCCGTTGCGCGCGGACGGCTGAAACGACTGGCCTGAAAATGCATATGGCCGAGCGTGATGCGCTCGGCCATTGGTTTTTGGGGTCTTGCCTGCGTGTCAGGCCACGCTAATCTGCCGCTTTTCTGTGACCGACTTTACGGCCGCGTCGGCCAGCGCCAGTGCTGCCAGACCATCCTTGCCCGACGGCGTGATTTCCGTGCCCTTTTCGATTGCGGAGATGAAGCTCTCGATTTCGTTGGCATAGGCTTCGGTGTAGCGAGTCATGAAGAAATCGTGCAGCGGCGGGCGCGTATAGCCGTCGCCATTGGCGATCTCAATCGAAACCGGGCGCTGGTTTTCGGCCGAGACGACACCCTTGGAACCGTGCACCTCGATGCGCTGGTCGTAGCCATAGGTGGCACGACGCGAGTTGGAGATGATCGCCTGCTTGCCGGATGCGGTCTGCAGGATGACCGAAACGCTGTCGTAGTCGCCGGCTTCGCCGATCGCCTTGTCGACGAGGACGGCGGCGGTTGCCGTTACCGATACCGGCTCTTCACCGAGCAGGAAGCGGGCCATGTCGAAGTCATGGATCGTCATGTCGCGGAAGATGCCGCCCGAACGCTTGATGTAGTCGACCGGCGGCGCGCCGGGGTCGCGGGACGTGATCGTCACCATCTCGACGTCGCCGATCTTGCCAGCGTCGATGGCCTTGCGAACGGCCATGAAATGCGGGTCAAAGCGGCGGTTGAAGCCGACCATCAGCTTGCCCTTGGTTTCGGCCACCACCTTCATGCAGGCCCTGACGCGATCGACATCGAGATCGATAGGCTTTTCGCAGAAGATCGCCTTGCCGGCGCGGGCGAAACGCTCGATCAGGTCGGCATGGGTGTCGGTCGGCGTGCAGATGACGACGGCGTCGATATCGGCTGATTTTTCGATCGCCTCGATGGTGCGGACCTGACAGCCATAGGCCTTGGCGATGGCATCGGCGGCGGCTGGAAAGGCATCGGCCACGGCGACAAGCACGGCATCCGGATTGCCGCTGACGGCCTTTGCATGAACCTTGCCGATGCGCCCGGCGCCCAGAAGACCAAATCTCACTGTCATCTCTGTCTCTCTCGAAATCCGGTCCTTGACCGGGAAGGTGCGTGATGATCGGCGCTCATCGCGCAAAGGCGCCGCGGAGAGGCAATTCCGCGAATCGGTTGCGAGGTTTCTGTCGGCAATGCTGCGCCGGCGGATGCCGCGCGCCTTCCTCTCCCTCGCTCGACCGCCTCGACCACGCGGCGCCGAACACCACTTGTTCGGAATGAAATGGCCGATGAGATCATTTTCGGAATTTTTATTCTATTTATACAGTGCCCGTCAAGTGCGGGCAGCGGTCGCGGGCTTGCGGCGGCAGGTGGATTTCCCCTACAAGAAATCCTTTGCCGATGACGAGCGCAAGACAGCCAGAGGACAAGATGATCAAACTCATCGACCCGGACCACGCCTTTTATCGACCCTTGTGGCGCCGGATTTTGATCTTCCTGGTCTGCGCCGGCTGGGCGGCGCTCGAATTCTATCACGACCAACCGTTCTTCAGCATCATCGCCTTGGCGATCGCTGCCTATGTCGGCTCCTCGCTTTTGCTTTTCTACAAGCCGACCGATAAGGCCACAGGCATTGAGAGTTCTGCGTCAAAAGACGAGATTCCCAAGGCTGACAACGACGCGTGAGCTGCGCTCAGGCCGCCTGCAACTGGCGCGACGCCTCGTCGATGAGCATGTTGGCGAGTTTCATCCGCACCGTGGCATTGGCGCGGAAGTTCTGCGGCAGGCGGTCGGGATGGTTGGCGGCGGCGAAGCTTCGCCGCTTGGCAGCGAGCGTCGCAAGCGTCTCCCTTTCACCAAGGTCGAGTTCCTCGGCGACCTCGGCAAGCGTGACGCGATTGAGAAACTCCGGCATCGGCTCTATCGGTGGCGGCTCGACGAAGGACGCATCGAAATAGGCGCGCTCGACGGCGCTGCGCGCAGCCGACGCGCTATCGCTGCCGCCGGCGACGAACGTGGTCGCGAACGAAGGCGCGCGTGACGCGCCGGAAATCTCCGTCACGGCGATCTCTTCCTCGCCTTCTTCCGTCTTCAGCCGCTCGAGCACGGACTGAAACACCGACATTCCAAACATGGAGCCTCCGCAATCCCTGGGCAAAATGCCGGATGGAGATTATCCCAGGCTGATCAATCAACCTTGGTTGATCGTGCCGGGCTGATCCGCTTGATCATGCCAGGCTGATCAGGCTCGCCCCTGCTTGAGAATAAGGTCGTAGAGCAGCTTGGCACTCGGCGGCAGCGCGCGCCCCTCGGCGGTGATCAACCCGTAAGGCTTGATGCGGATCGGGATCTCGGTCTTGAGAATGCGGATCTCGCCGGCCGGCGTGCCGTTGTCGGCGATCAGGTTGGCGACATCGAGCGCCACCGGGGCGATCGCATTGGTATTGCGCACAATCGACAGCGTCAGGATGATCGACGAGGTATTGATCACGGTTGCCGGTAGCCGCACGCCGGCGGATATGAAGCTGTCTTCGACCGCGCGGCGCAGCAACGTTCCGGGCGGTTGGAACACCCAGTCATAGGCGGGAAGATCTTCGGCACCGGCAATGGGCTTGTCGAGCAGCGGATGGCCGTCGCGCACGATCAGGCAGACCTCCTCATAGCCGATCTCGACCATGTTGAAGAGCCGCGGGCTGAGATCGTCGGGAATGCGTCCGACGACGAAGTCATGGCGGGCGGCGAGCAGCTCGCGCGTCAGCACATTGCTGTTTTCGATCTGGATGTTGATCTCGATGCCGGGATAGGCGGTGATGACCTGGCGGATAGCGGGCACGGCGAGGTTGAGCGCCGGCCCGGTCACCGAGCCGATCGACACCGAGCCGCCGCTGCCGGTCTTCAGTTCGCTGATCTCGCGCGACGCCTCGCGCAATTCCAGAAAGATCGTGCGCGCCCGCCGTGCCAACGCCTGGCCGTAGCGGGTCAGCTCCACACCGCGCGCGACCCGCTCGCAGATCGGCGCCTTCAGGATCGTCTCGATCTCCGCCAGCATACGCGAGGCGGCGGGCTGGGAGATGCCGAGTGTCTCGGCGGCAGCACTGATGCGACGATGATCGTCGATCGCCAGGATCAACCGGAGGTGATTGATCTTCAGTCCTGAGCGAAACAGCCCGCTGTCGAACTGTTCGGCGGGGATCCCTGTCGCGCCGGGCTTTCCTTCCTTCATCATCGTCGGCAATCCCGTTTTCAGAATGTTTCAAAAATCACACTGTTTCCGAGTATTATACCAATAATGATATGCTGGCAAAGCGATATTGTATTTGACAGTTATGGCTTTTGATTCCAGTTTTTTCCCATGTGCCAGTGCATGTGGGAGCATGCGGGCGGGGAGGACTTCCTTCACCTGGATCCACCGCCGGAGACGCGATCTCCGGGCCGGTGGATCGCTGCGCATAGGACGGGGAGGCTGCGGGCCTGCCGGCTTCAACACTTTTGGGAGAGACCTGATGAAATTGATTACTTCGCTTCTCGCAGCGGCCGCGATCTCCGTCGCGTCGTTTGCTGCCCCCGTCTTCGCACAGGACAAGGGCACGGTCGGCATTTCGATGCCGACGAAGACCTCGACCCGCTGGATCTCGGATGGCGAGACCATGGAGAAGCTGTTCAAGGAAGCCGGTTACACGCCGGACCTGCAGTTTGCCGACGATGATATTCCGAACCAGCTCGCCCAGATCGAAAACATGGTGACCAAGGGTGCCAAGGTTCTCGTCATCGGCGCCATCGACGGCACGACGCTGTCCGACATCCTGCAGAAGGCCCACGACGCCGGCGTCAAGGTCATCGCCTATGACCGTCTGATCCGCGATTCGGGCAATGTCGACTACTACGCCACCTTCGACAACTTCCAGGTCGGCGTGCAGCAGGCAACCTCGCTGGTACAGGGCCTGAAGCTCGACGGCGCGACCGAGCCGAAGAACATCGAACTGTTCGGCGGTTCGCCTGACGATAACAACGCCTTCTTCTTCTACGATGGCGCGATGTCGGTTCTGCAGCCGCTGATCGACAGCAACAAGATCGTCGTCAAGTCCGGCCAGAAGGGCATGGACCAGGTCGGCACGCTGCGTTGGGACGGTGCCGTTGCCCAGGCCCGCATGGAAAACCTGCTATCCTCCAACTACACTGACGCCAAGGTCGATGGCGTTCTTTCGCCCTATGACGGCCTGTCGATCGGCATCATCTCGGCGCTGAAGGGCGTCGGCTACGGCTCCGGCGACATGGCGATGCCAGCCGTAACCGGCCAGGATGCCGAACTGCCTTCGGTCAAGTCGATCCTTGCCGGCGAGCAGTATTCGTCGATCTTCAAGGACACGCGCGAACTCGCCAAGGTCACCGTCGGTATGGTCAACGCGATCATGGAAGGCAAGGAGCCTGAAGTGAACGACACCAAGACCTACGACAACGGCGTCAAGGTCGTTCCGTCCTACCTCCTGAAGCCGGTTGCCGTCGACAAATCCAACATCAAGGATGTGCTGGTCTCCTCCGGTTACTACACCGAAGATCAGATCAACAACTGATCGGATGACGTATCGGGGGTCCGCGATCCATCGCGGACCCTTTTATCCCGGTAAGGGAGCTTGTACTCTCTTGCCGACTGCCGCTGGAATGACTGAACATGGACAATATCATTCTCGAAATGCGTGGCATCACCAAGACGTTTCCGGGCGTCAAGGCGCTGGACAATGTCAGCTTCAAGGTTCGCGAAGGTGAGATCCACGCTCTGGTTGGTGAAAACGGCGCCGGCAAATCGACGCTGATGAAGGTCCTGAGCGGCGTCTATCCCGCCGGCACCTATGACGGCGAGATCTACTATGACGGCGAGCCCCGCCGCTTCTCGACCATCTCCGACAGCGAACATCTCGGCATCATCATCATCCACCAGGAGCTGGCGCTGGTTCCGCTGCTGTCGATCGCCGAAAACATCTTTCTCGGCAACGAGATCGCCACTAACGGCGTGATCCACTGGCCGCAGACCTTTGCCCGCACGCAGGAACTTCTGAAGAAAGTTGGCCTGAGCGAGCCTCCCGCCACGCTGATCACCGACATCGGCGTCGGCAAGCAGCAGCTGGTCGAGATTGCCAAGGCGCTGTCGAAGAAGGTGCGGCTCTTGATCCTCGACGAGCCGACCGCCTCGCTCAACGAAAACGATTCCGATGCGCTGTTGAAGCTGCTGATGGAGTTTCGCACGCAGGGCATGACCTCGATCATCATTTCGCACAAGCTGAACGAGATTCGTAAGGTCGCCGACCAGATCACCATTTTGCGCGACGGCGGAACCGTCGAAACGCTCGACTGTCAGACCGAGGATATCGGCGAAGACCGGATCATCAAGGGCATGGTTGGGCGCGCCATGGAAGACCGCTATCCGCCGCGCGAGCCGAAAATCGGCGAGACGCTGCTGGAAGTGAATAACTGGAACGTCTTCCACCAGCACCACCGCGACCGGCAGTTCCTGCACGACGTCAATTTCACGGTGCGGGCCGGCGAAGTGGTCGGCATTGCCGGCCTGATGGGGGCGGGGCGGACCGAAACGGCGATGAGCATCTTCGGCAAGTCCTGGGGCCACAAGATCACCGGCGACGTCCTGATGCGCGGCAAGCCGGTCGACGTCAGCACCATCCCGCGCGCCATCGACGCCGGCCTTGCCTATGTCACCGAGGACCGCAAGCAGCTGGGTCTCGTGCTGATCAACAACATCAAGGAGAACACCACGCTCTCCAACCTGAAGGCGGTGGCCTCGAAGGGTGTCATCGACGATCACAAGGAGGTCAAGGTCGCCTCCGACTATCGTTCGAAGCTGCGCATCCGCTCGCACTCAATCTATCAGGAAACGGTCAATCTTTCCGGCGGCAACCAGCAGAAGGTGGTGCTGTCGAAGTGGCTGTTCACCAATCCGGAAGTCCTCATCCTCGACGAGCCGACACGCGGTATCGATATCGGCGCGAAGTATGAAATCTACACCATCATCAACCAGCTTGCAGCCGAGGGCAAAGGCATCCTGATGATTTCATCGGAAATGCCGGAACTGCTTGGAACCTGCGACCGCATCTACGTCATGAACGAGGGCCGCATCGTCGCCGAGCTTTCGAAGGCGGAAGCGAGCCAGGAATCCATCATGCGTGCCATCATGCGTTCAGGGGAGAAACACTAATGGTCGCCGATACGAGCACCCAACCAAACAAACCCTCGATCGGGGACTATCTCAAGAACAACATCCGCGAATACGGCCTGCTGGTCGCGCTCGTGGTCATCATGCTGTTCTTCCAGTTCGTCACAAACGGCGTCCTGTTCCGTCCGGTCAACATCACCAACCTGGTGCTGCAGAACTCGTTCATCGTCATCATGGCGCTGGGCATGCTTCTGATCATCGTCGCCGGGCATATCGACCTTTCGGTCGGCTCGATCGTCGCCTTTATCGGCGCGATATCGGCGATCATGCTGGTTAAATGGGGCCTGCCGGCCATCGTCGTCATCCCCGCCTGTCTTGTTGTCGGCGGCATCATGGGGGCGGCGCAGGGTTATTGGGTCGCCTACCAGAAGATTCCTTCCTTCATCGTCACGCTGGCCGGCATGCTTGTCTTCCGCGGGTTGACCTATGTGGTGCTTGGCGGTCGGCCGATCGGCCCGTTCCCCAAGGAATTCCAGCTGCTGTCGACCGGCTTCGTTCCGGATTTCCTGTCGCTTTCGGACCCGGCAACGAGCCTGATCAAGAACTACGTTGCCCTGTTTGCCGTGGTGGCCCTGGTCGCCTACGCGATCTATGCCGGCTTCCGCAACCGCCGCATCAACGAGCAGCATGGTACCGAGAACGAACCCTTCATCTTCTTTGCCATCCAGATGGCGGTCATCGCCGCCGTTGCGTTGTTCATCGGCTTCCAGCTTTCGACCTATCGCGGGTTGCCGAACGTGCTGATCGCGATGGCGGTGCTGATCGCGCTCTACACCTTCATCACCACGCGCTCGACGATCGGCCGGCGGATTTATGCGATGGGCGGCAACGTCAAGGCGGCGAAGCTCTCCGGCATCAACACCGAGCGGCTGACCTTCTACACCTTCATCAACATGGGCGTGCTCGCAGCGCTTGCCGGCATGATCATCACCGCGCGGCTTAATTCCGCAACGCCGAAGGCCGGTGTCGGCTTCGAGCTCGACGTCATCGCGGCCTGCTTCATCGGCGGCGCTTCGGCGTCGGGCGGTGTCGGCAAGATCACCGGTGCGGTGATCGGCGCCTTCATCATGGGCGTGATGAACAACGGCATGTCGATCATGGGCATCGGCATCGACTACCAGCAGCTCATCAAGGGTCTGGTGCTGCTCGCTGCCGTGTTCTTCGACGTCTACAACAAGAACAAGGGCTGACGAGAGACCGAGTAGCCCGGATCGAACCAGTAACATTGAGCGGGCGGCTTCTGCTGCCAGGGTTGACAGCCGAAGCTGTCGGGATTGGGCGGCGAGAGCCACCCGAGGGACGGCGTTTTGCCTGAGATCAGGCAAAAGCCAAGGGCCCGAACGATACAAGGAAGGACAGGATCGTGTTGATTTCTCAGATCAGAAACGAAGACGGATCGACAACGGTCGCGGTGCGCGCGCCGGGTGAAACGGCCCGCGCGGTCAACGGCGCGACGAGCGTCTATGCGCTGGCGATGGAAGCCGCCAATGCCGGCCGCAGTCTCAAGGACACGGTCGAGACAAAGGGCCTCGGTGCGGCGGTCGATCTCGAAAGGGCCTATGCCGAAGGCCGCTTCCTGCCGCCGATCACCCACCCCGATCCGGCGCATCTGCATCTGACCGGAACCGGGCTGACGCATCTGGGTTCGGCCGCAACCCGCGACGCCATGCACAAGAAGACGACCGAGGCGGCGGCGGAGACGCTGACCGACTCGATGAAGATGTTCCGCATGGGTCTTGAAGGCGGCAAGCCGAAGTCGGGCGAAACCGGCGTGCAGCCGGAATGGTTCTACAAGGGCAACGGCACCTCGGCTGTCGCGCCAGGCTCGGCGCTCGTCTCTCCCGCCTTTGCCGAAGACGGCGGAGAGGAGCCGGAGATGGCCGGCATCTACGTGATTTCCGACAAGGGCGTGCCGTTCCGCATCGGCTTTGCCGTTGCCAACGAATTTTCCGATCACAAGACCGAGCGCGTCAACTATCTCTGGCTCGCCCACTCGAAGCTGCGCCAGGCGAGCTTCGGCCCGGAAATCCGCGTCGGCGCAGCGCCCGAGGATATCAGGGGAACATCGCGCATCCTGCGCGGCGGCAAGGTTCTCTGGGAAAAGCCGTTCCTGTCGGGCGAAGCCAACATGTCGCACAGCTTTGCCAACCTCGAGCATCACCATTTCAAATATGGCCTGTTCCGCCAGCCGGGCGACATCCACGTGCACATGTTCGGCACGGCAACGCTTTCCTTCGGCGACGGCATCCGCACCGAGGAGGGGGATGTCTTCGAGATCGAGGCAGCCGAGTTTGGTCTTCCCCTGCGTAACCCGCTTGCAATCGCGGCCGACGAAGAGGTCGCCATACATCAGCTCTGATATATCTGGTATGCCAGCGGATGGCCGCCGCGGAGCGGCTACCCCGCGAAAAGAAGATGAAGGAGGCTGAGGCCCATGACATTGCACCAGAACCTGATTGCCGGCGAATGGGTTGGCGGTGATGGCGTTGCCAACATCAATCCGTCCGACACCAACGACGTGATCGGGGACTATGCCCGTGCCTCGGCCGAAGATGCCAAGGCGGCGATCGCTGCGGCCAAGGCTGCCTTTCCGGCCTGGTCGCGCTCCGGCATTCTCGAGCGCCATGCCATCCTTAGAAAGACCGCCGACGAGATTTTGGCGCGCAAGGACGAGCTCGGGCGGCTGTTGTCGCGCGAAGAGGGCAAGACGCTGGCCGAAGGCATCGGCGAGACCGTGCGTGCCGGCCAGATCTTCGACTTCTTCGCCGGCGAGGCGCTCAGGCTGGCCGGTGAGGTCATTCCCTCGGTACGCCCGAACATCGGCGTTGAGATCACCCGCGAGCCGGTCGGCGTCGTCGGCATCATCACGCCGTGGAATTTCCCGATCGCCATTCCCGCCTGGAAGATCGCGCCGGCACTGTGCTACGGCAATACCATCGTCTTCAAGCCGGCCGAACTGGTGCCCGGTTGCTCGTGGGCCATCGTCGACATTCTCGTGCGCGCCGGCCTGCCCAAGGGTGTGTTGAACCTGGTGATGGGTAAGGGCTCGGTCGTCGGCCAGACGATGCTCGACAGCCCCGACATCCAGGCGATCACCTTTACCGGCTCGACCGGCACGGGCAAACGCGTGGCGCTGGCCTCGGTCGAGCACAATCGCAAATACCAGCTGGAGATGGGCGGCAAGAACCCGTTCGTGGTGCTCGACGATGCCGATCTCAATGTTGCCGTTGAAGCCGCCGTCAACTCCGCCTTCTTCTCCACCGGCCAGCGCTGCACCGCGTCCTCGCGGGTGATCGTCACAGAAGGCATTCACGACCGGTTCGTGGCGGCGATGGGCGAGCGCATGAAGGGTCTGATCATCGACGATGCGCTGAAAGCCGGCACTCATATCGGCCCGGTGGTGGACCAGAGCCAACTCAACCAGGACACCGACTATATCGCCATCGGCAGACA
>NZ_JBNDIU010000016.1:0-164162 GCF_050434565.1 Ensifer sp. 4252
GCCGGCATGGTGATGGTCAACCTGCCGACCGCCGGCGTCGATTTCCACGTGCCCTTCGGTGGCCGCAAGGGCTCCTCCCACGGCTCGCGCGAGCAGGGTCGCTATGCCGCCGAATTCTACACAACCGTCAAGACGGCCTACACCCTGGTTTAAGGGGCGCCGTCCAGGGCCCGCGTTTCGGCGCGGGCCGCTCAAGGAAGGATAAGATGAAGAAGAAAGCTGAGTGGCCGCGCAAGCTGCGTTCGCAGGAATGGTTCGGCGGCACGGGCAAGAATGCCATCATGCATCGCTCCTGGATGAAGAACCAGGGCCTGCCCGCCGACACGTTCGACGGCCGGCCGATCATCGGCATCTGCAACACCTGGTCGGAGCTGACGCCGTGCAACGCGCATCTGCGTGATCTCGCCGAACGGGTGAAGCGCGGCGTCTACGAGGCCGGCGGCTTCCCGGTCGAATTCCCGGTCTTTTCGGTGGGCGAGAGCACGCTGCGGCCGACGGCGATGATGTTCCGCAACCTGGCGGCCATGGACGTCGAAGAGGCGATCCGTGGTAATCCGGTCGATGGCGTCGTGCTGCTCGGCGGCTGCGACAAGACCACGCCGAGTCTGCTGATGGGGGCTGCCAGCGTCGACATCCCGGTCATTCTCGTTTCCGGCGGTCCGATGCTGAACGGCAAGTGGCGCGGCAAGGATGTCGGCTCCGGCACGGCCATCTGGCAGTTTTCCGAAATGGTGAAGTCCGGCGAGATGTCGCTCGCCGAGTTCATGGACGCCGAGCAGGGCATGGCTCGCTCGGCCGGCAGCTGCATGACCATGGGCACGGCCTCGACCATGGCATCGATGGCCGAAGCGCTCGGCATGACGCTCCCGGGCAATGCGGCAATTCCCGCCGTCGACGCCCGCCGGCGAGTGATCTCCCAGCTTTCCGGCCGTCGTATCGTCGACATGGTCAAGGAAGATCTGAGGCCGTCCGACATTCTGACGAGGGAAGCGTTCGAGAATGCCATCCGCGTCAATGGCGCCGTCGGCGGTTCCACCAATGCGGTGCTGCATCTTCTGGCTCTGGCCGGCCGCATCGGCGTCGATCTGACGCTCGACGACTGGGACCGGCTTGGCCGCGACGTGCCGACGATCGTCAACCTGCAGCCGTCGGGCAAGCATCTGATGGAAGAATTCTACTACGCAGGCGGCCTGCCCGTGGTCATCAAGGCCGTCGGCGAAATGGGCCTCCTGCACAGGCAAGCCTTGACCGTCACCGGCGACACGATCTGGAACGGCGTCAAGGACGTCACCAACTACAATGACGACGTCATCGTGCCGCGCGAAAAGGCCTTGACGCAGTCGGGCGGCATCGCCGTGCTGCGCGGCAATCTGGCGCCCAAGGGCTGCGTGCTGAAGCCATCGGCTGCATCGCCACACCTGATGCAGCACAAGGGCCGCGCCGTGGTCTTCGAAAGCATCGAAGACTATCACGCCCGCATCAACCGCGATGATCTCGACATCGACGAGACCTGCGTGATGGTGCTGAAATACTGCGGCCCGAAGGGTTATCCGGGCATGGCCGAAGTCGGCAACATGGGCCTGCCGCCGAAGGTATTGAAGAAGGGCATCACCGACATGATCCGCATTTCGGACGCGCGCATGTCGGGCACCGCCTATGGCACCGTCATCCTGCACACCGCGCCGGAAGCCGCCGACGGCGGTCCGCTGGCGCTGGTCGAGAACGGCGACATGATTACCGTCGATGTTCCGGCCCGCACCATCCGGCTCGATGTTTCCGACGAAGAGCTGGCCCGGCGCCGCGCGGCCTGGGTTTCTCCCGTGAAGCCGCAAAAGGGCGGTTATGGCGGCCTCTACGTCAACACGGTCATGCAGGCCGACACCGGCGCCGACCTCGACTTCCTGGTCGGTACCCGCGGATCTGTCGTCGAACGCGACAGCCATTAGCCGATTAAGTCACGAGGTCACGCCGATGCCGGATTATCCTCGGCATCGGCGCGCCTTAACTGCTTTATTTTAGCATAGCCTTAAAATTGTCGAGTTCGCGAGTTTCACGCGGCCTGGATACAGTGTAATGATGCAGGTGGAGTAGAATTTCGGGGATTGCGACGCTTGCTCTCTTCCTGTCTGAAGGAGGCAGATGAGCGTCGCAGCGTGGCATCTAAGGCTATTGATCTAAGCTTCGTCTGTATTCGCGGGAGGTGTGTGTTGCTCTGCCGTGGTGCCGGTCGTTCACTTGCAGCAAAGCGGGTGACGTATGATCCTACGTGAACGGATCGACATTCCCGCCGACAAGACGTTTGACATCTGCATCGTCGGGGCCGGTGCGAGCGGATTGACCATCGCGTCGGATTTCGCCGGTGGACGCGTTTCCGTCTGCGTGCTCGAAAGCGGAGGCGCCGATGCGATCCCGACGGCCAATGATCTCTCAGCGGGCGAAAGCACGGGGCTCACCTATGCCGAACTCGACACCTGCAGGCTGCGCGGTTTGGGCGGCAGCACGCAGGCTCTGGGCTGGGGCGGTCTCTGCAAGCCGCTCGACGAGCAGGATTTCGCGGTACGCCCTTGGGTCCGGCACAGCGGCTGGCCCTTCGGCCGGGAGCATCTGCTTCCCTATTACCGGCGCGCGCAGAAAACCCTCGGCATTGCGGATGTCGAGGCGCTTGGCCAGCGGCAACCGTTGTTTCCGGGGCGGTCCGACATCATCTCCGTCGATCATCTCGAGCTCTGTCGGCACAATCGGCCCGGCAAACGCCTGCGGCATGCCCTCGAAAGCGCTGAAAATGTCAGCATTCTCCTGCATTCCACGCTGCTCTATCTTTCGTTTGATGAACACAAGCGCACGGTCGGATCGGCGGTCGTCAAAAACGGGGCTGATGAAACCATTCACATCCGAGCGCGGACGTTCGTGATTGCCGCCGGTGGCATCGAGAACGCACGTCTCTTGTTGCTGAGCGGCGGCCCGGGGAGCGACGACAGAACCGCCGGGCGGTTTTTCATGGACCATCCGCGATTTTCCATCGGCACGCTGGTGCCGGCCAATGGCAGTGTTCTGAAAACTCTCAACGCTCTGGATCGAATCCGGATCGCGCGCGGCCAGCGGATCCGCGACGCATTGAGTTACACGCGACAACGCCCTTACCTCGTCAATGGGCTGACGTTGCCGGCGGATTTGCAGCAGCGCGAGGAGCTCCTCAATTATCGGGCATGGCTCGAACCTTGCTTCATCGGCCAGGACACCGCCAAGCTGCAGGCGATGAAAGAGAAACTGCTCGCCTACAGGGAGCAACGGCTGCACGGCGTCGAGGCGAAGTCGGCGGTCCGCGCGGCGGGCAAGGAGGGTCTCGTCAGTTGGACCTGGCTCATGCATCTCGTGCGGCCCTCAAGCCTTCTTCGTTCCTTTCGCCTGCTTCACATCGTGGAACCGGAGCCGGAGCCGGAAAGTCGCGTCATGCTGTCGAACAAGAAGGATCGTTTCGGATTGCCGATGGTCAATCTCCGCTGGCAGCTTTCGGGAAAAACGATCGATTCCGTCATGCGTACGATCACCATATTAGGCAGCGAGTTGACGAAGACCGGCCTGGGCAAGCTGATCGTCAAACCAGAGGAAATGAGCGGGTTCGATAAGCCGATGTGGACCTGGCATCACATGGGCACGACGCGGATGCACGCTGACCCAAGTCAGGGGGTCGTGGATACACAATGCAAGGTCCACGGTACCGATAACCTTTTCGTCGCCGGCAGCTCGGTTTTCCCGACGGCTGGAAACGACACGCCAACCTTTACCGTCGTGGCGCTCGCCCATCGGCTTGCCGACCATCTGCTGCAGGTCGTCCGCGGATAGCCTTGCCGGTGCTTAGAACGGTCGACGTGCGATGCAATCCTTCCCGACGACTCACCCAAAACTCACCAGGAAAACCGGCCGCGCAGTGATTGCACCGCTTCCGGTCGGTCAATCGTTTCAAAAAGAAGCGCGAGCTGCTTTCGCAGCAGCAATGTATTATCCACGATCCTGAAAGTAATAGACTTCTAATATATTCCGCGAAACCTGCCGTGGTCTTCAGGCGTATCTCATTGGTCAGGGCCATTCCGACCCTGAATTTGAGAAGGAGGACGATCATGCGGAGGAATCTTATCGCGTTGTCGCTGGGTCTTCTGACGACAGTGGCGCTCGCCGCACCCTCTCTCGGCCAGAGTGTCGATGGCGGCGGTCTCAATGTCGGGGTCTCTGTTGGTGGTTCGAACGGGCTCAATGCCAATGTCGGTGCTTCCCCTGGTGGATCGAATGGCGTGAACGCCGATGTCGGTGCGTCGCTCGGCGGCTCGCGTGGCATCGACGCTGACGCCACCGCGTCGATCGGGGGCAGCCGGGGCGTCAATGGCGATGCGAAAGTCGGGCTCGAGGGCAGCAATGGTCTCAAGGCCACCGTCGACGCCAATGTCGGCGGGGGCAATGGCCTAACTGCCGGTGTCAACGCCGATGCCGGAGGTGGAAACGGTATCGGTCTCGGCCTTGGCGGTAGCTCGGGCGGTGGCAGCCCAGGCAACGGCAATGGCGGGTCAGGCGGTGTTGTCTCGCCGGGCGTCGCATTGGCCGCTTTCAACGACATGTCCGCAGGCGAACGGCGCAAGGTGCTCAAACGCTGCCGCGATGTGGTTGGCGGCAGCTATGACAGCGGGCTGGTTTCGCTCTGCCGGCTGTTGCAGTCCAGCGCCTCACGGTAGGCTGAGCGTCTTGCTAGCCCGCCAATTCGCTGGCGCATGCTGCTGTCGGGGTCGGGTGTAGGCTGGTTCGAAGGGGCGCTCGGAAGCGCCGCTTTAGCGCCTTACTGACTTTGCGTCTGGCTCTGGCTTTGCGCCTGCTGCTCGACGGTCACCGATACTTTCAGCGTCTCGTTGGCCTCGCCATGGATCAGACCCGATATCGGGGCAGCGTCGCGGTAGCAGAGGCCGGAGGCAATGCGCACATAGCGGTCATCAGGGCAGATCTTGTTGGCGGCATCGAAGCCGACCCAGCCGAGGCCGGGCAAATGCACCTCGGCCCAGGCGTGGCTCGCTGTCTGCTCCGTTTGCCCCTCCATCATCAGGTAGCCTGAGATGTAGCGCGCCGGCATATCGAGCGAGCGGGCTGCCGAGATCAGGATATGGGCATGGTCCTGGCAGACGCCGTGACCGGCCTCGAGCGCGTCCTCCGCCGCCGTCTCCGCATGAGTTTCGCCGGCCTTGTACACCACCGCCGCATGGATCATCGCCATCAACGCGTGCATGCGGGCAAGATCGGTGTCGCCCTCGGCCGATTTCGCCAGATCGCGGATCAGCTTGCCCGCCTTGGTCAGCGGCGTTTCGCGGGCATAGAGCCACAGCGGGACGTAGGACTGATGTGGCCCGAAGACGCCGGCGCGATCCTCGGTGTGGACATCGCCGCTCGCGGCGATGCGGATCGCCTCCTGGTCGCCGTCGACACTGACGAGATGGACGCGGTTGCCGAAGTGATCGTCGTAGCTCACCTCCACGGCGGCGCCGTCGACGAGGGTCTGCCAGCCGAGCACGGTCTGGCCGATGCCGGTGATCGGCGTCAGCCGCAGCCGCTGCAGTGCATACTGCACCGGCTCGTCATAGTGATATTCGGTCGTGTGGCTGATTTTCAGGTGCATGCTGTCCTCCCGAAACTCAGTTGAAACGATAGCCGTCGGAGATTTCCTGGCCGAGACGATTGTTCTGGCTGATGAAATCCTCGAGATATTCGTGCAGGCCCTGGTCCATGATGTCGGTGATCGAGCGGCTGCGCAGCGCGGCAAGCGTGCGGTCCGCCGTCTCGTGCGCCTCGTGCCGCTCACCATATTCCCGTTCGAGATAGCCGAGGTTGCTGGCGATCTTTTCGTAGCAATAGGCGAGTGATCGCGGCATGCGGCCGTTGGAGATCAGGAAGTCGGCGATGTTCGCCGGCTTCAGCTCGGCGTCATAGACCCAGCCATAGGCGCGGTGCGCCGAGACCGAGCGCAGGATCGATTCCCACTGGACATTGTCCATCGACGAGCCGACGGCGACGACCGCGGGGAGCAGCACGTAATACTTGACGTCGAGGATGCGTGCGGTGTTGTCGGCCCGCTCGATGAAGGTGCCGATGCGCGAGAAGTTGAAGATCTCGTTCCTGAGCATCGTGCCGTGGAAGGCGCCGCGGATGAGGCCGGCGCGCCGCTTGATCGTGTCGATGATCTCCGGCATGTCGGTCGGACGCGCCTTCCTCGAGAGGATCGCCTTCATTTCGAGGTAGCACTCGTTCGTCGCTTCCCAGGTCTCGCGCGTCAGCGCCGTGCGGACCATGCGGGCGTTGTGGCGACCCGCCTCGATGCAGGACATCACGCTCGATGGATTGCTGCGGTCGCGCAGCAGGAAATCGATGGCGTCGATGCTCGTCAGCGCCTCGTGTACTTCGTCATAGAGTTCGCGCACGCCGGCGCTTTGCAGCACGCCGTCCCAATCGCCCTCGGTTGCGCCGCTGCGGGTCAGCGCCATGCGCAGGCCGGCGTCGATCAACCGGGCGCTGTTTTCGGCGCGTTCGATGTAGCGGAACATCCAGTAGAGACCGTTTGCAGTTCTTCCCAACATGGTCTCAATCCTCCAGCACCCAGGTGTCCTTGGTCCCGCCGCCCTGGCTGGAATTCACGACAAGCGAACCAGCCTTGAGGGCGACGCGCGTCAGGCCGCCGGGAATGATCTGCACCTTGTCGGAGACAAGGACGTAGGGACGAAGATCCACGTGCCGGGGCGCGATGCCCTTGTTGACGAGAATGGGCACCGTCGACAGCGACAGCGTCGGCTGGGCGATGTAGTTGGTCGGGCGGGCTTTGAGCTTTTCGGCAAAGAGGGCGCGCTCCTTCTTGCTGGCGGTCGGGCCGACCAGCATGCCGTAGCCGCCGGAACCGTGCACCTCCTTGACCACCAGTTCTTCCAGGTGTTCGAGCACGTATTTCAGGCTCTGCGGCTCGGAACAGCGCCAGGTTGGCACGTTTTCGAGCAGCGGCTTGCGGCCGGTGTAGAACTCGACGATCTCGGGCATGTAGGAATAGATCGCCTTGTCGTCGGAAATGCCGGTGCCCGGCGCATTGGCGATGGTGATGTTGCCGGCGCGATAGACATCCATGATGCCGGGCACGCCGAGCGCAGACTCTGGGCGAAATGTCAGAGGATCAAGGAAGTCGTCATCGACGCGGCGGTAGAGCACGTCGATCGCCTCGTAGCCGCGCGTGGTCCGCATCTTCACCTTGCCGTCAATAACGCGCAGGTCCGATCCCTCGACCAGTTCGACGCCCATCATGTCGGCGAGGAAGGCATGTTCGTAATAGGCGGAATTATAGATGCCGGGCGTGAGCACGGCGACGCGCGGCTTGCCGCTGCAGCCGGGGGGCGCCAGCGACGCCAGGCTCTGGCGTAAGAGGTTGGGGTAGTTCTCCACCGGGCGCACGCGGTTCTGATGGAAGAGCTCGGGGAACATCTGCATCATCGTTTCGCGGTTTTCCAGCATGTAGCTGACACCGGACGGCGTGCGGGCATTGTCCTCGAGCACGTAGAACTGATCCTCGCCGGTGCGCACGATGTCGGTGCCGACGATATGGGTGTAGACACCGCCCGGCGGTCGGAAGCCGATCATCTGCGGCAGGAACGCCACGTTCTTCTCGACCAGCTCGCGCGGCACGCGTCCGGCGCGGATGATCTCCTGCTTGTGGTAGATGTCGTCGAGGAAGGCGTTGAGCGCGATGACCCGCTGTTCGATGCCCTGGGCGAGCTTGCGCCATTCTCGGCCGGAAATGATGCGGGGGATAAGGTCGAAGGGGATGAGCTTTTCGGAGGAGTCTGCGTGTCCGTAGACAGCGAAGGTGATGCCGGTTTTCCGGAAGATGTTCTCGGCGTCCTTTGATTTCGCTATGAGCCGATTTCTGTCCTGGCTGGCATACCATAAATGATAGGTCGAATATGGCTGGCGCGGACTGCTGTCCGCATTCATCATTTCGTCAAATGCCAAAGGCGTGGTCCCCTTATTTTTGACCATTTGAGTACAACGCTGGATGCAATGCAAGAAGCGTGCACAGTCGCCGGAAAAGAAAGTTTTGGCGCATTATCCTGCTGCCTTCGGGCAAAGAGATGCCCAACAATGGGGCTGGGACGGTCCGCGATCGAAAGCGCCTCGATGTTGGCGTCCTGGAAAATAAGCAAATGCTTGAAATTTGGGCGCGCCCGGTAAACTAGCCCAGGCCGAAAACGATGATCGCCGCGGCTGCCAAACCGGCCAGAACCAGAAGCGACAGCATGGCGGCGGCGCTGGCGCGCGGCCCGGCATCGGCGAGTTTGCGGATGTCGACCTCCAGGCCGAGTGCCGCCATGGCGATGACGGTGAGCCACGTGGCGAGGTGAGCGGCGCCTGCGGCGGCTGCGTCGGGGATCATGCCGCCGTTGCGGGCGACCGCGACGGCGAGAAAGCCGAGGATGAACCAGGGAACGAAATGCGCGAATGCGGCCAGGCAGGCCGGGCGCTTACCGGCAGGCAGTCTCGGCGCCAGCGGATGCGCTTCGCCCTCGCGGTTGATGATCGAGAAGCACAAGACGACCGGGCCCAGCATCAGCACGCGCACGAGCTTGACCAGCGTGCCGACCTGCACTGAGAGGGCGCTGAACGGAGCGGCCGCCGCCAGCACCTGCGGCACGGCATAGACGGTCATGCCGGCCAAAACACCGAAACCATAGGGCGACATGCCGAACCAGCCGCCGATCAGCGGCAGGGTGAGGACGACGGCAATGCCGAGGATTGCGGTGAACGAAATGGCGGCGGCGACTTCATCGCCATCGGCGCCAATCGCCGGTGCGACGGCAGCGATTGCCGAATTGCCGCAGATGGCGTTGCCGCAGGCAATCAGCGTCGCCATTCGTTTCGGCAGGCCGAGCAAGCGCGCAATGAGATAACCGGAGACGATCGAGAGAAAAACGATGCCGACGATGGTGGCGAGCAGCACCGGGCCGCTGGCCAGGATGGCCTTGAAGCTGAGTGTCGCGCCGATCAGGACGATCGCCGCTTCCAGCAGCAGCTGGGAGGAAAAGCGGATACCCGCCATCCAGCGATCGCCGGGCGTCCGGAAGGTGCGCAGGAGCGCGCCGAGAAGGATGGCGATCACCAGCGCTTCGAGCCAGGGGCGACCGGTCCAACTTGCCTCGAACCGTTCGAGGATGAAGGCGGCGAATGCTACGAGACAACAGAGGATCAAACCCGGCGCGATGCGCGTTATGCGGGAAGTGAGCGTGGAGGCGAGGGCGGTCGATGGGGAATGCGATTTGGACATGGCTGCAACCTAGTCCGATTGATGAATCTGTCTAACGGATTGTTCTTGTCAATCCGATCGGTTTTTGCGATTGATTTTCTATGACACTCGACCAACTTCGCATTTTTGTGGCTGTCGCGGAGCGTCTGCATATGACGCGTGCGGCCGAGGCAATGAACGTCACGCAGTCTGCCGCCAGTGCGGCGATCGCAGCACTTGAAACGCAACACGACGTCAGGTTGTTCGATCGCGTCGGCCGCGGGCTGGCGCTGACCGAGGCGGGAAGAGCGTTTCTGCCGGAGGCGAAGGCCGTGCTGGCACGCGCGACGGCGGCGGCCGCCTGCCTCAACGACCTCTCGCATCTGCGCCGCGGCACGCTGGCGATCGCCGCGAGCCAGACGGTCGCCAGCTACTGGCTGCCGGTCCGTCTCGCCCGCTTCACCCACGATTATCCGCATATCGACGTGAAGCTGACCGTGCGCAACACGGCTGTCGTCGCCGAGGCGGTCGAGGAAGGAACGGCGCAGCTCGGTTTCGTCGAGGGCAGGGTCGATGCGGAGAAGCTCGACCATCGCAGCGTGGCGGTCGACCGCATTGCGATCTATGCACCACCCCGTCATGCGCTGGCCGGCCGGCCGGTCGATCTCGAAGCGCTGCTTGGCGCCCGCTGGGTGCTGCGCGAACAGGGATCGGGGACGCGCGCCATGTTCCTGCAGTCGATGCGGGCGCATGGTGCGGATATCGATCAACTTAAGGTCGAGCTCGAATTGCCGTCAAACGAGGCGGTGCTGACGGCGGTCGAAAGCGGTCCCTTCATCACCGCCGTTTCCAGGCTTGCCGCCCAACCCTTCGTCGACAGCGGCCGGCTGGTGGAATTGCCGTTCGAGCTTGCCGAGCGCAGCTTCGAGCTGCTGACGCATCGTGATCGCCAGTTCAGCCGCGCGGCGCGCGCCTTCGTCGATCTGCTCTGACAGCCTTGTAGGCAAAGGTGATTGCGATCCGGCGCGGCTGGATTATCAATAATCACGGCCGCTTGCGGCGGCGCTCAGTCCCTTCGTTGGCAAGAGGTGGCAATCGTGTTCGAAATCGTCGAAAGGCCGGCGCAGCGGATCGCCGGCTCCTTCTGGGAGGGAACCTTCGTCGAGGCGGCGGACGGTGCAGTACGCCGGTTGATCGCGGAGATGCAGGAGCATCATCTGCGGCTCCATCCAAAGGACCATCCGACCCTCGTCGGCCTTTCCTGGAACGATCGACCGGACGGTTTTCGCTACCTCGTCGGCTTCGTCTCCGAGACGGCGGAAACGACCCGTCACCCCGGTTATGTCGACCTGCCGGCCATGCGCTTCGTCAGCGTTATGCATCACCCTGGTGATGCCGACGTCTTTGCGCATTATCAGCACATGTTCGACTGGATCGCGTCTGAAGGGCTGGCAGTCGATACCAGCAGGCTGCACTACCGCGAGGAATACGAGCCGGGCTTCGTCTCCCTCTCGCTGTCGTCGCTGCGGTTGATGATTCCAATCGGCTGATCGTCACCATCAGAAAAATTGCTTTGACCATCAACGTCCCCGCGTCTATCGCGGCTGACCTCCCTTTGTTGGTTCGGATAGGTCAATGACGCTCGCCCGCCTGGCTCCGGCCATTTTCGTATTGCTCTGGTCGACCGGCTGGGTCGTCGCCAAATATGCGGCTGTCTATGCCGATCCGCTGACGTTTCTGGTGCTGCGCTACACCCTGGCGATCGTGCTCTTCATCGGCTTCTGTCTCGTGACCCGGGCGAAATGGCCGACGTCCTGGTCGGCTGCAGCCCATGCGGTCGTCTCGGGCATGTTCCTGCACGGGCTTTATCTCGGCGCCGTCTGGTGGGCGATCGGGCAGGGCGTGCCGGCTGCGATCTCGGGCATCATCGCCGGGCTGCAGCCGTTGATGACGGCCGTTGCCGCCGTCGTCGTCATTGACGAGAAGCTCAGCGTTCAACAGAAACTCGGACTGGTGCTCGGCTTCTTCGGCATCGCCCTTGCCGTGCTGCCTAAGGTGCTTGTCATCGATACCGGCGCAACGCCGATCCACCTGTTGCCGGTGATCATCAATGTCCTGGGCATGGCGGCCGTCACCTACGGCACGCTCTACCAGAAGCGGCATCTGCAGAGCGGCGACATCCGCACCATCGCGGCGCTTCAGTATCTCGGCGCCTTGATCGTCACCATACCGCTGGCCCTGATGCTCGAGGACCTGCACGTCACCTGGAACCTGCAGGTCTTTGCGGCGCTCGCCTGGTCGGTGCTGGGGCTTTCCATGGGGGCGATTGCGCTCCTGCTCTATCTCATCCGCCGCGGCCAGGTGTCGCGCGCGGCCTCGCTCATCTATCTCGTGCCGCCGCTTGCGGCGGTGCAGGCATGGCTGTTCTTCGGCGAGGCGTTGACGCTGCCGATGATCATCGGCACGGTCATTGCCGTTGCCGGCGTCTACCTCACCAACCGCAAGCAGCAGGCATAAAAAACGGCGGGCCGAAGCGACCCGCCGTTCTTGTTTCTTTGTTTTCAGGCATTTCCTGATGGAGATCGCTTCACGCGGTTCCCCTGAAATGCGCGTGCAGATTAGCTCTGCTGGCCGCGATTGCCGCCACCGGCGCCACGGCGCATGCCGCCCTGGCCGCCTTCGCGGCGGTCGCCGCCCTGGCCTTCAGGACGCGGGCCCTTGTTGCGCCATTCGCCCGGCTTCTGGCCGGGACGACCGTGGTGCTTCTTGGGCTCGTGGTTGCGGTTGCCTTCCGAACGGCCGTCGGCATGACCCTGGCCGGCCGGGCGCTGGCCACGGTGTTCCGCCTTCTGCGGACGGTCGTCGCGCAGGAGGTCGTCACCGGCAAAGCTGCTCGGGCCGAGGGCCGACTGGCGGGCCGGGCGCTCGCGGCGCGGACGGGCGTCCTGGCGCTGACCGCCGCCGCCATTGCCGCGGTGCTGGCCGTTGCCATTGCCGTTGCCGCGACCACCGCGTCCCTTGGACGGGCGGGCCTGGTCGGCAGGCGCTTCGCCGCTGGCAACCGCGATGTTGATGCCCATCAGCTTCTCGATGTCGCGAAGCAGGCGGATTTCGTCCGGTGCGCAGAAGGCAATGGCGATGCCGTCGCGGCCGGCGCGGGCGGTACGACCGATGCGGTGAACATAGGCGTCCGGAACTTCCGGCAGGTCGTAGTTGTAGACGTGGGTGACGCCGGGGATATCGATGCCGCGGGCAGCGACGTCGGTTGCCACGAGCACGCGGATCTCACCGTCACGGAAGGACTTGAGGGCGCGTTCGCGCTGGCCCTGGCTCTTGTTGCCATGGATCGAGGCGGCCTTGAAGCCGACGTGGTCGAGATGCTTCATCAGCTTCTCGGCGCCATGCTTGGTACGGCTGAAGATCAGCGACAGGCCATCCGGATTGTCGGTCAGGGTCTTCTTGAGGATGGTCGTCTTCAGGTCCTTGCCGGGAACGAAGTGAACATACTGTTCGACCTTGTCGGCGGCCTTGCCCGGAGGCGTGACCTGAACCTTGACCGGATCGGTCAGGTATTCGCCGGCGAGTTCGGCAATCAGCTTCGGCATCGTCGCGGAGAACAGCAGCGTCTGGCGGTTCTTCGGCACGAGCTTGGAGATCTTGCGCAGGTCATGGATGAAGCCGAGGTCGAGCATCTGGTCGGCTTCGTCGAGCACGAGGTAGCGACCCTGCGTCAGCGTCACGGCCTTGCGGTTGATGAGGTCGAGCAGGCGGCCCGGCGTTGCGACGAGGATGTCGACGCCGCGGGCGAGCTGTTCGGTCTGCTTGTTGATCGAGACGCCGCCGACGACAACGCCGATCTTCAGCGGGGACTTCTTGACGAACAGCTTGAGGTTGGCAGCGATCTGGTTGACCAGTTCGCGGGTCGGCGCCAGCACCAGGGCGCGGATGTTGCGCGGGTCGGGACGCTTGCCGTCGGCAACGAGCTTTTCGATCATCGGCAGGCCAAAGGCGGCCGTCTTGCCGGTTCCGGTCTGGGCGAGACCGATCAGGTCGTGGCCCTTCAACACCAGCGGAATGGCCTGCGCCTGGATCGGCGTCGGCTTTTCGAAGCCGTTGGCGGACAGGGTTTCCAGAATGTGTTCGGAAAGACCAAGATCTTTAAAGGTGGACAAATGCATATACCTTTTGGGGGCGCCAAACGCATTCGCCGGAACCGCAGTCTGCTGTTCCGGTGTCGTTCGGCGTCAAGAACCCCGCGTGAATTGGGAACTTGTGGGTTAAGAAAAAAGTCGTCAAGCGCCTGTGCTGTCGCCGCTTACGGCGTATGGTTGCGCTTTTCCTTCTTCACGGCTTTCTGTGTTGCCGAGGGCGCGCTCACGCGGCGGCCTGAAGGTGACGCTGCGTCCATGTCGTCGTTTTGGGCTTAAAAGTCAAGGTCCATCTTTTCGCAGGTGCGAAATGAGGTGGGGGCTATTCGCCGACCGACAGCTCGAAATCGGCGTTAGCGGCCTCCTGGCCGTTGACGAGGATCACCACGCGATGGGCGCCCGGATAGTAACGACGGGTTGTGATCGTCCGGATCGCGTGGCGCTTCTCGATCTCGATCGTCGCGCCCGGCTCCAGCGTCGCGGATGTCCATTTGAACACCTTGGGCGAGGTCGTGCCGTTGGCTTTGCGGTGATGCACGGCGTAGTCGATCATGATCTTCTGGGTGGTCTTGGCTGTGTGCCTGACCGCCAGCTTGAAGACGAGGCTTTCGCCGAGCGTGATTTCGGCTCGGTCGAGCGAGAACACTGCGTCGATGCCTGCGGGTGCCGCAAAGCCGAAGTTCGAAAGGGCTGCCTCATGGCCCTGCTTCAGAAGCGTTCGCGACGCGTGGCGCAGCAATTGCTGCCGTTCCGGTGAGGCGCCTGCCATATGTTCGGCCACGAAACCGGCCACCAGATCAGGGTGATCCTTGGCGATGTCGTTGAGGCTGTTGGCGACCGAGCGGCGCACATAGTCCTCGGGATCGTCGATGAGGGCTGTCAGGATCGGCAGGATCGGCTGGGGATCGCGGATGAGCTTCGGCAGCCGCATCGCCCAGGGCAGGCGCGGGCGGGTGCCTTCGCTCGCCAGTCGCCGGACGTGATGATTGGTGTCCGTTACCCAGGAGCCGATGGTCGCCAGCGCGCGCTCCTGGTCCTGGTCGATAAAGACACGGATTCCGAACTCGGCGGTGAAGTGCGGCGTCAAGGCGCGCAGCAGCGACAGCGAGAGCTCGAAATCGTCAAGGCCGCGCACGGCGACATATTGGCTGACAGGCAGCAAGGCCCAGCCGCTGAGGCCGGGCATATCATCGGAGGGAAGGCAATCGCCGAGCGCTGCCGCGGCTTTCGGGAAGGACTGCGGCAGCGTTTCGATCAGCGCATCGCGGATCTGCAGCGATCGTTGCATCAGCTCCAGCACCTCGAGATTGTCGCCGGCAAGCGCCTCGAACCTTGCGCGGTTGAAGGCTGGGCGGGCAGCGCTCAGGCGGTCTGCGATTGCGGTGACGACGCCTGGATGCAGCAGGTTTTTCAGTGGCTCCGCCATCTCTCGGTAGTCTCCCGGCTCAGATCTGTTGCTCGACCGCAAAATGCTGCATCAGCATTACCGCGCTGATTGCTGCCATGTAAGGGGCGAAATCCGGGTCGCGGCGCACGCGTTCGCCCGCCGACTTGGCGGCATCGAGCGTTTCCCATTCGACCAGATCCGCGAGCATGCCGGGTGTTTCGCATGAGCCGACGGCGCGCCAGGAGATGAAGCCCGGGTAGTTCGAAACGGCCTGCATGGCCCGATGGCGCGCGGCTGCGGCCGCCGGCCTGTCCGCGACGATGCAGACGGCGAGTTCGAGGATGCTCCTGGTGGTCATGTCCTGCTCCCTGTTGATTGCCGCTTGACTTAACCACAGCGCAACTGACAGCCTTATGGCCATAACCTGACATCGATACGAGACAGGAACCGCGAATGAGACCCGCCGACCGACTGTTTCGAATCATCCAGCTCATGCGGGCGACCGGCCGGGCGATGACGGCGCAGGAAATCGCCGACAAGATGGAGGTGGCGCGGCGCACCATTTATCGCGATATGGAACATCTGATGGCTTCGGGCGCGCCGATCGACGGCGAGCGCGGTGTCGGATACCTCCTGCGCGAAAGCTTCGACGCGCCGCCGCTCGCCTTCACCTTCGAGCAGCTCGAAGCTCTGGCCTTCGGTGCGCGCGCCGTGCAGATGCTCGGGGACCACCGGCTGGCGCAGGCCGCACGCGAGGCGATGGAAAAGATCGAACACGGACTTCCGCCCGAGCACGTGGCGCGATTGCGCAGCGCCCCGATCCGCGCTTTCCGCTCGGCGCTGCAGCCGAAGCCGCCGCCAATGCTCGGCGATTTGCGCCGGGCGATCGCGGAGGAGCGCAAGGTACGCATGGCCTATGAAAGCCTCGCCGAGCAGAGTTCGGAGCGCACCGTTTGGCCGCTCGGCCTTAGCGTCTTCGGCCATCACTGGCTGCTGACCACCTGGTGCGAGCTACGCCAGGACTTTCGCGACTTCCGGGTGGATCGCATCCGGGAGATGAAGCTTGAGCGCGAACATTACCAGCCGTCGCCCGAGCGAAGCTTCGACGCCTATCTCTCGCGCATGTGAGGCTGCGAACACACGATAAAAGTGCGCCCAATCGAGGAAGTCATGGAACCGGATGGGCCTTCATCCGTTTCTATTAAAGGCTTACTCTGGCCTGCCCACGAGCAACATCATTTCATGGGAGACAATCGTGCAAAACCGGACTTGGATACTGGCCGCGGATGGCAATACGGCGCGCTTCGTCAAGGGCGTCAACCTGCGGAAGGACGAACGTCAGCACCCGGAAGAAGAGGTTATCCACACCGACCCCAAACGCGCCCAGGATATCATGGCCGACAAGCCGGGGCGCAGCCATTCGTCTGTCGGTCATGGCCGCTCGGCGATGGAGTACAGCAGTGATCCGGTGCGCGAGGAAAAGCATCGCTTTGCCGTCGATGTGGCCAGCAGGCTCGAAGGTTATCTGAACGACAACGCCTTCGACAGCCTGGTGATTTGCGCGGCTCCGAGAACGCTCGGCGATCTGCGCAAGTTGCTTTCCGCCAATGTGAAGCAGAAGACGGTTGCCGAAATCGATCGCAATTGCGTGACGGTGCCGATCGAGCAACTGATCGCAACCGCCCGCTCTGCCGTCTATCCCTGACGCTTTTTCAGGGGAAAGCGCGGAAGCGCGTTCCTTGCCCTCCCGGCGCGCCCTAGACGATACTGCTGCGTCCCGTCAGAAGTCCGTCGGGACGCCACCTTCCTGCTTGCGTTTCGCAACGAAGGCGTCGAGCTCGTCTTCGATCGCCGGGTCCAGCGGCGGCCGTTCATATTCGTTGAGCTTCTGCTTGAAGACGCGGTTGGCGTGGTCGTAGGTCGTCGGCCGGCCCGCTTCCGTCCAGGTCTCGAAATTGCGCCAGTCGGAAAGGATCGGCGAGTAGAACGCTGTCTCATAGCGTTGCAGCGTGTGCAGCGTGCCGAAATAGTGCCCGCCAGGGCCGACATCGCGCACGGCGTCGAGGCCGAGTGCGTCCTCGCTGACGTCAAGCGGCGTCAGGAATTCTGCCACCATCTGCAGCATGTCGACGTCGAGGATGAACTTCTCGAAGGAGGCCGTCAGCCCGCCTTCCGTCCAACCGGCCGCATGCATGATGAAGTTGCCGCCCCCTTGCGTCAGCGCCCAGAGCGACAGCGCGGACTCGTAGGCTGCCTGCGCGTCGAGCGTGTTGGCGGCGTTGGTGTTGGAGGTCCGGTAGGGGATGTTGTAACGGCGGGCGAGCTGGCCGCCGGCGATGACTGCCTTCATGTATTCCGGCGTGCCGAAGGCGGGCGCGCCCGTCTTCATGTCGACATTGGAGGTGAAGCCGCCATACATGACCGGGGCTCCACGCCGCACCATCTGGGTGAAGGCGATGCCGCAGAGCGCCTCGGCATTCTGCTGCACCAAGGCACCGGCGATCGTCACCGGCGCCATGGCACCTGCGAGCGTGAAGGGCGTGATCACCACCACCTGATTGCGCGACGACATTTCGATGATGCCCTGCAGCATCGGTCCGTCGAGACGCAACGGCGAGGAGGTGTTGATGATGGTGAACAGCGACGGTTCGCGCTCCATCTGCTCCATGGATATGCCGCGACCGATGCGGGCAATCTCGATGCCGTCGGTGTTGCGCTCGCGGCCGAGCGAATAGACGTGGAAGACCTTGTCGGTAAGCTTCACCATGTCCGAGAGGCAGTCGAGGTGCCGCACGGAAGCGTGCAGGTCGACCGGCTCGACGGGATAGCCGCCAGTGGTGTGAATGATGTCGTAGGACTGGGCAAGCTTCACCAGCTTGCGGAAATCTTCCTGATTGCCGGTGCGCCTGCCGCCTTCGCGGTCGGCGACGAACGGCGCGCTGGCGATCTGGGCGAAGACGAGGTTGTTGCCGCCGATCGCGACATTGCGGGCCGGATTGCGCGCATGCATGGTGAAGGAGGAGGGAACCGAAGCGATCATGTCCATGAGCAGTCCGCGGTCGAAGCGCACGCGGTCGGTGCCGGGGGTAACATCGGCGCCCGCTGCCTTCATGCGCTCGCGCGCCTCGGGCAGGATGACGTCCATGCCGATCTCCTCGAGGATCGTCAGCGACGCCTCGTGGATCGCCTCGAGCGCGTCGTCGGAGAGCACCGAGGATTTGCTCTGGGTGTTGACGAGATTGAGATATTTGCCGCCTGAGGATTTTCGTGTGCGCTCGCCACTGCGGCCGCCAGGCCGGCGTCGCCGCTCGAGCGGGGCTGAGGAGGTTTCGCCTGTCGCAGCATCCGGAAACTGATCGTCGTTCATGAAAAACCTACCGCGTTGCCGATGGATTTTTGTCGCAGATTTTTAGCGATCGTGCCCCGTCATTTGCGACAGTTCAGTTCTCTGGTGGAGTAAAGGCGGTCAAAACGCCCGCGGAGGCCGGCTGTTTGCCGCGCTCAGCGCTTGTCGCCACGCAGCATTTCGCGTTTTCCGGCAAAGCCCTTGCGCTTCTCGACGGTAAAGCCGGCGGCCTGCAGATTGCGACGCACAAAGCCGGCCGCGGCATAGGTGGCGAAGCTGCCGCCGGGCGCGGTGCTGTCGAACACCAGTCGCATCAGTTCCTCCGACCACATGTCGGGATTGCGCGACGGCGCGAAGCCATCCAGGAACCAGGCATCGAAGCGCTCTGTCGCCTGGCTAAGGCCATTGAGAGCAGGACCGCAGACGACGGTCAGGCGAACGCCGTCGCCGAAATCGATCTCGATCCTGCCGTCATTCGTTGCCGGCCAGCGACCGGTGAGGGCCAGCCGTTCGACGTCGATCTCCGGCCAGTGCGACAGGGCGCGGGCGATCTCGTCTGCATGCATGGGAAACCGCTCGAAACTGACGAAATGGAGCGTGCCGCCCGCGGCAGCCGTGGCTTTCCATTGCCGCCAGGTTTCGCAGAAATTGAGGCCGGTGCCGAAGCCGAGTTCGCCGACGGTGAATGCACCGCCGGAGGCCCAGCGTTCGGGCAGGCCGTTGCCGGCAAGGAACACATGTCCGCATTCGAGCCGACCATCGGTGCGGCAATAAAAGTGATCGCCAAATTCCCTGGAATAGGGCATATCGCCTTCGTGCCAATCGAGGCTTTGATGGGCCGGGGGCTGGTTCGGTTCTGCGGCGGATCCTGTCATGCGATGGCGATAATCCCACCACCGGAGAAGGTCAATCGATGAGCGAACTTTTGATCGTCGGCGGCGGCATCATGGGGCTTTGGGCGGCTCTCACGGCGGCGCGCGCCGGTATGGACGTCCAGCTGGTCGAAGAGCGCCATATCGGTGCCGGCGCCAGCGGCGGCATCCTCGGCGCGCTGATGCCGCATATGCCGGACAAATGGAACTCCAAGAAACAATTCCAGTTCGACGCGCTGGTGTCGCTCGAAAGCGAGATCGAAACACTCGAGGCTGAAACCGGGCTTTCAGCAGGTTACCGCCGCAGCGGCCGCATCATGCCGCTCGCCAAACCGCATCTGCGCGACATCGCGATACGCCACGAGCAGGATGCGCTGCAAAACTGGCAGGCGGGCGACAGACAGTTTTTCTGGCATGTGCGCGACGAGCTGCCGTCCGGCTGGCTGGGCGCGGAAGCGGCTGCCTTCGGGCTTGTGTTCGATACACTTGGCGGCCGGCTTTCCCCACGCCAGATGCTGGCGGTGCTGCGCGCGGCGCTGGCGCAGTTGCCGAACGTGCGGATCGTCGAGGGAAACGGCGTTCGGGCCATCCATCCCGGTCAAGGCCGAGCCGAACTCGACGACGGCACGGAAATCTCATTCGGCCATTGCATTCTTGCCGCCGGCGTCGGCAGCTTCCCGTTGATCGACATGCTGTGCGGACCCATCCGCGAACCGAGCGGCACCGGGGTAAAGGGCCAGGCGGCGCTGCTTCTCGCCGACGTCGATCCGCAATTGCCTGTCATCTTTACCGACGGCGTCTACATCGTCGCCCATGAGGACGGGCATGTCGCTGTCGGCAGCACCAGCGAGAACAAATATGCCGATCCGCTGTCGACGGATGAACTGTTGAATGAACTGCAGGGGCGGGCCGAGGCGCTGGTCCCGACACTGCGCGGGGCGGAGGTGGTCGAGCGCTGGGCCGGCATCCGGCCGAAATCGACCGGAAGGGAGCCGATGGTCGGGCGCCATCCGGATCACGGAAACCTCTCGGTTCTGACCGGCGGCTTCAAGGTGAGCTTCGGCATCGCCCATCGCCTCGCGCGCTTCGTCATCGAGGAGATCGCAGGTCAGTCGTCGATCGCTGTTCCGGAATCCTTCTTGTGCCGGAATCACATAGCGGCACTTCGCGAGAAACATCTTTAAGCCGTTGGCATGCAAAAAGCCCCGCCGCCGGCGGAGCCCATATGTGACAGTGGAAAAGCCCGATCCTTACATCCAGTAAGGCGGCACGCCGTAATAGTCGTAGACGCGGCGTCCGTTCTCGCTGTTCCAGTCGTATTCGTCGTTGCCATGATATTTCGGCGCCCGCTCGACCTGCTCGCGAGTCACATCAGTGCGATAGCCACCGAGGTTCTCATCATAGGTCAGCTTCGCCCACGGCAACGGATAGTGGTCTTCGCCGATGCCGAGAAAACCGCCGAACCCGAGCACAGCATAGGCGACGCGACCGCTGCGCTTTTCCAGAATGACGCGCTCGATTGAGCCGATGTGCTTGCTGTCGGCGCCATAGACCTTCGTGCCTTCGACCTTGTCGCTCGCGATCAGGTCATGGGTTTCCTTGATCCTGGCGTCCTGAAGGTTCGCATTCTGATAGGTCACGCTTCTTCTCCATCGTTGTTTGCTACCTCTAGGGAACGGCTGTTGGACGGGATGGTTCCGAGAAAGTTCTGGCCGTATACTTGGCTGCGATCCCCAGGGTTGCCCCTTTTACTTCGTCAATCTGTCACGCAAATCACCTAAGACGCGGGCAATAGAGCGCCGCGTCTCCCCGGGGAGGGCAATGTTGAGGCTCTAAGGTTTTGAACCTGCGCGCCCGCCCTGGCGACAATCGAGATCGATCGTCGCGGGTCTGTGCCAGAACGGTTTTCCGGAGCATGCGCATGCGTTACGCCATTTGTTTCACGCCGCCGATGGCCGATCCGCTTTCAGCGGTTGCCGCCAGCTGGCTTGGCCGCAACGTCTATTCCGGCGAGCCGGCCGAATTGCCGTCGATCTCCGGATTGACGGCATCGGAGATTGCCTTCCATACGGCCGTCCCGCGTCGCTTCGGCTTTCAGGCGATGGTGATGTCGCCCTTCCGGCTTCACCCCGACATGGACGAGGCGCAGCTGCTCAAGGCGCTGATGCATTTTGCCGGCGCCCAGACGCCGTTCGAGATCGAGCGCCTGGAAGTGGCCCGACTCGGCCACTGCTGGGGGCTGATGCCGCAGATCCCCAATACGGCGATGCATCTGCTTGCCGCCAGCATCATCCAGGAATTCGACGCGTTCCGCGCGCCGCTCAGCGAAGACGAGATCGAGCGCTCCGACCCGGACCGGCTGACGGCACCGCAGTTTTCCAATCTGCATCGCTGGGGCGATCCTCATGTGATGGATGAGTATCGCTTTCACATGATGCTGACCGGGCCGCTCAATCAGGACGCGATGCGCCGGATCGAGGCTCCGCTTCGGGATCTGTTCGAACCGTGCCTGGCGCCGCCGCTCACGATCGGCAGCCTGGCGCTGTTCGTCGAGCAGGAATCGGGCGCCCCGATGCGCGTCCACTCGCAACACCCGCTCGGCAAGATTTCGGCGGCCAAACGGGCCGACCGGATCAAGCAGGCGGCAGCCGAGGCGACGCTCGCGCCAAGCCCTATCCCGCCATTGTCGCGGATGGTCGCCTCGCTGATGGCCAGCCGTTAACCGTCTGCACCGACGTCATTTTGTCTCGACAATCCGGTCGGCGGTGTTACCGTTCCGGAAAATTCGAAGGGTGATTTGATGTCTGAGACTACCTATCCGCGTGACCTCGTCGGCTATGGCCGCAACCCGCCCAAGGCGAACTGGCCAGGCGATGCGCGTATCGCCGTGCAGTTCGTGCTCAACTACGAAGAGGGCGGCGAAAGCTGCATCCTCGATGGCGATCCGGCGTCCGAGAGCCTGCTTTCGGAGATCGTCGGTGCGCAGCCCTGGCAGGGGCAGCGCAACCTCAACATGGAATCGATCTACGAGTACGGTTCGCGCTCCGGTTTCTGGCGGCTCTGGCGGATGTTCACCAGCCGCGACGTGCCGCTGACGGTTTACGGCGTGACGCTGGCGATGGCTCGCAATCCGGAAGCGGTCGCCGCCATGAAGGAAGCGGGCTGGGAGATCGCCAGCCACGGTCTGCGCTGGCTCGAATACAAGGATTTCCCCGAGGACGTGGAGCGCGAGCATATCCGCGAAGTGGTTCGGCTGCATACCGAACTGACCGGCGAGCGTCCGCTCGGCCTCTACCAGGGCAAACCTTCAAACAACACGCTGAAGCTCGTCCTCGAAGAGGGCGGCTTCCTCTATTCCTCGGATTCCTATGCGGATGAGCTACCTTACTGGGTGCCGGGACTGACGGCCGACAAGCCGCATCTGATCATCCCCTACACGCTCGACGCCAACGACATGCGCTTTGCGACGAACCAGGGTTTCAACTCGGGCGACCAGTTCTTCACCTATCTCAAGGACACGTTCGACGTGCTCTACGAGGAAGGCAAGGAGGGCGACGCCAAGATGATGAACATCGGCCTGCACTGCCGCCTGGTCGGTCGTCCGGGCCGCGCTGCGGCGCTGGCACGTTTCATCGACTATGTCATGTCGCACGACAAGGTCTGGGTGCCGCGGCGCATCGATATCGCCCGTCACTGGTATGAACACCACAAGCCGGAAGGGGCTCTCTGATGTCCGATCGCGACGCCTTCGTCAGCCGCTTCGGCGGCGTGTTCGAGCATTCTCCGTGGGTTGCCGAACGAGCCTACGACCGGGCGGCCGCGACGGGACTTTCAGCCGGCAACGTGCACTCGGCACTTTGCCAGGCGTTTCGCGCCGGACTGCCGCGCGAAAGGCTGGCGGTGCTGCGCGCCCATCCGGATCTTGCCGGCAAGCTGGCAATCGCCGGCAAGCTGACGGCGGACTCGACCGCCGAGCAGGCGTCCGCCGGCCTCGACCGCCTTTCGGCCGAGGAGCATGCCCGCTTCACGGCGCTCAACGAAGCCTATACGCAGAAGTTCGGCTTCCCCTTTATCATCGCCGTCAAGGGCCTGACGAAGAACGATATTCTCGCCTCGTTCGAAAGGCGCATTGACAATTCGACCGAAGAGGAATTTGAGACCGCCTGTGCGCAGGTGGAGAAAATCGCTCGTCTGCGGCTGCAATCCATGCTTCCAGGAGACGAAAATGCCTGACTTGCCCGTTCGCTATCTGCTCTCACCGCTACAGTGGGCAGTCGAGCCGGACCATGCCACTTGCGATGAGCGTTGCGGGGCGATGGCCTGATGTCGCGTATTCTTTCGATCGAACCCCTGACGCAGGATGCTTTTGCGCCGTTCGGCACGGTCATTGAGACCGATCCGGCTTCGATGCGCTACATCAACGGCGGCACCACCGAGCGCTTCCATGGCCTGGCGCGTGCGGATGTCGTCGGTGAGGGTGCCAACGTCATCATCAATATCTTTCGTGGCCAGCCGCGTGCCTTCCCGTACGCGGTGGCGATGATGGAACGGCATCCCTTCGGCAGCCAGAGTTTTTCGCCGCTCGACGATCGGCCCTGGCTGGTCATCGTTGCCGAAGACGAGGGCGGCCGACCGGGCGCGCCGCGGGTGTTCCGGGCGAACGGGCGGCAGGGCGTCAACTACGGGCGCAATGTCTGGCACCATCCGTTGATGTCGATGGGCGCGGTCAGCGACTTCATCGTTGTCGACCGGGATGGGCCGGGAAACAATCTCGAAGAGTATGCCTACGACGAGCCCTTCGTCATCGAAAGCGCAATGTGAAGGAAGAGCAGTGATGAGCAGCACCGGCCGTCTGACCACCCATGTCCTCGACACCGCACTCGGCAAGCCGGCCGAGGGCTTGCGCATTGATCTCTATTGGCTCGAAGGCGAGGAGCGGCAATTGATCCGCACCGTTCATACCAACGGCGATGGACGCGTCGATGGCCCGATGGTCGAAGGCGTCGGCTTCATGACCGGCAGCTACGAGCTGGTCTTCCACGCCGGCGACTATCTGCGTAAAGCGGGCACCGCGCTGCCGGAGCCTGCCTTTCTCGACCTGATCCCCTTGCGCTTCGGCATTGCCGATCCGGCCAGCCACTATCATGTGCCGCTGCTTCTCTCGCCCTACGGCTACTCGACCTATCGCGGCAGCTGAGCGCGGGTGGGCGCAAACTCGCGGTGGCGCCCAGTTCAGTCGAAAGCCGTCGCCGTCACAGGGATTTGTACGAAACGACTTTGAACGTCACGAGAGGAATTCGATGCGTTTCATCAATCCCATCCCTTTCGTCCGCGACATCGACCGCTCCAGGGAATTTTACCAGAAGACGCTCGGTCTGACGGTGTTGGAGGACTTCGGGAACTTCGTTCTCTTTGATACCGGCTTTGCGATCCACGAGGGCCGTTCTTTGGAACAGACGGTCTGGCGGGAAGTCGCTCCTGCGGAGGAACCCTATGGGCGAAGGAACCTGCTGCTCTATTTCGAGCATGGGGATATCGAGGCGGCCTTCGAAAGCATTGCACCGCAAGTGGAACTGATCCACCCGATTGAGCGGCAAGCCTGGGGGCAGCGGGTGTTCCGCTTTTATGACCCCGATGGGCACGCAATAGAGATCGGAGAGCCGCAAACTCTTGGACCTTCGGGCGATCTGCATCAATCCTGAAACTTGCGACTGAGCCGCCCGTGCTGAAGGACGGTTCGCCGTAAAAATCGGTCGCATATGTTTAGCTTATGCGACCGATTTTGGAACTGCAGGCATTCCACACAATTGTTGGACGTCGGCTACGAAGCCGCCCATTTCCAGGCAATCCGGCTTGGCTGGTTGGCGCGCGGGATCAATCCGCAAGGATGTCGCGGTTGACGTCGTTGATATCGCGCTTGCCGCAGAGCGCCATGGTGATGTCCATCTCCTTGCGGATGATTTCCAGCGCCTTGGTCACGCCTTCCTTGCCCATGGCGCCGAGACCATAGAGGAAGGGGCGGCCGATATAGGTGCCCTTGGCGCCCATGGCGACGGCCTTCAGCACGTCCTGGCCGGAGCGGATGCCGCCGTCGAGATGCACCTCGATCTGGTGGCCGACCGCATCGACGATGCGCGGCAGCATGCTGATCGAGGAATGGGCGCCGTCGAGCTGGCGGCCGCCGTGGTTGGAGACGATGATCGCATCGGCGCCGGTTGCAGCCGCCATCTTGGCGTCTTCCGGATCGAGAATGCCCTTGAGGATCAGCGGGCCGCCCCAGCGTTCCTTGATCCACTCGACGTCCTTCCAGGACAGCTGTGGGTCGAACTGTTCTGCCGTCCAGGCGCCGAGCGAGGACAGGTCGGTGACGCTTTTCGCGTGGCCGACGATGTTGCGGAAGGTGCGGCGGTTGGTGCCGAGCATCTTCATGCACCAGCCCGGCCGCGTCGCCATCTGCCAGAGATGTTTGGGGGTGAGCTTCGGCGGCGCCGACAAGCTGTTGCGCAGGTCCTTGTGGCGCTGGCCGAGGATCTGCAGGTCGAGCGTCAACACCAGTGCCGAGCACTTGGCGGCCTTGGCGCGGTCGATGAGGTTGAGCACGAATTCACGCTCGCGCATGACGTAGAGCTGGAACCAGAAGGGCTTGGTTGTCACCGAGGCGACGTCCTCGATCGAGCAGATGCTCATGGTCGACAGCGTGAAGGGAACGCCGAAGGCTTCGGCCGCCTGGGCTGCCAGCATCTCGCCGTCGGCGTGCTGCATGCCGGTGAGGCCGGTCGGCGCCAGCGCCACCGGCATCGACACCTTCTGGCCGATCATCGTCGTTTCCAGCGAGCGGTTGGTCATGTCGACCAGCACCCGCTGGCGCAGCTTCACCTTGGCGAAATCTTCCTCGTTGGCGCGATAGGTGCCCTCGGTCCAGGCGCCGCTGTCGGCGTAATCGAAGAAGAGCTTCGGTACGCGGCGCTTGGCGAGAGCCTTGAGGTCGCTGATTTCGAGGATTTGCGTCATGGAAACGGCCTTCATCTGAATCAAGGGTCAGAGCGGGATGCCGGTGAAAACCGCGCATGTCTGCTCCAGGAATGACTTCAGAGGCCTTACCATGTTTGACGAAGGCTTGTTAATAGCGCGCGAACAAAGAGGTCAACTTTTTTGACCTCTTTGTGTTTGACGATGCGATCAGGCCGCGGCGAGGGCCGACTTTGCAGGTTTTCCCGCGACATAGGTCTCGACGATCGAGCGGTCGTCGCCCATGGTCTGCAGCAGGAAAAGCTCGTCGGAGAGTGAATTGACCACCTCGGCGCGCAGCGCCATCGCCGGCGTTGCCGCCATGTCGAGCACGATGAAGTCGGCGTCGGTACCGGGCTCGAGCGTGCCGATCCTGTCGACCAGCGACAGCGCCTCGGCGTTGCCGCGGGTCATCATGAAGAAGCTGTCGAACGGGTTCAGCCGCTCGCCCTGCAACTGCAGGATCTTGTAGGCCTCATCGAGCGTCTTCAGCATGGAATAGCTGGTGCCGCCGCCGATATCCGAGGCAACGGAAGTGCGCACCGGCTTGTCGCGCCGGTTGAGCGCCCGCAAGGGAAAAAGGCCCGAGCCGAGGAAGAGGTTGGACGTGGGGCAGAAGACTGCCACCGATCCCGTCTCGCTCATCACATCCGCCTCTCGGTCGGAGAGATGGATGCAGTGGCCGAACAGGCTCTTAGGTCCGAGCAGGCCGTAACGGGCGTAGACGTCGGTATAATCAATGGCTTCCGGATAGAGTTCGCAGGTGAAGGCGATCTCGTCGCGGTTTTCCGAGAGATGCGTCTGGACGTGCAGATCGGGGAATTCGTGCACCAGCGATTTGGCGACATCCATCTGTTCCGGCGTCGAGGTGATGGCGAAGCGGGGGGTGATGGCCACATGGTTGCGGCCCTTGCCATGCCACTCGCGGATCACGGCGCGGGTCTCGTCGTAGCCCATCTGCGGGGTGTCGAGCAGCCCCTGCGGCGCGTTGCGGTCCATCATGACCTTGCCGGCGATCATGCGCATGTCGCGGCGCAGCGCCTCGGCGAAGAAGGCGTCGGCGGAAGCCTTGTGCACGGAGCAATAGGCTGCCGCCGTCGTCGTGCCGTGGCGGACCATTTCGTCGAAGAAGCGGCTGGCGATACGCTCGGCATGGGCAGTTTCGACGAAGCGGCATTCCTCCGGGAAGGTGTAGGTGTTGAGCCATTCGAGCAGATTGGCGGCGTAGGACGCCATCACCTGCATCTGCGGGAAGTGCAGATGGGTGTCGATGAAACCGGGCACGATCAGATGCGGACGGTGATCGATCTCGGCGATATCATCCGCTGCCTCGGCCTTGACGGCTGAATAGGCGCCCGACGCCTTGATCTGGCCGTCTTCGACCAGCAGCGCGCCATCGCCTTCATAGGCGTAGGCCGCGCTGTCGTCGATTGCCATTGGCGCGCGGTGAAAGCTCAAGAGGCGGCCGCGGATGAGCGTCGATATCATTGTGTCTTGCCTTCCTCGACGGCGCTTTCGAACCAGGCTGTCAGCAACTGGCGCTCGTCCGTCGTCATGTCGGTTATGTTGCCGGGCGGCATGGCATGGCTGCGCCCCGCCTGGATATAGATTTCGCGGGCACGGGCGGCAATCTCCTGATCGCTCTCCAGCACCACGCCATTGGGCGGCCGGGCGATGCCCTCATAGACCGGTTCGGCCGCGTGGCACATGGAACAGCGGGTCGAGATCGCATCCTTGACGGCGGGGAAGTGGGCATTCTCAGCAAACCGGGCAAAGACCGGCGCGACTTCTGCCTTTTCTTCGCCGGTCAGCACTTTCGGCACGGTCGACAGCCACATGATCAGGATGAAGAGGATGACGGTGACGAGCCAGGTCCAGGTGGGCCTGCCCTTGCGGGCATGGGTCGTATTGAACCAGTGGCGAATGGTGACGCCCATCAGGAACACGAGGGCGGCGATGATCCAGTTGAAGGCGGTCGCAAAAGCCAGCGGATAGTGGTTCGACAGCATGAAGAAGATGACCGGTAGGGTCAGGTAGTTGTTGTGCAGTGAGCGCTGCTTGGCCTGCGCGCCGAGCTTGGGGTCGGGCGTGCGGCCGGCGATCAGGTCGGCAACCACGATCTTCTGGTTGGGGATGATGATGAAGAAGACGTTCGCCGACATGATGGTCGCGGTGAAGGCGCCCAGATGCAGGAACGCGGCGCGGCCGGTGAAGACCTGGGTATAGCCCCAGGCCATGACCACCAGCGCCACATAGAGGAGCGCCATCAGGCCCCAGGTGCTGTTGCCGATCGGCGACTTGCAGAGCAGATCATAAAAGACCCAGCCGATGCCGAGCGAGGCGAGCGAAATCAGGATCGCGGACGTTGCCGAGATATCGAGCACGTGGCGGTCGATCAGGAAAAGATCGCCGCCGCCGTAATAGACGAGACAGAGCATGGCGAAGCCCGAAAGCCACGTCATGTAGGATTCCCATTTGAACCAGGTCAAGTGCTCGGGCATCGAGGCGGGGGCGACCAGATATTTCTGGATGTGATAGAAGCCGCCGCCATGCACCTGCCATTCTTCGCCATAGGCTCCAACAGGCAGGTGATCGCGCTTCACGAGGCCGAGGTCGAGCGCGATGAAATAGAAGGATGAGCCGATCCAGGCGATGGCGGTGATGACATGCAGCCAGCGGACGGCCAAGGCCAGCCATTCCCAGGCGATGGCGAACTCATACATTCGGGGTCCCCTTTATTCTCTCCGTCGTCGCACCTTGCGCAAAAACCGCAGGTTGGGGAAGGGGGCGAATGCGCGCCGGGACGTGATTTTCCGGGATCAGGACGATTTCGGGAGGAAATCGCCCTGGTGATAAACCTGATCGATTCTAATGGGTTACCCTAGCTCGCGGAAGCCGCTTTGCGCTCTTCTACCCAATCGGCCCCGAACTGAACCGACGGGCAGAGCTCGCTGAGGATCCAGTCGCGGAAGACGCGGATCTTCGGGGTGTTGCGGCGCGCATGGGGATAGGCCAGCCAATAGTCGCAGCCGTCGCTGCAGCGCAGGTCGAAAGGCTGGTAGAGCCGGCCGAGCGCCACGTCGTCACCGTAGAATTCCGGCGTCAGGATTGCCACGCCCTGGCCGGCAACGGCGGCGCGCGCCTCGAAGGACTGCGCGCCGAGCCGGCTTGTCGGACGGCCTTCGAGATCGGGATCGTCGACGCCGGCTGCGGAAAACCAGATCCGCCACCAGGGGTCGCCCGCATCGATGATCCTGAGCTTCAGGAGATCGCGTGGCTCGTGGATGCCCCCGACGGTTTCGGCGAGTGCCGGGCTCAGCATCGGGCTGAACTCGACACGCATCAGCGGATGGGTATCAAGGCCCGGCCAGACGCCGGCGCCGGAGCGGATGGCGAGATCCGCGGATTCCTTGGCAAAATCGATGATGTGGTCGTTGGTGCTCAGCCGCACGGCGATGTTGGGATGGGCGAGTTGAAACGAGCCGATGTTGCGAGCGAGCCATTGCGAGGCGAAGGTCGGGGTCGAACTGATCAGCAGTGCGCTGTCGATGTCGCCGCGCGCCGAGGAGACGGCCTCCTGCAGCATCTCGAACGCTTCGGTGACCCGCGGCGCCAGCCGTTGGCCGACGTCGGTCAGCGCGATCTGGCGCGGGCGGCGCAGGAACAGCGGTTCGCCGACATTCTCCTCGATCAGCTTGACCTGATAGCTGACGGCCGTCTGGGTCATGCCCAGCTCTTCGCCGGCCCTGGTAAAACTGCCGAGCCGGGCCACTGCTTCGAAGACCCGGAGCGCATTCAGCGGAAACTGCTTGGACATCTTCATGGATAAGTTCTCTTGATGCATGCAGACGGATGTTCGATTGGATTTCAATCCTCCTCCACGGCATCCTGCAAGTCAACTTCCCAAGACGAACAGGTGATCAAAATGACTTGCGACGTTCTCGAACATACTGAAAGAAAACCAGTTCTTTCGCTGGATGCGGTCGTGCGGTTCACGTCTACCCTGTTTCGCGGCGCCGTTGCCGCCAAGCCGATCCTGGATGTCAATGCGCTGTCCGACCATCTCAAGAGAGACATGGGTTTCATGGATTGGCATGGTGCTCATGAAGATGACGACGAGGCAATCGCCAACTCTCGCCGCCTTCTCAACATCGATGAACTCCCGCGGATCTAACGCAAATCCCGATGGCCGTCAGGATTGCCGAAGGCGTTCGACGGCCATCAGCACACGCTCCGGCGTCGCCGGCGCGTCAAGACGCGGGCATTCGCGGTAATCGGCAACGCTCGCCACTGCCATCGACAGCGCCTCGAGCACGGAGATCGGCAGCATGAAGGGCGGCTCTCCGACGGCCTTCGACCGCCCGATGGTCTTTTCCGCATTTTCCGCCCACTCGGCCAGTTTGACGTTGAAGATCTTCGGCCGGTCCGAGGCGAGAGGGATCTTGTAGGTCGAGGGCGCATGCGTGCGCAGCCGGCCCTTGTCGTCCCACCACAATTCCTCCGTCGTCAGCCACCCCATGCCCTGGACAAAGCCGCCTTCGATCTGGCCGAGGTCGATTGCCGGATTGAGCGAGCGGCCGACATCGTGCAGCACGTCGACGCGGTCGACCATGTATTCGCCGGTCAACGTATCGATCGACACTTCCGACACCGAAGCGCCATAGGCGAAATAGTAGAACGGCGTTCCCCGTCCGGTCGCACGGTCCCAGTGGATCTTCGGCGTCTTGTAGAATCCGGCGGCCGAAAGCTGAACGCGCGCCATGTAGGCGAGCTTGATGAATTCCGGGAAGGGCACCAGCTCCTCGCCGATCTTCACATGATCGGGAACGAAAGTGACGTTCTCGGCGGTCGTTTGCCAGCGCTCGCAGGCAAAGGCAATGAGCCGTTCCTTGATCTGGCGGGCCGCATCGAAGGCGGCCATGCCGTTGAGGTCGGAGCCCGACGACGCTGCCGTTGCCGAAGTGTTGGGCACCTTGCCGGTCGTCGTTGCAGTGATCCTGACACGGTCGAGATCGACCTGGAAACTGTCGGCGATCACCTGAGCAACCTTCACATAGAGGCCCTGGCCCATCTCGGTGCCGCCATGATTCAGGTGGATCGAGCCATCCTGATAGATGTGCACCAGGGCACCTGCCTGGTTGAAGGCGGTCATGGTGAAGGAGATGCCGAACTTCACCGGTGTCAGCGCGATGCCCTTGCGAATGACGCGGCTCGCACGGTTGAACTCGACGATGGCCTGGCGGCGCGCCTGGTAGTCGGCGTCGGCTTCAAGCTCGGCGACAATTCTGCCGATAATGTTGTCTTCGACGTGCTGGTGGTAGGGCGTGATATCCCGGCCCGAACCCTTCTCGCCGTAGAAATTGAGCTTGCGAATCTCGAGCGGGTCCTTGCCGAGCGCGTAGGCGATCTCCTCGATCATGCGTTCGCCGCCGACCATGCCCTGCGGGCCGCCGAAGCCGCGGTAGGCGGTGTTGGACACGGTGTTGGTCTTCAGTGGCTGCGATGTCAGCTTCACATGCGGGTAGAAATAGGAACTGTCGGCGTGAAACAGCGCGCGGTCCGTGACCGGGCCGGAAAGATCCGAGGAATAGCCGCAGCGTGCCGCATAGTTGGCATGAACGGCGTGGATGCGGCCGTCTTCGTCGAAGCCGACGTCGTAGTCGACGAGGAAGTCGTGACGTTTGCCGGTGGCCGTCATGTCCTCGTCGCGGTCGGGGCGGAACTTGACTGCCCGGCCGAGCCTCTTCGCCGCCACGGCCGCAAGGGCTGCGAACTGGTTGCCCTGCGTTTCCTTGCCGCCGAAGCCGCCACCCATGCGGCGCACATTGACGGTGACTGCATTGGAGGGAACGCCGAGCACGTGCGAGACCATGTGCTGGATTTCGCTCGGGTGCTGGGTCGAGGACCAGACGGTGATCTCGTCGTCCTCACCGGGAATGGCAAGGGCGATATGGCCTTCGAGGTAAAAATGCTCCTGGCCGCCGATGCGCATCCGGCCCTTCAGCCGGCGCGGCGCTTTTTCCAGTTCGGCGTCGGCATCGCCGCGCTGCAGGGTGAGGGGCTGGGTGACGAGTTCGCCGCCATGGGCGACGGCATCGGTGATATCGGTGAAATGCGGCAGGTCGCGATAGCTGATCTTCGCCAGCCGGGCGGCACGGCGGGCGATGTCGCGCGTCTCGGCGATGACGGCAAAGGCCGGCTGGCCGTGGAACTGGACGATGCCGTCGGCGAGCACCGGCTCGTCATGCAGGTGGCTGGGGCTGATGTCGTTGGAATGCGGCATATCGCGCGCCGTCAGCACGCAGACGACACCGGACGCGGCTGCCACGGCCGACAGATCCATTTCGGTGATTTCGGCATGGGCGCGATCGGTCATGCCCAGCGCGCCGTGCAGGGTGCCTGCCGGTTCCGGCATGTCGTCGATATAATCGGCGGTGCCGGCCACATGCTTGTGGGCACTGTCGTGGCGCTGGCGCGAATGCATCTGCCCGTTGATCGCCTTGCGTTCCTCGAAGGTCGACTTATCCATCTACTTCAATCCTTTCGAAGGACATGCCCCTCATCCGGCCTGCCGGCGACCTTCTCCCCGTAATGACGGGGAGAAGGGACATCGCGGTTGCGCCTCCGTTCCCGCTCCCCGCCTGCGGGGAGAGGGATAGGGTGAGGGGCAATCCCAAGCCATTGACCTTGCAGCCGGTGCTCATATCACCTCTCTCCCGTCGCATAGCGCACGAGCTCCGCCGGCTGGCCGCTGCTTTCGAGCAGGAAGCGCATCAGCAGGTTCTTCGCCGCCAGCATGCGATAGGTGCTGGTGGCGCGCCAATCGCTCAAGGGTTGGTAATCCGCCTCGAAGGCTGCTTGAGCGGCGTGCACCGTTTCCTCCGTCCAGGGCTTGCCGATGAGTGCTGCCTCCACACTTGCGGCGCGCTTCGGCGTGCCCGCCATGCCGCCGAAGGCGATGCGGGCGGTCTTCACCCTGTTGCCTTCGAGCGAAATGCGGAAGGCGCCGAGCAATGCGGAAATATCCTCGTCGCGGCGCTTGGAGAGCTTGTAGGCCGCAAACAGCTCATCCGCCGGCAGCCTGGGTACGAAGATGCTCTCGACGAACTCGCCGGCTTTGCGGTCCTGCTTGCCATAGGCGATGAAGAAGTCCTCCAGTGGCAGCGTACGGCTGCCTTCCGTCGAGCGCAGCGTGACGGTTGCCCCGAGCACGATCAGGGGCGGCGGGCTGTCGCCGATCGGCGAGCCGTTGGCGATATTGCCGCCGATCGTGCCCATGTTGCGCACCTGTTCGCCGCCGATGCGGTCGATCAACCGGCCGAAGGCTGGATAGGCTTTGCTGAGCGCTGCAAAGGCGGCTGAATAGCTGACGCCTGCGCCAATGGTCAGGCCGGCGTCGCTCTCCTCGATGCGCTGCAACTCGGTGATGCCGTTGATGAAGATGACGGGATCAATCGGACGCATCTGCTTGGTGACCCAGAGACCGACATCGGTCGCGCCGGCAACCACGGTCGCGCCCGTGTATTCGGCAAGAGCCGCCGCGAGGCCGGCAGCATCGGCCGGCACGATCAGACAGCTTTCACCGTGCCGGACCGTGATTGTCTTCTCAGGTTTAAGCGCCTTGAGACGGGCGATCGTTGCCTCGCGCGCAGCGGTGATCGGATCGAAGATGGCGGATGGCCGCGCGCTGGCGGCGGCTTCGGCCGCCTTTACGATAGGCTCGTAGCCGGTGCAGCGACAGAGGTTGCCTTGCAGCGCCTTTTCGATGTCCGTGCGGCTGGGATCGTCGTTCGACAGCCACAGGCCATAAAGCGACATGACGAAGCCCGGCGTGCAGAAGCCGCATTGCGAGCCATGGAAATCGACCATTGCCTGCTGCACGGGATGCAGCGTTCCGTCCTTCGCGGCCAGATGCTCGACGGTCACCACATGGGTTGCATGCAACGATCCGACGAACCGGATGCAGGCATTGACGCTTTCGTAGACCAGCGCGTTGCCGGCAAGCCGGCCGACGAGCACGGTGCAGGCACCGCAGTCGCCCTCCGCGCAGCCTTCCTTCGTTCCGGTCAGCCGGCGCTCGAGTCTCAGATAGTCGAGCAGGGTCGCGGTCGGTGCGACGTCGGAAAGCGCCACCTCGCTGTCATTGAGGATGAAGCGAATGCTGTCGTCGTCCTTGCTTTCCCTAGCCTTGGGCATGCCATTCATTCCTGCTGATGCATGGCCGCAAAAACCGGAATCGTTCCCGGCGGCGGACCATGCGCATTTTCATAGAGTTAGGGCGTCTTCCGCCTTGTCTCAATGGACGGGCGGCGTGCTATTGCGCCGTCCAGCCGCCATCCATGGAAACATGTGTGCCGGTGATCTGTGCCGCATCGTCGCTGGCGAGGTAGACGGCCAGCGATGCTACCTGTTCGACCGTGATGAACTTCTTGGTCGGCTGGCCCTTGAGCATGACGTCGTTGATCACCTGCTCTTCGGTGATGCCGCGGGTGCGGGCCTGGTCCGGGATCTGCTTTTCGACGAGCGGGGTCAGCACGTAGCCCGGGCAGATCGAATTGGCGGTGATGCCGTTTTCCGCAACTTCGAGCGCCACCGTTTTCGTCAGCCCCATGATGCCATGCTTGGCGGCGACATAGGCCGATTTGAACGGTGAGGCGACGAGCCCGTGGGCCGAGGCGATGTTGACGATGCGGCCCCAGCCCTTTGCCTTCATGCCGGGCAGGGCGGCGCGAATGGTGTGGAAGGAGGAGGAGAGGTTGATGGCGATGATCCGGTCCCATTGCTCGACCGGGAAATCCTCGACCTTCTCGACATATTGAACGCCGGCATTGTTGACCAGGATGTCGACGCTGCCGAAACGCCTTGCCGCCGTCGCCATCAGGTCGGCGATTTCATCCGGCTTGGTCATGTCGGCCGGGTGATAAATGACCGTTCCGGCCGTCAGTGCCCCGACTTCGTCCGTCGCTGCCTTGATTTCGTCCGGCGCGCCGAAGCCGTTCAAGACGATGTTGGCGCCGCCCTTGGCGAAAGCCTTGGCAATGGCAAGGCCGATGCCGCTCGTCGAACCGGTGATGACCGCAGTTCTCGTCATTCCTGATCTCTCCCTTTGCAGCGTCGCTTAATCTTGCCCGGTTTTTGCGACGCAACAGCGTCAACCTACGCGTAAAACCGCCGATGTGACAATTGTGTTTTTCGGGCCGCCGACGCAGAGTTGCGGCAACAGGCTTCGTCGCGATTTCTTGCGTTTTGTTTTCGTTTGACATTCGTTTTGCCATCGTATTGAAGTTTTTCGAAATGGACTCCACGCCCCTCGGGAAGGGCGTCGAAAAACACGTGATGCAGGCCGGGGAGGGGCATATGGGCGGATATATTCTCGCGATCGATCAGGGCACGACGTCGAGCCGGGCGATCGTCTTCGACGGCAAGCAGCAGGTGGCGGGCGTCGGCCAGAAGGAATTCAAACAGCACTTTCCGAAATCCGGCTGGGTCGAGCATGATCCGGAGGAGATCTGGGATAGCGTCGTCGTCACCGTCAGCGAGGCGATCAAGAAGGCGGGGATCTCGCTAAGCGATATCGCCGGCATCGGCATCACCAACCAGCGCGAAACGGTCGTCGTCTGGGATCGCGAAACCGGCAAGCCGATCCACAATGCCATCGTCTGGCAGGACCGCCGCACTTCAGCCTATTGCGACAAGCTGAAGAAGCAGGGGCTGGAGAAGACCTTCACCAGGAAGACCGGCCTGCTGCTCGATCCCTATTTCTCCGGCACCAAGCTCAATTGGCTGCTTTCGAATGTGAAGGGTGCCCAGGCCAGAGCCGCCAAAGGCGAACTCTGCTTCGGCACCATCGACACGTTCCTCATCTGGCGGCTGACGGGCGGAAAGTCCTTCGTTACCGATGCGACCAACGCCTCGCGCACGCTGATCTACAACATCGCCGACAATGCCTGGGATGACGAGTTGCTCGACATCCTGCACGTTCCCCGCGCAATGCTGCCGGAGGTGAAGGATTGCGCTGCCGATTTCGGCGTCACCGATAAGACGCTTTTCGGCGCGGCGATCCCGATCCTCGGCGTTGCCGGCGACCAGCAGGCCGCCACCATCGGCCAGGCCTGCTTCAAGCCGGGCATGCTGAAATCGACCTACGGTACGGGCTGCTTCGCGTTGCTCAACACTGGCAAGGACATGGTGCGCTCGAAGAACCGGCTGCTCACCACCATTGCCTATCGGCTGGATGGCGAAACCACCTATGCGCTCGAAGGCTCGATCTTCGTTGCCGGCGCTGCCGTGCAGTGGTTGCGCGATGGCCTGAAGGTCATCAAGGCCGCTTCGGACACCGGCACGCTTGCCGAAAGCGCCGACCCGTCGCAGGAGGTCTATCTGGTTCCGGCCTTTACCGGTCTCGGTGCGCCGCACTGGGATCCCGACGCCCGCGGCGCGATCTTCGGCATGACCCGCAACACCGGACCCGCCGAGTTCGCGCGTGCCGCGCTCGAAGCGGTCTGCTACCAGACGCGCGATCTGCTCGAGGCCATGCACAAGGACTGGCGCAGCAACGGCAAGGAAACGGTGCTGCGCGTCGATGGCGGCATGGTCGTCTCGGACTGGACGATGCAGCGGCTTTCCGACCTGCTTGACGCGCCGGTCGACCGGCCGGTCATCCTTGAGACAACGGCGCTCGGCGTGGCCTGGCTTGCCGGCAGCCGCGCCGGCGTCTGGCCCAAGCAGGAGGATTTTGCCAAGTCCTGGGCTCGCGATCGTCGTTTCGAGCCCGCGATGGACGAGGCGACACGCAAGGCCAAGCTCAAGGGCTGGCGCAATGCGGTCAAGCGCACGCTGAGCCAGGCCTGATCAAAGTTCCGTTTGGCATCATCCGGGAAACACAGTGTTTCCCGGACGCGCATTTGCTGCGGACACCGGAGCCAACTATCTGTTGGTAAACAACGATAGGATGGGCGCCATGGAACTCGGGCTTTACACTTTCGCGGATGTCGATCCGAACGCTGACGACAAGGGCCGGGAAGGCCAGCGTCGGCTTGCCGATCTGCTGGAAGAGATCGAACTGGCCGATCAGGTCGGTCTCGATGTCTTCGGTCTTGGCGAACATCACCGCCCTGACTATGCCGCCTCCGCCCCGGCCGTGATCCTGGCCGCCGCCGCCGCCAGGACGAAGACCATCAGGCTGACGAGTGCCGTCACGGTTCTCAGTTCGGACGATCCGGTGCGGGTGTTTCAGCAGTTTTCCACGCTCGACCTTCTCTCCAATGGTCGGGCCGAAATCATGGCCGGGCGCGGCTCGTTCATCGAGTCCTTCCCGCTCTTCGGCCAGTCGCTCGACGATTACGACCAGCTCTTTGCCGAAAAGCTCGACCTGTTGATGGCATTGCGCGAAACGGAGAAGGTCTCCTGGGCGGGCGAGATGCGTCCAGCTATCAGCGACCGCGGTGTCTATCCGCGTCCGCTGCAGGAACTGCTGCCGCTATGGATCGCCGTCGGCGGCACGCCGCAGTCGGTTGCCCGTGCCGGTGCCCTTGGACTGCCGGTGGCGCTCGCGATCATCGGCGGCGAGCCGCGCCGTTTCGCGCCGCTGTTCGACCTCTATCGCGAGGCCGCCCGTCGCGCCGGCCAGGATGCGGCAAAGCTGAAGACCAGCATCAACGTCCATGGCTTCATCGCCGATACGACCGATGTCGCCGCCGACCAGTTTTACGGGCCGCAGGCCGAAGTGATGAACCGCATCGGCCGCGAGCGTGGCTGGGGGCCGACGAACCGCGCGCATTTCGACCAGGCGCGCAGCCCCGCCGGCAACCTCTTCCTCGGCGATCCCGAAACCGTGGCCGAGAAGATCGTCGAGAACTGGAAGCTTTTCCGCAACGACCGCTTCCTGCTGCAGATGGCGATCGGCCCGATGCCGCACGCGCAGATCATGCGCGGCATCGAACTCTACGGCACCAGGGTGGCGCCGCTGGTGCGCAAGGCACTGGCGGAGGAACGGGCCGGACAGGCCGTTTCGGCCTGAGCCATTGCGCTTGACCCCTGTGCCTGTTGTCGGCGCTGGAAAATCCGGCGCCGACGGGCTACATGTGGGCACGAAAGCGAGACACGGATGACCCTCAACAACGAAGAAGATCTGCTGCGGCTGAAGGAAATCGGCCGCATCTGCGCCAATGCGCTGCAGGCGATGGGCGAGGCGCTCGAGCCCGGTATCACCACGGCCGAGTTGGATGCCATCGGCCGCAAGGTGCTGGAAGATTCAGGCGCGCGGTCCGCGCCGGAGCTCTGCTACCAGTTTCCGGGCGCCACCTGCATCAGCGTCAACGAGGAAATCGCCCACGGCATTCCCGGCAGCCGCATCATCCGCGCCGGCGATCTCGTCAACATCGACGTTTCCGCCGAGAAAGACGGTATCTTCGCCGACACCGGCGCTTCCTTCCCGGTGCCGCCGGTTTCGGCCGCGATCGACAGGCTCTGCCGTGACGGCAAGCGGGCGATGTGGGTCGGCCTCAAGCAGGTGCGTCCGGACCAGTCGCTTGCCGCGATCGGCAACGCCATCGGCGATTTCGCCCGCAAGAACCGCTATTCGCTGGTCACCAACCTTGCCAGCCACGGCATCGGCCGCTCCCTGCACGAGGAGCCGAAGGAGATCGCGACCTGGCCGGATCCGAGCGAGCGGCGGCGCATGATCGACGGCATGGTCTTTACCGTCGAGCCCTTCCTCTCGATGGGTGCGGATTGGGCCGAAAGCGGCGACAAGGACGACTGGACGCTCTACAGCGAGCCGCGGGCACCGACGGTGCAGTACGAACACACGGTCGTCGTCACGCGCGGCGGCCCGCTGGTGGTGACGCTGCCCGGCTGACGGGCATCGTTCGATTCCTTCAATAGGACGTTCAATTATAGTGATTTGTGGTGTTCGTTTTGCAGTGCAATAAAACTGCAATGACCACGATCGACCGACCACATCACGCAAGCCTCGCCTCCACCGCTACCGCCGGTGCCATCGCCATGGCAGTCGCCATGGGGTTCGGCCGCTTCTCCTACACACCGATCCTGCCGGCGATGATGGTGGACCTCGGCCTGTCGCCGGCGGATGCCGGCCTCATTGCATCGGCAAATTTCGTCGGCTATCTCGCCGGCGCCGTGCTTGGCGCCTACGGTTGGGCGCATGGGCATGAGCGCCGGATCGGGCTTGCCTCACTTGCGGCCACGACACTGCTGCTCGCGGCGATGGGGCTCTCGTCCTCGGTCTTCGTGCTCAGTCTCATCCGTTTTCTCGCCGGCCTCGCCAGCGCGTTTTCGATGATTTTCATCTCCGGCATCGTTCTGGGTCACGGGCTCTTGGCGCGGCATGAACATGTGCCGGCTGTGCATTTCGGCGGCGTCGGGCTCGGCATCGCCTTCTCCTCGCTCTGCGTCTGGTTGGCACCTCTCGCTGGCGTCGCCGGGCTTTCGGCGTCGCAAGCCGACTGGTTCACCGGCGCTCTCGTCGGTCTGATCGGCACGATCGTTGTCGCGCTAATGCTGCCTGCTAGTCCCGTCTCCGGCAACGGCGCCGTGCGTGAAAAGCCACTTATCTGGACGAGGCCCCTGACCGTGGTGACGCTGACCTACGGTCTCTTCGGCTTTGGTTACGTGATCACCGCGACGTTCCTGGTCGCCATGGCCCGCGATGCAAGCGGCGGCCACAGCATCGAGTTCCTCGCCTGGCTGCTGACGGGCTTAAGCGCTGCGCTGTCGGTCTATCTCTGGCGCTTCGCGGTGCCGCGCTTCGGGCTTGCCGGCGTCTATGCGATCGGTCTCCTGGTCGAGGCCGTCGGCCTTGTCCTCACCGTCAGCCTGCCGCTGCCCTATGCGCCGCTTGCCGGCGGCCTGATGCTGGGTGCCACCTTCATCATGATCACCGCCTATGGCCTGCAGATTGGCCGGCATCTGGCGCCGGAAAGCCCGCGCAAGGCGCTCGCTCTGATGACGGCTGCCTTCGGCATCGGCCAGATCATCGGCCCTGTAGTTGCCGGCTGGCTCGCGCAGCGTACCGGCAGCTTTGCTGCCCCCACCTTGATTGCGGCGGCGGTGCTGTTCGTCTGCGGCGGTGTCATCCTGGTGGAGCTGAGGCGGATTTCAGCTGCCTTGCCGCGCTGAAAAGCCACCTTGATGACCGCCCTGAGACGACGGCTGAATGCCGCAAGGCATCCCCTTCCGGCATCATGAAATAACAGTAAGGTTCATATTACCGGATTGTTGAAAACGGCGCTTTGCCCTAGTTTCGGCGCTTCGGGAGGCGAGTTGTTCTCCTCCCCCGAAACGAGAGTGCCGTACTTTGTTCCTATCCTTCTTTCCGAAGCCGAAGCTCTTTTTCATTTCCTTTGTCGTCTGGTCGCTTGTCGCCATCGCCTTTTGGTATGGCGGGGGCGAACAGTTGGGCACCGTCTTCGGAATGCCACCCTTGCCGTCCGATGCGCCGCCGATCACCGGCATTTCTGCGTTCTGGTCGCCCGCCTTCCTCTGGTTCTACCTCTACTTCGGGCTGGTCGTCGGGTTGTTCGCCGCATTCTGGTATGTGTACTCGCCCCACCCCTGGCAGAATTGGTCGATCCTCGGTTCGGCGCTCATTCTTTTCGTCACCTATTTTCAGGTTCAGGTGAGCGTCGCCATCAACAATTGGTACGGGCCGTTCTGGGATCTGATCCAGGCAATCGTCTCGAAGACGAAGGTGGTGACCGCGGCGGAGTTCTACGGAGAAATCGCCGTTTTCCTCGGCATCGCCATGGTGGCGGTCGCGGTTGCGGTCATGACCCGCTTCTTCGTCAGCCACTATATCTTCCGCTGGCGTACGGCGATGAACGAATACTACATGGCCCACTGGGGCAAGCTGCGTCATATCGAAGGCGCATCGCAGCGTGTGCAGGAAGATACGATGCGCTTTTCCACGACTGTGGAAGGCCTCGGCGTCAGCCTGATCGACAGCGTGATGACGCTGATTGCGTTTACGCCGGTGTTGATCCGGCTCTCGGCCAACGTCAGTGAACTGCCGATCGTCGGCGCCATTCCCTATCCGCTCGTTACGGCCGCGGTTCTCTGGTCGCTGTTTGGCACGGTGTTTCTGGCGATCGTCGGCATTAAGCTGCCTGGCCTCGAGTTCCGCAACCAGCGTGTGGAAGCGGCCTATCGCAAGGAGTTGGTCTATGGTGAGGACCACGCCGATCGCGCCCAGCCGCCGACGGTCGCCGATCTCTTCGAAAACGTTCGCCGGAACTATTTCCGGCTCTATTTCCACTATCTCTACTTCAACATCGCCCGCATCTTCTATCTGCAGATCAACGGCATCTTTTCGTTGCTGATCCTGGCGCCGTCGATCATCGCCGGCAAGATCACGCTCGGTGCGTTGAACCAGATCTCGGGTGCATTCGGGCAGGTGACGTCGTCGTTTCAGTACCTGGTTTCGTCCTGGCCGACGATCGTCGAGTTGCTGTCGATCTACAAGCGTCTGCGCGCGTTCGAAGCGGCGATCGATGACGAGCCCCTGCCGGAAATCGAGCAGAAGTTCATCGCGGTCGGTGGCGAAGAAGAGCTGGCCTGAGCCAAATCGAGATCTACGAAGATCAGAAGGCGGAGCGATCCGCCTTCTTTTTTGCCTCCTCGATCATCGGCAGCGCCTCGGCGTAGCTGACGCAGGCGACGTCCGGCTTGGTGCAGACCTCGGTCAGCAGCCGGTCGAGCGCGCGCCAATAGGCGCCGCCGTTCATTTCGACAAAATGGAAGCCGAGCTGCAGCGGGATCCGGTCGCCGGCATATTCCCTGTCGAAGGCTTTCCTGTAGGCCTCGTAGGTGCGCGCCTCGAAAGCGGCGCTGTCCTTCTTGTTTTCCACGCCCATCGAATGGCGCACGAACAGATTGTAGTCCATGCCGATCACCGGCCGCTTGGACGGCCCTTCGGGGATCAGCGGCAGACCGAAGCGCGGCATGCCATCTTTCTCCATCGGCCAGCCCGGTCCTTTGGTGACCAGGCTCGCGTCATAGGTGAAGCCCGATGCCTTCAAGGCCGGAAGCAGGCCGTCGCTCAGCGAAAGGTAGGGAGCGCGGAAACCCTTGATGCCGGTCCGGGCAAATTCCGCCCAGCCTTGCGGCTCGGCATCCGGCTTGTCCGCCTTCTTCCAGGCATCGCGCAGGGCGGTGTCGAAGGTCGAGAATTCGCTCTGCCAGTCGGACTTCGTCCAGCCCTTGCCGTCGAAATGGCCGCAGGCGTGGCTGGCAATGTCGTGGCCGTCGAGATGGGCCTGCCAGATGTGGCCGGCGCGGGCGGCGATTTCTTCGCGGCTCTGAGCAAAGCCGACATTGGAACGACCCGGTTTCAGCCCCGGCGGCTTGTAGATCTGCTTGCCATCGGCGCGCGTCATCAGGAACGTGCAGGAGAGGAAGTAGGTGAAATGCGCATTGGTGCGCTTGGCCATCGCCAGGCTCTTCTCCCACAGCGCGTTGTCATGCGCCCCATCGAAGGAGACGATGACGAGCTGTTTGTCCTTGGCAGGAACAACCGGTGCGGCTGTGTCGTACGTGGGTTCTGCGGCCGCGGCGAGGGCAGGGGCAAGGGCGAGGGAAACGGCAATAAATGTTCGGATCATGATATCTGCGACGATTTGCGTATGCCGTCCCTTTATCCAGGAATGCGGCAATCCTTTGATCTGTCTGGAAATTTCTGCACAGTCCGGCTATGCCTGATACCAAGTCTCGGTGATGGGAACCCATCATCGAGACTTGGTATGAGTGGATAGAACAACAATGAAGGACGGGTGACGACATGGCGCTGCTGATATTGGGTATCGTGATTTTCCTGGGCATCCATCTCGTTCGCAGTTTCGCGCCCGGCCTGCGCGCATCGGTGATCGCCCGCAGTGGCACCGGCGCCTTGCATGCAATCCACGGCATCTGTGCGCTTGTTGGCCTCGGTTTGATCGCCTACGGCTTCGACCAGGCACGCGCCACCACGGGTATGCTCTATACCCCCCCGGTCTTTTTCGCGCATATCGCGCTGACATTGATGCTGATCGCCAGCATCTGTCTCGTGGCTGCCTATCTGCCGCCTGGCAAGATCCGGGCGGCCACCAAACACCCGGCGATCCTTGCAATCAAGATCTGGGCGCTCGCCCACCTGCTTGCCAATGGCGAAACGTCGTCGGTGCTGCTTTTCGGCACCTTCCTCGTCTGGGCAGTGATCCTGCGCATTTCGATGAAGAAGCGCTGGCGCGCCGGCGAAATCACTTATCCAGCCTTCGTTTCCTATCGCTACGACTTCATCGCCGTGGTGCTCGGCGCTGCCCTTTACGGCGTGATTGTCTGGAAGTTGCACGAACTGGTGATCGGTGTTTCGCCCATGGTTGTCGGCTAAATAACGCGCGCCCCCTTACAACTGCCGCAAAATCGGGTAGAAGGCGCAAAATCCTAATAGCGTGCAGGGAAGGCCGAGAGGCCGGGGCAATCGATGGCGAACCAAGACGACAGCTTTATCCGCGAGGTGAATGAAGAACTGCGCTCGGACCGGATGAAGAACATCTGGGCCCGCTTCGGCAGCGTCATTGTGGCGATCGCCGTGCTTATCGTTCTGGGAACCGTCGGCAAGGTCGGCTACGACTACTGGCGCGACAACGCGTCCTCGAAGTCCGGCGACGAGTTCCTCCAGGCGCTGAACCTCGCCAAGGAAAACAAGGCCGACGAGGCGCTTGCCGCCCTCAGCAACCTGCAGAAGGACGGCTACGGCGCCTATCCGGTTCTGGCTCGCCTTCGTGCGGCGACGCTGCAGGCCGAAAAGGGCGAGACCGAGGCCGCAATCAAGGCGTTCTCGGAGATCGGCAAGGACACAGGCCTGCCCGAGGCGCTTCGTGATGCCGCCCGCCTTCGTGCCGCCTACCTGCTGGTCGATGCCGGCACCTATGACCAGGTTTCGGCCGAAGTCGAGCAACTGGCCGTGCCGCAGAACAATATGCGCCACTCGGCCCGTGAGGCGCTTGGCCTGTCTGCCTACAAGTCCGGCGACATCGCCAAGGCGAAGAGCTGGTTCCAACAGATCGTCGATGACGCCCAGAGCCCGCGCAATGTTGCAGGCCGGGCGCAGATGCTGCTCGACGTGATTGCCGCGAGCGGCAAAGCCTAAGCGCATATCCCTGAAGACCGGGACCGGTCTTTGGAAAGGATATGTTGATTTTCAAAGTGTTGGAGCGCTGCGTGTCCTGGTGACGCGCAGCGCTTCAAGACGGAAACGGATACGTTCATGAGTTTCACCGTCGCCATCGTCGGGCGCCCCAATGTCGGCAAGTCCACCTTGTTCAATCGTCTGGTTGGCAAGAAGCTGGCGCTCGTCGACGATACGCCGGGTGTCACCCGTGACCGCCGTCCGGGCGATGCCAAGCTCATCGACCTGCGCTTCCGCATCGTCGACACGGCCGGCCTCGAACAGTCCGCACCCGACAGCCTCCAGGGGCGCATGTGGGCGCAGACGGAAGCTGCGATCGACGAGGCCGACCTGTCGCTGTTCGTGGTCGACGCCAAGGCGGGCCTGACGCCGGCCGACAACACGCTGGCGGAAATGCTTCGCCGGCGCGGCAAGCCGGTCGTTCTGGTCGCCAACAAGTCCGAGGCTCGCGGTTCCGATGGCGGCTTCTATGACGCCTTCACGCTCGGCCTTGGCGACCCTTGCCCGATCTCGGCCGAACATGGCCAGGGCATGCTCGATCTGCGCGACGCGATCGTCGCCGCGATCGGCGAAGACCGTGCCTATCCGCCGGAAGACGACGTGGCCGAAACCGACATCGACCTGCGCCCGACCACCGGCGAGACGGGGGAAGAGGACGACGAGGCCGAACCTGCCTATGACGAGACCAAGCCGCTGCGCGTGGCGATCGTCGGCCGGCCGAACGCCGGCAAGTCGACGCTCATCAACCGCTTCCTCGGCGAAGACCGGCTTTTGACGGGACCGGAAGCCGGCATTACCCGCGATTCGATTTCGGTCGAGTGGGACTGGCGCGGCCGCACCATCAAGATGTTCGACACCGCCGGCATGCGCCGCAAGGCCAAGGTGCAGGAGAAGCTGGAGAAGCTCTCGGTTGCCGATGCGCTTCGTGCCATCCGCTTTGCCGAAACGGTGGTCATCGTCTTCGACGCGACCATTCCGTTCGAGAAGCAGGACCTGCAGATTGTCGATCTCATCATTCGCGAAGGCCGGGCCGCCGTGATCGCCTTCAACAAATGGGATCTGGTGGAAGATTGGCAGGCCGTGCTTGCCGATCTTCGCGAAAAGACCGAGCGGCTGTTGCCGCAGGCGCGCGGCATTCGCGCCATACCGATTTCCGGGCATACCGGCTACGGCCTCGACCGGCTGATGCAGGCGATCATCGACACCGACAAGACCTGGAATCGTCGCATCTCGACGGCGCGTCTCAACCGCTGGCTCGAATCCCAGCAGGTGCAGCATCCGCCACCGGCCGTTTCCGGCCGCCGCCTTAAGCTGAAGTACATGACGCAGGTGAAGGCCCGTCCGCCGGGCTTCATGATCTCGTGCACGCGTCCCGACGCGCTGCCGGAATCCTATACGCGTTACCTGATCAACGGGCTGCGCAACGATTTCGACCTGCCCGGCGTGCCGATCCGCATCCACTATCGCGCATCGGACAATCCGTTCGAGAGCAAGTCCCGCAAGAAGCGCTGAGCCGTCGGCATCAGTGCCAATGGCCGCAGGTGGCGGGAGGCTGAAGCGAAGCCTCAGTCGGCGAGTTTGCTCTTGTCGACCAGTGCGCCGTGATGGCCGATGACGCCGGCAGCGATGCGGGCGGCAAAGGCTGCGGCCTCGCTCGGCGTGCCCCCAGTGACGAGGCGGGAGAGGAAGGCACCGTTGAAGCTGTCGCCGGCGCTGGTGGTGTCGACTACGCGCTCGACCGGTGTTGCCGGCACATGGCTTTCTTCTGATCCCTCGAACGCGAGCGTCACGCCCTTTTCCCCGTCCTTGACGACAACATCGGCAACACCCAGCGCCTTGTACCGCTCGATCGTCGCCTTGATCGAGCCGTCGCCGAAATGCATGACCTCGTCGTCGAAGCTCGGCATCAGAAGGCTGGCTGCTCGGGCGCCATCCGTCAGCGTCTGGCGCATGCGCTCGGCGTCGTCCCACAGACGAGGGCGGATGTTGGGGTCGAAGACCACGCGTTTGCCTGCGGCCTTGGCGCGGCGCAGTTCGGCAAGCAGCGTTTCCACTGCCTCGGGCGCCAGGATCGCAAGGGTAATGCCGGAAAATAGGATGAGATCGGCGCCGTCGATGGCGCGGCGCAGATGGTCAGGGTCATCGGCGAGGAGCCGCGCTGCGGAAGCCGAGCGCCAATAGGAGAAGCTGCGCTCGCCGTCCTTCAGGTGGATCATGTAGAGGCCCGGCGTGCGGCCCTCGATCTTGCGCACGGGCGTCGTGTCGATGCCCTTCTCGGCCATGAAGGCGAGCATTTCGTTGGATACCGTGTCGGTGCCGACGGCGGAGCAATAGGCGACCGACCAATCGCTCGGCAGGAACAGGCGCGCGTAGTAGGCGGCGTTGAAAGTGTCGCCGGCATAACCCTTGCGCAATAGACCGCCCTCGGCCTGCATCAATTCGACCATGCACTCCCCGATCGACAGCATCGTTCCCGCCAACGTCTTCTCTCCCTTTGGCTTTTTCCCGTGCTGACGGGATAAGGTCCAAGGCCGGTCTCGGCAAGAGATTGTTTTCCGACGCTTGAGGATTTGAGCGGTGCCATGGCTGCAGTCCGGCGTTTACTCGCACGCCGGGCGAGGCTACATCTTGGCGCACAGATCGGTTTCACGGGGCAGGGCATGGCGTCTCAGCAGGTTTCGGGTGACGATTGGTGGCGCGGCGCGGTGATCTATCAGGTCTATCCGCGCTCGTTTCAGGATACCGATGACGATGGCATCGGTGACTTGAAGGGCGTCACGCGGCGGCTCGGCCACATCGCCTCGCTCGGCGTCGACGCCATCTGGCTGTCGCCGTTCTTCACCTCGCCGCAGGCCGACATGGGCTACGACGTCTCGGACTACTGCGACGTCGACCCGATGTTCGGCACGCTTGCCGATTTCGACATGATGCTGGCGGAGGCCCACCGCCTTGGCCTCAAGGTGATCATCGACCAGGTGATTTCGCATTCGTCCGATCGCCATCCCTGGTTCGTCGAAAGCCGCGCCAGTCGTGAGAATCCGAAGGCAAACTGGTATGTCTGGGCTGATCCGAAGCCGGACGGGACCGCGCCGAACAACTGGCTTTCGATCTTCGGCGGGCCCGCCTGGGAATGGGACGGGGTACGCAAACAGTATTACATGCACAACTTCCTGGCTTCGCAACCCGATCTCAATTTCCACAATCCGGAAGTCCAGGACGCCGTGCTCGATGCGGCGCGCTTCTGGCTCGATCGCGGCGTCGACGGGTTCCGGCTCGACACCGTGAACTTCTATTTCCATGACCGCCATCTCAGGGACAATCCGCCGCTCGTACCGGATCCGGATGCGACCAGCAACGATGCGCCCGACGTCAACCCGTACGGGATGCAGGACCACCTCTACGACAAGAGCCAGCCGGAGAACGTCGCTTTTCTCCAGCGGTTCCGGGCGTTGCTCGATGGCTATGGCGGGCGCACGACGGTCGGCGAGGTGGGAGACGGCGCACGCTCGTTGAAGACGGTGGCCGCCTATACGAGCGGCGGCGACAAGCTGCACATGTGCTACACCTTCGATTTGCTCGGCCCGGATTTCACTGCCAGCCATATCCGCCGCTGCGTCGACAATTTCCGGAAGGCCGTCACCGACGGCTGGGTGTGCTGGGCCTTTTCCAACCACGACGTTACACGCCATGTCAGCCGCTTTGCTCAAAAAGAGGCGGAGCGGGAGGTGATCGCCAAGCTGGCGATCACCTTGCTGGCAAGCCTGCGCGGCTCGGTCTGCCTCTACCAGGGCGAAGAGCTCGGCCTACCCGAGGCGGATCTCGCATTCGAGGATCTGCGCGACCCCTATGGCATTCGCTTCTGGCCGTCCTTCAAGGGGCGGGATGGCTGCCGCACGCCGATAGTGTGGGAGGCGGCCGCCAGGAATGCCGGTTTCTCCGCCGGAAAACCGTGGCTGCCGGTGCCGGCGGAACAGGCGCGGCTGGCGGTCGACACGCAGAAGGCTGGCGCTGTCACTGTGCTCAATCATTATCGTGCCATGCTGGCCTTTCGCAAATCGCATGCGGCCCTGCACGACGGTGACATGTCATTTGTGGAGAGCAACCGCGACCTCCTGGCGTTTACCCGTGAGAAGGACGGCGAACGGCTGCTCTTCGTCTTCAACCTGACGAGGGAGCCGCAGGAGTTCCTCGTATCCGATGCGGAGATGGAGGCGATACCGTTGCCGGGCCAATCGGCGCAGGTGGCGGGCGGCGTGCTCAAACTCGATGGTCTGAGCGCCTATTGTGGGAAACTCTGATGCGTGTGTTGCTGATGGACGGGGAGATGGTCGGGCGCTGGCTGGAGATGCGGCTTGCGCTCTGGTCCGACACCCCGGCCGCGGTGCATCGCGACGAGATCGACAGTTGTCTTGCCGCCGCCGGGCGGCAGGCGGCGTTTCTGTGCGAGGACGGTGCCGGTGTTGCCGCCGGGTTCGCCGAAGTGTCGCTGCGCACCGACTACGTCAACGGCTGCGAAACGTCGCCTGTCGCCTTTCTCGAAGGCATCTATGTACTTCCCCACTATCGTCGTCATGGGGTGGCGAGGGCGCTGATCACGGCTGCGGAGCGCTGGGCGATCAGCCGCGGCTGCCGCGAGCTGGCGTCCGACACGGATATCGACAACCTTGAAAGCCACGGCCTGCACATGGCGCTCGGTTTCGAGGAAACTGAGCGGGTCGTCTATTTCCGCAAGGAGCTTTCCGCGTCGCTCACCGACAACTGAAAGAGCCGATCTCTTTCAGCCGATCAGCATGAACTTGTCGACATCGACAAGCCCGCGGTCCGATATCTTCAGGTGCGGGATGACCGGCAGCGGCAGGAAGGCGAGCTGCAGGAAGGGTTCTTCCAGCGTGGCGCCCAGCGCAAAGGCTGCCTGGCGCAGGTGATGCAGGGTGTCGCGCACGGATTCATGCGGCTCCAGGCTCATCAGGCCCGCCACCGGCAGGGCGATCTCGCCGGTGACCTTGCCATCCTCTACGACGACGAAACCGCCCTTGATCTGACCGAGGCGATTGGCGGCGGTCGCCATGTCCTCGACGTTGACACCGACGACGCAGATGTTGTGGCTGTCATGGCCGACCGTCGAGGCGATCGCGCCCTTCTTCAGCCCAAAGCCCTGGACGAAGCCGTTGGCGTGGTTGCCGTTGACCCCATGCCGCTCGATCACCGCCACCTTGATGATGTCGCGGCCGAGGTCGACGCCGGTCTCGTTGCCATTTGCAGGGAGCCGGTAACGGCGATGCTCGGTGATGATCTTACCCGGCAGGACGCCGATGACCGACGTGTCGCTGTCGGAGTAGGGCACGCCGAAATCGCTGGCATTGACATGGCCGGCCTTGACGCTGTCGAGCCCGACGGGGGGGACCGGCCTGCGGGTGGCAAACAGCGCGTCGGTGACGCGGCGGCCGCCGGAAAATACCATCTGGGCGCGGCAGCTTTCGAGACTGTCGACGACCACGAGATCGGCGCGCCAGCCGGGTGCGACAAGTCCGCGGTCGCGAAGGCCGAAGGCACGGGCGGCCGAGATCGAGGCGGCGCGATAGATCGCCAACGGCTCGACGCCGGCGGCGATTGCGGTGCGGATCATGTGGTCGAGGTGGCCCTGCTCGGCGATATCGAGCGGATTGCGGTCGTCTGTGCAGAGCGCCAGATAGGGCGACAGCCGTTCGGTAATGATCGGCATCAGCGCATGCAGGTCCTTGGAGACGGAGCCTTCGCGCACCAGAATATGCATGCCCTTGCGGATCTTCTCCATCGCCTCTTCGGCGGTGGTGCATTCATGCTCCGTGCGGATGCCGGCCGAGAGATAGCCGTTGAGGTCCTTGCCGCGCAGCAGCGGCGCGTGGCCGTCGATGTGACCACCCTGGAACGCGTCGAGCTTGGCGAGGCAGACAGGATCCTTGTGGATGACGCCGGGGAAGTTCATGAACTCGGCAAGGCCGATCACTTTCGGATGATCGCGGAAGGGTAGGAGCCGTTCGATCGGCAGGTCGGCGCCGGCGGTCTCCAGATGCGTCGCCGGCACGCAGGACGACAGCTGCACCCGGATATCCATGATGGTCTCGAGGGCGGAATCGAGAAAGAACTGGATGCCCTCGGTGCCGAGCACGTTGGCGATCTCGTGCGGGTCGCAGATGACGGTGGTGATGCCGAGCGGCAGCACGCAGCGATCAAACTCGTGCGGGGTGACAAGCGAAGATTCGATGTGCAGGTGCGTATCGATGAACCCGGGCACGACGATGCGGCCGGAGATATCGATCTCCTCGCGCCCCACATAGTCGCCATAGGTGCCGACGATGCGACCGCCCGATATAGCGATATCGGAGGCGACCAGCTCACCCGTTGTCAAATCGAAGAAGCGCCCGCCCTTGAGCACGATGTCGGCCGGCTCGCGGCCGACGCCCTGGTCGATCATTCGCTCCAAAGCTGTTGACATCTTAGCACCCCTCATTTCGGTCTCTACAGCGCCGCGCGTCAAATATGACGCGCAAAGGACGCTGTAGCAGATTGAAACTGCTGCATAATTTTATCCTTAAATCGGATTCGATTTAAGGAATTATGCAGTAGATAAGATTGACCCTCTCCCCGTTGCCGGGGAAAGGGTCGTATTCTCGGGCCTACGTTATCAGATATTGTTGACGAGCACGTCGCGAAGCTTATCGAACAGTTCGTCGATCTCCGCCTTGGAGATGATCAGCGGCGGCGACAGCGCGATGATGTCGCCGGTGGTGCGGATCAGGAGGCCCTTTTCGTAGGCCTTCAGGAAGGCGTTGAAGGCACGCTTGGTCGGTTCGCCGGCAATTGGCTGTAGTTCGATCGCGCCGATCAGGCCAACATTGCGGATGTCTATGACATTCGGGCAATCCTTGAGGGAATGCAGGCCGTCCTCCCAATAGGAGGCGAGCTCGGCGGCGCGTGTCAGAAGGCCCTCTTCCTTATAGGTGTCGAGGGTGCCGAGCGCGGCGGCCGAGGCGATCGGGTTGCCGGAATAGGTGTAGCCGTGGAAGAACTCGATCAGATGTTCCGAACCGTTCATGAAGGCGTCGTGGATTTCCGAGGTCACGAACACCGCGCCCATCGGGATCACGCCGTTGGTCAGCCCCTTCGCGGTGGTGATGATATCCGGAGTCACGTCGAAATACTGTGCGGCGAACGGCGTGCCAAGGCGACCGAAGCCGGTGATGACCTCATCGAAGATCAGCAGAATGCCGTGCTTGGTGCAGATATCGCGCAGTTTCTTGAGGTAGCCCTTCGGCGGGATCAGCACGCCGGTCGAACCCGCGACCGGCTCGACGATGACGGCGGCGATCGTCGAGGCGTCGTGCAGGGTGACGATGCGCTCGAGCTCGGTCGCCAGATCGCCGCCATGTTCGGGTTCGCCGCGGGTAAAGGCGTTCTGGGCCGGCAGGTGGGTGTGCGGCATATGGTCGACGCCAGTCAGAAGCGTGCCGAACATCTTGCGGTTGGAGACGATACCGCCGACCGAGATGCCGCCGAAATTGACGCCGTGATAGCCGCGCTCGCGGCCGATCAGGCGGAAGCGCGAGCCGTCGCCCTTGGCGCGGTGATAGGCGAGCGCCACTTTCAGCGCGGTCTCGACCGATTCAGAGCCGGAATTGGTGTAGAGAACGTGGTTCATGCCCTCGGGCGCAATGTCGACGAGGCGGTTGGCCAGCTCGAAGGCCTTGGGGTGGCCGAGCTGGAAGGCCGGTGCATAATCGAGTTCGCCCGCCTGTTCGCGGATCGCCTCGGTGATCTTCGGGCGACAATGGCCGGCATTGACGCACCAGAGACCGGCCGTACCGTCAAGGACCGTACGACCGTCATGGGTCGTATAGTGCATGTCCTTCGCGCCGACGAAGAGGCGCGGTTCCTTCTTGAACTGCCGGTTGGCAGTGAACGGCATCCAGAAGGCGCGCAGGTCGTTCGGCGTGGTGTTCAGGCGGTTCGACATTCCAGTTCTCCTCGCCATGGTCCCGTGTCGGGCAGTCGCGCCCGCTTGGATTCTTTTACCCTTTGGTCAAACTATCAGGGCGCCGGTTCGGGTCAAGTCTGGAGCGCCGGCGCGTGATCGCTCAGGCCACGCCCGGGATTTCGAGTGCGGTATGATCCGCCGGTCGCAAATGCACGCCTGTTCGAGGCGTCCTAGAAGTGGGAATTTTCGTTATGAGGTCAGACGTTTTCTCAAGTTTAACCTGTTTGCGTCAACGCTACCGCGCCGTGTATCGCCGGATCCATGGCAGTGCTCCTGGCCGTCATTCGGCGGTGCGGTCCGGTGTCGAAAGAAGCGGAGTGACGAGACAGTGTCGAGGTTGGGGATCGCGCAGGCGGCCATTGCTGTCCTCATTCTGCCGGGCATGGCTGCGGGCGCCGACCTGATTGTCGATGGCCGCTTCGAGCACGGGCAAGATAGCTTCTGGGCCGGGGAAGGCGTGGCGCTGACGCGAAACGGAGGACAGCTTTGTGCCGATGTTTCGGCGGGCGGCGACACCTGGGACAGGCTCATTGGCGTGAATGGGCTGAAACTCGAGCCGGGGCTTCATTACAGGCTCTCGATGTCGACCACGGCCGATCCCGCTCGTGCAGTGCCCGCTCGGATCCAGCGCGGTGCCGAACCCTGGACGGTGCAGAGCGAATTCAGCGTCAGCGGTTCGCCCGAGCGCACTCCGTTTTCGGCAGATTTCATGGCCTCGGAAATCGATGAGGCCCAGCTGATTTTCCCGCTCGGCGGCGCTGAGAAGGCCTGGCGTTTCTGCATCGACGACCTGTCGCTCGTCGAGATTGCGGCACCTTCTGGTGCGGCCAGCCGGGCGAACCAGGGGCCGGCCATTCGGGTGAACCAGCTCGGCTATTTCACCGATGGGCCGAAGCGGGCGACGGTGATATCGGATGCGCGCCGCGCCATTTCCTTTCAGTTGGTCGACGCAAGCGATGCGGTCGTCGGCGAGGGGACAACGCGGGCGAGCGGGTTTGATCCGTCAGCCGGCGTCAGCACGCATGTGGCTGACTTTTCCGCCTATGCCGTTCCCGGCAACGGTTACCGACTGCTCTCCGGTGACTGGACCAGCGATCGGTTTTCGATATCCGACGATCTCTACGGTCGCCTCACCGTCGATGCGCTCTCCTGGTTCTATCCGCAGCGCAGCGGTGTCCAGATCCGCGGCGATATCGCCGGCAAGGCCTATGCCCGGCCGGCCGGCCATGTCGGTGTCGCGCCGAACGAGGGCGACAAATCCGTGGGTTGCCTGACTGGCGACGAGGCCAGGGCGCTCTATGGCAACTGGTCCTGCTCCTATCGTCTCGACGTTTCCGGCGGTTGGTACGATGCCGGCGATCACGGCAAGTATGCCGTCAACGGCGCGATCTCGGTCGCGCAGCTGATGGCCACGTTCGAGCGTGGCCGTGTCTTTGGCGGTGCGACATCACCCGTCGTCAGCGATCGGCTTTCACGTATTCCCGAGAGCGGCAACGGCATCCCCGATCTGCTCGACGAAGCGCGATGGGAATTGCAGTTTCTGCTTGCGATGGTGGTGCCTGACGGCGAGCCGCTTGCCGGGATGGTGCACCACAAGATCCATGACACAGAGTGGACCTCGCCGCCGATGCTGCCGAGCGAGGATCCGAAGCCGCGGGCGCTTCACCGGCCTTCGACGGCAGCGACCTTCGACGTGGCAGCGGTTGCCGCACAGGCCTCGCGGCTCTATGCGAAGGACAATCCGACATTCGCCGCAAAGCTGCTTTCGGCCGCGCGCAAGGCATGGGTTGCGGCCAATGCCAATCCGGCCCTGTTTGCGCCGAAATCGGACGGGAATTCAGGCGGCGGCGACTATGACGACGACGACGTTTCGGACGAACTCTATTGGGCCGCGGCGGAACTGTTCCTAACAACCGCAGAGGGCAAGTATCTCGATGCGCTGCGTGCTTCTCCGCATTGGTCAGGCGACGTGCTGCCGCCGAGCGGTGCCTTCCACTGGCGCAATGTTGCCGGTTTCGCCCGGCTGCAACTGGCGCTTTACGGTGACGCGCTGCCCAAGGCCGATCTCGACAGGGTGCGAAGCTCGGTTCTGACGGCGGCACGGACATTCCTGTCACTGCAGGCGGCGGAGCCGTTCGGGCAAATCTACCGCCCGAGGAACCACCAATATGATTGGGGCTCGAACCAGTTGATCCTGCAGAACATCATCGTCCTGTCCGCCGCATTCGACCTCTCTGGCGACAAAGCCTTCCTCAACGCAGCGCGCGAAAGCATGGATTACGTTCTCGGCCGCAACGCCATGGCGATGTCCTACATCACCGGTTACGGCGCACGCTCGCCGCAGAACCAGCATAGCCGCTGGTACGCGCATCAGGTGGATCCGACCCTGCCCAATCCGCCTGTTGGCTCGCTTGCCGGTGGGCCGAATTCGACGCCGGTGGATGCGATCGCCAAAGAGCGGCTGCAGGGTTGTGCACCCCAGACCTGCTATGTCGACGATATCGAGGCCTATGGATCCAATGAGATCACCATCAACTGGAATGCGCCGCTCGTCTATGTCGCGTCGTTCCTTGCCGACGCACGCTAGGGGGCTGCAGTGATGACCGGGATAGCCTTTGTCGGAACCGGCTTTGTTGCCGACTACTACATGACGACGCTTGCCAACCATACGCAGTTGCGCCTCGTCGGCGTCTGGGATCGCGATGAAACGCGCCTGACAGAGTTTGTCGCCTACTGGAAAGTCCACCGTTATGCGTCATTGGACGAGGTGCTGGCGGATCCGGCGGTCACAATCCTCGTCAACCTGACGACGCCGGAAAGCCACTATACGGTAAATCGCACAGCACTTCTGGCCGGCAAGCATGTCTACTGCGAAAAGCCGCTGGCCATGGACGTCGAGGCGGCAAGCGAACTGGTGGAGCTGGCGCGAGAGCGGGCTCTGGTGCTTGCCGCGGCGCCGGCCAATGCGCTGAGCGAGGCGCACGTGCTCTGCGCCTCGCTTCTTGCGACCGGCGCCATCGGCACGCCACGCCTCGTCTATGCGGAAATGGAAGATGGCCCGGTCTTCAAAGCCAACTGGCGCGAGTGGCGCAGCCGTTCCGGCGCCCGCTGGCCCGGCGTGCATGAGTTTGAAGTCGGTTGCACGCTCGAGCACGCCGGCTATGCGGCAAGCTGGCTCGTTTCGCTTTTCGGACCGGTTGCAGAAGTCAGCGCGGTTTCCGCCCTGACCTTCCCGGGCAAGGGGCCGGGTACGGAACGCCTAAGCCTCGGCCCGGATTTTTCGGTCGGTTGCCTTTCCTTCCGGTCCGGCGTGACGGCCCGTGTGACCTGCGGGCTTGCAGCCCCGCGCGACCGTTCGCTGACCATCATCGGCGACAAGGGCACCATCGTCGTGCGCGATCTCTGGGACAACCGCTCGCCCATTCATCTGGAGGCCTTCGGCGCGAAGCGCTCGCTGCAACACCGTATCCTAGACTGGGTCGAGTGGAAGGTCGGTCGCAAGCTGCCGCTCCGGCTCTACGCCGGCAGCAGGGTGCAGTATCCGGCCAGAGCCGCGGCTCTCGCATTGCCCGCCTATCCCTCGAAGATCGATTTCGTTGGCGGCATCGCCGCCCAGGCCGACGCGATTGCCCGGGGGGAGACGCCATTCTTCTCAGGCGCGACCGCGCGCCATCTGACCGAGATCGTACTTGCGCTCAACAACGGTCGGCAGGGCTATCGCCCGCTCGACCTATGAAGGTGGCAAAGCGCGGATCGTCTCGATGATCTCGATCGCCTGGATGCTGCGCGACGTCGGCATCAGGATGTGCTCGTGCCAGCCCTCGAGGATCGCCGCACTTGCAGCTTCGATCTCGAATTGCAAACCGTTGCCTGGGAACGGCAGATCGAAGCGTTGAAGGCCGGGCAGGGAGACGCGCCCGGCAATACGCGTCAGCGTCTTTGCCCACAGGCCCTGGCCCCTTGGTGCGATGACCTTGCGCACAAGGCCGTTGTCGCCTAGAAACAGCCTGCTCGCCTTCAGAAACGGCGCGTCGATGACCAGCGTGCCGCGATCTCCGTCGATGATGAAGCGGTTGTCGCCGTCGCGGTCGAAGCCGCAGGCAAGGTGCGCCTGGAAGCCGGTGTAGGAAAGGCGCATTTCCGCCTGGAGGTCGACGCCCGTGGGTGCGCTTTGCCAGCGCCCGTCGACCGCCTGTGGATGTCCGAACAGGTTGAGGCACAGGGACAGCGGATAGATGCCGAGGTCAAGCAGCGATCCGCCGCCAAGCCTTGCGTCGAAGAAGCGGCTGGTGGGATCGAATGGTTTCTCATAGGCAAGCTCGGCTATGACATGCCGGATGCGGCCGAGAGCCTCTCCAGCGAGCAGGGCGCGTGCCTTGGCGATCGCCGGCAGAAAACAGGTCCACATGCCTTCCATGGCGAAGAGGTTTTTGGCTGCGCCCAAGGCGGCAAGAGCCCGCGCGTCGTCGAACGACGTCGCCAGCGGCTTTTCGATCAGCACGGCCTTGTTTGCCGACAGGAAGACGATGGCCTGTTCCAGATGGACGGCGTTCGGCGAGGCAACGTAGACCGCATCGATACCAGGATCTGCAGCAAAGGCCTCGATGCCGGAATGGCTCGCGATGCCGCCGAAACGGGCGGTGAAGGCCTCGGCCTTCTCCTTGCTGCGGGAATAGACAGCGGCCAGCACGGCATTGCCGGTAAACTGGATGTCGGACGCGAAGCTGTTCGCGATCGCGCCTGTCCCAGCGATGCCCCAACGGACCTTTTCTTGCATTAACCGATGTCCCGGCTGTTTCGCTCGGGGCGCATCCTGCCCCCGAAACCTCAAGGCCGCGTAAACATCGGCGGCAAGCTCCGAGCAACATTGACGGTCGATGCTATCAGGGCAGCGGGGCGCTTCGGCCGGGCAATGGCTTGCCCCGTCTGCCGATCTTCCAGAAAAGAATAAGCCCCGCGCGATTTCTCGTGTGGGGCTACTTCAGGGCATGATCCCTGTTACGGACTGATTAGGTCAGGCCGAGCGGCGGACCAAGGTCTTTTCTGCCACGGCGTTTGCTTCGACGCCGTAGATATCGGAGAGCGTGCCCAAAATTCTCATGACGGCGTCGGACGAGCTGGAATAGTAGATCGTCTGAGCGTCACGGCGAGTGCTGACCAGATTCTGGGCTCGCAGTTTGGACAGGTGCTGGGACAGAGCGGACTGGCTCAAGCCCACCTTATTGGCTAATGCGCCGACTGCCATCTCTTCCTTGACAAGGGAATCGAGGATGAGAAGGCGCTTAGGATTTGCCATGGCCGAGAGGAAGCCGGCTGCTATCTCGGCTTCATCGTGTTTTTCAGGCGAAAGTGGCTGCATTGCGTGCTCCATGCGAAAATTACATCACACGTAGTTATGGTTGACGAAGGACGATAATTAGTCGTGATGCATAAAAGGGCAACTACCTACTGCAAGAAATGGGGGTAGCTTGCGAGCGATTAACCGTAAAGTTCGCGCAAAAGTGGCCGTAACTCGGAACTGTCCCGCATTGGCGCAGGGAATTCGAGCCGTTTCAATTGATCGCCACAGGCGAGATCGAGGCCGGCAGCGTCGATTCCGACAACCTTCCAGTCGCCCGCCGGCGCATTGCAGAGTTTTTCAGCGTAAAATCTGACCGCTTCGGCATGATCGGTGTTCATATGCTCGATGGCGCCGGTTTCCATGGCGGCGAGCGATGCGGTGGCGGGTGATTCGATCACCAGATCCTTGGCGGTCAGCACATAGGCACGGCCAAAACCACCGTTAAGGCTGGCCCGTAACGGGTTCAGGCGGAAGAAACCGAAGTCCGGGAAGTCGACATAGAGCTTCGATTTCGGATGACGGCGAACGAATCGTTCGCGGATGCGGGCATGGGCGTCCGAATCACGCGAGATCGCTTCGGCCTCGCACTGAACCGTCAGCCGCGGATGGGCGAGGGGATCGCCCTTACCGGGTTCTCCCGTCAGCAGTGACGCGCGTGCGTCGGCGAGCAGCGCCTTGGTATGGGTGGACAACTTGGAGATCAGGATCAACGGCACGCCGTCGACATCCATGCCGACGAGAACGCGACTGACGAAGGGGAAACCGCCGCTCTCCGGCTCGATGGCCGCAAGCGAGCCGCTGCGCGCACCGCGCAGAAGGGTGTGCGCAAGCTTGCGCGCCTCGTCATCGGTCTCGCGCAATACGTTCGGCTTGTCGGTCATTCGTCGGTCCTTCCTGAATTCCAGTCCGGCTCCAGACGAAAAAAGCCCGGAACAGGTTCCGGGCTTTTATTGGCTTCTTGTGCGCTTTCGTCAACTTTTGTTGCGGTGCCGCGTCAGTCCCTCGACGATGTTTTGCGCGTTGATCGTGCCGACGACCGAACCGTTGTCGACGACGCCGACGCTGCCCGGCTGGCGGGACATGGCGTCGAGGATATCGACGAGCGGTGTCGTCGGCTTGGCGGTCGCCGTCACGCCTGCAACTGTCGCCCCGCGCTGAACCCCGGTCTGCATCACATCCTTTGCCGTCAGCATGGTGATCGGGTTCATGTGCTGGACGAAATCGGCGACATACTGGTTCGCCGGGTTTCTGACGATGTCCTGCGGGGTTCCGCACTGGATGATGCGGCCGCCTTCCATGATGGCGATGCGGTTGCCGATGCGGAATGCCTCGTCGAGGTCATGGCTGACGAAGACGATGGTCTTCTTCAGGCGGCGCTGAAACTCGAGCAGTTCGTCCTGGAGCCGGGTGCGGATCAGCGGGTCGAGCGCCGAGAACGGCTCGTCCATCAGGAGGATCGGCGCGCCGGTCGCAAACGCGCGGGCAAGACCGACACGCTGCTGCATGCCGCCCGAAAGCTCGTTGACCTTGCGGCCCGCCCACTTCGTAAGATTGACGAGCTCCAGTTGCTCGCCGACACGGGCCTTGCGTTCGGCGTCCGGCATGCCAGCAAGCTCGAGGCCGAAGCCGACATTGTCGGCGACGGTACGCCAGGGAAGCAGAGCGAACTGCTGGAACACCATCGACACGGTGTGCATGCGGAAGTCGCGCAGCGACTTTGGCGTCGTGCGATAGGGGTTGAGCGGCCCGTTTGCCGTCTTGACCTCGACCTCGCCGCGAACGACGGGCGCCAGGCCGTTGACGGCGCGAAGCAGCGTCGACTTGCCGGAGCCGGAGAGGCCCATCAAAACCAGGATCTCGCCCTCGTTGATCGCCAGCGACGCGCCGGCGACGCCCAACACCAGGCCGGTGGCAGCGCCGATTTCGTCGCGGGTCTTGCCCTGGTCGACCATCTGCAGCGCGGTTTGCGGATTGTTGCCGAAGATGATGTCGACATTTTTGAATACGACGGCGTCGGTCATGCACCCTCTCCTTCGTCGGACGAGCGGAACAAGCGGTCGAGGATGATGGCGAGGATGACGATACAGAGACCGGCCTCGAAACCCTTGGCGACGTTTACCGAATTCAGTGCGCGAAGCACGGGGACGCCAAGGCCGTTGGCACCGACGAGTGCGGCGATGACCACCATCGACAGGGAGAGCATGATCGTCTGGGTAAGGCCCGCCATGATCTGCGGCATGGCGAAGGGAAGCTCGACCTTGCGCAGCACCTGGCCGGGCGTTGCGCCAAAGGCCTGTGCCGCTTCCACCAGCGACGGCGGCGTCGAGATGATGCCGAGACGGGTGAGGCGGATCGGTGCTGGGATGGCGAAGATCACCGTTGCGATCAGGCCCGGCACCATGCCGAGACCGAAGAGAATGAGCGCGGGGATCAGATAGACGAAGGTCGGGATCGTCTGCATCAGGTCTAGGATCGGCCGCATGATGGCATAGACCCAGGCCCGGCGCGCAGCGGCAATGCCGAGTGGCACGCCGACGGCCATGCTGACGACGCTGGCGGCGAGCACCAGCGCCAGCGTTTCCGTCGTTTCCTTCCAGTAGCCCTGGTTGATGATCAGCAGCAATCCGAGGCCGGTGAACAGCGTGACGCCGAGCGAGCGGCGGAACCACCAGGCGAGTGCGGTGATGACCGCAACCACGATCAGCGGGTGCGGCGTCTGCAGGATGTAGAGCAAAATGCCGACGACGCCTGACAGGAATTGAGCGAGTTGGTCGAAGAACAGCTCGAAATTCGTTGTCAGCCAGTCGACGAACGCCTTGGCCCAGCCGCCGATGGGGATGCGGTATTCTGTCAGAAATTCCACAGGAGTGAATCCGTCTCGTCAGATCAACACTATCGCGCGATGCGGTGAAAAAAGGCGGGGACTTCCCCCGCCTTGTTGCTGCCGGTCAGAGCCCGAGCGCGGTCTTGACCGCGGCGAGACCTTCGCCGCCATCCTTGGTCGTGACGCCGGCAAGCCATGGGTCGATCGCCGTCGGGTTGGCCTTCAGCCATTCCGTTGCGGCTGCGTCCGGCTCCTTGCCGTCGTTGAGAATCTTGCCCATGATCTCGTTTTCCATCTGCAACGAGAACTTGAGGTTTGTCAGCAACTTGCCGACGTTCGGGCATTCGGTGGTGTAGCCGGCGCGCACATTGGTAAAGACGCTGGCGCCGCCGAAATTGGCGCCGAAGATGTCATCGCCGCCGGCGAGATAAGTGAGCTTGAAGTTGGCGTTCATCGGGTGCGGTTCCCAGCCGAGGAACACGATCGGCGCGCCATCCTTTTCCGAGCGGGCGACCTGAGCCAGCATGCCCTGTTCTGAGGATTCGACGACTTCGAAGCCCTTGAGGCCGAAGGTGTCCTTGTCGACCATGTCGATGATCAGGCGGTTGCCGTCATTGCCCGGTTCGATGCCGTAAATCTTGCCCTCGAGCGCGTCCTTCTTGGTAGCGATGTCCTTGAAGTCCTTGATGCCGAGTTCGGCACCCTTGGCGTTGGTCGCCAGCGTGTATTTCGCGCCTTCGAGGTTCGGCCCGAAGGATTCGACCGACTTGTCGTCGAGATAGGGGCGCACGTCGTTTTCCTGGGTCGGCATCCAGTTGCCGAGGAAGACGTCGATGTCCTTGTTCTTGAGCGAGGTGTAGGTGACCGGAACGGAGAGAACCTTGATATCCGTCTCGTAGCCGAGGCCCTTGAGAACAGAAGAAACCGTGGCGGTGGTGGCGGTGATATCGGTCCATCCGACGTCGGAGAACCGGACGGTGCCACAGTTTTCCGGCTCGGCTGCCGCGGCGTTTCCGGCAACAAGGGCAGCCACCGAGACGGCGCCCGCGAGCATGAATTTGAGAGAGAGTGCTTTATTCATCGTTGTCGTTCCCCTGCCTCTATTATTGTTTTAGCCAAACACCATTGGATAGCGAATTCAAGCGCTTTGATGTCGAAGGAAGTGTATTGCGTCAATACGCGGACGGGATGCACGCTGCGACGCAGAATGTCGCAATGCCCACGAAATGGTCAAGTCGAGCGAAAAACTGTGGGTCGCGCAAACAGGCACTGGCCTTCGGGCCTAAGCCTCGTCATGTACCGGCGAGACGATTTCCGGAAACGGCAGGATATGGCCAAACTCTATTTCAGCTATGCGACGATGAATGCGGGCAAGAGCACGTTGCTGCTGCAGGCATCCTACAACTACCAGGAACGCGGCATGCGCGTCGTCATGCTGATCGCGGCATTCGACGACAGGGCCGGCACCGGGCGCATTTCTTCACGCATCGGCCTCGATGCGGACGCCATTCCGTTCCATGGCGGCGACGATCTCTACGCGTTGATCGAAAAGCTCAACACGGATGGCGCGGGCCAGATTGCCTGCGTCTTCGTCGACGAAGCCCAGTTTCTCGACGAAGAGCAGGTCTGGCAGCTGGCGCGGGTCGCTGACCGGATCGGCATTCCCGTCATGGCCTACGGATTGCGCACCGATTTCCAGGGCAAGCTTTTTCCGGGCTCGATGGCGCTGCTGGCCATTGCCGACGAGCTGCGCGAAGTGCGCACGATCTGCGACTGCGGCCGCAAGGCGACCATGGTCGTGCGTCTTGACGGGCAGGGCAACGTCGTTCGCGAGGGCGCCCAGGTCGAAGTCGGCGGCAACGAGAAATATGTCTCCTACTGCCGGCGCCATTGGGAAGACAAGATGCGCTGCGACCCTGCCTGACGCCTTGAACCGGATTCGATTCAAGGCACTATGCCGCGAGCTTGCAGAGTTACATTCCTTGGGCGGACGACGGTGCGGTGCGACTGCATGATGTCTTGAAAGTCGCACTTTCGGGATGCCATGCTGATTCCGGTTTTCCCCGATGAGGTTTGCGATGCCGCGTCTCTTTCCGTCTCTTCTGCTCTGTCTCTGTCTCGGGGCGACGCCCGGTCATGCCGGCGGCGATGCCAAGGCGGGGGCCGCCGTCTTCCGCAAATGCGGTGCCTGCCACACGGCGACCGAGCCCAACAATCGTGTGGGCCCGAGCCTGATGGGCGTCATCGGGCGTCCGGCCGCTTCAGTCTCCGATTACAGCTATTCGGAAGCGATGAAGGCCTTCGGCTCCGAGGGGCATGTCTGGGACGAGGCAACGCTGAGTGAGTATCTGCTGAGCCCCAAGGCGATGGTCGGCGGCACCAAGATGAGCTTTGCCGGGCTGAAGAAGCCGCAGGACATTGCCGACGTCATTGCCTATCTGAGAGATCCGTCGGCTGCCAAGTAGGCAATGCCCTCGATATCTCAAGCACTTCGACGGGACGGTTGACCAAAAAAGCAGGCCAGCGAGGCTTGTTCTCTTTCGATAAACACCCTTTATATAACTGCAATCGAAGGCTGAATAATTTGGCCCGGATGGCATCTGTTGCCTCAACCGATCCAGGGGGATGATATGGCGACTCTTCAGAATTTTGACGCGGAGATCGAGAAGACGAAAAGCGTTGTCGAGCAGATGCGCGGCAAGCTTGAGCAATCCGGCGTCGTGCTGGAGCAATTCGCCAAGGCGGAGACCAAGCTCGGCGACGTCAATTTCGATATCGAGAACGCCCGCATCCAGGATGTCATCAACCAACAGAAGGTGATGGAGGCCAACATCGCCGACCTGATCATCGGGCTGGAAGATGCAACCAACGTCTTCGGCTCCGAGTTCGAGAGCATGAAGAACTATACCGGCTACGAGAAGTTCATCGGCATCTTCTCCAAGCAGAAGATGCAGCGCATGCGCACCGACCGGGTGCGCAACATGTCGCTTGCTGGCAACCTACAGGAGCTGCTTTCGAAATCCGACACCATCGTCGGCATCCTCAAGGACCAGAAGTCGATCCTCGACCAGCGCTACAAGACCTCCGAGCAGAGCCTGATCCAGGTGATCAAGCGCCGCAAGGGCACGATGTCCAATCTCGAAGCGGTGCAGAAACGCATCGAGGAGCTCAACCCGCTGCTGCTCGACATCGAGAACCGCATTGCCGCATCGACCGAGCAGAAGGTGCGCACCGAGCTCGAAGGCGAGCGCTCGGCACTGGCGACGGAGTATAACGAAAAGCAGGCGAAGGAGCAGGAGCTTCTGGCCGAAAGCCAGACGCTCGAGCGTTACACCTCGATGTTCCAAACCTTCGTCGATTCGCTTAACAACCAGATCGCCGCGCAGAACACGCTGATCAACAAGCTGACGATCGATACCGAACAGCGTATTGTGCTCTACAAGGCACTTGAGGACTCGTTGAAGACGGCCGCCCAGCAGGATGTCGCCCACAAGATCAACACGCTCGGAAGCCAGGTCGACACCGCTGCCGAGGAGACGATGGCCGGCATCGGCGCCGCCGCCCAGCGCCATATCGGCGACCTCTTGGAAATGCACGAGAAGAACATGCTGTCGACGCAGGATATCCAGCGCCGCAAGAAGCTGGCCGACGACGCCTTTGCCCGCCGCTTCCAGGCGGTCATGGACAAGCACAACACCGCCAACTACGTGAAGCAGTGATCGGCGCCAGGCCATGGGCATACGCATGAAACGGTCCGAGTTTGCCTTGCGGCACGCGCCAGGGGGAACGGCATGAAAGTCGCCGCATCCCCTGCCGTCACGCAGTATTTCGCCTCGATCCATTCGGCTCTGGCCGGGCTCGAGCTGTTTCTCGGCGACCGCAATTCGCCGCTCTATCGCAACACCGTGGTCGGCGAGGTGATCGTCCCCTATCTGGCGCGGCTGAAGGCTTCGATCGCCTGCTGGGAAAACCGCATCGGCTTCGTCGATCAGTTCAGGATTTCCCGGGCCGAAAGCGGCTTTCCAGTTTTCCAGAACGTGCTCGAGCTGGAAAACGACCGTCAGACGGCGGGAAAGCGGCTTGCGGATATCCCATCGGCCGATGCGCTGCGCGAAGAGATGGCCGATTTCATCCTGAGGCAGAAGGCTTTTCCCGAGGCGCTGCAGTCGCGCATGGCCGAGCGGCTCTATCTCGAGCAGATCGGCAAGGGCGAGATTTTTTCGCCGTTCATCCTGCCGGAAACGATCCGCGTCGCCGTCAACCCGAAGACGATGCGGCCCTATTACGTGGTGAGCTGGGGCGCCTTCGACGGCACCCAGACCCTGCCGATGGTCTACATGGCGACGATCGAGGATTCCTCCGAGAAGATCGTCGAGATGCTCGTGACTGAGGACGGCAAGCTCAATCCGCAGGTGGAGATCCCGCTGCCGGTTGGCGGCCTGCTCAATCCGGAGCTTGCCAGCCGCTTTGATGATTTCGCCTCGAAGAACAGCACCTATTCGCTGACGCCGGTCACGATCGCCACCAATATGGATAAGGATTTCCCCGAGCTGCATCCCAAGCAGTTGCGGCGCATCGTGCTTGGCCCGTTCTATTCGGCCGGGATCACCGAGAACAACGCGAAGATCAACGAGATCCTTTCCAAGGTGCGCAAGCCCGAAAATGCCTGGCTCCTGACCTGGACCGTGCAGGAGGTGTTTTCGAAGGCCGAACGGGCCGCGCAGCGCGGCTTCTGGTCGACGACGCCGGCACAGGAAGAATTCCACATCGACACCGACAATCTGGAGGCCACGCGCATGGGCGTTTCGTCCTATGAAAAGCATGCGCTGGTGCCGCACGACGCCTATCAGGCGCTCTATGCCTCGGGCGAGGCGGCCCAGGTGTTCGGCGACTATAAGGTGCATGTCATCTCCGGAAACCAGGTCGTGAGCGAGGTTTAAGCATGACACTCAATACCGGGCTGACGACGCTGCACGAGGACGAGATCGCCAAGCACCAGGCAATCGCGCAGGGGCTGGTGACCAAGCTGGTAATCCTCGAACGCGACGAGGCCTCGGCCGGCGCGCCGCTTGCCGGCACCGGGCGGCGGTTCGTCTCGACGGTTTCGACCGGCGGCCAGCGCCGCACCCGCGAGGTCGAGCTCGCGCGCACCGTCCAGGCAGTGCGGCAGGGTGACCCGATGCTGTCGCCGGCGCAGCATGCGGTTCTCTACAGGACCCGTCGCGGCATCCAGGTGGCACTGGCTGTCGCCGACGTTTTTGCACGCCAGACGAACCTCGAGCAGTTGCAGGCCCGCAATACGACCGCGCCGCTTGCCGGCGAGGACGCCAACCAGTTCAAGGCGCTGCTCAACGCCTCTGCCTACATCTCCGCCTTTACGCTTGCCGCCTATCTCGGCGCGACGCTGTCGGGCGAGGGCGAGCCGGTGGACGATGCCGTCGAGCCGGACTTCCTGTTCGACACGCCGCAGGATGCCCTGAAGGGGCTGATCGCAGCTCTCGACCGCAGCATCACAGGTGCGGCCGACGATCTGGCGCTGACGGTGCGTGCCCGTGCCTTTTCGCGCGTCGCGATCGAAGGGCTGATTGCGCGCAAGGGCCGCTTTACCGGGCTGCAGAGCTTCGAGAACGTGCATATTCGTCTCGACCAGGACGACTTCACCCTGAACGGCTTCGACGTTGCGCCCGGACAGAAGCGCAAGCCGCTGGTGATGACCTTCAAGAAGCCGGAAGAGATCATCGGCAACCATATCGCCAAGTACCAGGCGCTGAAGCTTGCCAAGATGCTGATGGCCTATGACTTCGACCGGCAGATGAACCCCTTCGTCGAGCTCGGCGGCTTCCTCTTTACCTTCATCGGCGACGGCATGCCGGGCACCGGCAAGACGATCCTGATCCAGATGCTCGCCGGCATGCTCAACGAATATTGCGAGATCGCCGGCTACGCCTTCCACTACGAAAACTTCGGCGTCGACCAGATTTCCTCCTATCAGGGCAAATCAGGCCAGAACTGCAAGGAGTTCGTCAACAACGTCATCAATCCGCGCGCCATCGGCTTCGGTACCATCGACGACGTCGACCAGGTCGCGGCCAAGCGCTCCGACGACCGGGCATCGGCCGGCCAGCACGAGGTGACGGCGGTGCTGATGGAGAGCTTTGCCGGCGCCTCGACCGTGGTGCGCGGCAATTGCACCTTCGGCATGTTCTCCAACTATCCTGAGAATGTCGATGACGCGCTGCGCCAGCGCGCCGGCGCCCGCTGGCTGGTCGACGGGCCGCAGACGGAAGACGACTATATCGACATCTTCGCGTTGCTGGTCGGCAAGAACCACAAGATCCCGCTCGGCGAGCATGCGCTGTTCGAGGGCCAGGAGATCAAGCGCGCCGTGTCGCAATCCTACGAGGCGCATTCGCGACCGCAGGAGGAGGGCCTCGTTTCCGTCTGGGAACGGTACCAGAAAGAGAAGGGGGCGCTCGCCACGCTCGCCGATGTCGGCGCATATCTGCACATGATCAAGGAAGCAGAGCCCCGTTTTACCGGCCGGGCGATCAAGAACATCACCGATGCGGTCAAGCTCAGGGCGATGGACGTCGAATTGCCCGACGACTGGTTCAAAGATGCCGGATCGTTCATGCACAAGGGTTACGACGAGAAGAAGGCGATGATCGAGGCGCTTCGCGGCCCGATCACCATCGAGATGGTGCTGCAGGAAATCAACCGCTACGCCGACAGCGAATTCCGCTACACCGACAAATCGGACGATGCCGCCGTCACCGACATCATCCGCCGCGAGCGCCAGCGCGAAAAGGCGATCCGCGAGATCGAGGCGATGAAACGCGACGGTCGGTGGCAGGGCTGATGTCTGTGGCATGGCATGATGTACTTAGTTTGCTTTTCGCACTTTGGTCGACCGCAGCGCGCGACGCTGTTCCCTCTCCCCGCGTGCGGGGAGAGGGTTAGGGTGAGGGGCCGGTATGAGAGGAACAAACGAAAAAACCACCGAACGAGCCCGTCTTCTGCGACGTGCGGACAACGACGCAGAAGCCATACTATGGGCGGAACTCAGGGGCCGGCGGCTGAACGGCTACAAGTTCGTGCGGCAGTTTCCGATAGGCCGCTACTTTGCTGATTTTGCCTGTCGGGATCATCATCTCGTCGTAGAAGTCGATGGAAGTCAGCACGCGAATAGGAGTGGCGATTCAATTCGCGATATGTACATGGTCGCCAACGGATGGAGCGTCGTTCGCTTCTGGAATACGCAAATATTCAAGGAGCGCGACGCGGTCCTGGAAACGGTTGTCGCAGTTCTGGAGAAGCGGTTGACGGGTGCAGTGAGGACATTGGATTTGACGTTCATTCCAGCAGGCGGAAGCCATGATTGAGCGATGGCGATTTGCCCCTCACCCTAACCCTCTCCCCGCGAGCGGGGAGAGGGTACGCCTGTCCGGCCCACACAAGCTCGATAACGCTGAGCAACTTTGCGATATCGCCACGGGAGAGGTGCGGGCATGAAACGCCTTCTCGAAGCCGAGCTTATCTACGGACGCCTGCTCGATATCGCCGAACCGCATCTGATCGCGCGCTACAACAAGGCGCTCGAGGGCTTCGGCCTGCGTCCGACAGCGCTGACGCGCTTCAGCATCGACATGACGGGGTTCTCGCCGGAGATTGCCGACGAGCTAGGCGACCGCGATTATCTCGACCCCAACCGGGTGAACCGCCGCTTCATCATCATGACGCCGGATCAGGCGGAACTGCCGGTGGTGCATACGAGCTTCTCCAATACGGCGGCGTTGATGCACGAATTCTTCAACGCCAACAGTCGCGCGATCAACGCGGTGACGATCAAGGATGCGCTCTACGGCGAGATCGAGGATTCGGTTTCCATCGTCGACGACATCGACGATCTGCTGTCGATCAACGAGGTGCGCTTCCGGGTGCTGTCGGCCGAAGACATGCTGGGCAAGGCGGCCGAACTCAGGGGCCTCGTCGACCGGCTGAAGAAAGTGCCGACGGCCTGGACCGACGACGACATGCTGAGCCGCATGGTAGAACTGGCGAAGGTGACGGGCGACATCCGCCAGAACGCGCTGGTGCCGGATCAGCTGGTTTTTCGCCACGATGCCTTCTGGGCCAATCATTTCGGCGGTGTCTATGTCTTCCTCGAAGAGAAGACGACGACTGTCATCTGCGACCCGTCGGTCCCCGGCTTTCGCCGGTCGCGGCCCTGGCAGGTAAGTTATATCGCAATCGACGATCACGCCCGCATATACGACTTTCTCGCCTCGACGAAGCGGCTGCAGCTACCGCAGGCGTCCTGGGTCGAAGATTCAGGGCTCTACCAGCATCGCGCCGACATGGTGGTGCGCGGCTTGATCAACGACGCCGATCCGACGACGGATCTTGCCCGTGCCGACCGGATCTGGCTGCAGACCTGGATGCACCGCAACGCCGCACTTGTCGCAAGCGATGGCGCCTATCCCTTCCTGCAGGAAATGCTGCGCACCGTGCAGACGACGGGTAGCATCAGGATGCAGGATGTCGCGCCGGCAAACCGCTTCATGCTGGTCAGGGCCTCGCCTGCTCATCCCGATCAGTGGCTGGTCAACCGCTTGATCGCCCAACTCGTTCCCCGCGATTTCGTTTCCCGCTTCGTCTTCGACAAGCAGGGGTTTTATGACGCCTATGAGCGTTACAGCGAAAAGTTCAGGGAATATGTTGTGGCGACATTGACCGGCACATATCTCAAGGACAAGGCGGCCTTCCGCCGCAAACTTTACGGCCTCAGAGAGGAATAGGACATGTTTGATCCGATCGTCGCGTTTTTCCAGCGTGTCTTTACCGCGATCGGTCGCGGCATCGGCCTGGCCGTTGCCTGGCTGCTGTGGCCGTTCGTTGCGCTTGGAAACTGGTATCGCCAGCGCAGCTGGGTCATCAAGGGGCCGATCGGCATCATCCTGCTCGGCCTGATCTTCTTCTACGGCTATTTCCTTTGGCAGACCCAGGCCTGGACCAATTTCAACCCTGATTATGTCGAGCGCTACAAGCTTGCCGAGCGCAAGGTGCCTGCCGGCTCTCCGGTGAGCGGGCCGGGAGCAACGACGGGACAGTCGACGACCGGTGCGGCCGCAACCAACCAGGCGGCGGCAGTAACGCCGCCGGCTGAAGTCACGCCCGAGGCGCTCGCCGCCGTGCAGCTGCCCGCCGGGACCCAATGCCAGACCTCGGCGATTGTCGATGTCGCGGCCGACCTCATCGATTTCAACGTCAATGAGAATGCCTGGATTTCGTCGATGCTGCTCTACAAGGTCGGCTTCTTCGGTCTCGATTGGGACGATACGCCCTGGCTCGACAACAAGGCATCGTTCCAGCGCGGCATCAACCAGGCGGTCCGCCGCACCTCGGTTGAGCTGGTCGATTCGCTCGGTCGCGTTCGCGGCACGTCCGGCATCAACAGCGATCTGCAGCGGGCGCGCGGCAACATCCAGTTCGATGAAGAGACCTGGTACTTCGGCCTCAATCCGTTTGGCCCGAAGACCCCGACGCCGAGCTTCTATCGCGCCGCCATGAGGGACATGCGCACCTTCAACACCACGCTTGCCAAGTGCGACGCCGTCTTTGACGGCCGTGCCGACAATCTGGTCGAATTCCTTGACCGCATCGCCAACGATCTCGGCAACACCTCGGCGATCATTCGGGAGCGCTCGGAAAACCATAATGGCGGCTGGTTCGACACGCGTGCCGACGACCGTTTCTGGTTCGCCTATGGCCAGCTCTACGGTTATTACGGCATCCTTTCGGCTGCCGGTGCCGACTTCGAGAACGTCGTCGCCCAGCGTGGCCTGACGCCGATCTGGACGGAAACGATCAAGCAGCTGCGCTCGGCACTTCGCATCCAGCCGCTGATCATCTCCAACGGCGAAGAGGCCGGCTGGATCATGCCGACGCATCTGGCGACCATGGGCTTCTATATCCTGCGGGTGCGCTCCAACATCGTCGAGATGCGCGACATTCTGGCGCGATAAAGATCAGCGCCTGATGGGCGGCAGCTCCAGCCGGAGTTGTGCCTTCCGGCGAAGCTGAACGAAACGCCTCATCCCTAAAGGGGTGAGGCACAGAAATGCAGCTTGGGGGAGGGGAAAGCCCATGGCGGAGGTCAAGTCCGATATCGAAATCGCGCGTGCCGCGAAGAAGAAGCCGATCCTGGAGATCGGTGCGAAGCTCGGCATTCCGCCGGAGCATCTGCTGCCCTACGGCCATGACAAGGCCAAGATCGGCGCGGAATTCATCGCTGCTCAAAAGGACCGCAAGAACGGCCATCTGATCCTGGTGACGGCGATCAACCCGACGCCCGCCGGCGAGGGCAAGACGACGACGACGGTCGGTCTCGGCGACGGCCTCAACCGTATCGGCAAGAAGGCGATCGTCTGCATCCGCGAGGCGTCGCTCGGCCCCTGTTTCGGCGTCAAGGGCGGTGCGGCCGGCGGCGGATACGCCCAGGTGGTGCCGATGGAGGACATGAACCTTCATTTCACCGGCGACTTCCACGCGATCACATCCGCCCACAACTTGCTTGCGGCGCTGCTCGACAACCATATCTATTGGGGCAACGAGCAGAACATCGACATCCGGCGCATTTCCTGGCGACGGGTGATGGACATGAACGATCGGGCGCTGCGCAACATCGTCGGCTCGCTCGGCGGCGTTGCCAACGGTTATCCGCGCGAGACTGGTTTCGACATCACCGTTGCTTCTGAAGTCATGGCGATCCTTTGCCTTTCGATGGATCTGAAGGACCTGGAAAAGCGCCTCGGCAACATCATCATCGGCTACCGGCGGGACAAGAGCCCGGTCCTTGCCCGCGACATCAAGGCGGACGGGGCAATGACTGTGCTGTTGAAGGATGCGATGCAGCCGAACCTAGTGCAGACGCTGGAAAACAATCCCGCCTTGGTGCACGGCGGCCCGTTCGCCAACATTGCCCATGGCTGCAACTCGGTGATTGCGACGACCACGGCGCTGAAACTTGCAGATTACGTAGTAACCGAAGCCGGCTTCGGCGCCGATCTCGGGGCGGAAAAATTCTTCGACATCAAATGCCGCAAGGCCGGGCTCAAACCCGATGCCGCCGTCGTCGTTGCCACCGTGCGCGCTATCAAGATGAATGGCGGGGTCAAGAAGGACGACCTCGGCAAGGAGAACCTCGAGGCGCTGCGCAAGGGTTGCGCCAACCTCGGCCGTCATGTCCAGAACGTCAAGAAGTTCGGCGTGCCTGCAATCGTCGCGATCAATCACTTCACCTCCGATACCGAGGCCGAGGTGCAGGCGATCAAGGACTATGTCGCAACGCTCGGTGCCGAGGCGGTGCTGTGCCGCCACTGGGCCGAAGGTTCTGTAGGCATCGAGGAGCTGGCGCGAAAGGTCGCGGCGCTTGCCGAGGGCGGTCACTCGCAGTTTTCACCGCTCTATCCCGACGAGATGTCGTTGTTCCACAAGATCGAGACGATCGCCAAGGACATCTACCACGCCAGCGAAGTGATCGCCGACAAGTCGGTGCGTGATCAATTGCGCACGTGGGAGGATCAGGGCTACGGCCACCTGCCGATCTGTATGGCCAAGACGCAGTATTCGTTTTCGACTGACCCGAACCTGCGTGGCGCGCCGACCGGCCACACGGTGCCGATTCGCGAAGTGCGGCTTGCCGCCGGCGCCGGCTTCATCGTCGTCATCACCGGCGAGATCATGACCATGCCGGGCCTGCCGAAGGTGCCGTCATCGGAGAAGATCTACCTCAATCAGCAGGGCTATATCGAGGGACTGTTCTAGCTGTCGACTATCCATAACGCCTCAAAACGAGATCGATTTGAGGCGTTATGGATTGATCTTAAAGCGTCTCCGCTCCCGTTTCGCTTCTCGAGGCGTCAGGCCTCAGCTGAGGCTGATGAAGTCCGCCTTGCCGACCGGAACGCCCTTATGGCGGAGGATGTCGTAGGCGGTGGTCAGATGGAAGTAGAAGTTCGGCAGCACGAATTTCAACAGGTAGTCCTCGCCGCTCAACGTCATCTTCAGCTTGGTGAAGTTCAAGGTGACTTCGCGGGTCTCGCTGCCCTCGAGATCCGACGGCCGAACCGTTTCCAAGAAGGCGACTGTCTTGCCGATGCGCTCACGCAATTCCCCGAAGGTTTTTTCTTCGTCTGGAAAGCTTGGCACCTGAAGGGCGGTCAGCCGGGCGATGGTGCCTTTTGACGTGTCGCTGGCGCGCTGCACCTGGCCCGAGAGCGGAAGCATGTCCGCGACCAGCCGGGCGTTGACCAGCTCGTCGAGCGCAAGGCCCGTTTCGCCGGCATGGGCCTCGGCCTTGTCGAGCAGTTTGCCGAGGATAGTGAAGCCGTGGACGAAGGTGGGGACGGAGAGCCTGTACATTGTGAGCGCCATGGATGTTTCCTCGGGCTTGGGGGACGGTGATTTGCCTGGACTGCTATCTGGGAAACGGAACCTGATCCTGCAAGGCGGCCAGACCATCTTTGCTGTCGTGCGAGCCCTGGGGATTGCTTTCCGGCAGGCGATGAAAGGTGGGGCGGCTTGTCCTGGTCATCGCCTCTGTGCTGATGTCCTGACTACCACCTGACGAACATGTCTTAAGCCCGAGATGGATATGAGCCGCCCATGACTCCGCTGGACCTTGAAGCCTACCTTCACGCCCATATTCCGCTTTCCGCGGCGATGCAGGTTTCTGTCGATGAAGTGACGGATGAGCACGTGCGGCTCTCGGCGCCGCTTGCGCCCAACATCAATCATCGTGAAACGGTGTTCGGCGGCAGCGCCTCGGCGCTGTCGATCCTGTCCGCCTGGTCGCTGTTGCACGTGCGCTTGAGCCGCGCCGGGATCGCGGCCCGCCTCGTGATCCAGAGCAACCGGATGGAGTATCTGAAGCCGGTTGCCGGCGCATTCTCTGCCAGGTCCACGCTTGCAGACACGGGGCAATGGCCGGGCTTTCTGCGGCTCTTTGACCGGCGGGGCAGGGCACGCATCGTCGTTGCTACCGAACTGCTGGATGGCGGCGACCTTGCCGGGCGCTTTGAAGGTGAGTTCGTCGCCTTGGGTCATAGTGAGGATTAGAGCATTTCCGGGAAAAGTGCGAAGCGGTTTTCCGTCAGGAAATGCGAAAAAAAACAGACGGATAGCGCGTTTCTGCGGCTCTGGCTAAACCGGGAAACGCTCTATCGGCAGTAGCGATATCCGTTCCTGCGCTCGATCACGTCGAGATGCAGGTGTGTCTCGTGCGCTGCGTCGCTGCCCGGGTCGAGCACGGTCTTGAAGTAGAGGCAGGCTGAGGCCGTGACTGCCCGCTGGAAGGCGCCCGTCATCGTACCGTCTTCGTCGCGGGGCTGGATCTCGACGGTCTTGCCGTCGCTGAGCGTGAACGAGGCGATGTCGACGGCGTTGCCGTGCGCATGCTCGGAAATCTTGCCCGTCGCGCCATTGTTGCGCAGGCGGCAGACGTAGGTGGAGGCCTGGTTCAGCGTCTTGACGGTGCCCTTGGCAAAAGCCACGTCGGCCGCCGGCTGCACGGCATCCTTGGTCCAGCGCGCTAGCGCCAGTGCCGCCTCGCAGCGCATCAGCCCTTTCGGCGCAAGCTTGACGTTGGGCAACACGCTTGTCACGTCGAGCGGTTTGTCGATGCCGCAGCCCTTGCCATCGTCGATCCGCTTGGCTTCGGTGAAGACGGCGCCCAATGCTTTCAGCTCCGAAAGGCACTTGGCGTAATCGGCCGGGTTCTCGTTTTCGACCGGCGGGTAGATGACGGGGGGCTCTTCCGTTTTTTCGCCGGCGTCGTCGCCCTTCTTTCCGTCGGCTCCCTTGTCGTCGGCTTCCACCGGTTTCGGCTCAGGCGTCGGCGCTTGGCTGCCCTGTTCACCGCCGGGAGGCTGCTGGTCCTTGTTTTCCTCACCTTCCTTCACCGGCGTTTCCGGCTTCTTTTCCGGAGAGGGTATCGGCGCCTCGGCCTGTGCGTCGGCAGGTGGTTTGTTGGAGGGAAGGGGGCCGGTTTTGGGAAGGCTCGCGCCTGTGAGGAGCAATGTCGACAGGAAAATCAGGGGGATATGGCAACGCATGCGTTTCCTTTCACATGTCCGCGAGGGCAGGCCCCGACGGGGAGGAACGCATGGGAGGCCATCTGGTTTCATCGGGCTGGCGGTAAAGAGCGTTGCAGTTCGGCAACGCTCCGAATTGGGACGATCCCATAAATTGTTGGGGAGGCGTTTCTATGTTGACAATAATACTCATGTTTTTTATGCGGCATAAATGAGGCGACGCAATGTCGCAACGCATTCGAACCCACGCCCAGCCAGCCCCTTGAGTTCGCCGCTCAACAGCAAGCCCGGCCCATGAATTCAAAGGATTGGTCCATGCTCAACCGGCACCGTCGCCTGGCTCTTCTGGCTTGCACGACTACACTTGCTCTTTCCGCTGCCACTGGTGCCTTCGCGCAGACCGCGACGAACGAGCCGAAGGCAAACGAACAGAAGGCCGAGGCTACCAAGAAGGGGGAGACCTTCCTTTCGCCGATCGTCGTCAAGGGCGCGCGCACCAGCGATCCCTATGCGAAGGCCGGCCCGGTCAGCGTGGTGACGACCGACCAGATCGATCTCCAGTCCGGGCTTGAAACCGATGACCTGCTGCGTGGCGTTCCCGGCACATCGACGGCGAACAATCCGCAGAATCCAGGCGTGGCCGTCAACATTCGTGGCTTCGAAGGTTCCGGCCGTGTCAACATGATGATCGACGGCGTGCGTCAGAACTTCCGCTTCACCGGTCACGAAGCGCAGGGCCTTGCCTATTTCGACCCGGCGTTCCTGTCCGAGATCGACATCACCCGCGGCGCCGTCAACGGCGTCGGCGGTGGCGCGCTCGCCGGTTCGGTCAACTTCAAAACCTATGACATCGAAGACCTGATCCAGGACGGCAAGAACTATGGTGGCATTGCCTCCGCGACCTACGGCACCAACGATGCCGGCTGGTCGGAATCGCTGATCGGCGCCTACCGTTTCAACGACGTGTTCTCGGTCCTGGGTGGTATCAGCAAGGCGGACCCCGGCAACTATGACAACGGTGATAGCCGTCAGGTTCCCTTCACCGAGGAAGACCTGCTGTCGGGCATGTTGAAGTTCGAGGTGACGCCGGACGAGGAGCATACTTTCAAGTTCAGTGGCATCACCTATGACAACGACTTCTTCGCCAACTCCTACTTCCAGAACGTGAAGAACCAGACGCTGGCTGCAAGCTACTCCTATACACCGGATAACGAGCTCATCGATTTCCGCGCCAACGCCTACTGGAACCGGCTGAAGATGAAGTACGACGCCGACATCAGAGGTGGTGGGACGGCTGCAGGCCGTCAGATCACCGACACCGGCAAGGGCTTCGACATCTCCAACACATCGCTGTTCGACCTCGGTGAAGTTGCGGTCAAGGCCAATTACGGCGTCGAGTATTTCCGCGACGACTACGACGTCATCAACAGCACGGCGCGGCCGGGCGCTGGTGTCAATGGCAGTGGCACCAATGCCACGACCGGTGTCTTCAGCACGACGACCTTCACCTACGGCATCGCCGACCTGACCGCCGGGCTGCGTTACGACCACTTCAGCCTCGACGGCTCGGGCGCCGTTGTTGCCGGCAACCCGATCGGCCTTCCCGCAGGTCCCTACACGGTTGACAAGTCCGACGGACGCCTCAACCCGAGCATCACGCTTGCGCTCAACCCGACGGACTGGTTCCAGCCCTATGTGACCTATGCCGAGACCTCGCGCTCGCCGACCGTCAACGAAACCTTTGCCGGTGGCACGCATCCGGGTTCGAGCGGCCAGTCCTTCTTCCCCAATCCGTTCCTGGAGCCTGAAATCTCCAAGGGCTGGGAAGTCGGTGCCAACTTTTCCTTCGACGGTCTGCTCGATTCCGGCGATAGCCTGCGTGTGAAGGCCAACTACTTCCATAACAGGATCGACAACTACATCACCGCAGTCCTGCTCAATGGCGGCCGTCAGATCTTCTTCGCCAATAATCCGGGCACCTCGACGGTTCAGGGCTTCGAGCTGCAGGCGGCCTATGATGCAGGCTTCGTGTTCGGCGACCTCGCCTATACGTATACCGACAGCAAGCTGCCGTCGCAGGTCAACGGTTTCGGCGTGCAGAGTTATCTGCCGGACAACATCGTCAGCGCCACGCTCGGTGCGCGCTTCCTCGAAGACCAGCGCCTGACCGTCGGAACGCGCTTCTACGCCGTATCGAGTGCCGACGTCGGCGCGATCAACCGCACCCCGCCCACCGTTCCGGGTTACGGCCTGGTCGATATGTTCGCGAACTACAAGTTCGAAAACGGCTTCGAAGTGACGGCGACAGTGACGAACCTGTTCGACAAGACCTACACCCCGTCGTCGAGCACCATTGCGGGCAGCACGATCGACACCGGTCGCGGCCGCACCTTCCTCGTCACGGCGAAGGCCAAGTTCTGATCGATCGCAGACAAGCTCCAGTCGGAAAGGCGGTCCTTGTGGCCGCCTTTTCTTTTGCCCTTGAGGCATCGCTTTTTCCCGCTTGCGCAAGGCCGCAACCCGCGCTAACACTTTCGCCCATGACAGATGCACGCAACATTTCGATCTGGTGGTGGGCTCGCTGAGGCGGCCTTGACCAGTCATGCGTGATTGAGACATGGAGCCGCCCGGAGATTTCGAGGCGGCTTTTTTGTATTCTGGCCGCGTGGAAAAACCGGGCTTTTACGGAGCGAGACGAATGGCAACGGCAATTCTCGAAGACGGCGCGGAAAGCTATACCACCAGGGGCGGGATCGTCGTTACCCGCAGGCGGCGCGAAGCCTCCTATGCGGATTCGATTTCAAGCTATGTCGACAGGCTGGACGAACGCCGCGGCGCGGTGTTCTCGTCCAACTACGAATATCCGGGCCGCTACACCCGTTGGGACACCGCCGTCGTCGACCCGCCGCTCGGCATTTCCTCTTTCGGTCGCTCGCTCTGGATCGAAGCCTATAACGGCCGCGGCGAAGTGCTGCTGTCGATCATCTCTGAACATCTGAAATCCGTCGCCGACATCACGCTCGTCAGCTCGACGACGACCCGTCTCGACCTGACGATCAACGCGCCCGACCGCGTCTTCACCGAGGAAGAGCGTTCGAAGATGCCGACGGTCTTCACCGTGCTTCGGGCCGTCACCAACCTCTTTCATTCGGCGGAGGATGCGAGCCTCGGCCTTTACGGCGCCTTCGGTTACGATCTCGCCTTCCAGTTCGATGCCATCGACCTGAAGCTGAAGCGCCCGGACGACCAGCGCGACATGGTTCTGTTCCTGCCGGACGAGATCCTGGTTGTCGACCACTATGCCGCCAAGGCCTGGATCGACCGCTATGACTTCGCCAAGGACGGTGCTTCGACCGAGGGCAAGACGGAGGAGATCGCCAGCGAACCCTTCCAGACCGTCGACATCATTCCGCCGCATGGCGACCACCGTCCCGGCGAATATGCCGAACTCGTCGTCAAGGCGAAGGAGAGTTTTCGCCGCGGCGATCTCTTCGAAGTTGTTCCCGGCCAGAAGTTCTTCGAGCGCTGCGACAGCAAGCCGTCGGAGATCTCCAACCGGTTGAAGGCGATCAACCCGTCGCCCTATTCCTTCTTCATCAATCTCGGAAACCAGGAATACCTGGTTGGCGCTTCGCCGGAAATGTTCGTGCGCGTGTCCGGCCGCCGCATCGAGACCTGCCCGATTTCGGGCACGATCAAGCGTGGAGACGATCCGATCGCCGACAGCGAGCAGATCCTCAAACTCCTGAATTCCAAGAAGGACGAATCCGAGTTGACCATGTGCTCGGACGTCGACCGCAACGACAAGAGCCGCGTCTGCGAGCCCGGTTCGGTCAAGGTCATCGGTCGCCGCCAGATCGAGATGTATTCGCGCCTGATCCACACGGTCGACCACATCGAGGGGCGCCTGCGCGACGACATGGATGCCTTCGACGGCTTCCTCAGCCACGCCTGGGCCGTAACGGTCACCGGCGCGCCGAAACTCTGGGCGATGCGCTTCATCGAAAGCCACGAGAAGAGCCCGCGCGCATGGTATGGTGGCGCCATCGGCATGGTCGGCTTCAACGGCGACATGAACACTGGCCTGACGCTCCGCACCATCCGCATCAAGGACGGCATCGCCGAGGTGAGGGCGGGTGCGACGCTGCTCTACGATTCAAACCCGGAAGAAGAAGAAGCCGAAACCGAACTGAAGGCCTCTGCCATGATCGCAGCCATTCGTGACGCGAAATCCGCCAACGCCGGCAAGGCCGGCCGCGACGTCGCGGCCGTCGGCGCGGGCATCAGTATCCTGCTCGTCGACCACGAGGACAGCTTCGTGCACACGCTGGCGAACTACTTCCGCCAGACGGGAGCGACAGTGACGACGGTGCGCACGCCGGTGGCCGAGGAGATCTTCGACCGGGTGAAGCCGGATCTGGTCGTGCTTTCACCGGGACCGGGTAATCCGAAGGATTTCGACTGCAAGGCAACGATCAAGAAGGCGCGCGCCCGCGATCTGCCGATCTTCGGCGTCTGCCTAGGCCTGCAGGCACTTGCCGAAGCCTATGGCGGCGACCTCAGGCAACTGGCGGTCCCGATGCATGGCAAGCCGTCGCGCATCCGCGTGCTGGAACCCGGTATCGTCTTCTCCGGCCTCGGCAAGGAGGTGACCGTCGGTCGCTATCACTCGATCTTTGCCGACCCGTCCAGTCTGCCGCGCGATTTCATGATCACCGCCGAAAGTGAAGACGGCACGATCATGGGCATCGAGCATACCAAGGAGCCGGTGGCAGCCGTGCAGTTCCACCCGGAATCGATCATGACACTTGGCGGCGATGCCGGCATGCGCATGATCGAAAACGTGGTGGCGCATTTGGCCAAGCGGGCAAAGGTCAAGGCCGCTTAAAGAAACCATTTGCACACAGTCAGGCGCCGCCTCCGTAACAGGGGGCGGCGCTTTTCGTTGCCCAGTTTGTCGGCGTCATCGGCTGCTTGGCGCACCAGGAATTTCGCAGCGATCGGCAAACAGTCGCTCGCTCAGAAAATCGACGAACACCCGGACCTTCGGCGAGAGATGCCGGTTCGATGGCCAGAGAAGATGAAACTGGCCCGGTGCGTCAAGATGGGCGTCGAGCACCGTTCGAAGCGTACCATCGGCAAGCGGCCCGCGCGCCAGAAAGTCCGGCATGCAGCCAATGCCGAGACCGCTGATCACGGCGCCACGCAATGCCTCCATATTGTTGCAGGTCAGAACCGTGCACATCGGCGGCATGGTGCCTGGGCCCGATAGGACAATCGGCCAATCCTGAAGTTTGCGGCTGTTGGGAAACCGGAACCGTATTGCACGGTGACCATCGAGATCCCGTGGGCACTCGGGAGTGCCGTGAGCTGCCAGGTAGGACGGAGCGGCGCAAAGCAGAAGCCGAAACGGCCTGAGGGCCCGCGACATCAGACGGGAATCCGGCAGGTCCCCGCTGCGAATGGCGACATCGACCTCCTCGTCGATCAGGTCGACGATGCGATCATTGAAATCGAGGTCGAGTTCCACCTCGGGGTAGCGTTCGGCGAAGTCCGGAAGCACCGGCAACAGCAGGTGATAGCTGACGATCGGGACGCTGACGCGCAGGCGCCCGCGCGGAGCCGCGACGGCCTGGGCGAGCGATGCCTCGGCATCGTCCAGATCATCGAGCACACGGCGGCAGCGCTCGTGAAACAGCCGCCCTTCCTCCGTCAGCCGGATGCTGCGCGTCGAGCGTTGAAAAAGACGGACCCCAAGCTGCTTCTCGAGATTGCTCACCGCCTTGCCGACGGCCGAAGCGGATAGGCCAAGTACTCTCCCGGCAGCGACGAAACTGCCGAGATCAGCGGTTCGCACAAAGGCAGTCAGCCCACTCAAGCGATCCATGTTCTCTCCTATTCGAGCGTTTTATTCCGTCATGCTAGGACGATGAGCCGTATTTCTCGCCCATTGTGTCCAATCTATCCTGCTTAAGTCAATCGATACCCACTGACACGGATCATTCGGCCGGCCATCTTGCGTGCGCCCGGCGGGTTTTCATTTGCTCGAACACAGCGGAACCACAAAACATGAGAGAAAAGATCAGGAGTAGGAGCAACGCCGGAAGGTTGTGCGTTCTTGTCGCCGTTTGCTGCGCAGCCGCGGCGATGCCTCTGACTTTCACCGGACCGGCAGTGGCACTGCCCTCCATCACCCGGACACTGGGTGGAAGCCCGCTGGCGCTCAACTGGGTCACCAACGCCTTCATGCTGACGTTCGGCAGCACCCTGATGGCGGCTGGCGCACTTGCCGACGCCTACGGCCGTAAGCGCATGTTCCTTGGCGGGCTTGCGGCCTTTGGCCTGTTTTCGTTCGGCCTTGCCTTTGCCGGCGACATCGTCTGGTTCGACATTCTCAGAGGTCTGCAAGGTGTCGGAGCGGCTGCAGCGTTTTCGGGCGGCATGGCATCGCTGGCGCAGGAGTTTGAAGAGGGCGAACGGCTGCGGGCGTTCAGTATCGTCGGGGCGAGCTTTGGCGTTGGCCTGGCGTTCGGCCCCATTGCCTCAGGCCTCGTGGTCGAGGCGCTTGGCTGGTCGGCGATCTTTCTGCTCGTCGTTGCGCTCGCGGCCTTTGCCTTTGTGCTCGGCGCCGTTTTCCTGCGGGAAACGCGCGATCCGAATGCCGGGGGTCTCGACTGGAACGGCGCGGCGACGTTCACGCTTGCGCTGGCATTCCTGACATTCGGTATCCTGCAGATGCCTGAGGCGGGTTGGGGTGATCCTTTCGTTCTTGCGGTGCTGGCTGCCGCTGCCGCCTTCTTCTTTGCCTTCTACCGGATCGAGCGCTCGGTGGCGCGGCCGATGCTGGATCTGTCGCTGTTCAGATATCCGCGGTTCATCGGCGTGCAACTGCTCGCCGCGGCGCCTGCCTACGGGTTCGTCGTGCTGCTCATTCTCCTGCCGGTGCGTTTCATCGGTATCGAAGGGATGAGCGAGATTGCCGGGGGGCGGATGATGATTGCGCTCTCGGCTCCGCTTCTAGTCCTGCCGATTGCGGCCGGTCTGTTGACGCGCTGGTTCGCGCCGGCGGTCATCTGCGGAACTGGATTGCTCGTGTCGGCCGCCGGGCTCGCCTGGTTGAGCCAGTTTCCTCTGGGCTCCCAGCCGGAGCTGCTGGTCGCACCGCTGCTCATCGTCGGCATCGGCATCAGCCTGCCCTGGGGATTGATGGATGGTCTTGCGGTCAGTGTTGTGCCGAAGGAGCGCGCGGGAATGGCAACAGGTATCTTCAGCACCACCCGTGTTGCCGGCGAAGGGGTCGCGCTTGCGGTGGTGACGGCGCTCCTCTCTGCCTTCACGCAGATGAATCTGGGGCCAGCGGCGGGCGGGTATGCAGCCGGAATTGCCCAGAGGCTTGTAACCGGCAACGTGGCTGGGGCCGGCAGCATCGTGCCGTCGATTGAGCGCGCCGCGATACTTCAGGCCTATAGTGATGCGTTCGGCACGCTGCTCTGGCTTTTGACAGCCATCACTACGGCAACGGCGGTGGTCGTCTTTCTGTACCTCGGCAAGCGCGCCGACGGGATCGAAAGCGCGGCCGACGAACCCGAGTTGCTGCGGACCACAGTCATGGATCCTTAGAAAGCGGGCAGGAGCCGATCAACCCTTTGACAAGCCGCCATCAATGGCACATATGTTTGCCAATAACCGCCTGCGCGAAATTCGCGCGGGCGGTTTTGCGTTTGAATGGGCTTGCGTTTGCAACTCGTTTGCATCTGCATGAGGAATGAAGAAGATGTCTGGGTCCGATAACCGAACCGTCCTGCGGCTTGCCTTCTGGGGCATTCCGCTTTCTCTGGTCGTGCTGGGGCTGAAGCTGCTTGCCTGGTGGCTTACCGGCTCCGTGGCGCTTCTGTCCGATGGCCTCGAGTCCACCGTCAATGTGATTGCGGCGGTGATCGCCTATCTGATGATCGGCTATGCCGCGAAGCCCGCCGATGCCGGCCATCCCTTCGGGCACCACAAGGCGGAGTATTTTTCCGCGGTTATCGAGGGTGTGCTGATCGTCGTTGCCGCTCTGCTGATCGTCTGGGAAGCGGTGCCGGCGATGATGGCGCCGGTGGTGCTGGAAGCTCCGGCGCTGGGTCTTGCGATCAACTTTGTCGCCGGCATCGTCAACGCCATCTGGGCCTATGTGCTGATCAGCGCCGGCCGGAAGCATCGCTCCCCGGCGCTCAGCGCCGACGGCCATCACATTCTGTCGGATGTCGTCACTTCGATCGGCGTCCTGATCGGCCTTGTTCTTGCCATCGCCACCGGCTACGCGATCCTCGATCCCTTGCTCGCCGTCATCGTCGCCTGCAACATTCTGTTCCAGGGCTGGATGGTGATCTCGCGGTCGATCGACGGGTTGATGGACCGGGCGGTGCCAGCGGACGAGGAGGAGGCGATCAAGCAGGCGATCGCCGCCAACGCCAAGGGTTCGCTGGGTGTGCATGATCTCAAGACCCGTCAGGCCGGCCCGGCGATTTTTGTGGATTTCCACATGGTCGTGCCGGAAAAGATGCCGGTCGGCGAGGCGCATGATATCTGCGACCGCATCGAGGACGCGATCCGTGTCGTTCATCCCGGCGCCAAGATCGCAATCCATGTTGAGCCGGAAGGTGAAACGGCGCACGGCGTGCGCGTCAAAGTGAGTGGAGCATCACGCAAATGAGCAAGACTGACGTATCCGGCCTTTCGCAACTTGGCGCAAAGGTCGATCTGCCACAGAACCCCGACGAAGCGGTGCTCGAGCGCGTGCCGAGCGGTAACCAGGGCGCGGACTTCCTGGTGCGGTTCACCGCGCCTGAATTCACCTCGCTTTGCCCGATGACCGGCCAGCCGGACTTTGCCCATATCGTTATCGACTATGTGCCGGACGAATGGCTGGTGGAATCGAAGTCGCTGAAGCTGTTCCTGCATTCCTTCCGCAATCACGGCGCCTTCCACGAGGACTGCACCATCGATATCGCCAAGCGGCTGGTGAGCCTGCTGTCACCGCGCTGGCTGCGCATCGGCGCATACTGGTATCCGCGCGGCGGCATTCCCATCGACGTCTTCTGGCAGACCGGCAAGCCGCCGGAAGGACTTTGGCTCCCTGACCAGGGCGTTCCGACCTATCGCGGGCGCGGATAAAAAATGGCGGGCATGACCCGCCATTCCCCCGTTCGTTTCGTCAGCCGAAGATCAAGGCCGTGCCGGCAAGCGCCGTGACGCCGCCGAGAATGCGCGCCAGCGTGCCCCCGCGTGATAGGCGCCCAAGCACTACGCCAAGGCCGATGCCGGCCGCATGAAGCACGGCTGTGGCGAGCATGAAACCGATGGCGAAGGGAAGGGCGCCGGCACTGCCGAGCTCGCCGCCATGCGCATGGCCGTGAAAGAGCGCAAAGAGGCCGACGACCGCAGCCGACGCGGCCGCATCAAGGCGCACGGCCATGGCCACCAGCAACCCCAGCGCGACCACCGAGGCGAGGACCGCTGGCTCGACGAAGGGAAGATCGATGCCGGCGGTTGCCAGCGCGAAGCCGGCCGCCATCATGGCGACGAAAGCTGTCGGCACAAGCCACAGCGCCCGGCCGCCAATCTGGGCGGCCCAGAGGCCGACGGCGACCATGACCAGGATATGGTCGAGGCCGAAGAGCGGATGTGAGAAACCGGCGGCAAACGAGCCGTGCTCTTCCGGGTTGAGGTGAGCGAAGGCTGGTGCGGCTGACGCCATCAGCGCGGCCGCCGCAATCAGGATGCGTCTGTTCATATCTGTCCCCATGGATCGACAGGACCGGGAGGGAGCCCCGTCTTCGTAGTTTTTTGACGGGCTCGATCTTATTGGGCTTTGGGTCCCTGTCCATACGGCATTTGGCGGTGGCAGTGTTTACCATAGGCACAGTCCGGATTGCCGCTTTGTCGCCCCTTCGGTTTGTTGCATTGTCTTCGCAGCCGAGTCGCATTATCTGACTTTGACTGAAGAATTCATGAGACGCCGGAGAAATACGGATGAACGACAACGACGAGGAAGACAAGAAGACCGAATTGCCCTTGGGCAAGGAAACGGAGGCGAACCTTTTCAAGTCGCGTTCGATTTTCATCTACGGCACGATCACCCAGGAACTGGCGCAGAAGGTGTGCTCGCAGCTCGTGGCGCTTGCGTCCGCCAGCGATGAGGACATCCGCCTCTTCGTCAGCTCGCCGGGCGGCCACGTCGAATCCGGCGACAGCATTCACGACATGATCAAGTTCGTGAAGCCGAAGGTCTGGACGATCGGCACCGGCTGGGTCGCTTCCGCCGGCGCGCTGATCTATGTCGGCGTTCCCAAGGAGCGTCGCGTTTGCCTGCCGAACACCCGCTTCCTGCTGCACCAACCGTCAGGCGGCACCCGCGGCATGGCTTCCGATATCGAGATCCAGGCACGCGAAATCATCAAGATGAACGAGCGCCTGAACAAGATCTTCTCCGAAGCGACCGGCCAGACGGTCGAAAAGATCGCCAAGGACACGGAACGCGACTATTGGCTGTCGGCTGAAGAGGCCAAGACCTACGGTCTCGTCTCGCGCATCATCACCTCGGTTTCGGATATCTGAGACCGATACTCGCCGGAAACGGCGGAATGGCTTGAAAAAGGGCATCGGCGGTCTCGCCGGTGCCCTTTTGCGTTACGGGGCATCATGCGAAGGGACGCGTCGGTCTACGTCATGTTTCCACGGCTGGATGCCTTGCTCCGTTTCGGCAAGCCGTGTATAGGCTTTGTCATGATCAAGGCCAGCGCATATCGGATCGTTACGATCTCTGCCGCACACGATGACAATCGTGCGCCGCTGCGCGCCTTCGCCTCGCTTCTTCTCCTCGGCCTTACTCGCGGTTGCCGGGTTCGCTGAGGAGCGCCCGGCGGCCGAAAAGCCACGCCGGCAAATGCTCCTCGAATCCGATAGAGTTTTAGGACAAAGGCGCGTCCGTCCGGCATTTGCCATCGCAATCCGATCCTTGATCGGGTAAGGCAAAGCGGCCAGAGCGCTCAGCGATGAAGAGAAGCTGCAATGATCCAGAAATCCCATTCCATCAAGAACGGCATGCCCGAAGCGGCGGTGAAGTATCAGCCTTACCCGCAGATCGCGCTTGCCGAACGTACCTGGCCGTCGAAGACCATCTCCCAGGCGCCGATCTGGTGTTCGGTCGACCTGCGTGACGGCAACCAGTCGCTCGTCGACCCGATGGGCCATGACCGCAAGGCGCGCATGTTCCAGCTGCTCTTGGACATGGGCTTCAAGGAAATCGAGATCGGCTTCCCCTCGGCCTCGCAGACGGATTTCGACTTTGCCCGCTGGTGCATCGAAGAGGGCAATGTCGCCAAGGACGTGTCGCTGCAGGTGCTGGTGCAGTGCCGGCCGGAGCTGATCACCCGGACCTTCGAAGCGCTGCAGGGTGCCCACAAGCCGATCGTGCATTTCTACAACTCGACCAGCGAGCTGCAGCGCCGCGTGGTGTTTGCCAAGGATGTCGCCGGCATCAAGCAGATCGCGACCGATGCTGCCAAGATGATCACCGACATGGCTGCCAAGGCCGGTGGCGGTTTTCGCTTCGAATATTCGCCGGAGAGCTTCACCGGCACCGAGTTGGAAGTGGCGCTGGAGATCTGCAACGCCGTCACCGAGATCGTCAAGCCGACGCCTGACAACAAGCTGATCCTCAATCTGCCATCAACTGTCGAGATGGCGACGCCGAACATCTATGCCGACCAGATCGAATGGATGTGCCGCAACCTCGACAATCGCGAGAGCCTGATAATTTCCCTGCACCCGCACAACGACCGCGGCACGGGCATTGCGGCGACCGAGCTCGGCCTGATGGCCGGTGCCGACCGCGTTGAAGGCACGCTGTTCGGCAATGGCGAGCGCACCGGCAATGTCGACGTCGTGACGCTGGCATTGAACATGTTCACGCAAGGGGTCGATCCGCAGCTGGACTGCTCCGATATCGAACGGATCAAGGAAGTCTACGAATACTCCAACCAGATGGTGATCCCCGAGCGCCATCCTTACGTCGGCGAACTGGTCTACACGGCCTTCTCCGGCTCGCATCAGGATGCGATCAACAAGGGCATGAAGGCGATCAAGATCGCCAACAAGCCGCTCTGGGAAGTGCCGTATCTGCCGATCGATCCGCGTGACGTCGGCCGCTCCTACGAGGCGATCATCCGCATCAACTCGCAGTCGGGTAAGGGCGGCATTGCCTATATCCTGCAGGAAGACTACGGCATCAACCTGCCGCGCAACCTGCAGGTGGAGTTCCGCGAGGACATCCAGCGCATCACTGACGAGGAAGGCAAGGAGCTACCGTCCAAGCGCATCCATGAACGTTTCATCGAGCGTTATGTCCAGCAGCCCGGCGCACGCATCAAGTTCGTCGATCACAACACCTATCCGGTCGGCGAACACAAGGGTGTGCGCGTGGTTTCGGCCGAGATCACCGACAACGGCGAGATCAAGCGCATCGAAGGCAAGGGCACCGGCCCGATCGACGGCTTCATCAACGCGCTGTCGATCTATCTCGGCGTCGATCTCTCGGTTGCAGACTATTCCGAACATTCGCTGCAGCACGGCTCGAACGCAGCCGCCATCGCCTATGTCGAGATGGAGCATCCGGGCGGCAAGCTGTTCGGCGCCGGCATCAATACGAACATTGTTGCCGCCTCGCTGGAAGCGATCGTATCGGCTGCCAACCGCGTGTTGGAAATCAAGCGTAGCTGAGCATCAAAACGCCGCGCGCCCGGAATGGACGCGCGGCGGTTTCGATCGATACTTGACGCCATCCTGGGTCACGGCTTGCCATGACGTGGGTGCCGAAGTCTATTTGGCGGCTGCGGCGTTGCCGTTAAGCTTGCCGCGCCTTGCGGTTGGCGTAACGCCGATCGCGCTCGGCCTTGCGGGCAGCCTCGTCCTCGATCACGCGCGAAATGCGGTTCTTGTCAGCGGCTTCGCGTGCCTCGATCTCGGCTCTTGCGGCAGCGGTGGCTGCTGCCTCGCGCTCGGCGGCCTCGGCCTGCAAGCGCTCGCGCTCCTCATTCTTCGCCTGTTCGCGATTGATGCGCCGCTCTTCGCGGGCTGCAGCGACCGCCTGACGCTCTGCCTGGCGGGCGAGCTGAGTCGGTTCTGCGGCTTCCTTTGCTGCGCGGTAGGCTTGAAGAAGCGCTGTCTTTGCATCGGCCGCGGCGCTGCGACGATCGGTGAGTTCACTGTTTCTGATGTTTCTCAAGTCTCTATTCCAGTTGAGGTGTCACCCTGACTGAAGGTCAGGTTTTTCTGACGCGTTTTGAAACGGGGGCGGCGGCGGTCGCCAGGCGATCCTGCAATTCCTTCGCCAAGCGGGCTTCGCGCAGACGCAGTGTCTTCTCTTCGCGAGCCTGGACGATGGAGTCGAGCTCTTCGACGGCGCTGTCTCGGGCAAAGAACTGCGATTGTTCCTTGGCAAAGGCAATCTCGGCTCGCTGGCGCGATTTGTTGTGTGTCTCTGTCATGGGATATCCCCGACTTTTGGGGCGCGTCTACGGCGTCGCACGTCACTCCCGATGCATAATGCAGTTGCGGGACCGTGCAGTCGGCGCGCGGTGATAAAAAAAGGCCAGGCATATAGCCTGACCTTGATGGGTATCATGCTCTCGACAGTGCCAGTACATCCGTGGTCAAGGGAGAGCCGATACCGATTTAAGCCGCCTGAAGGTTGCAGGCAGACATCTTGCCCGACTTTGCGTCGCGCTCCATGTCGTAGCCGATCTTCTGGCCTTCGACGATTTCGCGCATGCCAGCACGTTCGACGGCAGAGATATGGACAAATGCGTCCGGACCGCCGTTGTCAGGCTGAATGAAGCCGAAGCCCTTGGTGGAATTAAACCATTTAACTGTGCCAGTGGTCATGATGAACCCTTTCATAGCATATTGAGTGACCGCCGCGCGTAAGCACTGCGGATGATGATAGCGATTTTTGAAAGGAAGGTTCGTCAGGGCGCGGTTGCTAAATGCGCGGTAACCAAAGTTCAGCAAGCAAATATCGATTTGTAGGAGATAGAGATAAAGTATTGCGATGTCAACCTTTGGTTTTTTCTTGCTGGATTTTACCAATTTTGCGCGAAGTACGGCGCCGCAATTCGGGCTCGATGTTTGTCCTCGGCCGCGCATGTATTTCATGCCGTGGAAACGGGCCTAACTGATTGGTTCCCTGCAGAAATTTTTGCTTGAACCGAAGTTGGGATTTTTCAGTTATGCTCTCTGGCGCGCAGTGAAGGTGTCAGATTTTCGCGGCAGCGAGACTTGCCCTTGCAACAAGCGCTGCAAAGGATCCGTTCCCGAATTTTTGGTGGCGGCCGCGGCTCAGCCCCAGTTGGGAGGGCGTGGGCTCAGATTGTCGTCGACACCGCTTCGGCCAGATCGTGCAGGCCGACCGTGGCCGACGGGCCGACGACGACGAAAGACGCGCCGCCACGCTGCCAGGAAACCATGCCGAGATTGTCGCGGATGCTTTCTGAGAATTTGTCGGACTGCGGGCTGTCGCTGTCCTTGAGGAAACAGATGGCAAACACGTCGCCATCGGCATTGCGATAGAGCAGTTGCGCGACGGGTTTGCTGTTGGCGACGAGCAGACGCGCACCCTCGAAGTTCAGACCCTTGCCGGTGAGGTTGGGAATGGTGAACGGAACGCCGACGCTGGCGGCGAGCCAGGTCTCGATCTTCGGCGCTTCGGAGGCCGGAACCTCGACGAGGCGTTCCTTCTGGCGGGAATAGATGCGGTGGTAGTCGGCGATGTCGTCCAGCCAAGTGCGGGTGGAGGCGAGCTTCGCAGGCTCGCCGACGTTGTTGGCCGTGCCGATGATAAAGCCGGTGGCGCCACCGACCAGCACCAGTGCCACGGAAGCCGCCATCACCCGCGGCCAGATGGGCACGCTACGCACGTTGGCGGCAGCGATCGTCACGCGTTCCGCCTTGGGATTGATGCCGGAGCCTTGCTTGATCTGACGCACCAGCGCCAGCGGCACAGGATCGTGAAGGAAATCCTCGAATGCCGTGTTGCCGAAGGCGCTGCCGGCCTTCAGTTTTTCAAACAACGCCTTGGCTTCCTCGTCGCGGGCGAGAAGCGTCTCGAGTTCAGTCTTTTCTGCCTCGCCGAGTTCGCCGTCGATATAGGCGCACAACCGGACTTCGAGTGCGTGACCTTTTGTCTGCTGCAACGGTCATGCCCTCCTTTCGGTGTTTTCGGAAATCATCGCGGCGAGCCTCAACCGCGCAGTCGACAGCCTGCTCATCACCGTGCCGATAGGTATGCCCAGAATGTCGGCGGTCTCGCGGTAGCTATGGCCCTCGACATTGACCAGGAGGAAGGTGCTTGCCAGGCCTTCGGGCATCGAGAGGATCATCTTCTGCAACTGGTTGGCGTAGACGGCTTTCTCGGCGGAGGCCTCGACGCTCAGTTCATCCTGGTCGGACACGTCGACCGTACCGCTGCCGGTGCGGACTTTCCGCTTGCGGATCTCGTCGATCCAAAGGTTGCGCGTCATGGCGTAGATCCAGCTTTCGAGCCGGCCTTCCCCGTTCCAGAGGTGACTGCGCGTAATCGCTCTTTCGCATGCTTCCTGGACAAGATCATCGGCATCATGGGCATTGCGCGTCAATGTCATCGCGAAGCGGCGCAATTTGGGCAGAAGGCTGACCAAGTCGCGTCTGAAGTCCTTCGTTTCTGCCGCTGGGCGCATTGCTCTTCCAAGTGAAACGTGTGGGATCGTGTCTTTATTCGCCAGGTAATATCCACGGCGAATGATATGAAACATTTGGCCCTTAGTCTGCAAGGGAAGTCACGGATCGGAAAGCGAAATCTGTTCTTTCGCGCGCCGTTATCCCAAAAACTTTCGCTCGCCCGCATCCGTGCCGCCAGGCGGTCGTTACCGTAAACTGCAAGGTCCAGCCGGCATTGCGTCAAAGTTCAGCCCGAATCTGGCCGGTACTCATCCGCACAACTTCAAGTCGATGACGGGGGACGTGTCAATGAACGAACAAGCGTGCGGCCGGAGACGAAATGGCAGTAGATTTTTCGGGGGCGGCCCCCGCGGGAGGCGTTTACGGTCGGCTTCGGCGTTCATCCGGGTTGCCGGCCTGACCGTATCGCTCGCGGGCCTGGTTGGCTGCCAGAGCGCGTCTCTCAGTGAAAGCGGTTCGCTGTCTTCCTATAAGGATTTCGTCGCCAGCGACGGGATGGTGACCAAGACCAAATATCGCGTGGATTCCGCTTCGACCAAGACGGTCAAAACCGTGCATCTGATCCCGACGACCTTTGCCTCCAATGCCGATGTCGGCAAGCTCGGCGATCCCCAGAAGAAACTGGTGGCGACGGCCATCGATCGGTCGCTGTGCGAGGCGCTCAGTGCGCATTTCGATGTCGTACCGGTATCGAAGCCGGCCGATATGGCCGTGCGTTCCGTGGTCAGCAAGGTCAAAGCGACGAATGCCGTCGTGGCCGGCGTGTCGACCGTCACCTCGGCGGTTGCCCCGGTGCCGGTTCCGCGCATTCCGATCGGCCTTGGCAGTCTCGCTGTCGAGGCGGAGGCCTTCGATGCGAAGGGCAAGCAGATCGCCGGACTGACATGGGCGCGCGGAGCCAACATCCTGACAAACGGTTCGCGGGCGTCGACCGCTGCCGATGCGTTCGAACTGGCCGGCGATTTCTCCGACGATTTCAGTGCGTTGCTGGCAAAGTCGAACGACCCGATGAAGTCCGGCTTCGAACTGCCGTCGATGAAGAACGTCTCGAACAGCGTATCCTATGCCGTTACCGGCAAGTCGACCGATCCCGACTGCGCGGTTTTCGGACGCGGCTCCGGGGTCACGGGCATTGTCGGCGGCGCGCTCGGCCTGCCGCCGGAATGGACCGAGAAGAAGCGCACCTGAGGGAAGGCTTCCTCGGTCGATGCCGCAGCTGCCTTCCCGTGTTCGGGAAGGCAGAGGGCAGGCATCAGTATTGTCTGACGCCGCCCAGCGACTGCTGCAGCGAGCGATAAGCCCATGTGCCTTCGCCGCCGCGGTCGCGGATCTCGACCAGTTGCACGCGGGCATCCTCCACCTGACCCTGTTCGATCAGGGCCTGGCCCATATAGGAGCGGGCGAGGATGTAATTCTCGTCGGCCTGAAGCGCGCGCTTGTAATATTGCATGCCGAGTTCCATGCGGCCGGCCTTGCGGTTGGCATAACCGAGATAGTTCAGCACGCGGGCGCTCTTCTGATCCCTGACGGCGCCGAGGACCTTGATGGAGTTCTCGTACTGGCCGGCGTAAGCAAGCTCGCGGGCGGCCTCGAAAAGGATGTCGTCGCTAAGATCGCTCTTCTTGGCGTTGACGCAGGCATTCTTCTTGGCATCCCAGATCTTGCCGTTGGTGCATTCGCTGCTCGTCTTGGTTTTCTTCGGAGGTTCGCTGGTGTCCTCGCCGGCGGCGATGGCCGTCTGCCCTGCAAAGACAGCCGCGCTGGCGGCAAACAGGGCGCATAGAATGGTCTTGCGGTTCATCATGCCTATCTCCCGACATATGCAATGGCGCCGAGCACACCATTTACGGCACAGAGGATAGATCGCTCTGCCGGTTGTGGGAACCCGAACGAAGGTGTGACGCCCAAACAGACGGATTTATTCGCCCCGGCGACGGGATTTCGGCGAAAAGCCGGGAGAGCAGACCTAGAAACGGGTGGTTTCGACCAGCGTGGCCCCGGTCGCATCGTCGTTGAGCGCGTAGCGCTCGCGGGTGAGGTGCCAGTTGCCGGCCTCGCCGACAATCGTGAACAGGTTGTAGGCCGCCGGCGGCTTGTGGCCGCCCGGCCCTTGCGACGCCGAAGAGATGCCGACGACCGGCACCGGGCCGTTCGGGCCCTTCAGCGAATAGACGGTGTTGAGGTGGGTGTGACCATGGATCACAAGCTCGGCGCCGCCGGACGAGATCGTCGCTGCAAAACGGCGGATGCCGAGCATGCGTTTGTGCAGTGACGTGGCGCCGCGGATCGGCGGATGATGGATCATCACCACGCGGAAGAGACCGGCATCGCCCGCCTGGCGAAGCAGGTTGACGGTGGCGCGCGCCTGCCGCCGGCCGAAGTAGCCGCTGGCGGCAAAGGGCGGCGTCGCGACCGCCGTCGAGCAGCCGATCAGCGCCACCGGGCCGCGCACCCGCATATAGGGGAAGCAGCGATGGCCCTCATGCCAATTGGCCGGTGCGCCATCCGCCCGCATAAAGGGATACCAGGCGCGCGTCGTCTTCTCATAGGCGCCGGGCACATAGGCATCGTGATTGCCCGGGACGATCGAGATGTTTGCCGGGTCTCCGGCGTCCTCGAGCCAATCGGTCACCGCCGTGATCTCCCGCGACGAGGCGAGGTTCACCAGGTCTCCGGTGATCGCCATATGGTCGGGATCGCGCTTCTCGATATCGGCCATCAGGCAGTCGAGCGTGCCCGTGAACAGGTGGCGGCTGCGGTTCCGGTGCCAGTTGACGAAGCCGGTGATGCGTTTGGAGGCAAGTTCCCTCAAGGAGAGATCGGGCAGCGGGCCGAGATGGACATCGGAGATATGGGCAAGTTTGAACATCGTCCCCGTCTAGCGCATATTCCGGTTGAGGGGAATCATGTCGCCGGATTAATCCGGTCTGACAGTCAATGCGGAAGGATAGGCATCTGAAGCAGGAACGGCCACCGGAGATGCGGCGCTGGTATCTCCGCGTCCTTATGCGTTTTGTCCACGGCTACTACGCATTGTCGCGCGGCATGACGATCGGCGTGCGTGCCGCCTGCTTCGACGATGAAGGACGCGTCTTCCTGGTGCGGCATTCCTACCTGCCCGGCTGGCATTTGCCGGGTGGCGGGCTGGATCGCGACGAGACCGCGCTCGAAGGGTTGCTGCGGGAGTTGCGCGAAGAGGGTAATCTGGAAGCGACCGTCCCGCCGACACTGGTACAGGTCTATTACAACAGGCGCACGAGCCGCCGCGATCACGTGGTCTTCTATCGTTGCGACGGCGTGCGCCAGACCTTGCCGAAAGTGCCGGATCTGGAGATCGCAGCGAGCGGCTTCTTCGCGCTTGATGCGCTGCCTGACGATACGACGCCGGCCACACGCCGCCGGCTTGGCGAGCTTGCGGGCAGCGCTGCTTTCGACACCTACTGGTAGGGGCAGGGCAAGCGCCGCCGCACGCGTGCATGCGCGGCGGCGGCTTAAGGCGTGTGGCTAGGCGGCCTCCCGCCCATGCGTCGCAGTCAGATCGAGGATCGGGCCGACGGGCACGACGCCGGTCGGATTGATCATCGTGTGGCTGCGATAGTAGTGCTCCTTGATGTGGTTCATGTTGACCGTCTCGGCCACGCCCGGCACCTGGTAAAGTTCACGCAGATAACCCTGCAGGTTCTTGTAGTCTGCGATCCGGCGGATGTTGCACTTGAAGTGCCCGACATAAACGGGGTCGAAGCGCACCAGCGTCGTGAACAGTCGCCAGTCGGCTTCGGTAAGCCTGCTGCCGGTCAGGTAGCGTCGGGTGGCGAGCCTCTCCTCCAGCTCGTCGAGCATGTCGAACAGCGGGGTCACGCCTTCCTCATAGGCCTCCTGGCTGGTGGCGAAACCGGCCTTGTAGACGCCGTTGTTGATAGCGCCATAGATGCGGGTGTTCAGCTCGTCGATTTCGCATCGCAGGTCCTCCGGATAGAAATCGTCCTTGGAGCCTGTCAGTTCGTTGAAGGCGGAGTTGAACATGCGGATGATCTCGGCGGATTCGTTCGAGACGATCGTGCTTTTCTGCTTGTCCCACAGGACGGGCACGGTCACCCGGCCGGAATAGGTGGGATCGGCGCGGGCGTAGACCTGCCAGAGGGCGTCGAAGCCGAAGAGGTGGTCGACGGTGCCGCCGTCCTTGCCCTTGAACTCCCAGCCCTTCGACAGCATCAGCGGATCGACGATCGAGGCCGAGATCAGGTCCTCGAGCTTTTTCAGCTTGCGGAAGATCAGCGTGCGGTGCGCCCAGGGGCAGGCGAGCGAAACATAGAGATGATAGCGTCCGGCCTCGGCCTTGAAGCCGCCTTCGCCGGATGGGCCTGCCGACCCATCGGCGGTGATCCAGTTGCGGAACTGTGATTCGCTGCGCTTGAAATGGCCCTTCGTCGCCGCGGTGTCATACCAGACGTCCTGCCAGACGCCGTCTACAAGCCTGCCCATGGGCGATCTCCTTTGTCGTTTCGTCGTTCATAGATAGCGGCCTTGTCGGTCTTCGATAGATGTCGATTTCTGAACAGTGCGTTTTGGGCTTTGACATCGGGCAATTTTCTGGTATCGGCGATTTCAGAAAATTTCTCTGTGTCCGGAACGAACCGTACTCATGACCTTCTCGGGAAACCTGCGACGACGCTGATGCTGCCAACGCCCTTCGGGCGAAGCCATCCCCATGTCTGTTCGTACGCCTGGTTCCTGATCCCATGAAAAAGCACGACCTCGTCTACCTGACCGAAGACGCGTCCCATGACGCAGCCATCGAAATCATCAACGAAGAAGCCTTTGGCCCCGGCCGGTTTGCCCGGGCGGCCGCACGTATCCGCGAGCAGGGGCAGCACGATCGGTCGCTATCCTTCATCTGCGCCGACAATGGCGAGACGATCGCCTCGGTGCGCATGACGCCTGTGATGGCCGGTTCGATCAAGGGCCACCTGCTCGGACCGCTTGCCGTCAGGCCGTCGCACAAGAACATGGGCATCGGCCGGGAACTGGTGCGCATCGCGGTCGAGGCTGCGCGGCGGAAGGGGTCGGAGGCCGTCATCCTCGTCGGCGACCCGCCGTATTATCAGCCGCTCGGATTCGAGAAGGTCCGTTACGCCGCGCTGGAATTTCCCGGCCCGGTCGATCCGGCGCGGGTGCTGGTGGTGCCAATGGCTGAAGGCGTTCACGCCGGCCTTGTCGGCATCATCGGCTGGCGGTACGACGCGGCGGCCCATGACGGGGCCGAGACGGCCGATATCGAACTGGCGCTTGCCGTCTGATAGCCCTCGGGCGTTACTGCTAAATCAGCAGCTTTTTCAGGAAGACACGGCTGCGGCCCGGCGGAAAGTCGGGCAGCTCGCCAAAGCACTCGTAGCCTTGGCGTTCGTAGGCGCGCCGGGCTTGCGGATTGAACGTGTCAATCCAGGCGCCGTGGCAGCCGCGGCGAATGGCCTCTTCCTCGGCTGCCGCCAGCAACTTGCCCGCAAGGCCCTGGCCGCGCAGGTCTTCCGGCAGCCAAAGCCATTGCACGAACAGCCAGCCCCAGGCGGTGTAGCCGCTCAGACCTCCGCGTTTGCCTGCAGCATTGGGGCCGCCGACGAGCACCGCCAGCGGCCGCCGTTCGGATGGACCGACATCGGCTGCATTGAAGGCCGTCAGCCCATTACCGATGGCCTCGAGTGCTGCGGCCGGCGGTGCGTCGGTGATCTCGAACATAACTGCTCCTATTGCGCCAGCCGCTTGGCTATCGGTTCGAATTCCGGTGTCGCCGTGCGCTTGACCGGATCCGGCGTGCCGGCGTCGATCGCGTCCCAGTATTTCCAGTGGACCTTCTTCGATCCCAGTTCGTAATCCATGCCATCCCAGCTGTCTTCGCGGAAGCTGTAGAAGGCCCAGTGCAGGCTGTCCTTGTCGAGCGTCGTCAGCACGTCCTCGAGATAGGCCTTGCAGTCGTTCCAGCGGCGCATGCAGCCGAACTCGCCGGCAACGACGCGATTGAGTGGTATGCCTTTGTCCTTGGCCCATTGCACCGGCTGGTCGAGATAGGGCGCAACCCGGGCCTTGTCCCAGTTTTCCTCGCCTTCGCCGAAGGGCACCTTGCCGGGATAGGCATAGGGTTTTTCGCGCTTCATGTTGGGCGCGCTCGTCGCGGCATAGGGCTCGTACATGTGGAAGCTGTAAAGCACCTTCTGGTCGCTCAGGCCCGACGGCCAATAGGTGAAACCGTCGGCAGCCGCATACCAGCCGGCATCGGCCATGATCGGCGTGGCCGGATCGACCTCTCGGATTGCGGCGATCACCGTTTCGTAGAAGGCGACGAGATCGGAAGCGCCACCCTTCTTGCCGGCATACCAGTCTTGCATCGCCTTGCTGTCGGCATGTTCTGCAAGGCCGTTTTGTTTTTCGGGCGCCGGTTCGTTGATGATGTTGTAGGCGGCAACACCAGGATGGTCCTTGAGTTCGCGGGCGAGATCGCGCCAGAAGCTTGCGGCCTGAGCCCACCAGGCCTTGTCCTGCCAGATGCGGCCGTCGAACTTGTTGCCGTTGTTCTGGGACCAGCGCATGCCGGGCAGCGACAGGGGGGTGATGACCACCTTCAATCCGGCCTTGTCAGCCCGGTCGAGGGTTTCCTTCAGCGTCTTCAGGTCGGCGGCCGGAATGCCCTCGTATTTGTCGGCATCGCCGATCAGATAATCGCGCTTGGCCGGCTTCCACTTGTCATAGGACAGGCGGACCCAGGTGGCGCCGTAACCGGACAGCGCCTTGAAATAGGCCTCGTCCGGCGGCAGCCGGTTGAAGCTGTTGCCGCCATGCTGCGGCTTGTCCCAGAAGCCGATGAGATCGGCGGCATGGGCTGCACCTGTTAGGGCAGAACCGGCAAGGGCGAGGGCAAGGAAGGAGGAGGCTATCAAACGCATCTACAGAGCTCCAGAAGGTACCTCTGCGATGTCGAAGGTCATTGTGGCCTAAATCAGGAACGGCGCATGCTGAAGACGTCGAGCCGGCTTTCACCCACATCCTTTTCGTCGAGCCGCCAGCCACAGCGTTCGTAGAACGCACGCTTTTGCGGCAAGGCGCAGAGATGCACGCTCTCGACCCCGGTGGCCAAGGCCGCGTCGGCCGTATGGCGAACGATGCTTGCGCCGATGCCGAGCCCACGAAAGGTCGGCTCCACCCAAACCGCCGCGACCCAGGGGCCAAGTGCCGGCCTCTCTTCCAGGTCGGATTCGATAACCGATGCGGTGCCGATGAAGGTCGCGCCGCGATGGGCGACGATGGCGAACGGAATCTGATCGTCGCCAAGGCTTCCGGCGACCAGCCCGGCGATATGGCCGAGCGGAAAGCCGCGCGGCTCCCACCAGGCCCGCCAGACGCGGTCGGCGATATCATCCGCGAAATAGGGCACATCGCGCAGGTTGCTGATGGCGATGCTCGGATCGGTCATCGACCCTCGCGGTACCAGGTCGCCGAGATCAGGAAGAGCAGGGCGGCAAGGCCGAAGAGACCGGTAAACAGCGACAGTGAGTTGATGCCCCTGAGCACGGTTTCATCGGTCATGCGCAGCGACAGCCGCTGGTCGTCGGCGACACGGACGGCGCCGCGCACCGGCAGGATCGACGGCAGGTCGATGGCGCCATCGGCGCTTGCCAGCCGCCGTACCAACCCCTTGGTCTTGTCAGCCCAGGGGCGCAGCTTGTCCTCGGTCGAGATCGCCGCCCTAAACTCCGGTGCGTCGACATTGCCGACATGCACAAGCGTCGTCAGTTCGTCGTTGGCGACTTCGAACAGGCCGGTTTCCGTGGTCTTGACCTCGGCGCTGTAAAGACCCGGCTCGCGCTGGGTCAGCGCCAGCTCTTCGGTCTTTCCAGAGGGGTAGGTGAGGGTCGCGTGGCCGGGGTCGCCTTCGATGGTCTGGCGGGTGATCTCCAGGGTGCGGCCGGCGGCATGCGCCGTCAGCGCTTCTTCTTCCAGTGCCGGTTCCTGCATCAGCCAATGGGCGGTGCGGCGATAAAGCGAGACGTGCGGACCGCCGCCCTCGAAGCCGCGGGCCCAGAGCCAACCCTGGTCGGACAGCAGCATGGCGACCCGTCCCTTGCCGACGCGGTTCAGGACCAGCAGCGGCTTGCCGTCGGCCGCTTCCATCACGGTCTGGCCGAGCGGCCTGTCGACGTCGACGGTACGGAACCAACGGCCCCATTGCGGCGGTTCGCTTGCCGCACCTTCGAGGCCGCGGGTGACCGGATGCTTCTTTCCCTCGTCCGACAGGCGCGGGTAGAAGCCTTTTTCATTCATCACGCCGGTTGGGTTTGCCGGCAGCACAGCCGACAGGGGCGTTGCGGCGATGGAATCGTTGCCGGCATGCTCCGGCCCGGCGGCGATCAACAGCGCGCCGCCGTTCTGCACATATTGCGCGATGTTGTCGTAGTAGAGGATCGGCAGGACGCCGCGGTGCTGGTAGCGATCGAAGATGATCAGGTCGAACTCGCTGATCTTGTCCACGAACAGTTCGCGCGTCGGAAAGGCGATCAGCGACAACTCGTTGATCGGGGTCCCATCCTGCTTTTCCGGCGGGCGCAGAATGGTGAAGTGCACGAGGTCGACGGCGGCGTCGGACTTCAAAAGGTTGCGCCAGGCGCGCTCGCCCGCATGCGGCTCGCCGGAGACAAGCAGCACGCGCAGGTTCTCGCGGATACCGTCGAGCACATGGACGGCGCGATTGTTGGTTTCGGTTACCTCGCCGGGAACGCCGTTCACTGCGAATTCGAGGATGTTGTTGCCGCCGCGCGGCACGGTGAAGCTGAAAGGCACGTCGGTGCCGGGCTCGGCGACTTCGGTGGCGATCTCGTTGCCGTTGAGACGGATGGTCACCTCGGCGGTTCCGCCCGGTGCCGCACCGTCATCGACGACGCGGAAGGACAGCTTCTGCTGTTCGCCGACGATGCCGAAGCGCGGTGCGCTGACAATCTCGATGCGGCGGTCGAACTCATCCGGTCTGCCGCTGATCAGCCCATGGATCGGCGCGTCGAAGCCGAGCTTCTGGTTGATCTCGGGAACGTCGTGGATCTGGCCGTCGGTGATGAAGATCGCACCGCCAACCCGCGCCGGCGGCACATCGGCGAGCACCGAGGTCAATGCGGAGAAGAGCCGGGTCGATGGCGCTTCGCTCTCCTCGCTGTCGGCAGCTTCGACGATGCGGGTCTCGATCTGCGGGAAGCGGGCGAGCCGGTCCTTGAGGTCGGCAAGTGCCTTGTCGGTCTGCTCGCGTCGGCCGGCATAGTCCTGGCTCTGACTGCGGTCGACGACAACAGCGACGATGGTCGACAGCGGCTCGCGCTCCTCCTGGAAGAGGATCGGATTGGCAAGCGCCAGGCAGAAGGCGGCAAGGGCTGCGGCGCGAACCCAGGCCCCGCGCACGCCACGCCAGATGCCGAGTGCGGCCAGAATTGCGGCTGCAACCGCAAGCACCGCCAGATAGGGCCAAGGGATGAAAGGCGAAAAGTCAGCGGTCATCGATCGGCCCTCATTGTCCGAGCCGTTCGAGCAGGGCTGGCACGTGCACCTGGTCGGCCTTGTAGTTGCCGGTCAGCATATACATCATGATGTTGACCCCGGAGCGGAAGGCGTATTCACGCTGCATTTCGTCCGGTGGCACCGTCGGCAGCAGCGCGACGCCATTGGTGTCCACCGCCCAGGCGCCGGCAAAGTCGTTGCCGGTGATCATGATCGGCGTCACGCCGTCGCCGGAGCGGGCCGGGCGATTGCTTGCCTCTTCGCGATTGTCGAGCTGCGCCTCGATCCAGAGCGGGCTGCCGGTATAACGGCCGGGGAAGTTTGCCAGCAGGTAAAAGGCCTTGGTCAGCACGTGGTCGGTCGGAACCGGTTCCAGCGGCGGGATGTCGAGATTGGCAAGGATCGCCTGCAGCCTCTCGGTGTTGGGGCTGGTGCCGCCGGACGATGCGCCGAGCGAAGAGAACTGGTCGCGCGTGTCGAACAGCACGGTGCCGCCGGCGCGCATATAGGCGTCGATGCGGCTGACGGCCTGCGGGCTCGGCATCGGTGCCGATGCGGAAACCGGCCAGTAGATGATCGGATAGAAGGAGAGTTCGTCCTTGGCGATGTCGAGGCCGACGGGCGTGCCGGGCTCCAGCGTAGTGCGATAGGTAAGGAAGTCGGTGAGCCCCGTCAGGCCCCGCTCGGACAGGCGGTCGACTTCGCTTTCGCCGGTCACGACATAGGCCAGATGCGTCGTGTCGAGGCGCTCGAGAATGGCGGCGTCCTCGGGTCGGTTGTCGTCGGCCAGACCGTCCGGCGGCGAAACGAGGAAGGCGCTTGCCGCCAGCAGCAGGACCGCGGTCATTGCCTTTGCTGTGCGCGGCCGCGAGAAGGCACCGCCCATGAACAGCACGATCAGTGCGTCGACGAGCAGCATCAACAGCGCCAGCGTAAACAATGCCGGCTTCAGCGACCAGCTCTCGGAGCCGGCCAATTGCTGGACGGTGTGAGCGCCAGCGGCCGTCATGTCGATCGGCTGCAGTTCGGCGTTGCGTGGCAGCAGGTTGAGCGCGGTGAAGCCGTCTTCAGAACCATAGAGACCCGGAGGGTTTTCCGCCGTTGCAACCGGCACCTTGCCGGGGATGACGTCAAGCGGCCGGGCATTTCCGGTTTCGGCGACGAGCACGCCGTCAGCATTGAGCAAGCGGTAGGGCGCGAGCGTCTGCTGTTGTGCCTTGCCCTCATTGGCAATGCCGCCGCCGCGCGAAAGCTGGACGCTGCGGCGAAGCATCTCGACGAAATCGCCCGAGATCGGCAGGTTCGACCAGGTGGCCTCGGCGCTGACATGGAAGAGGATGATGCGGCCGGCGCTGCGGGCGGACGTCGTTACCAGCGGCGTGCCGTCGGCAAGGCTTGCCCAGGTGCGCTCGGCAAGATCGGCGGTCGGCTCGGCCAGAACCTGCCGCTTGACGAGAATGTCGTTCGGGCGCGCCATGCCGGCAAACGGGCTGTTGCCCGGATAGTCGGCGAGCGGCTGCGGTTCGGACCAGGAAAGCGCGCCGCCAAGGGCGCGTTCGCCCTGGCGCAGTGTTACCGGCACCAGCGGGTCGTCGGCGGGGGCAGCTGCAAGCCGCGGGCCGGCGAAGCGGATGAGCATGCCGCCATTGTCGATCCACTTCGACAGCTTCGGATAGATCTCTTCCGGCAGCCGGCCGATATCGGCCATGATCAGCACGGACGGCTTCTGCTCCAAGAGTTCCGGAATGGCGACGGCGAGATCCGTCTCGTGCGGTTCGACGAGATCGGCATAGGGGGCGAGCGCACGGTTGATATAGTAGAGCGGCGACAGAAGCGGTTGCGACAGGTCGCGGGCCTCGCCGCTCAGAAGGGCGACGCGGCGACGGCGGAAGCCATCGTCGAGCAGGTGCACGCTGCCGGCGGTCGCGGCATTCTCAATGCCGATGCGGGCAAAGTCGTTGCGCAGTTCGAAGGGCGCTTCGATGCTGCCCTTGGCAACGCCTTCGCCGGAAGCAAAGGCGATCTGGCCATCGGCGATCGCGCGTCCGCGCGTATCATAGGCAACGATCGGCAGGGTCAGCGCACCGTCCTTGCGCAGCCGTGTTGCCGTCACCGACATGCCGGTCGAGCCGTTGCTGGTATCGGTCAACGCCACGGTGCGGCTGCCATCGGCCTCGACGATCCGCAATTCGGCGGCTCCCACTTCGGCAAGCGCCGCCATCGTTTTCTGGTCGGTGGCCTCGATGCCGTCACTGACGAAGGCGAGCGTGCCCGGCTTCGTGCCTTCGAATGCGGTTTTCAGCGCGGCTATCGCCTGGGTGCGGTCGACGGCAAGCGGGATGGGGGCGGCAGCGGCAAGCCTGTTGCGCGCGGTTGCGGACGAGCCTGGCGTGGCATCGTGCTGGCGATCGCCGGTGAAGGCGATGGAGACAGCGAGGTCCCGCGCTTCCGCATCGTCGATCAGCGTGCTCACGGCATCGACGCGCTGTTCCCAGTCGGTGGCCGTTGCCCAGCTGTTGTCGACGACGATGGCGAGCGGACCGTCGGTTGCAAGCGTGTTCTGACGCGGGTTCACGATGGGATCGGCGATCGCGAGGATGACGGCGGCAGCCATCAGCATGCGCAGCAAGGTCAACCACCACGGGCTTTTCGAGGGTGTTTCCTCGCGTTTCAGAACCGAGGCAAGAATGCGCAGCGGCGGAAACACTTCGGTTGCCGGCTTCGGCGGCGTCATGCGCAACAGCCACCAGATCACCGGCAGGGCGATCAGTGCTGCCAAAAGCGCCGGATTGGCGAAGAGGAAGGGAAGGCCGGTCATAGCTGGCCCCCATGGGTGGCGCGTCCCGGCATGCCGGAGAGGTACATGTGGACGGCAACCAGCGCCTCTGAGGCGGGCCGGTCGGTCCTATGCGGCGTAAAGGTCCAGCCGAGATGGCGCAGCGTCACGCCGAGGCTTTCGCGGCGGGCGAGGTAGGCGCGCTGATAATCCTCGCGCAGGATCTCGGCGCGGCCGGCCGTCAGCTTCTGGCCGGTTTCCGGGTCACTGAATTCGGTCCGCCCGGCATAGGGGAAGACTTCCTCCGCCGGATCGGCAACCTCGACGACATGGCCGCGCAGGCCACGGCGAGCGAGCGGACCGAGCCGCTCCATGATCCTGTCGGTCGGATCGAGAAAATCGCCGATCAGCACGAGATCGCTGGCGCTGCGGATCATGCCCGTTTCGGGAAGTCCTTCGGAGAGCGGGCTCAGCATGATCGCGGTTGCCAGCCGTTCGGCGGCGTTGCGGGCCGAGATCGGCTCCATCACCCCGGGGCAGCCGATGCGTTCGCCGGAGCGCGCGAGGATTTCGGCGAGCGCCAGCATCAGTACCAGTGCGCGGCTTTCCTTCGATACCGAACCGAGCGTCGACTTGTACATCATCGACGGCGACAGGTCGGCCCAGAGCCAGATGGTGTGAGCCGCTTCCCATTCGCGGTCGCGCACATAGGTATGATCGTCGCGGGCGGAGCGGCGCCAGTCGATGCGCGACAGGCTTTCGCCGTCGCTATAGGGCCGGAACTGCCAGAAATTCTCGCCGATCCCGCGCTTGCGCCGCCCATGCCAGCCGGAGATCACCGTATTGGCGATGCGGCGGGCTTCGACGAGGCAGTCAGGAACGAGCATCGCGCGCTGCTGCGCACGGGAAAGAACCTCACCAGCGGGGGTACGCGCAACTATGTGCCCGATGGAGGCCATTCTTTATCCCTTGGCTTGCTTCACCAGCCCGGCGATCACGTCGCGCACGGTCATGCCTTCGGCACGCGCGGCGAAGGTCAGCGCCATGCGGTGCTGGAGAACGGGCTCGGCGAGCGCCAGAATATCGTCGATCGACGGTGCCAGGCGACCGTCGTAGAGCGCGCGGGCGCGGGCGCAGAGCATCAGTGCCTGGCCGGCGCGCGGGCCAGGGCCCCAGGCGACGTTCTTGTCGGTGGCCGCATCGCCCGTGCCGGGGCGGGCTGAGCGCACCAGCGCCAGGATGGCGTCGACCACCTTCTCGCCGACCGGCATCTGGCGGATGAGGTTCTGGATCTGCTGCAGGCGGGCGGCATCGATCACCGGCCGGGCAAAGGTTTCACCCACACCGGTGGTTTCCAACAGAATCTGCCGCTCGGCGGCGAGTTCGGGATAACCGACGTCGACCTGCATCAGGAAGCGGTCGAGCTGGGCTTCGGGCAGGGGATAGGTGCCTTCCTGCTCCAGCGGGTTCTGGGTGGCCAGCACATGGAACGGCTGCGGCAGGTCCTTGCGCGCGCCGGCAACGGTGATGTGATACTCCTGCATCGCCTGCAGCAGTGCTGACTGCGTGCGCGGCGAGGCACGGTTGATTTCGTCGGCCATCAAGAGCTGCGTGAAGATCGGGCCGGCGATGAAGCGGAAGGAACGATGACCGGCGGCATCCTGGTCCATCACTTCGGAGCCGAGAATATCGGACGGCATCAGGTCGGGCGTGAACTGCACGCGGCTGGAATCAAGCCCAAGAACGGTGCCGAGCGTCGCCACCAGCTTGGTCTTGGCAAGGCCGGGAACGCCGACGAGCAAGGCGTGACCGCCGGAGAGCACCGCAAGCAGCGTCTGCTCGACCACGTCCTCCTGACCGAAGATGACCTTGCCGACTTCGGCGCGCACGAGCGCGATCTCCGCGAGCGCGTTTTCCGCCGCGGCAACGATCGCCTTTTCGTCGGTCGCTTCCGTCGCGCCCTTCATCACACTCATGGTCGTACTCCCCGGTCGCCCGTTGTTGAACCGAATCGCCCCGCCGGGGATTTTCAGTTGCCTTATTCCAATTTAGACCCTGGCTGACGGCTGACAAGTCGCCGCAGACGCACTATCTCGTGACAGCATACACGCCGCATCTCGCGACGGCATACACGCCTCCGGTGCAAAATCGGGGCCAATCGGGACGGAACGATGGCAGAAGCCGAAATTCAGCGAACCGGGGACGCGGCCGGACTGGCGGCGCTGATCGCGCGCGCGGCCGGCCAGACGGGCGACGACAAGCGTGGCCTGCCGCCGGTGGAGCGCTGGAATCCACCGTTCTGCGGCGATATCGACATGGAAATTCGCGCCGACGGCACCTGGTTCTATCTCGGCACGCCGATCGGCCGCCAGCCGTTGGTGCGGCTGTTCTCCACAGTTCTGCGCAAGGACGAGGACGGCATTACCTATCTGGTGACGCCTGTGGAAAAGGTGGCGATCCGCATCGCCGACGCGCCGTTCATTGCCGTCGAAATGAGTGTGACGCAGACGGACGGCGTGCAGGTGCTGACCTTTCGCACCAATGTCGGCGACGTTGTCGAGGCCGGGCCGGAGCACCCCCTGCGTTTCGTCATCCACGGCGAGAACCGCGAACTGAAACCCTATCTGCATGTGCGTGGTCGGCTTGAGGCGCTGGTTTCCCGGCCCGTCATGTACGATATCGTCGAACTCGGCGAGACCGTGGTGGTCGATGGCGTCGAGATGTTCTGCGCGCGCTCGGGCGGTTCCATCTTCCCGATCATGAAGGCTGCCGAACTGGAAGCGCTGTCGCGATGAACGGGCATCCCTATTCCGCCGACGAATTTCGCCGCCGGGCGTTGACCCAGATGGGCGGGCCGGTGGAAAGCGCGTGGCGGGAACACGGAGATTTCCTGCTCAATCCCAGCATCGTACCGCATCTTGAAACCCTGCATCTGAAGGATGCGGCCGTGCTGGTGCCGGTGGTCGACGACGGCGAGGATGCGCATGTCATCTTCACCCAGCGGACCGCAAGCCTGCGCAAACATTCCGGACAGGTGGCGTTTCCCGGCGGGGCCGTCGACCCGGAGGACCGCTCGATCGAGTCCGCCGCCCTTCGCGAGGCGCAGGAGGAGATCGGTCTCGACCCGCGTTTCGTCGAGACGATCGGACGACTGCCGCACTATATGGCGTTGTCCGGTTTCAAGATCACGCCGGTTCTGGCGGTGGTGCAGCCCGGCTTCGTGCTGGTGCCCAATCCCGACGAAGTCGAAAGCGTCTTCGAAGTGCCGCTGTCCTTCCTGATGAACCCCGGAAACCATGGGCGTGGAAGCGGCCACTGGCAGGGTGAAGACCGGCATTTCTATCGCATGCCCTATGGCGACAGGAATATCTGGGGTATCACCGCCGGCATCGTCCGAATGCTCTATGAAAGGCTTTATGCATGACCTCGGTTGCCGGTGAGAGCTGGTTTTCGGCCCCATCCCTTCATCGCGTCTTTGATCTCCTGAACGCTGAGGGCGGGGAGGTGCGCGTCGTCGGCGGCGCCGTGCGCAACAGCCTGATGGGGGTGCCCGCCGGCGATGTCGACATGGCCACCACCTGGCATCCCGACGAGGTCGTCGCCCGCGCCAAGGCCGCCGGTATCAAGGTGGTGCCGACTGGCATCGACCACGGCACGGTGACCCTTGTTATCGACGGCACGCCCTACGAGGTGACGACGCTGCGCCGCGATGTCGCGACCGATGGGCGCCGCGCGGAAGTCGCGTTCGGAACCGACTGGAAGGCGGATGCCGAGCGGCGCGACTTCACCATCAACGCGCTCTACGCGGACCATGAGGGTGAGGTCGTGGACGATGTCGGCGGCCTTGCCGATATCGAGACCCGCACCTTGCGCTTCATCGGCAATGCGGCTGAGCGGGTGGCCGAGGATTACCTTCGGATACTGCGCTTTTTCCGCTTCTTCGCCCATTACGGCAACGGACGCCCCGATGCGGATGGCCTGAGGGCCTGCGCCCAGGCGCGCGCTAAACTGTCGACGCTTTCGGCGGAGCGGGTTTGGGCGGAGACGAAGAAGCTGCTTTCGGCCGAAGACCCGGGCCGGGCGCTGCTCTGGATGCGCCAGGCGGGTGTGCTGACCGAAATCCTGCCCGAGACCGAGAAATGGGGCATCGACGCCATTCCGGAACTGGTTGCCGCCGAGAGGGCCTTCTCTTGGGTGCCGGATCCGCTGCTGCGCCTTGCGGCAATCGTGCCGCCGGATGAAGAGCGACTCGAAGCCATGGCCGCGCGGCTGCGCCTGTCGAAGGCCGAAGCCGGCTATTTCGCGCGCTTTGCCAACGCGCCTGTTATACCGGAAAAGACCGTGGATGCGGCGCTTGACCGGTTGCTCTATCGCCACGGCGCTGAGGGGATTTCCGTCCGGCTTCGGCTGGCGCTCGCCTCGGCCAGGCGCAAGTCGGAAAACGATCCGGCATTGCTTGCCGAGACGGCGGCGTTCCAGCGCCTGCTGAAGCGCGCAGAGACATGGAAGCGCCCGAGCTTCCCGCTGACGGGGGCCGATGTGCTGAAGGCCGGAATCCCGGCCGGACCCCGCGTCGGCGAGGTTTTGGGCGAGTTGGAGACCCTGTGGGTAGACCGCAACTTCAGCGTCGACCGGGCAAATCTTGTCGCCCGCCTCGAGGCGATGGTGCCGCGCGCGTAAAGCGCGTGACGATGGGCTGTCAGCGTTACGGTGAAGGGCGAGCATAACGTCATCGGTTTGTTCGATCACGAGGTTGCCGGGTCGGAAGCAGAAAGAAACGGCAAAGTACTCTGGTGTCGTCTATCCGCCGCAATAGCGCCTTTTCGACTCTGCGAGTGTACCAACGCGGATTGATCTGGCCACAACAGCGGCGTTCTGTTTTAGAAGCCTGCCACCGCTCAGACGCTCGACGTCCGCAATTGCCTTCTGCCAGTCGGGGCCGTTGAGAACCCTTTTTTGTTCCGTGAGCCAATCGGAAGACTTACCTCGAATGACTTGCCGAAACGCGGCGTCGACGGCTCCCTTGTCTTTGAGCGGCGCAGTAACCCGAGCCCTTACCGGCTTCCCATCAGAGGTACAGCCGTAAACGAATACTCCATTGCTCGCGCTCGCAGCGCTGGTGCTCAGCGATAATGCGCCAGCAATCAGCAACATGGCAGTAAAAATACCCCTCACGTGCAGCCCCCAAGATGACCATGCGGTCTTGAAAATGTCCCCATAAGCGCTTCTGTCAGATGCAAGCAGAAGGCAACGGCTGTGTTCTCTGTCGGCGTAGAATCAGCCCGGTCGCTCGTCTGGCTCACAATCAGAGGGTCACGGGTTCGAGGCCTGCCGCCGCAGCCGACTCCCAGCGCGAGAGCGCCCGGCGCCGGTCACCCGATCAGCGAGGACGCAATGGTAGAGTGAGAGCGTCGAGAGGCTGCTACTTGGTCGGCCTCACCAGCGAGACGACCCGCGGCTTCGATGGCGCGTCTAGCCATTCGATCCACTTGTCCCTTTCCTCGATCGTGTCGAAAAACCGCCAGAGCTTGTACTCTTCCTCGGTGGTCTGCAACATCTCCCCGATGGATACGAGCTCCAGAGGCAGTGTCACCTCGTTGCCGTCGAAGCGAATGAAATAGATTCCCTCGGCAGCGAGGCGAATAACTTGGCCAGTGCCGTAACTTCCATCAGGATCGTCGACGGTGAAGTACATGCCGGTCAAAGTGTCAAAAGCTTTGTCGTTCATAGGTTTCGAATGCCAGTTCAAAAAAAAGCAGGGCACGAGACGTTCGCGCAGGCCGCCGACAAACGCAAGAGTTCACCAGGACAGGTTAGAACGACAGGCCGCGCACTGATTGGAAGGCTATAGAGCGTGAGTACCGCGCGGGTCAAATCTCCCTTCGCGGTATTGCCACTACGCATGGGATCGTCGAAGGCGGTGCTGTATACCCAGTTCCGGAAATGGATCACGGAATCAGCCACCCCGTTCTGAAAATCCAGATCGGGCGGTTCGGCTGCGATAGCTTTGGACCCTCGCACCGGTTCGATGCCACGCACCGTCATTCGGCGTCAGGCATGCGGCACGCCTCGCGGGTCCGTTGTCAGTGCAAAACCCGGGCGCGTTCGGACTATATGTAGCTTTGTCAGGCGGCCTTGGTCTCTTCGACGATGCGGGCCTTGATGTTGTCGATCATGTTTTCGCGGATCATCGTTTCACCGTGGGCCTGGCGCATGTGTTCCACTACGCGGCGGACGATTTCGGCGTCGTTATCGGCGCGGGTGTGCCATTCGCACCCCGGGACAAGAGAACCGCATTCAAACAGGCGCATGATGTTCCTCCTTCCGATGTGAGCTCATAGCGAGACGTCTAGCACGCACATCTCCTCCGCGCGGCATAGGCCTCAGCCTAGCATCAACCCCCGGAGTGGCCAAATTGTTCCCGCCAGGTGTGAGACAAGAAAGCGTTATAGACATGCGGGTCGATGGTGTTATGGGTTTGCGGTAACAAGCGACACAAAGGCCTTCTTTGCCCATGACCACCACCGTTCAATCGGAACTGATCGCCGCCATCCGCAACATTCCGGACTATCCGAAGCCGGGCGTCATGTTCCGCGATATCACCACCTTGCTTGGCAATCCCAGGGCGTTTCGCCGTGCGATCGACGAACTGGTGCACCCCTATGCCGGTACCAAGATCGACAAGATCGCCGGCATCGAGGCGCGCGGTTTCATTCTTGGTGGTGCGATCGCCCACCAGCTTTCCTCCGGCTTCGTTCCGATCCGCAAGAAGGGCAAGTTGCCGCACGACACGGTACGCATCGCCTATAGCCTGGAATACGGCGTCGACGAGATGGAGATGCACAAGGATGCGATCAGCCCGGGCGAGAAGGTCATTCTGGTCGACGACCTGATCGCAACCGGCGGCACCGCCGAAGCGGCGGTCAAGCTGTTGAAGCAGATGGGTGCTGATATTGTCGCGGCCTGTTTCGTCATCGACCTGCCGGAACTCGGCGGCCGCAAGAGGCTCGAATCGCTCGGTGTCAACGTCCGCACGCTGATCGAGTTCGACGGACACTGACAACGCTCAGCCGCGATTGATCGTCGGCAGCATAAGCTGCACCTCGCGCTGCGTTGCCGGCGAAAGCGTCTCCACATTGTTCCGCCAGAATGCATCGGCTTCCGGCGGTTCGTTTTCCCAGCTTCTGATCGAGGTTTCGTTATCGTCGATGGCCACACGCCGGTGGCCGCCGAGGCGAAGATATTCCTCCGCCAGTTCGCGAACATGGGTCTTTTCCATCGATAGCCCTCCAGTTCTTCCTGTCGAAGCTCCCGCGCTGCTGGCCAGTCGGCCACTGGCGCGGAGCCTTCAAGATCCGAACGGATTTTACGCCCAAATCGTTCCCGGTTTAAGGAATAACGGTGCCGCGCGTCGTTTGGGTGAGCGCGGCAATCGATCCCGACCTATACGAACTCGATGACCTTGCTTTCGAAGCGGATCACCGCTTCGCCGTGCTGGTTTTCGCCTTCGCAGAGGATCGTGTTGATCCGCCAGCCCGGCCGCGAAGCGAGCGTGCGGCTTTCGAGGAACGTGACGGCATAGGTGACGGTGTCGCCGGCATAGACCGGCTTCAACCATCTCAGATCGCGGAAGCCGGGCGAGGGGCCGAGCCGCGGCGCGTGCAGACCTTCGGCCGCAAGCCGCCGCTGTTCGTCCTTCCAGAACCGGACGAAACATTGCATCCATCCGGCCGCAGTGTGCCAGCCGGAGGCGCACAGGCCGCCAAACAGCGAATGCCGGGCCTCTTCGGCGTCGAGATGAAAGGGTTGCGGATCGAAGTCGCTGGCAAAACGAACGATATCCTCGGCCGTAAAGGTCAGGCTGCCGATGACGGTCCTGCGGCCGGTGGCGTAAAACTCCTCCATCGTCATCATCAGTTTTGATCCTTGTCGCGACAACGGAAGAGCACGGAACATTCCGAAATAGCCACCGTCTCACCGGCCTGGTTGACGATTTCGTTGCGGAACTTGACGATGCCAAGGCTCGGCTTGGACCTCGAGCGGCGCGCTTCGAGCACCAGGCTGAAGCCGGTCAGCACGTCGCCTGCTATCACCGGCTTCTTCCAGTCCATGAAGTCGATGCCGGGCGAGCCTTGAGATGTGGACTGCCCCATGAAGGCGTTGAGCATCATGCGCATACCGACGGCGCTGGTGTACCAGCCGGAGGCCGACAGGCCGCCAAGGATGCTGCGCTTGCCGGCTTCCTCGTCGAGATGCATCGGTTGCGGGTCGAATTCGCGGGCAAAGGCAATCATATCCGCAGGCTTCATTTCGACCGGCTTGTAGTCGAAGCGCCGCCCTTCGGAAAAATCCTCGAAATACAGCATGCTGAGTTGTCCCGTCTGTTTTGATGCCGCTTTACGTACTGCATAATTTCTCAAATCGGAATCGATTTGAGCGGGAAATTGCGCAGCAGCTTTCAAGCATTACGGCGTCCGTTGCGCGTCATGTCAGACGCGTGGTGCTCTCGCGTCGGTTGATCGCCGTATCGAGGAATTTCCAGGTTGCCTATGCCCGGCGCTCATGCAACCACCAGCATTGAACAGATGTATCTGCCGGCTTTTGATTGAGGAATGCTCGTGACCGAACTGAACAGGGCGCTCGCAGGGGCTGCCGAAAAGGGGATCATCTCTGCCCATCAGGTGAGCGATCTCGAAGCCTATCTCGCCGACCGCGGCATCAGCTTCGGGCCGGTGGCACCGGATGCCGCCGCAGACCGGGATGATGCCGCTCTGGATGCACGTGCGGCCGAAGACAGCGAACAGCCGCGGTTCGTCAGGGGATTTCACGATATCCTGATCACGATCGGCGTCGTTGTCGTGCTTATCGGCCTGAGGGGACTGGGTGGCCCGTTCGCAACGCTGCCGGTCATTCTCGTGCTTGCGGAAATCCTGGTGCGGCGCCAGCGGCTCGCGCTGCCCTCGGTGGCGTTGACACTGGCTCTCGTGCATTGGGTTGCGATGGCGACGTACGCCGTGTGGAGCGAACACCAGGCTAACTGGCGCCCGCTGACCGATACGCTGGTCTATCTCGCAGCTTTCCCGATACCCCTGGCGTTGTTTTACTGGCGCTACCGCGTTCCGCTGGCTCTCGCCGGCCTGGTGCTGTCGATCGCATCTATCGCGGTGATGTCTGTTGTATTCGCGCTCGACAGCGGGTTCGGCATCAATATTGCCAGCGACGACTATATCGTGTTCTTCCCGCTGATCCTTCTGGTCGGGGCGCTGGGGATCTTTGCGGTCGCCGTGCGCTACGACGTCTCCGATCCAACGCGGTTGACGTCGCGGTCCGACACGGCGTTCTGGCTGCATCTCGCAGCAGCGCCGGCGCTGCTCTACTCGTTGATGGGTATTGTCTTCACTTCGAATGGTGCTGGAACGTGGTGGGACGGGCAGGCCAGCTTCGGTCAGGCGGTTGCCGCCATTCTGATCGTTGCTTTGTTCATGCTGGTCGGCCTGATCATCGATCGCCGCGCCTTCGTCACATCCGGGCTGTTGTCGCTGGGGGGCGCGGTCTGGACGATGCTCAGCAAGAGTGGCGCATCGCTGGACAGCTACGTTTTCGTCGCCTTCGCGGTGGTCGGCGTTACCGTGCTGTTTATCGGCATTTTCTGGCAGAGGTTGCGCCGCGTGGTGATGAGCCTTCTGCCGGAAGGAATCACGACGCGGCTGCATGCCGCGTCGTGACAGCATGTCTTACGTGTTGAAGCGGAAGTGGATGACGTCGCCGTCCTGGACGACGTATTCCTTGCCTTCATCACGGGCCTTGCCGGCTTCCTTGGCGCCGACTTCGCCGCCAAGCGCGATGTAATCGTCGAAGGCGATGGTGTTGGCGCGGATGAAGCCGCGCTCGAAGTCGGTGTGGATGACGCCGGCGGCCTGCGGTGCCTTGGTGCCGCGCGGGATCGTCCAGGCGCGCGTTTCCTTCGGCCCAACGGTGAAGTAGGTGATGAGGTCGAGCAGCTTGTAGCCGGCGCGGATCAGACGGTCGAGACCGGCTTCCTCGAGACCGAGTGCGCTCAGGAACTCCTTGGCTTCGTCTTCCGGCAGCTGTGCCACTTCGGATTCGATTGCCGCCGAGATCACGACACTCTCAGCACCTTGGGTCTTTGCCATTTCGGCAACCGCGCGGGTGTGCTCGTTGCCGTCGACGGCGTCGCTTTCCGCGACGTTGCAAACGTAAAGCACGGGATGGGCCGTCAGCAGGTTGAGGCCCTGCAGAATGCGCAGTTCTTCGGCATCGAGCTTGGCAAGCAGCGTGCGGACCGGCTTGCCGTCCTGCAGCAGCTTCAGCGAAGCTTCCATGATCGGCAACTGCGCCATGGAGTCCTTGTCCTTGCCGCCGGCGCGCTTGCGCGTCTGTTCGGTGCGACGCTCCAGACTGTCGAGGTCGGCGAGCATCAGCTCGGTCTCGATCGTCTCGGCATCGGCGACCGGGTGGATGCGGCCCTCGACGTGGGTGATGTCGTCATCCTCGAAGCAGCGCAGCACGTGCACGACCGCATCCACTTCGCGGATGTTGGCGAGGAACTGGTTGCCGAGGCCTTCACCCTTCGACGCGCCGCGCACGAGGCCGGCGATGTCGACGAAGGAGATCCGCGTCGGGATGATTTCCTTCGACTTGGCGATGTCGGCCAGCTTGCGCATGCGCGGATCGGGAACCGCGACTTCGCCCGTGTTCGGCTCGATCGTGCAGAACGGATAGTTGGCAGCCTGAGCCGCCGCCGTCTTGGTGAGCGCGTTGAAGAGAGTGGACTTGCCGACGTTCGGCAGCCCGACAATACCGCATTTAAAGCCCATGGGGTCTCGTCCGTATCCTTGAATTCCGTTGGCGTGCCTATGCGGGAAGGTCGCTGGTTGGTCAAGGGCGCACGCCCGGTTCACGGTAAATAAGGGTCTTCGCTGTTGAACCGACGAGCGTCGGGCCGCATATCCGCTTCGAGGCCGCTTGCTTTTCCGCGGCGCTGAAGACGTGTCCGAGGGAGTGCGGGAGTTGATCGATCAGAAATTCATGTTCCCGCGGGTGCCGGTGGCCGTCGTCGATATCGGCGATACGCTTGAGGCCCTGCTCATCCGCGCGACATTGGAGAGCCTTGGTGCTGTCGTCACCTTGCATTTGCCCGGCACACCGCAGGATTTTCTCACCTTGATCGGTGCCGGTGATCTCGTGCACCAGCATGTCGTCATCTGCGGCCACGGCGATGAAAACGGCTTCGTCTTCGGTGAGTATTGCGAGGGAATCGACACCTCGATGCTGGTTGAAGAGAGCATGCCGCCTGCGGTCATTGCTAAACACGCGCGGCTCGACGGCAAGGTGATCGTCAGCACCGCGTGCGAGACCGGCGGCAAGGTTTTTGGCGACGCATTCGTCGAGAGCGGGCGAGCGGCTCTTTATGTCGGTCCGGACGGTTCGCCCGAGGGTGCGGACGCGCCGCTGTTCGTGCATTGCTTCTTCCATGCGCTCCTCGCCCGTCGGCAGAACCCGGCGGCGGCGCTGGATCGGGCTCGCGGTTATGATGAAGCGGCAGAAATGTTTGTGGGTTATCAAAGCGGCCGTTGATGCGCATCACAGGCCCAACCCGGCTATGGCAGATTGAGTATGCAGGATGGGCCTTCCTGGAGTCTTCGATGGCGGTGCCCCGGCTTTTTCTTGATCGCAGCGCCCCCACATAGGATAGTGGGGCAGCCGGCGACCGCGACCGCCTTTCCTGTCATCAACGGGTGGATTTCCGATGAGTGACGACGATCTTGCCGCAAAACCGAAGCTGAAGCCGAAGCCGAAACTGGAGCGGCCGAAACTCTACAAGGTCATTCTCGTCAACGACGACTACACGCCGCGCGACTTCGTCGTCATGGTGCTGAAGGCTGTGTTCCATATGAGCGAGGAGGCGGGCTACCGGGTGATGATGACGGCGCACAAGCTCGGGGTCTCCGTCGTTGTCGTCTGCGTGCGCGATATCGCCGAGACCAAGGCCAAGGAGGCGACTGACCTCGCCAAGGATGCCGGCTTCCCGCTGATGTTCATGACCGAGCCGGAGGAGTGACGGTCAGGGACGGCGAATCTGATAGCCGGTCTTGTCCTGCCTGAAACCGCAATTTTCATAGAAGCGCAGCGTCGCGGGATCCTTCGATCCCGTCAGCAGCATCACCTTGTAGCAGCCGGCGTCCCAGGCTTTCGCGATGGCGTGCCGGATCAGCGCACCGGCAAAGCCCCGGCGGCGAAAGGCGGCCGACGTGACGACGTTTTCGATAAGGGCATAGGGTGCGCCGCCCCGCGTCAGGTTCGGCACGACGACCGATGTGACCGATGCGGCGGCGATATCGTCGGCAAGTCCGATGAAAACCGTCATGCCGGGGCGGGCAAGAATTGCTGCAAAGCGGTCCGCCGCTAGTGCGGCGTCGAGCGCCGGGTCGTCCGGGTTCAGTTCGCCATAAAGCGCAAGAAGTCCGGGCAGGTCATCTGCCGATGCGGCACGGATGGCAAAGGGCGAGGGCGACACGCCTCAGTCGCCCTTCGGGCCGAACAGTTTTTTCAGCATGTCGGCCATCGGGCCGCTCGTCGGCAGCTTCTTCGGTTGGGCCGAATTGCGCGCCTGATGGATGTGGGATTGAGCGCCCTGCTTCTTTTGCGCCTGCGGCTTGTCCTCGTCCGGCTTGCCGCCGGTCGCAAGCGCGATCTTGTTCAGAAGCTGCGAGTCCTCGCCGCGCACCAGCATGTCGGCATTGTCGGCGATGGCGTCGAGCAGCGGCACCAGCCAGGTCTGGTCTACCTTGGCGAAATCGCCGAGCACATGGGCGTGGACGAGGTCCTTTACACCGGGGTGCCCGATGCCGAGCCGCAGGCGTCGATACTCCTTGCCGCAATGGGCGTCGATTGATTTGATGCCGTTGTGGCCGCCGTGGCCGCCGCCGACCTTGATGCGCGCCTTTGCCGCCGGTAGGTCCAGCTCATCATAGATGACGGTGATGTCCTTGGGGTGCAGCTTGTAGAAGCGCATGGCATCGCCGACCGCCTCGCCGGAGAGGTTCATGAAGGTCTGCGGCTTCATCAGCAGAACGCGCTCTCCGCCGATTTCGCCTTCGGCGATCTCGGACTTGAACTTCTTCGACCAGGAGGAAAAGTTATGGCGGCGATGGATGACGTCGACAGCCATGAAACCGATATTGTGGCGGTTTGAGGCATATTTCGAACCTGGATTGCCAAGTCCTGCGATGATCAGCATGTCGTTACGCTCCGTCGGGCTTTCCCCGCTTCACGAGCGCGAAACGCCATCAGAGTCAATCCTTATTTCGTCGCCTGCACGCTTCCGCTCGGTCGAACGCCGTAGCGTTCGAAGATCGCGTCCTGGGTGCCATTGTCGATCAGGCGGTCGAGTTCGCGCTGCATCCTCTCGACCGTTTCCTTGTCCATGTCGCGGTGGCAGGCGATGCCGTAGTACTTTCCTTCCAGCATCAATGCCGCCTCGACGGGCTTGCCTTCGGCGCGCATGCTTTCGAAGGTCTTCTCCGACGTCATCATCAGATCGATGCGGCCGGCAATCAGTTTCTTCAGCGTTGATTCGAGGTTGGTCGCATAGTCGATCTTCTGAAAGCCGTGCTCCGTGAGGTAGGTTGCAGAAAAATCTTCCCGCTGGGTGCCGATAGTGAACCGCTTCGCAGCGTCGATCGAGCCGGGGGCGATGTCCGATCCCTTGCGTCGGACCATGATCATGTGGTCGACGAGCAACGGCTGCACCCATTGGAACTGCTTCTCGCGCTCGGCGTTGCGGCCGGTGGTGAAGACGCAGTAGGACGCATCGGTTTCGGCCAGCATGTAGGCCCGTGCCCAGGGCAGTACCTCGATCGTATGGGGAAGCTTCAGCCCCTCCATGATCGCCGTCACCTGCTCGACCGAGGCGCCGCTTGCGCCGCTTGGGGTGGAGAAATTATAGGGCGGGTAGTCCTCAGTGACGAATTTGATCGTCTGCGCTTCGGCGGCGGTGGAAAGGCCGAGGAAGAATACCAGGATCAGCTCTTTCACGCCTTGCTCCTTCGCGCCAGTATCTGGCCGCTATGCCTGGATGTTTGCCTTGACTTCGGAATCGCTCTCCAGCATGGCCAGCATCTTGCCGATCGGCATGGGGCGGCTGAAAAGATAACCCTGCCCACAATCCACACCAAGCTTGCGCAGGAGTTGCCACTGCTCCTTGGTCTCGATGCCTTCGGCGACCACGGTGCAGCCCATCTGGTGCGAGATCGTGCGGATGCCCTTGATCAGCATTCGGCTCTTGCGGCGGATATCGGCGGTGCCGGAGCTGAGCGAGCGGGTGAAGGACTGGTCGACCTTGACGATATCGACCGGGAAACGGTTGAGATAGCTCAGCGACGAGTAGCCTGTTCCGAAGTCGTCGAGCGCGATCCGGCAGCCGAATTCGTTGAGTTGCTTCAGCACCGCATGCACCTCCGGATTGTCGAGCATCAGCACCGCTTCGGTGATTTCGATGACGATCCGGTTCGGCGAAATATGATGCTTGAGGAGCAGCGCTGCGAGCTTGTGCGGCAACGTCAATTCGAACTGCAGCGGCGAGAAATTTACCGCGAGATAGGTGTTCTGCGTGCCGTCGAGGGCGGAGATCGCCGCCAGATGCCGGATCGCCTTTTCGAGGATGCAGTCGCCGATGCGGGCGATCGTTCCCGTTTCCTCGGCAATGCCGATGATCTTGCCGGGCGGCATCACGCCTTTTTCCGGATGGTTGAGGCGCATCAGCGCCTCGAAACCGGCAATCTGACCATCGCTGAGGCTGACGATCGGCTGCAGCCACGCCTCGAAGTGATCGTCCTTGAGCCCCGCTTCGATGCACTGTTCGATCTCGTGGCGCTCGCGCGCGGTATCGAGCATGCTGGCGTCGAATACCTGCAGGCCGTTCTTGCCGTCACGCTTGCGGGCATACATCGCCATGTCGGCCTTGAGCAGCAGGTCCGAAGCATTCTCGGCGTGCTCGGGATAAACGGAGATGCCGACGCTGGCGCTGACGAAAAGCTCATTGCCGGCTATGTGCATGGGTTCGCGGAGCGCATTGACGATGCGCTCGCCGATTTCAGAGGCAAGAGTGGCGACGTCCTTGTCAGATACCAGGATCGCGAACTCGTCGCCGCCGAGGCGCGACATGACATCGTCGGGGCGCAGGGTGGCGCGGATCAACTCGACGGTGCGGCGCAGAACCTCGTCGCCGGCGGCATGGCCGAAATTGTCGTTGATCCACTTGAAGCGGTCGAGGTCGATGAACAGGCAGCCGACCTGGATGCCGCAGGCATCGGCGGTCACGATCGCCTCGTCGAGCGCCGCCTCGAAGCCCTGGCGGTTGAGAAGACCGGTCAGGTGATCGGTGATCGCCTGGGCATGGTTACGGCTTTCGGCCTGCTTGAGCGCGGTGACGTCGGTCATCACGGATAGCGACAGATCGCCATCCCCCGTCGTTTCCGTTTCGAGGATCAGCACGGTCATGAACGCGCCGTCTGCCTTGCGGAAGGGGACAGTCACCTCGCAGATGTTGTGGTCGCCGACGGCAATCGCCTTGGCATGGCTGCGGTAGGCTTCGTGCCAGTGCGGATCGATGAAGTCGGTGAAATTTTCGCCGATTACCTGCTCGCGGGCATAGCCGGTTGCCAGCAGCCAGTAATCGCTGACGGCGCAGAGGCGGTTGTCGGTGTCGAGTGAAAACAGCATCGCCGGGGTCAGGTTGTAGATGTCGGTGGCGCGCTCATGCGCGCTCTTCAGCTCCATCGACTCGCGCTCGAGCCGGTCCTGCATTTCGTTGAAATTGGCAGCCAGCGCGCCCATCTCGTCGTGTGAAGTCCAGTCGACCCGGTGGCGCGAGCCCAGGCGTCGTGTCGCCTCGATGGCCGCTGTCAGGCGCATCAGCGGGCGGATGACGGTGAAACGGTTGCCGATGAGGGCGGCCGCGAAAACGGTCGCGACAGCAATCAGCAGGATGGCGAGGATCGCCAGCTCATCCTTGCTGAACTGCGACAGCAGGCCAGGTGTCGGCCCGCGCACTTCGATGCTGCCGATTTCCCTGAGGCCGCCGATCGAGTCGTAGGAAATGGGTGTCTTCAGGGTGCGGCTGTCGCTGTCGACGCCGAGACCGCCGGAGGGTAATTGCGCGAGGATCGAGCCCGAAGTGTCGCGGATGGTGACCGCGACGATATCGGTGTCGTTCATCAGCGAGCGGGCGATGCGCTTGATGCCGTCACTGTCGAAATCCCAGATAGGCTTGCCCAGCGCTTCGGCGCTGGCACCCATCAGAAGCTCGATGTTGTGCAGGCGATCACGCGCCACGCGTTCACTGGAGATACTGAGGAAGAGCACGAAGAGAGGGGCAACGAAAACCAGCATTGCACCGCAGACAATCGCAATAAATCGGTTCTCGACGGAATGCATCATCGGACGCATCCCTCAGGCGTTGCCACTCTTGTCATTTCGGATTCTCTTATGACGCTTGCTTACAATTTCCCCGCTGCAAGAACATCATCAAAACCTTAAATGTTGCTGAAATTGCTACATTACAATTCGCGAGGGGGCCCGGCCGGATTGTCGGCGCGCGACAGCACGGCAACTGGAGCGTTCAACGCAAAAGGCCCGCCCCGTTTGACGGGGCGGGCCTTTCAATGGGGATTGCAGGATAACCGGCATTTGCCGGATCGCCGCTTCACCTCAAGGTGAATCAGGCTTCTGCTTCGCCTTCTTCTTCTTCCTTCAGACCGCCAGCCGGAGCAGCGATCGTCGCAATCGTGAAGTCGCGGTCGGTGATAACCGGGGTCGCGCCCTTCGGCAGCTTGATGTTGGAGATGTGGATCGCGTCGCCGACCTTGTGACCCGACAGGTCAACGGTCAGGAATTCCGGGATGTCGTCGGCAGCAACGGCCAGTTCGACTTCGTGGCGAACGATGTTGAGAACGCCGCCAGCCTTGAGGCCCGGGGACTTCTCTTCGTTGACGAAGTGAACCGGAACCTGAACGGTGACCTTGCTGTCCTTGGAGACGCGCAGGAAGTCAACGTGCATGGTGAAGTCGCGGACCGGATCCAGCTGGTAGTCCTTCGGCAGGACGCGGATCTTTTCGCCGTTGACGTCGATGACCGCAACGGTGGTCATGAAACCGCCGGCGTGGATCTTCATCGTCACGTCCTTGGTGGACAGCGCGATCGAAATGGGGGCCTGCTTGTCACCGTAGATGACAGCCGGGATAAGACCGTTGCGACGAAGTTCACGGGAGGACCCCTTACCAACCCGTTCGCGCGTCTCGGCCTTGAGCTCATAAGTTGCGTGGCTCATAGGTAGACCTTTCTATGTCTAATTCTGGAGAGTTCATCCGCAATGGCGGAAAAACCGAAGCCGCATGGGCTTCATCCGCATTGCCTCCAAGGGTGTCTACGCGGACGGGCGGTGCATAGACGAGATCACCCGAAAATGCAAGCTTTGCCGCGGTTTTAAAGCATCTCGCGCAAAAGGGCACAGCGGTTTTGCGACAACGACATGCGCGAAATCAAATAGCGAAAGCGCGTCGCGGGCACGGCGCGCTCAGGCCTTTTTCCGTGTGAAGCGCGCCAGCGCCAGCATCAGGCCGCCGGCGATCAGCCCCCAGAAGGCACCAGAGACGCCGCCGAAACTGACGCCGGAGGCGGTCACCAGGAAGGTAATCGCGGCTGCCTCGCGCGTCCTGGCGTCGGTAAAGGCTGCCATGGCGGAGCCGGCAAAGGCGCCGACAAGAGCGAGACCGGCGACCGCCTCGATCAATACCGATGGCGCGAGACTGACGAAGGTGGTGACGGCGCCGGCAAGCAGGCCGAAGATGGCATAGAAGATGCCGGCATTGATCGCCGACCAATAGCGGCGCGCAGGATCCGGGTGGCTGTCGGCGCCGGCGCCCATGGCGGCGGTGATCGCTGCAAGGTTGACCGCGTGGCCACCGAAAGGCGCGCTCAGCATCGAAAACAGGCCGGTCGTCGCAAACAGCGGGCCGGGAGTGGGGTTATAGTCATTGACTTTCATCACGGCGATGCCGGGAATGTTCTGCGACGCCATGGTGACGATGAACAGCGGCAGCGCGATGCTGATCATTGCGGGTGTCGTGAAGGACGGCATCACGAATTCCGGGCGCGGCACCAACGCCGAAGACAGATCGGCCAGGGCATTAACCGGCATTTCGACGCCGAAGGCGATGACGAGCACGAAGGCGAGCAGGGCTGCCGGCACTGCATAAAGCCTGTTGACGCTGCCGACGATCGCCCAGGCCAGGAGGATCGGCAGACCGAAAAACGGATTGAAACCGATCGCCTTGACCGGAGCAAAGCAAAGGCTGAGCAGGACGCCGGCCAGCATGGCGTTTGCAAGTGCCGCCGGAATGGAGGAGACCATGCGGCCGAGTGGTTTCCAAAGACCGGCGACGACGATGAGCAGGCCGCAGACGAGGAAGGCGCCCACGGCGGCGTTGAAGCCGCCCTCGACGACACCGGAGTTCGCCAGCAACGCGGCGCCGGGGGTCGACCAGGCGATGCTGATCGGCAGCCGGCTGACGGCGCTGAGGATGACGGCGCAGACGCCCATCGATACCGACAGCGCCATCAGCCCGGACGCAGCCTGTGCTTCCGTGGCGCCGACACCGCCAAGCCCGTGAAGGACGACGGCGAAGGAACTGGCGAAGCCGACAAAGGCGATCAAGAGGCCCATGAAGAGGCTCTGGAGCGAGAAGTCACGTAGCATGGCTGGCAACCGGTTGTTGTGATGGCGCGTCGGATGATGCTTGAACTCGCCTATCATATTCCGCCGGCGTGTCGATACCGCCGGCGTGATGAACGCATCAAACGCGCTGATGCGGGCTTCATCGTGGACCTTCGTCTTGCTGGACCTCTCATCCAATCGATGCCTATAGTGCAGGCAAAGCAGGCTCGACCGTTTGGGAGAACGGCCTCGTCCTGCGGCTGCCGGACGTTGCTTGCAGGGAGGAAACCGATGCCTGCCGTCAGGGATCACACGGAATACGTCTATCAGGTTGCGCACCAGTCCTCCGCGGCGGCAAGCTCGCCGGTGGCTGCATCCTGGCGCCGCTGCATGACGCTCCATGGTCTGGCGCCCGAGGATCGGCGCACGCCACTTCGATTGTCCGAGAGCGAATTCCGACTGGCGCGGCAGCGCTCGGCCGAGCTGATCGCCGAGGCGGGCGGCGAGCTCGACCGGCTGTTTGCGACGGTCGGCAAGGCCGGCTGCTGCCTGCTTCTGACCGACGACAAGGGCGTGGCGCTGGAGCGGCGTGGTGCCGTCGGCGACGATGCGGATTTCCGCGGCGTCGGCCTCTGGTCGGCAACGGTGTGGAGCGAGGCGAGCGTCGGCACCAACGGCATCGGTACGGCGATCGCCGACGAGCGTGCCGTCATCATCCAGCGCGACCAGCATTTCCTCAGCAGCAATATCGGGCTCAGCTGCACCACCGCGCCGATCCGCGATCATCTCGGCCGGCTGGCGGCGGCAATCGACATTTCCACCTGCCGCGACGATGCGTCGGAAATCACCATCTCGCTGCTGTCGCAGGCCGTGCGCGATGCGGCCGCGCGCATTGAGGCGGGGCTTTTCCGTAGAGCCTTTGCCGGATTGCGCATCGTGCTCGTGCCCGTCGACAGGGCAGGGCCGGCGCTTTTGGCTGTTGATCGCGACGATCTGGTGCAGGGCGCGACGCGCGCGGCGCGCCAATGGCTCGGCCTGGACGACAAGCGCATCGCCTCGGGCATTCCGGCGTCGGATCTTCTCAAGGAGGATACGTCCGGAGACGGGAGCGAGCTTCCCGATGCCGAGCGGGCCGCACTCCGGCGCGTGCTGTCGCGCGCCAATGGCAATGTGTCGATGGCGGCCGAACTGCTCGGCATCAGCCGCGCCACGCTTTATCGCAAGATGAAGCGGCTTTCGGTCAACTGACCTTTCTACGTCATCTGCCGGCTGCCCCTCACCCTAACCCTCTCCCCGCAGGCGGGGAGAGGGGACGAGAGATGCGGCTGAAACTCTGCGTCGGTTCAGAGCCGTGACGCAGAAAACGAGACGGGCAGCGGCAGATTCGAGCGGATGCCACGACGTTCCTTCTCCCCCTGATGACGGGGAGAAGGTCCCGGCAGGGGGATGAGGGGCGGATGCGCGACGAAGCGATTATCGCCGCGCACCTCGATTGCTGCATTGCAGCACGGTGGCCTGAGCCCAGCTGTCTCAATAATGAAACAGATCGCGTCGCCGGCAATCGCGCCTCTCTATCGAAGATGCACATTCGGCATCACCTTCCTCTCACAGCTTTGGTTGCTGGTTCACAGGGAGGAATGAGCATGTTGCATCAAAAGATCGTCGAGAGCCCGTTCAAGCAGAAATACGGCAACTTCATCGGCGGCGAATGGCGCGAGCCGGTGGCCGGGCGCTACTTCGACAATACCACACCGGTGACCGGTGGCGTGCTGTGCCAGGTTGCGCGCTCGGATGCCGCCGACATCGAGCTTGCGCTCGACGCTGCCCATGCCGTCCGCGAGAAGTGGGCGCGCACGTCGGCTGCCGAGCGGTCGAACATCCTGATGAAGATCGCCAGCCGCATGGAAGACAATCTGGAGCTTCTGGCGCGGGCCGAAACCTTCGACAACGGCAAGCCGATCCGCGAAACCATGGCGGCCGACATTCCGCTGGCGATCGACCATTTCCGCTATTTCGCCGCCTGCATTCGCGCCCAGGAAGGCTCGATCGGCGAGATCGACCATGACACGGTCGCCTATCACTTCCACGAGCCGCTCGGCGTCGTCGGCCAGATCATCCCCTGGAACTTCCCGATCCTGATGGCCGCCTGGAAGCTCGCCCCGGCGCTCGCCGCCGGCAACTGCGTGGTGCTGAAGCCGGCCGAGCAGACGCCGGCCTCGATCCTTGTGTGGGCAGACCTCGTCGGCGACCTCTTGCCGGCCGGCGTGCTCAACATCGTCAATGGTTTCGGTCTTGAAGCCGGCAAGCCGCTTGCCACCAACCCGCGCATCGCCAAGATCGCCTTTACCGGCGAAACGACCACCGGGCGGCTGATCATGCAATATGCCAGCCAGAACCTCATTCCTGTTACCCTCGAGCTTGGCGGCAAGTCGCCGAACATCTTCTTTGCCGACGTGCTTGCCGAGGACGACGACTATTTCGACAAGGCGCTCGAAGGTTTCGCGATGTTCGCGCTCAACCAGGGCGAGGTCTGCACCTGCCCGAGCCGGGCCCTGGTTCAGGAAAGCATCTATGATCGCTTCATGGAGAGGGCGCTGAAGCGTGTCGAGGCGATCCGCCAGGGCAACCCGCTCGACAGCGCCACGATGATCGGCGCGCAGGCGTCGAGCGAGCAGCTCGAAAAGATCCTCTCGTACATCGACATCGGCCGGCAGGAGGGGGCCGAGGTCCTGACCGGCGGCAGTCGCAACGTGCTCGAAGGCGAGCTGGCGGAGGGTTTCTACGTCAAGCCGACGGTCTTCCGCGGGCACAACAAGATGCGGGTGTTCCAGGAGGAAATCTTCGGCCCCGTGGTGTCCGTCACCACGTTCAAGACGGAAGCCGAGGCGCTGGAGATCGCCAACGACACGCTCTACGGCCTTGGCGCCGGTGTCTGGAGCCGCGACGCCAACCGGTGCTACCGCTTCGGCCGCGAAATCCAGGCAGGCCGGGTGTGGACCAATTGCTACCACGCCTATCCTGCCCATGCGGCTTTCGGCGGCTACAAGCAATCGGGCATCGGCCGCGAGACCCACAAGATGATGCTCGACCATTACCAGCAGACCAAGAACATGCTGGTGAGCTACAGCCCGAAGGCACTCGGCTTCTTCTGAGCCCTGCTGCATGTTTCCGTAAATCGCATTCGACTTACGGATAAAAACTTGCAGCAATTCAAAGTGCTACAGCGACCTTGGCGCGTCTCACAAGACGCGCGGCGCTGTAGAAGCTTCCCTCTCCCTCCAAGGGAGAGGGCCTCCCAGGTGTGGCCGAGGGCTCTCCTCCAGCTCTCGCCCTCGGCCCACCCTCTTTTTGAAGCCGCAAGGCGCAGCGCTTGCGCAAAGAGGCTTGTCATGACCACCACCGAACCGCGTGTGCTTGCGACCGATACGGCACTCGACTTCATCGCCGAGATCAGGCGCGATCACCCCGACATCCTGTTTCACCAGTCGGGCGGCTGCTGCGACGGCTCGTCGCCGATGTGCTATCCCGCTGACGACTACATCGTCGGCGACAATGATGTGAATCTCGGCGAGATCGGCGGCGTTCCCGTCTATATCAGCGCCAGCCAGTTCGAAGTCTGGAAGCACACGCAGCTGATTATCGATGTGGTGCCGGGCAGGGGCGGAATGTTCTCGCTCGACAATGGGCGCGAGCGGCGTTTCCTGACGCGCTCGCGCCTCTTTGCCGGCGCCGAGGCATGTCCGCTGGCGGCCACAGCAATAAGCTCCGACGCGTGACCGCTCCTGACGTCAGCGTGACCTCACATGTCCTCGGCCGCGCGGCGTTCTCGAATGCTTTCGTCGGATCCGCGCGTGTTCTACTGCAGACTACCGTCGCCGCCGCTGTCTGCCGCCTTGAAATCGGCCATCACACTGTTCAGGAACTCGCTCTGGGTGATCTTGCCGTCGCGGTTGACGTTGATCGCGGCAAACTGTTGCGCGTTCAGGACAGGCGCTGCCTCGGCGGCGCTCAGGGTACCGTCCTTGTTCTTGTCCAGACTTGCGAAAGCCGTTGTCATGAAGCCCTGATACTCGGGCCGGCTGATCGCGCCGTCTCCGTCGCGGTCGAGCCGATCCATTTGCCCCTGATACATCGCCGCAGGCTTATCCTGTGCGGCGACCGGAACGAGCTGGCAAAGCACGGCTGCCATAAGCAGAGCTACTTTTCGCATTTCGTAGCCTTTCGTAATCAGCGGCAAGTCAAGGCACTACCGGCCGCACCACCAAGCGTGGCGCCGCCGCCGACAGCCCAGAGCTGACCGCTGCCTGCGCCGATGGCCGAGCCGGCGAACCCGCCAAGGATTGCGCCGCTGACGGTTCCGGCAAGGCAGCCGAAATCGCCCGCGCCCCCCTGGGACATCGTAGCAGATTGGCAGCCAGACAAGGCGAGGCCGCCTGCAAGAATAAGGGTTAGCGTAAGGTTACTCATCTTTTCCTCCAAATTATCCGGGCGTGATCAGGATAGTCGGTGGAGCCGCCACCTAAGTGGCGTTGCATGGAAGTAACGTTTCGATTATGTCCTTCGAAGTATCAAAAGGGATGCTGTTCGATCAGAGGCACTTCATCGAAGAACAATGCCGTCTGCAGCGAAAGACGCTGGCTGCAGTGGACAAATGTTACCCCTACAGATGGAAGATGACAACTCTGGGCGCTGATGCTACTGCGCCGTGCGTCCACTTAGACGCGCAGGAATCGCTGTAGCACTTTGATTTACTACACAATTTTATCCATAAATCGATTCCGTTTTAAGGCTGAAATTCTGCAGTAGGCCATGTCGTACAAAAGTGCGCAGCCGTTCTGCGACGACGACGCGCGTCAAATCGAGCAGTTGAAGCGCGTTGCATAAGGCTGCTTAAACGCAACGCGCTTGTCAGGAATGACAGAAAATGGACGCCAAATCCCGTTAGACGAAGACGGAAACCTTTGCGGGCGGGCGTGTCTATCTCAGTCGAAGAGGCTCGAAACCGATTCTTCCTGGCTGGTGCGGTTGATCGCTTCACCGAGCAGGGTCGCCGTCGTGATGACGCGGATGTTGTGCGCGGACTGAACCGCCGTCGTCGGCTGGATCGAGTCGGTGATCACGAGTTCCTTCAGCATCGACGAAGTGACGCGGGCAACAGCGCCGCCGGAAAGCACGCCGTGCGTGATGTAGGCGGTGACGCTGGTTGCGCCGTTCTTCAGCAGCGCTTCGGCGGCGTTGCAGAGCGTGCCGCCGGAATCGACGATATCGTCGATCAGCAGGCAGTCCTTGCCTTTCACTTCGCCGATGACGTTCATGACTTCCGATTCACCCGGGCGGTCACGGCGCTTGTCGACGATAGCAAGCAGACAGTCGAGGCGCTTGGCCAGCGCACGGGCACGCACCACGCCGCCGACATCAGGCGAAACGACCATGACGTTCTTCAGGTCGTAGTTTTCCTTGACGTCGCGGGCGAGGATCGGGATCGCATAGAGGTTGTCGGTCGGGATGTCGAAGAAGCCCTGGATCTGGCCGGCATGAAGATCGAGTGTCAGCACGCGGTCGGCGCCGGCTTCGGTGATCAGGTTGGAGACGAGCTTGGCCGAGATCGGCGTGCGCGGACCAGGCTTACGGTCCTGGCGGGCATAGCCGAAATAGGGGAGCACCGCGGTGATGCGGCGGGCCGAGGAACGGCGCACTGCATCGATCATGATCAGCAGTTCCATCAGGTGATCGTTGGTGGGAAACGACGTCGACTGGATGATGAAGACATCCTCGCCGCGCACGTTTTCGCCGATCTCGACGAAAATCTCCTGATCGGCAAACCGCCTTACGGTCGCCTTTCCAAGAGGCAGGTTGAGATAGTTGCAGATCGCTTCGGCCAGCAGCCGGTTCGAGTTGCCTGCGAAAACCTTCATTGACGGACCGCCTTGAGCTGGCGCGGCTACCGTCCGGGTTCATCCGGGAGCGGCATTTTCCGCGCAGATTCCGAGAGCCATTCCAATCGCGGACATTCATTGCGGATGGCCGCCGTTCAGAGCTGATCGGCCGCTTTTTAGCGACACTGAACTTGAATGCAAGGGGAATGCTGCACCACGAAGCGTATTATCCTAAAAACTTTGTATCAACCGGGCTTGGATTGCCGCCATTCGAGGTAGGCGCTGATGGTTCTGGTGGCGATTGCCTGCATTGTTTCGGCCGGAACGCCCTCCCAGAGATCGGCCCCGACTGTAGCAACCGAGTCCTGTCCCTGAATGCGGTGCAGTCGATTGCCGCTGCCGTCGAGCACATCCCAGACATAGACGATCGTGGTCTTGCCATTGTCCTTCAGTGCCGAGAAGTAGCCCTTGAGGATGTGTTCGCTGCTGGCATCGGCCGACCCCTTGATCGTCAGGCCATGGCTGCGCGCCTCGGCACCGAGCTGTTTCGAAAGCGGCGTGACTGCGGCAACCGGCGCGCCGATGATCGGCAGGAAGCGGATCGTCCCACTCGTCGCCGTGCTTGCGGACGGAACGGAGGCAACGGCCGGCTGCTGCTGCTGCTGTGGCGGCTGCTGGACCTCTTCGGCGGCGGGCTCGGATGTTTCGACGGGTGCGGGTTCGGCAAGCGTCATTGTGTTCTGAACCGGTTCTGCCCCGGAGGCCAGGCGGCTTGCCTGCGCCTCAAGTGAGCCGGCGGGATCGGTGTAGGTGCTGTCGCCGGTCGCATATTCCGTCGGCATGCTGGCGGGTGCCGGCTGGGAGGCGAAGGCCCGGGTCCGCTGCACCGGCGAGCTTTGCACCGGAACGACGGCTGTCTGCGTCGACATCGACTCGAGATCGGACTGCGTCACCGGTGGCGAGCGGAACGTTCCGCCGCCGACGTCGACCTGCGGTATCAGCGCGTCCGTGCTGTTGCAACTTGCCAGGGCCGCTACAAGGCCAAGGCTTGCGATGGGCGTGATAAGCTTTCGCATCGTTCAAACCGTCCGTCTTTCCTTCGCGGCAGTTCTGTGAAGTCAGCTCCTGTTGTCTGCCATTTCAGCGCGAGTGTAGGCGGATTTCCCTAAGCAGAAATGAAGTCCAGCCCGTAACGGGAAAGAGCGCGCGGCGTATCGGTGGTCGTGATGTAGGTCTGGCCGAGCGTCATGGCCGTGCCGCTGTCCGAATCCATGATGATCATGTGCACGAACAGCGACATATCGGGCTCGATCTCCTGCGGGTTGCCGACGTGGAACATCTGGTGCTCCATCCAGGAAGGGGAGAAGCGGGCGCCCAGCGAATAACCGCAGGCGTTCAGCCGGTGTCGGGCCAGGCCGCGCTCGTCCATGATCTTGGCATGCACGTCGAACACGGTGCCGAAGGTGTTGCCGGGTCGCAGCACCATCTCGATCGCCTGGATGGTCTCGCGGCAGGCGCTGTAAAGCTCGCGGTGACGGTTGGTGGGTTCGCCGATGACGACTGTGCGCATCATGGCGGCGTGATAATGGGCGCTGACGCCGGCCCATTCCAGTGTCAGCTGGTCCCGGCTGTCGAGCAGCCGGCGGCCGGCCTTGTAACGGCAGAGCAGCGCGTCTGCGCCGGAGCCGATGATGAACTCGTTGGCCGGGTAGTCGCCGCCGCCGGCAAAGATCGCTCCCTGCATCGCGGCAAGGATGTCGGCTTCGTTGCCGCCGGGGCCGATCAGCGGGAGTGCTGCATCGAGCGCGTCGTCGGCAAGGCTTGCTGCCCTTTCCACATGGGCGATTTCCGCCGGGCTCTTGATCAGGCGCAGGCGGCTGACGAGCAGCGAGGCGTCAACGAGCTCGCCGAAGGTCGAAAGCTGGTGGTCGACAAGGCGCGCGGTCCGGCCGGTCATGCCATGGGTGTCGTATTCGACGCCGATGCGGTTGCCGAGCAGGTCCATTTCGCTCAAGAGGTTCTTCAGATCCATCGTCGGGTCGGCGTTGACGCGGTCGACCCAGATCTCGATCCGCTCGATATTGGAGGTGTGACGGGCCTGGCGTAGGTCGGCAGAGCGCGTCAACAGCACCATCGAGCCGTCCTTCTTGACCACCAACGTCTGGAAGAAGCAGTAGCCGAAGGTGTCGTAGCCCGTCAGCCAGTACATGCTTTCCTGGGCAAAGAGCAGAACCGCGTCGAGCTTGTCTTCGCGCATCTTCGCGGTCAGCCGCGCAAGGCGGGCGGCGTATTCCTCCTGGGCAAATTGAAGCGCCATGTCAGGTCTCCCGTATGCAAATTGCGGATATCTGTCGGCCGTAGTCCGGTTCCTGCCGATGGGTGGTGCGGCGGTAGGAAAAGAAGCGGTCCTCGTCGGCATAGGTGCAGATGTCGAGGTTTTCGGCGCTGACGCCGGCGGCCGTCAGGCGCGCGATGGTGAGGCCGGGCAAGTCGAACATGGCGTGGCCGTCGCGCTCCGACGGGCCAAAGAACCTGTCATAGCTGCCATCGGTCGCAAGGAACCGGTCGACGAACTCGGCGCCGACCTCGTAGTTGCGACGGCTGATCGACGGGCCGAGACAGGCAACGATGTGCTCGCGCCGGGCGCCGAGCGTCAACATCGCCTCGATGGTGCTTTCGAGCACGCCGCCAAGTGCGCCCTTCCAGCCGGCATGGGCAGCACCGATGACGCCGGCATCTGCGTCGGCAAACAGGATCGGTCCGCAATCGGCCGACAGCACGCCGAGCACGACGCCGGGCGTTGCCGTCACCAGGGCGTCGGCGTCTGGCCGGCTGCCGTTGTAGCTGTCATCGACGACGACCGCATCGGGAGAATGGACCTGGTGCACGGTGGCAAGCCGCTCCGGATTGGCGCCGAACCAGCGGCTGACACGGGCGCGGTTCTCACCGACCCTGTCTTTGTCGTCGTTCGAGCCGAGACCGACATTCAGCCCGCGATAGATGCCTTGGGAAACGCCGCCTTGGCGGGTGAAATAACCATGTGCGATCGCCGAACCGGCCTTGTCGCTAAAGAGCGAGCTTTGCACGGGGGAAAGCGCGGCATCATGCTGCATCGGTGTTTTCGCCCTTTGCTTTGACGTGAGTTTCAATGGGGTTGGGGGCACGTGCGGCCCGGTGGCTGGCGGCTGATTTGCCAGCACGATGTTGACCCGCGACGGCGGGGCTGTCAATTGCCGAACGACAGGGGTGCCATTCGGCGGGGGCTCAAGGCCGATGGTGCAAGGCGTCAAACGCACTGGTCCAAGGGCGCCGCAGCGCCCCAGATCACCTGGATGATTTTCACCCTGGGTCGGCTGCGGCGGAGGTAATCAAGCCTTTGGTTTGCGGAACGGCGGAAGCGCAATCGGCGGGCTGCTGACGGCAAGCACCTTGAAGAGCTCGCCCATCTTGCCTTCGCCGGATCCGGCAAGCCTTTCGACATCCTGGCGGATGGCTTCCTGGACGACGGCATCCTTCTCGCGGCCGAGTGCTGCGGCGCGCTCCAGAAGACCAAGGCCGATCAGAAAATCGCCCTGGTGGACAAGCCCGTTAATCTGCAGGCCATCGCTCTTTGCGCGTCGTGCGAGCTGCTCGAAGTCGACATGGCTGGTGAGGTCAGCGCGACCGGGATTGGCAAGCGGCGGGTCGTATTGATGGTCGAGCAATGCCTGCAGCGTATCGCCGTAATTGGTCGCCAGGTGCCCGTAGTCGATGATGACGGCGGTGCCGCCGCCGATCTGCAGCCGCTCGCAAAGGGCGGCCATGACTGCGTCGCGGGCAGGCGCGATCTCGAAGATCGTGCCTTCGGCAACCGCTTGTGCGGGCGTCGGCAACAGTGTCGGGTCGATGCCGGCAATCCCCGCTGCGAAAGTCAGTTCGTCTTCAGCATCGAGGCCCACCATGCGTTCGCGAAATCCTTGCGGTGTTCGCACGAACTGGCGGATAGGGATGGCATCGAAAAGTTCGTTGGCCGCGAGAAGCAGGAAGCCCTCCGGCAGCGTTTCGAAACTGGTGTGCCATTCCACTTTCTCACCATGGGCGGCCAGCGTTTCCGCCTGGACCTTGCGCAGGCGATCACTCGTCTCGACGAGATGGACGCTGGCGGCGGCATAAAGTTCGGGGGACAAGCGCCTGACGACCCGCAGGACGTCCGACATCATCGTGCCGCGGCCGGGGCCGATCTCGACGATCACGGTCTCATCCGGCGTGCCATGCTGCTGCCAGGCATGGACGAGGAAGATGCCGATCATCTCGCCGAAGAGCTGGCTGATTTCAGGCGCAGTTGTGAAGTCGCCCGCTTTGCCGAAGGGTTCGCGGACGCGATAGTATCCGTGCTCCGGATCCGCGAGGCAGAGTGAGAAATAGTCGGTGACGCTGATCGGGCCGTTGGTCCTGATCAGCGTCTTTATCTTGTCCGCGAGTGGTGTCGTCATGCGTCCGTCCAGTTATGCGGCGGCGACGGCGGCCCGGCGCGCCCGGGCGATGGCCCAGATGCCGGCAAGCGCCATCGGCAGCGAAAGCAGCATGCCCATGGTCAACCAACCACCGGCGAGGTAGCCGATCTGCGCGTCCGGTTCGCGGAAGAATTCGACGAAAATGCGGCTTGCGGCGTAACCGAGCACGAAGATGCCGGTGACGAGGCCCGGCGATTTCAGCGCATGGCGGCGATAAATGAACCCGGCGATGACCGCGAGCAGCACGAGGCCTTCGAGTGCCGCCTCATAAAGCTGGCTCGGGTGGCGGGCGAAGGGGCCGCCGGTCGGGAACACCATTGCCCAGGGCGCGGACGAGAGCCGGCCCCAAAGTTCGCCGTTGATGAAGTTGGCGATGCGGCCGAAGAACAGGCCGATCGGAACAACGGCTGCGACGATGTCGAACATGCTCCAGATGGCGATGCCGTTCCTGCGCGCAAAGACAATCATGGCGATCGTCGTGCCGAGGAAGCCGCCGTGGAACGACATGCCGCCATTCCAGATCTCGAGCGCGCGGATCGGGTTTTCGAGGACGGAGCCCAGATCATAGAAAAGGATGTAGCCGATGCGGCCGCCAAGAACGATGCCGCCGGCGGCCCAAAGCAGGAAGTCGTCGAGCTGCGCCAGGGTGGCGGCGGGTTCGCCGTTGCGCCAGAGCGACGTGTTCTGCACGAGGCGGCGCGCGTAATACCAGCCGATCAGGATTCCGGCGACATAGGCGAGGCCGTACCAATGGACGGCGAGCGGACCGATCTGGAAGATCACGGGATCGATTTGAGGGAAGGGGAGAATGGCGAGGCGGGTCGCGATGGTTTCCAAAATGTCTTCTCGTTCCGGACCGGTTGTTTTGCCGGAACATGGCGATCGAATCCGGCGGGGTCAAGGCCGCTTGCGGCCGACGGCCAACCACAGTTTGGTGATTTTTCTTGCATCCGTTCGCGCCTGACCCTACCTGAAAACCAGGACCGCATCGCAATGCGAAGCGGCGGCCGAATATGGAGATCAGGACGATGAGCACAGGCGCCAACCGCATCATGGATGATTTTGCCAAGCTGATGACCGATGCCGCGGGGGCGGCCCAGGGTGTACGTCGCGAGGTCGAGACCGCGTTTCGCGCCCAGGCAGAGCGCGCGATGAATTCGCTCGATGTCGTCAAGCGCGAGGAGTTCGAAGCCGTGAAGGAAATGGCGATCAAGGCGCGCGACGAAAATGATGCGCTTCTGGCGCGTATCGAGGCTCTGGAAGCGCGTCTCGCTGAAAGCGGCAAGTAACGCGATTCCTGCCAAATAACGGCTTTTCAACGTTTCTACTTCGCCCGCGGATCGATTCTGCGGGCGTTTTGCTGTCGCTATTCCTTTGCAGTGTGAAACGCCGCACAGGGAGGTTAATAAAACCTGAAAAGTTTTCCACCTGTGGACACTGGCAAAAAACCCTTATGCCAGAGTCGTTTAACCACCCGGGCTGAATCGAAATGGCAACACGCAAGTGGTTGTACCCGGCTATTTTTCGGCCGGGGGGCTGGCAGCCTGACTCCGCCATTATACACTGATTTTAAATGATGATTCGAAACGGACCACGCAAGCTCCAGGCAGGGTAAGTCAGCCAGGATGGATGTGAGTTCAGCAATCATAGTGTGTTCTTATTCAGTGCCAGGTTTGCAGAGTTGCGTCTTGTAAACGTGATAACGCGCGCCTGTGTCGCGCCTACTAGGGTGATGCATGAGCCTTTTGGAAATGGAAATCGAGCGTCAGTCCAACCCGGTCGATATGATCGAGTTCGTGGCCGCCACCAATGACTGGTCATTCGAACGGTCGGGCGAGGACGAGATCGCCATGACCGTGGAGGGCAAGTGGGCGGACTACCACGTTTCCTTCTCGTGGATGGAAGAGTTTGAGGCGCTGCATCTTGCCTGCGCCTTCGACATCAAGGTTCCCGATAGCCGTGTCAACGAAGTCATCCGTCTTCTGTCGCACATCAACGGTCAGGTGCTCATGGGGCATTTCGATCTGTGGCGGCAGGAAGAGGTGGTGATCTTCCGGCAGTCGCTGCTGCTCGCCGGCGGGGCCGAGCCCACCAATCAGCAGGTCGAGGTTCTGCTTTCGAGCGCGCTCGATGCCTGCGAGTCCTATTTCCAGGCGTTCCAGTTCGTCGTCTGGTCGGGCATGGATGCGCAGCGCGCCGTCGATGCGGTCCTGTTCGAAACGGTCGGGGAGGCCTGATATGGCAGCCGTCGCTTCCGGTCCCATCGTTCTCATCGGCGCCGGCAATATGGGTGGCGCCATGCTCAGCGGCTGGCTGAAGAGCGGCGTCAAGGGCGCCGACATTCTCGTCATCGATCCCGGCCCGCCGCCGGCGATGGCAAAGCTGATCGCCGACAATGGCGTCAGCCACGCGACCTCTGCTCCTGGTGGTGTCGAGGCTGCGGTGATCTTTATCGCCGTCAAGCCTCAGGTGATGGAGGCGGTGCTGCCGCCGCTGAAGTCGCTCGTCGGTCAAAGCACGGTCATCGTGTCGGTCGCTGCCGGCAAGACGCTTGCCTTTATCGAAAGACACCTGGGTGCTGCCGCCACCGTGCGCGCCATGCCCAACACGCCGGCGATGATCGGCCGCGGTGTTACCGGTGCCTTTGCCAATGCCCGCGTCAGCGACGCGCAGCGCGGCCAAGTTCATGATCTCTTGAAGGTCAGCGGCCCGGTTGAATGGGTCGAGACCGAAGCCGATATCGATGCCGTCACCGCCGTTTCCGGCAGCGGTCCGGCCTATGTATTCTACCTCGTCGAGTGCATGGCGGAGGCCGGGCGCAAGGCCGGTCTCAAGGCGGACCTCGCCATGCGGCTCGCGCGGGAAACCGTCGCGGGGGCTGGTGAACTCCTTCATCAGTCCCCCGACGACGCTTCAAGGCTGCGCCAGAACGTAACGTCGCCGGGCGGCACGACCGCCGCAGCACTCGCAGTGCTGATGGCTGATGATGGGATGCAGCCACTTTTCGATAAGGCCATCGCCGCTGCCCGCCAGCGCGCCGAGGAACTGGCCGGTTAATTCAAGAGCATTGCCATGTCGGAAACGATTACTTTCGCAGATTTCGAACGCGTCGATATTCGTGTCGGTACCATCATCGAAGCCGAGGCTTTCCCCGAGGCGCGCAAGCCGGCCTACAAGCTGAAGATCGATTTCGGTCCCGAGATCGGCATAAAAAAGTCATCGGCGCAGATCACCGTGCACTACCAGCCTGAGGATCTCGTCGGCCGGCAGATTATGGCCGTGGTCAATTTTCCGCCACGCCAGATTGGTCCTGTCCGTTCCGAGGTTCTGACGCTGGGCTTTGAAGACGAGGCCGGCGCGATCGTGCTGGCTGCCGTCGACAAGCCGATACCCAACGGCCGAAAGCTGATGTGATCCGATGACAATCCATGTTGATCTGATACCCGAGCGCGTGAAGGTTTCCTGCCTTTGGCGCGCGGCAGATGCTGCGCGCGACTGGCGCGCCAGCCATGTTCTCTCGCTGCTCGATCCGGAACTGCCCGATACCGACGTGCCCGTGATCGCCGAGGCAAGCCATCGCGTCGTGCGCATGCGCGACCAGGAAAACGTCGTCGCAACGCAGCACTTCACGGATCTGGTTCTGGAGGTGTTCGAAGCGATGCGGCCCGCAGCCGACGACACGTCGAGCCGCATTCTGGTGCATTGCCATGCCGGCGTCAGCCGGTCGACGGCCTTTGCCTATGGCCTGATCGCCCACCAGCTTGGGGCCGGGCGCGAGGATGACGCTTTCCGCGCGCTGCTGACTATCACCAGAAAGCCCTGGCCGAACAGGCGGATCATCGAGATCCTCGATGCCTCGCTCGGTCGCGAAGGCCGGCTGCTGGCTCCGCTCGACGCCATGCGCGCGCGTCATCCGCGTCGCATCGATGCTTGGCACCGCTTCAACGAGCGGCGCGGCCTGACTTCGATTTACACCCGCTAAAACATGTTGCCCGAAGACGCGTAGTGCTTCGGGGAAAACGATCTGCGTCGGAATGCTCACGCGTTCGGCAGCAACGCGTCGGCGTAGCGCTTGAGCGAACCGTTGTAGCGGGGCAGATGGCGCGCCAGCCTGCCGAGCGCCAGGCCACCGGCTTCCTGCGGCCTTCCGGCATCCACCAGTGAGAGCGCCAGAAAGGCGACAACGGCATCGTCGAGTTCGTCGGATGGCATCGCGCGCTCGGCTTCCAGCAAGGCAATGCTCTCGTCTATCTGTCCGAGATTGCGCAGCGTGCTTGCAAGCTGGATGGTGGCGCGGCGACGGCGAGTGCCGGAGAGGCCACCGGCAAGCGCCTGCCGGTACAGAGGTGCTGCATTTGCCTCGTTGCCGAGGGAATCCTGCGCGGATGCCTGCTCGAAGAGGCCGATCGGATCACCGTCCGGCAGCTCGGCCGCCAGCGCCTCGAGCCGCTCGACGAACGCTGCCGCGTCCATATGGCCGAAATCCACCCAGTGCAGAGCCAGCCGCTGCTCCCAATCGTCCCAATCTAGCGTGTTGGACACGTCCGGTGCCTCCATATCTGCAGCACTGACCAGATCGCCCGGATCACGCCGGCACGCGCACGGTCGCCCGCAGGCCGCCCAGCGGGCTATCGCCGAGCGTGACGTTGCCGCCGTGGCTGCGGGCGATGTCGCGGGCGATCGCGAGGCCAAGGCCGGTCCCTGAACTGTCGAGGTTGCGCGCCTCGTCCAGGCGGAAGAACGGCTTGAACACGTCCTCACGCGAGCGCTCCGGAATGCCGGGGCCGTCGTCGTCGACGGTGATCGTCACCCATTTGGCGCTGTGGCGCGCGTCGATATTGACGCGATTGGCGTAGCGATAGGCGTTCGATGCGAGGTTGGCGACGAGACGCGTGAAGGCGTTCGGCCGGACGCGGACCTCGTTCTCCCCCTCGATCGACGTCGTCAGCGTCTTGCCGTGCAGTTCGGCTTCGGCGGCAAGCCGCGTCATCAGGTCGCTGAGCTTCAATTGCCCGACGTCTTCCTCCGCCTCGCCACGGGCAAAGGCAAGGTAGCCCTCGAGCATGTTCTGCATGTCATCGACATCCTGATTGAGGCTTTCGAGGTCCGGGTTGTTGCCGGCCAGCGCCAGTTGCAGCCTGAAGCGGGTGAGGATGGTTCGAAGGTCATGGCTGACACCGGTGAGCATGGCCGTGCGCTGCTCGATCTGGCGCTCGATGCGCTCGCGCATCTGGATGAAGGCGAGGCCGGCACGGCGAATTTCATCGGCGCCGCGCGGCGCGAAGTCGTCGATCTTCTGGCCCTTGCCGAAGCTTTCCGCTGCCTTCGTCAGCGCCAGGATCGGCCGGATCTGCCCGCGCAGGAACAGGATGGCGATCGACAGCAGCACCAGCGAGGCGGCGACCATCCAGACGATGAAGATATGTGTATTGGAGGCATAGGCCTGGTTGCGGCGGGCATAGACCCGGAGCATGCGGCCGTCGTCGAGCTTGATGCGGATTTCGACAAGGTTGGAATTGCCAACCGTGTCAATCCAGAAGGGGCGGCGGACCTGGTTGGAGATCTCCTCGCTCAAAATTTGATCGAGGATCTCGAAGAAGGGCTTGGGCCGCGGCGGCGGCAGCTCGCCGCCCGGTTCGACGGAGATGCTGAGATCGAGCTGGTCGCGGGCAACGCGGACGATTTCCGAGATGTCGCGATCGGCGGGGAAAGTGGCGATCAGATCGACGATTGCAGCGATATCTCCGGTCACGGCAGCCGAGAGGCGCTGTGTCACCAGTTGCCAGTGCCGCTCCATGAAGACGAAGGCGACCACCGATTGCAGCAGCACCATCGGGATGATGACGATGAGCAGCGAACGGGCATAGAGGCCCATCGGCAACCGCCGGCGCAGCCAGCGGGAGATACGCTTCCACGAATTGTCGCTCGGGCTTGCCGTCTCGCGCCGCATACTGTCAAAGCTTGCCATCGGTTTCCGCCGCGCTCATCGTAGGGGTCGCCATTCTAAAGCGCGCCGCGATCTCTGGGATTCGCTTGTTGCGCTTCAATTTCTTGTCTCTGCGCATGTCGTTATCGCAAAACCGCTGCGCACTTTTGCGCGACATGCTTTAGTCCACGCTCAACCTATAGCCGATGCCGCGGACCGTCTGTAGCCAAACGGGGTTGGAAGGATCGTCCTCGATCTTGCGCCTCAGGCGATTGATCTGGACATCGATGGTGCGTTCGCCGACCTCGGCATCGTCGCCGATCAGCTCGTGGCGCGGGATCGTCTCGCCGGCGCGCTGGGAGAACAGCGTCATGATTTCCTGCTCGCGGTCGGTGAGGCGGATGTGATCGGCGCCGCGCCGAAGCTCCTTGCGGACCACGGAGAACGTGTAGGGACCGAAGATCACCTGATCGACCTTAGGCGCCTGCGCCGGCTGGTTGCGTCGCAGGATATTGCTGATGCGCAGCACCAGTTCGCGCGGCTCGAAGGGCTTGGAGAGATAATCGTCGGCGCCGGCTTCGAGGCCCTCGATGCGCGAATTCGATTCTGCCAGCGCCGTCAGCATCAGGATCGGCACGGTCTTGATCTGACGCAGGCTCTGCGTCAGGGAAATGCCGCTTTCGCCGGGCATCATCACGTCGACGATCAACAGGTCGAAATCGAGACCGACCAGCTTGCGCCGTGCTTCATCGGCGTCGGCGGCGGTCGTGACGCGAAAACCCTGTTCGACCAGATAGCGGTTGAGCAGATCGCGGATACGCCTGTCATCGTCGACGACCAGTAGATGGGCGGCATCGTCGGAGACTGTCGCTTTTGTTGTCATGCCTAGCTTTCCCCCGTCGCCCGCCGATAGCGGGCTTTCGACATTTCAGTCCCCGGCGCCGTTCTTCATGCAGGCAAGGAAGCGCTTGACGGTTTCGCGCGCGCCGGGACCCGTCTTTGCCAATGCATCGGCTATGCGGCGGGACTGTGGCTCGGCAAGCGCACGGGCGAGCGCCTGGCCTTCCTCGGTGGTGTAGAGCATGCGCTGACGCCGGTCCTCTGGCCCCGTGACCTGCCGGATATAGCCGGAATCGATCAGCTGCTTGAGCACCCGGGCCAGGCTCTGTTTGGTGATCTTCAGCGTATCGAGCAGGTCTGCCACGGTCATGCCCGGCTCGCGGTCGACAAAGTGCACGACGCGGTGATGCGCGCGGCCGAAGCCGCTCTTTTCCAGGATCGCATCCGGATCGGAGGTGAAGTCGCGATAGGCGAAGAAAAGCAGCTCGATGATTTCGAAGTCGATCGTATCATCGTCGTGCGCGACCGTGTCGCCCACATATCGGGTGTTTTCTTTGGATTGGCCGGCCACGCGGTCATTTCCTTTCAGCCAAGTTGCAACTTACGAAACAATCGGAAAAATATGTCAGCTTTATTGACATATTTTTACCGCGTTGGTAGCGTCCATGCTCGGTAAGCGAGACATTTGGCGGCGGTAATACCTCAGGAGGATATGCCGCGCCGCACCGATCGCAAATCCAAAATCTCGAAATTGAATTTTCCCACAATCAGTTTGCCGATAAACTGAAAGCGGGAAGATAATCAACAGCAAGAATGGCGCACAAGCGTCGGAGGACGACATCATGGCAGCGGTTCCTTTTGATCAGTTGGACGGCGAAATCTGGTTCAACGGTGAGTTCGTCGCGTGGAAGGACGCCAAGATCCACGTGCTGACCCATGGTCTGCACTATGCAAGCGCCGTATTCGAGGGCGAACGCGCCTATGGCGGCCGCATTTTCAAGCTGACCGAACACAACCAGCGCCTTCACAACTCCGCAGAAATCCTGGGCTTCAAGATTCCCTATTCCGTCGAAGAACTGGATGCGGCGAGCGTTGAGCTTCTGAAGCGCCAGGGCTTCTCTGAAGCCTATGTCCGGCCGATCGCATGGCGCGGCAGCGAGATGATGGGCGTTTCGGCCCAGAGCAACCGCATCAACGTGGCGATCGCCATCTGGCAATGGGGCAGCTATTTCAACCCGGCCGAAAAGCTGAAGGGCATTCGTCTCGATATCGCCGAATGGCACCGCCCGGATCCGAAGACGGCGCCGTCGAAATCGAAGGCTGCAGGTCTCTACATGATCTGCACGATCTCCAAGCATGCGGCGGAAGCCAAAGGCTATGCCGACGCGATGATGCTCGACTACCGTGGCCAGGTAGCGGAGGCGACCGGCGCCAACATCTTCTTCGTCAAGGACGGGGTCATCCACACGCCGGTGCCGGATTGCTTCCTCGACGGCATCACGCGACGCACGGTGATCGAGCTGGCGAAGCGCCGCGGCTACCAGGTGGTCGAACGGGCGATCATGCCGGAGGAACTGTCCGGGTTCAGCGAGTGCTTCCTCACCGGTTCCGCCGCAGAGGTGACGCCGGTTTCCGAGATCGGCCCCTATCGCTTCACGCCGGCGACCATCTGCGAAACGCTGATGAACGACTACATGAAGGAAGTCTATCCGGTCGCCGCAGCGGCCGAATAATCTCCACCCCAGAATGCAGAAAAGGCGGCCACGGGCCGCCTTTTGTCTTGCTACGGATATCGTTCGGAAGGCGTCAGGCTTGTTTGCCGAGGAACTGCCCGACGATGCCGCTCAACACACCGCCGCCGACGAGACCGCCGAGTGCCTGCATGGCAAGACCAGTCGCGGCCGCTTCCCCGCCGAGCATCTGGATCAGGAATCCCCCGCCGAGGCCGCCGATAGCGCCGACGATCGTGCGTGCGACGACACTGAATGCCCCTTGCTTCAACACTGCGCTGGCCGCGTTGCCACCGGCCGCCCCCGCGATCAATTGGGTAATGATTGGCATTAATGCTTCCATTGATCCCTCCGTATCGAGGCTCGTCGAAGACGAGCCGCCAAATGCCGATGATCCGGCAAGGACAGGTTGAGACCGAATCTAGACTCTTGTCAATTTGAGGAAGTCACGGCTGCCTTCTGTGAAGGCTTTACTCGCTAAAATGTTGCTGTTTCATGCCGAAAACCGTGATTTCCGAGCTTTGAAAGCCAAAAATGACAGAATTACTGCAGTGTTTGCGGACCGTTTCAGCCACCCGTGGCCAACAAGACTGGTGATTCGCTGCAGTGCAAACGAAAACTCCAGCGGCCGGGCCGCTGGAGCTGGTTGTGTATTCGCCCACGTAAGGGCTGTGTCGTTTAGCGATAGACGTAAACGATGCGGCGTGTTGTCGGCTCGACCAGAACCGGCTGGCCGTTGATGCTGACATAGTCGTAGCTATAGTCCGGCACGCGGCGCACTTCGACTGTCTGCGGCAGCTCGGCGCCGACCACGACTTCGCCGTCAAGGTAGATGGTTTCGCCGGGGTTGGTGGTGATGTAGGTGCGCACCGTATCCGGCGGCACGATCGGCTCGACCTCTTCGACAGGGCCGAGCAACTCGTCACCGGGTGCCGGCAGTGGCGGATCGCCGGCCTGCGCCTCATAGGTCACGACGGGAACCGCCAGGTCAGCGCGTCGATCCTGAACGACGACGGCCGCGCCGCCGAAATCGGTGGTCAGATATTGGGCATAGACCCAGCCGCGAAGGCCGTTGACGTCGATGCGGCACCACTTGCTGCCCTCAATGCAGCCATCAAGGACTGCGGTGCTGCCGCGTATTGCCAGGCCGACGGTCGGATATTGCGGGCCAGGACCAGCGCGGACATTGAGGTCCGTGACGGTTGTGGCGGTCATGGCTGCGAAGGCTGCCGAGGTGCCAGTTACGAGTACGAAACCCGCAGCCGCGGCAGTTCGCAACAGGGTGCTGCTAAGGTTCTTCATCATCATGCTCCTTCTTTATGGCTGAGGGGCAAACGCGGCGATGGTGGGGATGTTCCCTCGGTAACGTCACGAAATGTGAAGATGCGACATACTCAAACTGCAACAGTTCAACCCGGCGTTACGCCGAGGGAACCGTTTCGCGATCAAGGTGTTCTTCCTGTCGATGGCGGGCAGGCGCCCGAGGGAAGCGATCAGCGATATGTCCGCGCAAAGAAGGTGAGCACGGACAGGAGAGGGAGGTTCAATGTCGAATTCAGCTGTTAATCCGGTAAACTCCGCCGTCAACGGTTTGCGCCCGGTAGTGGCCATCGTCGTTGTGGTCGAGCTGCTTGTCTCGGCCCTGTTGCTTACCACCGTGCAACTCCCCACACCTCAATCGCCATCAGCCGAAATTGCGGCCTTGCGTTAATTCGCGCTGTGCCTGATGCCGTTTGGCGCTATAGGTGTGCCAACGACATCTGAGTGAGGCGCAGACGGCATGCTACAGGCGGGCATCATCCCGGTTACTCATTTCCAGCAGAACTGCACGGTTCTCTTCGATGCTGAAACCAAGGAAGGCGTGATCGTCGATCCCGGCGGCGACGTCGACGTGATCCTTCAGACGATCCAAGAGAACGGCATCACGCTGAAGGCGATCTGGCTGACGCACGGCCACATCGACCATGCCGGCGGTGCCAAGGAACTGAAGGAAGCGCTCGGGCTTTCGATTATCGGGCCGCACAAGGACGATCTGCCGCTCCTGTCACGGCTGGAAGAGCAGGCCGAGAAATTCGGCCTGGCGATGAAGGTCGAAAACGTCGTGCCCGACCAATGGCTGGAGGACGGCGATACTGTCTCCTTCGGCAATCATGTGTTCGAAGTCCTGCATTGCCCCGGCCATGCGCCTGGCCATGTGGTCTATTTCAACCGGGCGCAGAATTTTGCCCATGTCGGAGATGTGCTGTTCCACGGCTCGATCGGCCGAACCGATCTTCCGGGCGGCAATCATCAGCAACTGCTCGATTCCATACGCGACAAGATCCTGCCACTCGGCGATCAGGTCGGCTTCATCTGCGGCCATGGCCCTGGTGGCCAGATTGGCGAAGAGCGACGCACCAACCCTTATCTGCGGGGTCTTTGACCCCACCATCCCGTATCCGCCTTGACGGATATAGGTCGGTCACAATGAAAAAGCGCATGCCCCAGGGGAGGCATGCGCTTTTTGTTTATCGCGTGACCGGCTTTACGATCAGCCGGCGTTGCAGAAGTAGCTGCGGCCGTCATAGCCACGGAATGTGCCGTTGTCCGGGTTGAACGAGCGGTAACGCTGCGAGCAATAACGGTACCAGGACGGGGTCCAGGGCTCGAGCGAGCCGTAACCGTCGCCGTAGTTGTCGACGACAACAGGTTGCGCGCGATAAACCGGGCGCGAACGGTAGGCCGGGCGGGGCTCGTAATAGTCGGGTTCCGGATCGACATAGACGCGCTCGCTGTAACGCGGCTGCGAGGCGATCGCGCCGCCGATGATCACGCCGGTCGCCAGGCCAAGAGCGCCGAGTGCAACGGCGTCACCGTTGTTATGGTGCCGGTGGCGGTTCCAATCACCAGCCTCAGCCGTGCTGAGGGTCGGGAGAACCGAGGCGGCGGCAATGACCGAGAGAACCGTCGCTTTGATGAACTTGTTCATGGCTTCAATCCTGTGCATGGTCCGGAGCGGTTCCGGCCTTCATGATGAAAGAAGGTTAACCACGCCAAACTGAACGGAGCCTGAACAAAAAAACCCGGCATCGCTGCCGGGCTTCAACTTGAATCTTTCAGCAGAACCGGTGTTATCCGGAGATCTGCAGGTTGACCGCCTTCGGGCCTTTGCCGCGGCGATCCGGTTCGGTGTCGAAGCTTACCTTCTGATTTTCCGACAGGCCGTTCAGGCCGGAAGCCTGGACAGCGGAAATGTGTACGAAGATATCCGCACCACCGTTGTCAGGCTTGATGAAACCAAAGCCCTTGTCGGTGTTGAAGAATTTTACAGTGCCAGTTTCGGCCATGCGTCAGGTCCTTTTCTCTCTACCCGTTTGACGGACAGGTAGCATTGCAGTTTGCCCGGTTGGGCGTTGGGCAGGCAGTTCTCGATATTTGAGGAAAGGTTCCTGTTACCGCAGCCAGCCATCGGAAAGGTTGCAAACTCGCGTCCCCCCAGTCTGGCCACCCGGAGTTTTTGCGTCTCCGGCCCGCTTTTATTTCAAGATCTTCCCATGCTCGTAGATTGCCCGAACAGAGTAAGATTGATGGGTTTATTTTGAATTGGCAAGCAAAACTTTTTAGAAGTGGTATTGCGTCTTGCCATTGCTCAAAATTCGGTCAGTCGCGGATTTTTCAGGTGATATTGGAGATGCATCGCAAGCTGTTGAAATCACAGCTTTTTGAACTAATGTGCCGAGAAGTTGAGCACTTTGCGCCGTTTTTCGCCGCAATCGGCGAGGCGGCGATGGCCGCCAAACAAGTCCATTCATTTGGCAAGCGACTGATATGTTTGAAGCTTCTTGCCCAAGTGAAGCTGTCAGGCACCGTGTCGGTTCGCCTTGCAGAAATCCTGCAAGTAATAACTGGGAATCCGCAGGCCGCATCGCGGAGTTTTAAAGTCAAGCAACAGCTTTGCGGGGCGGGGCAGTAACAAGTAATGCAGCAGTGCAGTACCCGTCAAAATCAAGGGTTATAGTTCTGCAGGCCCCCCGCGCATGCCTATCTCGCCTCAGGCTGCGGCTTCCTTCCGGCCGCCCTTCGTGATCTCGGGCACGATCTCGACGACCAGCATGGCGGCAAAGATGATGGCGCAACCGACATAGCCGAGAGGCGTGATGATCTCCCCAAGCAAGAGCACGCCGAAGAGGGCCGCAAACAACGCCTCGCTCGACAGGAAGATCGCCGCCTGCGGCGCCGTGGTATAGCGCTGGCCGACCACCTGGCAGATGAAGGCGACACCGCTGGAGAAGATGCCGGCATAGAGGATTTCCGGCAGGGCCCCCTTCACCGCCTCCATGCTCAGGGGCTCGATCGCCAAAGCGACGACGCAGCCGAGCACCGCGCAAACGGCAAACTGCGTCATCGACAGCAGCATCGGCCGACCGCTGCTCGGCGCGAAGATGCCGACAAGCATCAGCTGCAATGCCCAGAACAGGGCGCAGACGATTGTCAGATAGTCCCCACCGGTCAGGCTCGACAATGCGCCGCCGCTCAGGAGGAAGATACCGAGCAGCGCCATCGACGCACCGGGCCAGATGATCCAGTGCGGCTTGCGGCGGAGGAAGATGATCGTCAGCACCGGGACGAAAACGACGTAGAGTCCGGTGAGGAAGCCCGAGTTTGTGACGCTGGTGGTCAAGAGCCCGTATTGCTGCGTGACAGCGCCGGCAAAGAGCGCGAGCCCGACAAACACGAAGTTGCGCATGGTCTTGCCGGTCAATGGCTGCGGTGCCCGCCTGGTTTCGACGACGGCGAGCGGCAGCGCGACCAGGGTTGCGATGGCAAAACGAAGCGTGATGAACCAGAGCGGGCCGATCGCCTGCATCGCCGTCGACTGGGCGACGAAGCCGGCACCCCAGATGGCACCGGAAAACAGCAGGAACAGATTGGCCTGAACGCGGGTCATGTTTGCATCTCCTCAGATGGCCCGCCGTCTATCAGTTGCGATTTTCCCGGGCAAGGCTCATCGTCGGCCATCGGTTGATCCGCGTGAACCGCCAGAGACGATTGCGATGGGGGTCACAGGGACGATGGAGATGAGCGAGAGCGGGTATTCCAGAACGCCGCTTGTCCGCAAGCTGGGCTTGAGGAACGGGCAGTCAGCGCTGTTGCTTGGCGTCCCTGATGATCTGACCGACATTGCCGGCTTTTCCGGGTTTGCCAGTTGCGAAACCTCTGCTGACGGCCCGGCGTCACGCCGGCACGATTACATCCACGTCTTCGCGCGGCAGAGGGCAGAGCTTGAGGCGTTGGCGCTACCGCTTGCGGCGAGCCTCAAGGCCGACGGGGTGATGTGGATCTCGTGGCCCAAGCGCGCATCCAAGGTTCCGACCACGCTGACGGAAGACGTTTTGCGCGAGATCTTCCTGCCGCTCGGGCTCGTCGACACCAAGGTCTGTGCCGTCGATGCGGTCTGGTCCGGATTGAAGTTCCTGTTCCGCAAGGACGCCCGCGCCCATCTCTGATCTCGATTGAGGATTTATGCCAACCTGCGCTGATATCGGCCCACCCGAAGGGGCGGGCGCTTTGGCCCCCTGATGGCGTCGACAAACCTCACCGGACCGCTTGGGGATCCGGCTCCGGTTTTCTCCGTGCACGAAACCAAAATCGCTCCAGCGCAACAGGCCAATATCAGCGCAGGTTGGTATTACTGCGTCGGCGCCTTGGACACCCTGAGCAAGGCGCCATCCTCTTCGTCCGTCACCATCAGCAACGCGCCGTCCGGCGCCACCACGACATCGCGGATACGGCCGAACTCGCCGTCGAACAGCCGTTCCTCGGAGGTGACTACGCCGGTGTCGTCCCGTTCCAGCCGGGCGAGGAGCTGATACTTCAGCGCCGCCACCAGCAGGTTGCCATCCCACTCCGGGAACATCTTGCCGCGATAGACCGCAAGCGCGCCTGGTGCAATCGAGGGGTCCCAGTAGTAGAGCGGCTGATCGAAACCTTCCTTGGCCGTGCCTTCGCCGATCTCGGCGCCAGAATAGTCCTTGCCGTAGGTGATCACCGGCCAGCCGTAGTTATGGCCGGATTGCGGGTTGTTGACCTCGTCGCCGCCGCGCGCCCCGTGCTCTACCGTCAGAAGCGTGCCGTCCTTCGGGTCAGTGGCGATGCCCTGCGGATTGCGATGCCCCTTCGACCAGATCTCCGGGAGGCCCTCGGTGCCGCGATAGGGATTGGCGGCGGGAATGCTGCCGTCGGCGTTGATGTGCAGGATGGCGCCGGCATGGTCGTGCAGATCCTGCGCGCGCTCGGGCTCGCCGCGGTCGCCGATGCCGAAGAACAGGCTGCCATCAGGCGCGATTGCGATGCGCGAGCCGAAATGCTGGCCCTTGCGGGTCAGCTTGTTCATCCGGAAGATTTCCTTGACGTCGGTCAGGCCCGTATTGTCCGCCGACAATGCCGCCCGCACCAGGACCGTGCCAAAACCGCCTTCGCCATTGGCCGCAAGCGTCAGGTAGAGCGTGCGGCTGGTGGCAAAATCAGGGGCAAGGGCGATGTCGAGCAGGCCACCCTGGCCCTGTTCGGCCGCCTCAGGCACGCCGGAGAGCGGCGTCGAGGCCTTGCCGTCGCGGATGATGCGCAGCCGACCGGCGCGCTCGCTGACGATGTAACTGCCGTCCGGCAGCACTTCGACGGACCACGGATGTTCGAGCCCGCTCGCCAGCGTCTCGACGAGCACGTCGCCGTGTTGAGAGGGAAACTCGCGCGTTTCCTGCGCAATAGCAGCACATGGGGCGGCAAACAAAACCAGGCCGACAAGCAGCGGCAGCGCGCGAATTGTTCGCGCCGTCCGGGTCGTTTCCAGCCTTGATGCCTGCGCCTGCCGCATTCGATATCTCCGATCCGTTTATGCCCTTGTCTGGCAAGCTGGAGCGGTCGCCCGGTTCGTTCAAGTCAAATCGGATCAAAAAGGCTTTATTTTGAAATCGAGCCTGTCGTCAGCGGCACCGGACGCTGCTCGCCGACCAGTTCGGCCGTCACGATGTAGCGCATCGGTCCCGGCTCGATCGCATCGAAAGGGAAGCAGGTCGCGAGCGCCAGGTTGTGGCCGCTGGCGGCGGCGTTGATGCCGCTCTCGTCCCAGCGCGCGACCCGGCCCTCGCCGGCGCGGAAAAGAAAGCGCCGCCCGTCCTTGCGGGTCAGCACCAGCAGATCACCCACTGAGACATCCTTCAGCCAGCGGAAATGCGTGTCGCGGTGAGCGGCGATGACCGAAGTGCCTTCGTCGCCGGGAACGGGGGTGTTGGTGAGCCAGGCAGGCCCAAAGGCAAGCGCCTGGCCGCTTGCGCCCTTAAGTACGATCGCCGAGCGGTTGAGGCGCGGGGCCATGATTTCCGCTGTGGTTTCGAAATCGGCCCAGGGCCAGGGTCTGCCGTCGGCCTCTCCGTGCAATTGTGCCTCGAAGCTCTTCTTTAAGAGCACCTGAGAGACCTCGGCCTTGGCCTTCATGTAAAACCCCTTGCCGACCAGCATCAGGCCGGCAAGGGCGAACAGGGCAATGATCGCGACCACGATAGTCTCGATCGCCGAAAGACGGGCGAGGAAGCCCGGGCGTGGCCCGGGCAGGTCGTCGTCAGCGGCCATGGCGTCGAACCCCTGAAGTGACGAGGGCGGCGATCTGCCCACGCCAGAAGACGAAGGTGCTGCCGGCAACAAGCGCAAAGGCGAGCAGCATCAGGCCGATGAGGATCTGCTTGTCTGCTTCGGTCGCCGTCTGCGGCAGGTTCACCTGGTTGTTGGCTTCGGCAATCAGGCCGGCCGCGCGCGCCGTCGGTGCCGCAAGCATGCGGTCGGCGGTCAGCATTGCGAGCTTCGTTTGGCTTTCGACCGAAGCCTCGCGCTCGTCGACCGTGCCGGTTGCATTGGGGTCGGGCGCATCGGGCTTTTCGTCGAAGACCTTGCCGAAGTCCCAGCCGGCCGGCAGGTTGAGCGGCACGTCGGTTTCCGTCAGGTTTTCGCCGGCGGGCCGTGACGGCGTCGCATCGACGGCGACCAGGCTGGTGACACGCGAGACCAGATGGTGGGCGAGGGCTACGGTTTCGATCTGCTTGTCGAGCGTTGCGGGGTCGGCGATCGCCGATGCGCTTGCCTCGATATCGTCGATCTTGCGGCGGGCCCAGAGCTTGGCGATACCTTCGCCGGTCGCAGCCTTGGCGATGTCCATCTCGACGCGCCAGGGCTGGTCGCCGGCCTTGCCGACGATGCGAAGCTTGCCTTCCGGGGCTGTGCCGTCAAGTTCGGCCGTCAGCACGACAGGCTCGCCGCGATAGAGATCGGGCATCGGGTTCGGGGTAATGTCGCCTGTGGCCCCACCTTCGAAGCTGGCCGAAATGTCCGTCATTGCCGGGCTTTCGAGCTTGGTGAAGAGCTCGCCCATGCGGGCGGCCACCTGGCTTTCGGAGCCGATCAGCGTGAAGGTGCCACGGCCGTATTCGGCCGCCTTGGTCATGAAATGGCTGTTGGGCGCCGAACCGATGCCGACGGTGAAGACGCGCGCGTCGCCGCGGTTGTTCTGGATCTCCTGAAAAAGCTGGCCTTCATTGCCGATGGCGCCATCGGTGAGGAACACCACCTGGCGAAGGGCGCCAGCGGCAACCGGCCCTTGCGTACGCAGGGCCGCCTCCAGCGCCGGCAGCATTTCGGTGCCGCCGTCGGCGGTCAGGCCGCGCACGAAGGCAATGGCATCCTCCCGCTTGTCGGGCGTCGCCTCGACGAGATCAGGGAAATGCACGGTCATCGTGTCGTCGAAGCGAATGACGTTGAACCGGTCTTCCGGCTTCAGTCGCGAGATCGCCAGCGCCAGGCTTTCCTTTGCCTGCTCCATCGACGGGCCGGCCATCGAGCCGGAATTGTCGATGACGAAAACGACCTCGCGCCTGACCTGCTTGTCGGCCCCGGTTGCCGTGACCGGCGGGGTGACGAAGGACAGGAGATAGGTCTTGCCGCCGACGGTCTCGCGGAAGAGACCGGCATAGGGGCTCTTGCCTTCGACCGCCTTCCAGTTGAGTTCGAAATCCCTGTCGGCAGGAACCCTTCCGGACTTCAGGGTGATGCGTCGTGTAAGCTGGTCGAGCGTGGTCGTTTCGATCTCGTGATAGGCCGACGTCACCTCGCCGATCGGGAAGCCGGCCTTCAGGTTGATCGTCAGCGTCACCGGATTGACCTTAGCGTTTTCGCGCGGGTCGAGCACCGGCGGCTCGATCTTTTCGCGATCGGGAACCGGATCACTGACGGCATAGCCGGAGCGGCTGTCGAGGTCGACTGTCTGGACGATCGGCTGCGGATTGTAGCGAGGCGCGACCACCATCGGGAAACGGAAGGTGAAGGCGTCGTTCGACTGGCGCACGCCGCTCTGGTACTCGATCTGCACCACCACCGTTTCGCCGGGGCCGATATTGGCGACCTGATTGGTGAAGAGGTTGGGGCGCTGCTGTTCGAGAAGTGCTGCCTTCTTGCCTTCGGCCTTTGCCTGCTCGTAGATCTCCTTTGCCGCCTGACGCGGCTTGATCTGACCTTCGATGAAGCGGTCGCCGATCTGCATCTTCAGGGTGTCGACGGCGGAATCATCGGGAAGCGGGAAGACATAGGTGCCTTCGACCCATCCCTTGCTCGGGTTCTGGAACCGCTGCGTTACCCGGGTGCGCATGATCGGGCCGTTGACGTCGATCTGAACGTCGGTCGCCAGTCGCGGCGCCTCGACGAAATAGCCGGGCTCCTTGGAAGGGAAGAGCAGGGCGCCGGTGCCCATGTCGTTGGGCCTGACATAGCCGGCCATCTGCTGCGGTTGGGCACTTGCCGTCTGGGCGGCGGCCTGGGTCATCAACCCGATGATCATCACGATGCACGCGGCGAGTGCCGCAAGCGCCAGATACATGCCCCAGCGCGCCTCGTTCTGCCGTGTCCGTGATTCAGCGATTTCGTCGTCGAGAAACATTGCACACCCCCGTGATGCGATGCGATCGGATTATGGGATGAAAGGCCCGGAAACCGGCTGTTGCGGGACGGAATTGCGGCGTTCCGCGACAGTTGTTGTGGCCAAAATAAGGCTTTTCGGAAAAAGCCGAAATCCGCTGATTTCTCTGAATAAATCGGGACCGCGGCACGTACTTGATCGATGCTGTTTCCGTGTCCGATGACGCCAGCTGGAGACGAGGTTCGGTGACGAGTGCCGCAACACGTGTGTCCCGTTGTAGTTGCCGGCGGACGTCGATCCGGTATCGAGCGACGATCGTGATTGCTGATCGCACTCATGAAACTTTGTCATGGTGACGCATTTTGCCCGCATTCCCGGCGGTTTTTCAGGCTCTGGCGCTTGCAAGACCGGGCGTCTTTCGACATAGACCTAACCGCTATGGAGCCTGGCTTTTTCGTTCCGTAGCGTTCACCGCGTCTCGAAACGATCAGGACCTTTCATCATGGCCTTCCTTGCCGATGCTCTTTCCCGTGTAAAGCCTTCCGCCACCATCGCCGTTTCGCAGAAAGCCCGCGAGCTGAAAGCGAAGGGACGCGACGTGATCGGCCTTGGTGCAGGGGAGCCGGATTTCGACACGCCTGATAATATCAAGAAGGCCGCGATCGACGCGATCAACCGCGGCGAGACGAAGTACACGCCGGTTTCCGGCATTCCTGAACTGCGCGAAGCGATCGCCAAGAAGTTCAAGCGCGAGAACAACCTCGACTACACCGCCGCCCAGACGATCGTCGGCACCGGCGGAAAGCAGATTCTTTTCAACGCCTTCATGGCGACCCTGAACGCGGGCGATGAAGTTGTCATCCCGGCGCCCTACTGGGTTTCCTACCCGGAGATGGTGGCGCTGTGCGGCGGCACGCCGGTGTTCGTCTCGGCCACGCAGGAAAACAACTTCAAGCTTACGGCCGAAGACCTGGACAAGGCGATCACGCCGAAGACCAAGTGGTTCATCTTCAACTCGCCGTCCAACCCGTCGGGCGCTGCCTACAGCCACGCCGAACTCAAGGCGCTGACCGACGTCTTGATGAAGCACCCGCACGTCTGGGTGCTGACCGACGATATGTACGAGCACCTGACCTATGGCGACTTCAAGTTCGCAACGCCTGTCGAGGTCGAGCCCGGCCTCTACGACCGTACGCTGACGATGAACGGCGTCTCCAAGGCCTATGCCATGACCGGCTGGCGCATCGGCTATGCAGCCGGCCCGCTGCAGCTAATCAAGGCCATGGACATGATCCAGGGCCAGCAGACCTCGGGCGCAACCTCGATTGCGCAGTGGGCTGCCGTCGAGGCGCTCAACGGCACGCAGGACTTCATCCCCGAGAACAAGAAGATCTTCGAAGGTCGCCGTGATCTCGTAGTGTCGATGCTGAACCAGGCCAAGGGCATTGCCTGCCCAACGCCGGAAGGCGCCTTCTACGTGTATCCGTCCTGCGCCGGCCTCATCGGCAAGACCGCGCCGTCGGGCAAGGTCATCGAGACCGACGAAGACTTCGTCTCCGAATTGCTCGAATCCGAAGGCGTTGCCGTCGTGCACGGCTCGGCCTTTGGCCTTGGCCCGAACTTCCGCATCTCCTACGCGACGTCGGAAGCACAGCTCGAGGAAGCCTGCCGCCGCATCCAGCGTTTCTGCGCGGCTTGCAAGTAAGCTCAGACATTTCATGCGATGAGAAAGCCCGCCGGAAACGGCGGGCTTTTTATTGCTGCAGACCCTTGAGAAGGCCTGTTTGACGGAAGGCTCATCCAGTGCTCCCTCATTCCGGCCTTGTGCCCGATCCAGTGAGCTGACGTCCGTCAGGTCAAAGGACCCTTCAGCCCAAGGACTTGGGCTGGCTAGATTCCTGTGACGGGCACAGGAATGGGGGCCCTCCTGATGGCCCGCCATCTATGAGGGCTGACTTTATCAGCAGTCTGAGAGCCTGCCGGAAACGGTGGGATTTTTGTTGGCAAACCGATTCAAGAAGCGGTCAAACTGATTCAAACGTGTCGGCTAAGGCGTTGAAATCAGTAATGAACTTCAAGCGCCGGGAACTTCGTCGTCACCGACGACGCCGCCCTCGCTTTCGAGAATGGAGAGGCGACGCGCCTCGGAGCGGGTGAACTTCAGGCAGACGCCGATGCCGCGCTCGCCTTCGGGCAGAAACACGGCGCCGGCATTTTCGAGCGCATGCGTCAGCGACAGGATCACCTCGTTGGCGGGTGTTTCCATCTTGCGCTCGAACTTCAGGATCGTGTCTTCGTCGACGCCCGAAAAGCTCGCCAGCATCTCGCGGGAAATTTCGATCAGCGCCCGGGCGGCGCGGCACTGTGAACCTGTAATCATCGTCACCTCCAGTTGCGGTGAGGATGCGCGAAGGGTTGCGACGGGTCAACCGCAAGCAAGTGGCCCGCGACCTTTCGACCGCGGACCGTTTGCCTCCACCGGTGGGGGGCTCGGCAGGAGCCGGATGGACCTTCACCGATATCGGCCATGCGTTGAATTCGGAAGCCTATTTCGTCCGCATCGCCTCGATGATGCCGGAGACCTCGTCGGTGCCGAAGCCGCCGGCGAGGCGCTTTTGCGCTAGTCTTTCCATCGGCTCCATGAAAGCCGGATCGATGCCCTGGCTGCGGCTTGCAGCGACGATGTTGGTGATCGCCACCGACTGCATCGCCAGGTTCGACATGACGTTGCGGGCATGATCGCCGCTGTCGATCCGTTCGGCATAGTCGGGCAGGGCTGTCATCATTGCCGTAAGCCAAGGCTCGACCAGGGACAGGAACTGCTTTGCCGTGACGCCGACGCTGCCGGCAAGTGCTGTTGCGTGGAGATAACCGCCGAAGAGGCCGTACATCGCCGAAAGCAGAGCGAGGTCGTTGACCGCGGCGAGGATCGGATCCTCGCCGAGATAGTGGCTCTGGCCGAAGGCCGCGAGTTGAGCCCTGGCTGCGGCGAAAGCATCGGCGCTGCCGCTGTAGAGCAGGAAGGCGTGCGGCGAGCCGATCATCGGCGGCGTCGCCATGATGCCGCCGTCGAGATAGTGCGCGCCGTATTGCCCAAGGCGGGTAGTAATCGCCCGGACCTCGTCCGGACGACCATTGGTGAGGTTGACGATCGTCTTGCCGGCGAGGTCAGGACCGACGTCGTGAAGGATGGCTTCGACGGCGGCGTAGTCGGTGAGGCACAGGACGATCAGGTCGCTCGCTGCGATGGCCTCGGTGACCGTTTCGGCGTGGCTTGCGCCACGAGCAACCAGCGCATCGGCACGCGCCGATGTGCGGTTCCAGACCGTTGTTGCGTTGCCGGCGTCGATGAGGGCGTTGGCAAGTGCCGTGCCCATCGCGCCCAGGCCGATGACCGAGATTGTATTGGACATGAGGCTTCTCCGTTTCCGTTCGTTTCAGGCTGTCGGCGACAATTGCTGGCCGAGGCCGCCATCGACCGTCAGCCTTGCGCCGGTAGTGAAGGTCGCGTCGAAGGCGAGGAACAGTACGGCGCGGGCGACTTCGTCGGCGGTTCCGTTGCGGCCCATCGGCGTGATCGCGTCGCCCAGCGCCTTGAACTCGGCCCGCTCCGCGTCGGTAATGTCGGCCACGCCCTTGGTCGGTGTGTCGATGAAGCCGGGGCTGACCGAATTCACACGGATGCCGCGCGGCAACAGTTCGGCGGCAAAGACGGAAGCAAACGAAATGAGAGCCGCCTTGCTGCCGCTATAGACCGCCATGCCCGCATGGCCGCCGACATCGGCAACGGACGAGGTGAAGACGATCGAGCCGCCGTCGCGGATCAGCGGCGCCAACCGTTGAACGGTGAAGAAGGCACCCTTGGTGTTGATGGTGAACTGGCGATCGTAGGAGGCCTCCGTCACCTGGTCGAACGGTTCGAGCAGCGACGTGCCGGCATTGACATGCAAGAGGTCGATCGAACCCAGCTTCTGCCCGACCGTCGCCCCGAGCACGGCGATCTCGCCAAGATCAGAGATATCGGATTTTACCGCATGGACACGTGACCCGAAGCGCTCCTGGATCTTGGCAAGGTTTGCCTCGTTGTTACCGGTCAAAAGCACCTCGGCGCCGCCGTCGACGAGCCGCTCGACCGTCGCCAGGCCCATGCCATGCGTGCCGCCGATGACGACAGCCTTCTTGCCTTGATAGTTGCCCATGTTCTTTTCCTTCGATGTTCGGTTTCGATGGAGAAGAGATAAATTCATGGACGATATTGCGGAAGCCCGGCAGATGTGGATCTATCGTCCACGTTTGTAGACATTGGATCCTGCAATGCGCAATCTCAACGACTTCATCGTCTTTGCCCATGTGGTCGATCACAAAGGGTTCGCGCCGGCGGCACGCGCGCTCAATGTGCCGAAATCGACGCTGAGCAAGCGCGTGGCCGAGCTGGAAAAGACGCTCGGCGTCAGGCTGATCAACCGCACGTCGCGCCGCTTCACCGTGACCGAGATCGGCGAGGATTTTTATCGGCATGCCGCGGCGATGCTGATCGAGGCGGAGGCGGCGGAAGCCATCGTCAAGGGGCGGCTCGCCGAGCCGAGCGGCACGGTCAGGATCACCGCCTCGGTGCCGACGGCGCAGATGATGCTGGCGGGGCTCCTGCCGCCGCTGGCGCTCGCATACCCGAAGATGCGGGTGATGCTGCACGCGACCGACCGTTTCGTCGATGTCGTCCAGGAGGGCTTCGACATTGCCGTGCGCGATCACTTCGCGCCATTACCGGATTCCGGGATGGTACAGCGGCGGGTGGCAACGGATGCGATTCTGCTGGTGGCAGCGCCGGCCTATCTCGAAAGGCGCGGGGACCCGCGCGACCCCAGCGACCTTTCTCGTCACGACGGGCTCCTGGCGTCCCTGACCTCAGAGGGATGGACGATGCGCAACGAAGCGGGCGTGGTCGTCAGGGTTCGGCCCGAGCCGCGTTTCCTCGCGGACGAATCCCATGTGCTGCTCTCCGCCGCCGTCTCCGGCCTCGGCATCACCGCGCTGCCTCGAAAAATCTGCCGGGCGGAAATCGAGGCAGGCAGCCTCGTGCGCGTTCTGCCAGACTGGGAGGCGGGCAGCGTGACCACGACGCTGTTGATGCCGCATCGGCGCGGTCAGCTGCCGTCGGTGCGCGCGGTGGTCGATTTCATCGCCGCGCATCTGCCGGCAGGGTGAGGCTTGGGGGCAGTGAAAGCACATGCTCGAAAAGAAAAGCCCACCCCGACCGGGCCCTGAGACTGCCGACAAAATCAACGCCAGTCGTTGGGAAGGCTCGGCGCTAGCCAAAATCCCCCTTCATTCCTGTGCCTGTCACAGGAATGAAGGAAGCCCATGTCCTTGGGCTGAAAGGTCTTTTGACCTGACGGACGTCAGGTCGCTGGATTCCGGCACAAGGCCGGAATGAGGGGGGACTGAACGAGCCTCACGTTAAGCGGGCATTCCAACAGTTGGCCATTATGCAGAAGGCCCGCTTGGAGCGGGCCTTCAATACCTGTCTCGGTCGCGCTCTCAGCGCTCGGCGAGCGCCGGCTCGCCCTTCTTCTCGCGCACGAGGTTCATGAACCGGCGGAAGAGGTAGTGGCTGTCCTGCGGGCCCGGCGAGGCCTCCGGATGATGCTGCACCGAGAACACCGGCTTGCCGGAGACGCGCAGGCCGCAATTGGTGCCGTCGAACAGCGAAATGTGCGTCTCTTCAACGCCTTCCGGCAGCGACTTCGAATCGACCGCGAAGCCGTGGTTCATCGAGACGATTTCGACCTTGCCGGTGGTGTGGTCCTTGACCGGATGATTGGCGCCATGGTGGCCCTGGTGCATCTTCTCGGTCTTGCCGCCGAGCGCCAGCGCCAGCATCTGGTGGCCGAGGCAGATGCCGAACACCGGGATGTCGCTCTTCAGCAGGTCCTGGATGACCGGCACGGCGTATTCGCCGGTTGCCGCCGGGTCGCCCGGGCCGTTCGAGAGGAAAATGCCGTCCGGCTTCTGGGCAAGCACTTCTTCGGCGCTGGTCGTTGCCGGCATCACGGTGACGCGGGCATTGAGGCCGGTGAAGAGGCGCAGGATGTTGCGCTTGACGCCGTAGTCCAGCGCGACGACGTGATAGTCGGCCTCGGCATCGCCGAGCGTCGAATAGCCTTCGTCCCAGACCCAGGGCTTCTCGGTCCACTGCGACGACTGGCCGGAGGTAGCAACCTTGGCGAGGTCGAGGCCCTCAAGCCCGCTCCAGGCCTTGGCTTCCTTCTTCAGCGTTTCGATGTCGAAGACGCTGGAAGGGTCGTGGGCGATGACGGCGTTGGGCATGCCGTTTTCGCGGATCCAGGCGGTCAACGCGCGAGTGTCGATGCCGCAAAGGCCGATGATGCCGCGCGCCTTCAGCCAGGCGTCGAGGTGCTTGACGGCACGGTAGTTCGACGGCTCGGTGATGTCGGCCTTGAAGATGACGCCGACCGCGCCGTGGCGAGCTGCCGGCGTCAGGTCTTCGATGTCCTCGTCATTGGCGCCGATATTGCCGATATGCGGGAAGGTGAAGGTAACGATCTGGCTGAGATAGGAAGGGTCCGTCAGGATTTCCTGGTAGCCGGTCAGTGCCGTGTTGAAGCAGACTTCCGCCTGCACCTTGCCGGTTGCGCCGATGCCCTTGCCTTCGATTACGGTGCCGTCGGCAAGAACGAGCAAAGCGGTGGGTTTTTCAGTGGTCCATGCGGGTGTCGCGGTCATCGTTCCTATCCCGTTGTGGCGTGGAGCGCGGGGCTTGAAAGCCCGGCGGCTGATCGCCATTTCATGTGCTCAGGCATGGACGCGCGGAATCCCCGCGAAAAGTGCTCACATGCCGATGTCGTGCAGGTGCGGGAAAATAGCCAAAGCGCAAAGCCCGGTCAACCAGCCGCTGTGAATTGTCCGGAAATAAAATTCCTTTTAATTCAAGCGGTTGTGTAATCCGTTTGATTGCACCTGCCACACTGGTTTAAGACGACGACAACATTGACGCATCGAACCGGTTCCGGGCAAGAGCAGCGCGGGCCGGCTTCGACATGGAGAAAGACATGCGCGACCAGTTCGCTGAGGTACTGAAAGAAGCCCTGAAGGCCAAGGACACACGGCGCACCTCGACCGTGCGGCTGATCCAGGCTGCGATCAAGGATCGTGATATCGCCAACCGTGGCCTGGGCAAGGATCCGGTCGGCGACGACGAGATCCTGCAGATCCTCGCCAAGATGATCAAGCAGCGCGAGGAATCGGCCCGCATGTACGATCAGGGCGGCCGGCCGGAGCTTGCAGAGCAGGAGCGGCAGGAAATCGTCATCATCAACCAGTTCCTGCCGGCCCAGCTGTCGGAAGACAAGGTCAGGGAGCTCTGTGCTTCGGTGATCCAGGAAACCGGTGCGCACGGTCTTCGCGACATGGGCAAGTGCATGAACGCGCTCAAGGAGCGTTATCCCGGCCAGATGGACTTCGCCAAGGCTTCCGGCCTGGTCAAGGACCTGCTGAAGTAACCGACAGCGCCCGCTCATCTGCGGCGGGCGCCGTTGCTGCACCGAAGGCGCCGGCGAGCCTTTCATGGGCCTGATCGATCAGCGCGAACTTCTCCGCCTGATAGTCCCAATATTCCCGGATGAAGCCTTGCGACAGCCAGAGGCTTCCGCGGCCCGACGGGCCATCCCATCCCACGTTTCCAAATTCCGTCGCCTTGCTGAGGATGCGCTTGAGATGTGTCAACGCTGCTGCGAGGAGAAGATCGAGGCGAGCCGCGGGTTTTCGGCATAAAGTGCGATCATGCCACCGTGTTGAAGAAGCCGGCGCTGGATGCAAGTGCTTCGACGGAGATGGCCATGATGAGGGCATCCGAGCTCGGGAGGCGAATTCATCCTATTGGGCCTGTTCGGAGTCAAGCCCGGCGCACGGCCTGCGTGTAGTCATAAATTCGCGTTAGGCGTGTGTCGATCGGGTGCCTGCAGCAAGCCGGGTTTGCTATTGCCCGTGTCATTGCCATTGTCTTGGCCTGTGAATTGCGGGCACGGCGGTTGAGCGCTGTGGCGTCCGGCGGTTTCGCCGCCTATATGGAGGATCGATCAGAGGTATCCATGCGCTTTTCACAATCCTTTCTTGACGAGATACGCGACCGCGTGCCGATTTCGGACGTGATCGCCAAACGCGTCAGCTGGGATCGGCGCAAGACCAATGTCTCGCGCGGCGACTACTGGGCCTGCTGCCCGTTCCACGGCGAGAAATCCCCGAGCTTCCACTGCGAGGACCGCAAGGGCCGCTACCATTGCTTCGGCTGCGGCGTTACCGGTGACCACTTCCGCTTCCTCACCGACCTCGAAGGCTTGAGCTTCCCCGAAGCGGTGCAGCAGATCGCCGACATGGCCGGCGTTGCGATGCCGCAGCCCGACCCGCAGGCCGAGCGGCGCGAGAAGGAACGCACCAGCCTGCTCGATGTGATGGAACTGGCGACCCAGTTCTTCGAGGATCAGTTGCAGACCGCCAATGGCGCCAAGGCACGCGCCTATCTGCGCGAGCGCGGGCTGACGGGCCGCACGATCGAGACTTTCCGCCTCGGCTTTGCGCCCGACAGCCGCAATGCGCTGAAGGAATTTCTGGCCGGCAAAGGCATCGGCAAGGAGCAGATCGAGGCCTGCGGCCTGGTGGTGCATGGCGCGGAAGTGCCGGTTTCCTACGACCGCTTCCGCGACCGCATCATGTTTCCGATCCTGTCGTCGCGCGAAAAGGTCATTGCCTTCGGCGGTCGCGCCATGTCGCCGGATGCGCCGGCGAAATATCTCAATTCGAATGAGACCGAGCTCTTCCACAAGGGCAACGTGCTCTACAATTTTGCCCGGGCGCGACGTGCGATGTCGGGGGCCAGCCGCCCCGGCGACGCCGGGCAAAACGAAAATGCTGCTTCCACGATCATCGCGGTCGAAGGCTATATGGACGTCATTGCGCTGCACCAGGCGGGCGTCGAGAATGCCGTTGCGCCGCTTGGAACCGCGCTCACCGAAAACCAGCTCGATCTGCTCTGGAAGATGACGTCGCAGCCGGTGCTCTGCTTCGACGGCGACGGCGCCGGCATCCGCGCCGCCAACCGCGGCGTCGATCTGGCGCTGCCGCATCTGAAGCCCGGCCGTTCGGTGCGGTTTGCCATGCTGCCCGATGGCAAGGACCCTGATGATCTCGTGCGGCAGGAGGGGCGGGCGCCCTTCGACCAGGTGCTTGCCAATGCAAGATCGCTGGCCGAGATGGTCTGGCAGCGCGAAATCCAGGGCGGCTCGTTCGACACGCCGGAAAAGCGCGCCGAACTTGAAGCGAGGCTGAAGCAGGTTACCGCCGTCATCGCCGACGAGAGCGTGCGGCGCCACTATGGCCAGGACATGCGCGACCGGCTGCATACGTTCCTGCAGGCCTCAAGCCCCGGTCGCGGTGGCGAGCGGCGGCAATTCGAACGTGGCGGTCGGCAAGGCGGCGGCCAGCGCGGCGGGCAGGGTGGGCGACAGCCCAACACGTCAGGCCCGACGGCGATCTCGGACCGGCTGGCGCGCTCGTCGCTGGTCAGCGGCCAGCAGGCGGTGCCATCGCTGCGCGAAAGCGTGCTGGCTCTCACCATCGTCAACCACCCGCAGCTGCTGTTCGACGAATACGACGAGATCTCGACCATCGAGTTCGACCACCGTGATCTGCAGCGCTGCTGGGCGGCCGTGCTCAATGCGGCTGCCGCCAATGGTCCGCGCCTGACGCGCGAAGGGCTGGTGGAACAGCTCGACGCCGAAGGTTTTGCTCAACTGATCGCGGCCATCGATCGGCAGATCCGCTATGCCCGCCTGTGGACGGCGACGGCCGTCGCCGCACCCGAGGATGCCCGCGAGGGGTACCTGCAGGCACTGGCGCTGCACCAGCGCTCCAAGGCGCTGCATTGGCAGCGGCGCGAGCTGGAGCGGGAACTGGCGCATGCGACAGAGGAGGGCGACCTCGAAGCGGTTCCGCAACTGCTGCGCACCCTGCAAGAAGTTCAGTTTGAAGTGACGCGGCTTGAAAACCAGGAAGCGATCATCGAAGGCTTCGGTGTGCTCTCCGGCCGCGTGAAGGGACCGGCAGCGCGCTGATCGCCGAAAAATCGCTCGCCCACGCCGAAATCCGGTCCGGTCTCAACAGTATGCCGACTATTCGCGCCAATGTTCGGCCACCCATGGGGCGGGGCGGATATAGTGGCGCAGGTAGCGGATTGGATTCTTTTCGCGCCGGTCGCCGGAAAACAGGCGCCGGATATGGCCAAGCGGTGTGTCTACGCGGCCGCGGTAGCCATATTGTCCGTCGATCGCATGCTGCGGCAGCAGGCTGCGAGGGAAAAGCACCACGCGTGCATCGGTCGGCAGGCGCGGCACGAAGAAGTAGTTCAGGGGGAGCGGCCAGTGGCAGTCCTGGCGGAAATGCAGCACCCAGCGCCTTGGGAAAAGCTTTACGCCGCCCGGCGCGTTGCGCGTCACGAAACGCTGCTCGAAGCGGTATTCATTTGCAACGCCCTGCGGATCGGCCAGGAACTTCTTCTGCAGCGGCACCAGCTTGCCGACCGGGAAGCGAAACAGCGAGGTCTGGCCGAGCCGTTCGAACGGCGTCGTCTGGTTGCGCGCCAGGATCACGTCATCGGGCTCTCCGACCTCGAAGAAGTCGTCGAGCGACCCGACGATGACGATATCGAGGTCCAGAAACAGCACCGGTCCGCTGAGGTTGCCCAGCTTGGCGCCCCACAGCCGAGATTTGTTCCAGATGCCCGGCGTCTTCTCGGGCATTTTTCCGATGTCCAGCGGCGGCAGATCCTCACAGAGAATTTCCGGACGCAGGCCTTCGCGGTTGTCGGTGAAACAGGTGAAGGTGAAGGGCGGGGTGATGTTGCGCGCCGCCATGGCATAGAGGCGGTTGATGAAGGGCGCGCCGTATTTGGTCCCCCAGTTGATGCAGATCAACTGCTTGACGCCGCCGCTTGCCGCCAGAATGCTAGACATCGTTACTTTCCAGTTTTTCAATCCACGAGATTGCCGGTGACCGGAAGGGTCGGATCGGCGGCGAGTTCAGCTAACAGGTCCGAAGCCGCCCGTCCAGCGGGCGCGATTTGCCTTGCTCTATTCCGTTGACCGGAAGGCTATGGCATTGCGGTCGCTTTGGGCGATGATGATCAGGTGATTCCCGCGAAGGAGATATGATGGAGATTGGGCAAAGGGCGCAACGCGCCAAAGGCGTCGCCGGCCATCTCTTCGACGGAGCCGCGCCAGCACCTCTGGATGTGCTGAAGCGCGTCTATGGCTACTCCGCCTTTCGCGGCCGGCAGCAGGAGGTGGTCGAGCATGTGGCCGCCGGCGGCGATGCCGTCGTTCTGTTCCCGACCGGCGCCGGAAAATCGCTCTGCTTCCAGATCCCGGCACTTTGCCGCGCCGGCCTCGGTGTCGTCGTTTCGCCGCTGATCGCGCTGATGCGCGATCAGGTCGAGGCGTTGAAGCAGCTCGGCGTCAACGCGGCTGCCCTCAATTCGTCACTAACGCGCGAGGAGGCGGTCGCGGTGCGCCGGCAGATTTCTGATGGCACACTTGACCTGCTTTACGTCACGCCCGAGCGCATCGTCACCGACGGTTTCGCCGATCTCATCGGCAATGCGCGCATCGCGCTTTTCGCCATCGACGAGGCCCATTGCGTCTCGCAGTGGGGCCATGATTTCCGACCGGAATATCGCACCCTCGGCCTGCTTGCCGAGCGCTATCCCGGCGTGCCGCGCATCGCGCTGACGGCGACGGCAGACCCGCATACCCGCGACGACATCATCGAACGGCTGTCGCTGCAGGACGCTGCGGTCTTCACCACCAGTTTCGACCGTCCGAACATCGCCTACGAAATCGTCGAGCGCGACCAGCCGCGCCAGCAGTTGCTGCGCTTTGTCTCCCGCTTCCGCGGATCGTCCGGCATCGTCTATTGCCTGTCGCGTGCCAAGGTCGACGATACGGCGGAATGGTTGAACGGGCAGGGCATTCGCGCGCTGCCCTATCACGCCGGCATGGACCGGACGCTGCGCGACACCCATCAGGACGCATTTCTAAAAGAGGAAAGCCTCTGCCTGGTCGCAACCGTCGCCTTCGGCATGGGCATCGACAAGCCGGATGTGCGCTATGTCGCCCATCTCGATCTGCCGGGCTCGGTCGAGGCCTATTATCAGGAAACCGGCCGCGCCGGTCGCGACGGCCAACCGTCCGAGGTCTGGATGGCCTATGGCATGGCCGACGTGCTGCAGCGCCGCCGGATGATCGACGAGGGCGGGGCGGCGGATGAAATCAAGCGCATCGAGCGCGGGAAGCTGAATGCACTGCTGGCGATCTGCGAGACGGCCGGTTGTCGCCGTCAGGCAATTCTCGCGCATTTCGGTGAGGCGCATCCCGGCCGCTGCGGCCATTGCGACACCTGTCTGAAGCCTGTGGAAACCTGGGACGGAACCGAGGCTGCGATCAAGGCGCTTGCCGCCGTTTACCGCACCGGAGAGCGTTTTGGCACCGGCCATGTCGTCGACGTGCTGATGGGGACCGTCAACGAAAAGACCGAGCGTTTCGGCCATGTCGACATCCCGGTCTTCGGTGCCGGCAAGGATCTGCCTGCTCGCACCTGGCAATCGGTGTTTCGGCAATTGCTGGCCGCCGGTCTCGTCAGCGTCGATCACACGGCCTTCGGCGCAATCAAACTCGAACCGGAGGCCCGTGCCGTGTTCAAGCGCGAGCGACAGGTGCTGTTTCGCAAGGACCGCTCGCAGACGGGCAAGGCGGCACGGCAGGCAAAATCGGGCAGTCAGCGCGAGCGCGCCGACCTCGCCGGCTCCGACCTCGAACTGTTCGAACTGCTGCGCGCCGAGCGCTTCACCATCGCCAAGGACCTGAACGTGCCGCCCTACGTCGTCTTTCCAGATGCGACGCTGATCGCGCTTGCCAAGGAGCGCCCGCGCGGCTTCGACGAACTGCTCGATATCCCCGGCATCGGCGAAAGCAAACGCGAGCGTTACGGCGAGGCGTTTCTGGCTGTCATCGACGGGTATCTGGACGGGTGAGCCTGCAAGTCCGGCAAAGGTGGTGCGGGTTCGCTTTCAGAAGAGTTAGTCTATCGCGCCGCCGACGCGGCGCTGCTGGATTCCTGTGACAAGCACAGGAATGAGGGGACGCGAGGTCGGAATCTCGTGATCGCCTGCAATTTTTACTTGTGCGTCCACCGCACCGCTATCAATCTCATATCCCATGAAGGGCTACGTTTACATCCTTGCGTCAAAGCGAAACGGCACGACTGTATGTCGGCGTCACGAAGGACCTTGCTGCCCGGCTTTACGAACATCAAAATGGCCTCACACCCGGCTTCACCTCAAGATATGATGTCAAGACGCTGGTCTGGTTTGAGGAATTCGACTTGTTGACGGTCGCTATTACGCGGGAGAAAACGATCAAGAAATGGCCACGAAAGTGGAAGCTGAATCTGATCGAACAGATGAACCCGGATTGGGAGGACATCTCGTCCTATCTTCATGCGCTCTGACCAATGACCCGCCACATCGCCTCAAGCGGGCGGAGGACATCGCCGTGACTGTCGGGGCGAGATCTTCAATGGGATGGCGGCGGCTACACTCGCTATCCTCATTCCTGTGCTTGTCACAGGAATCCAGCGCGCCGCGTCGGCGGCGCAATAGATTGTGTTTGAGGGGTATATCGCGCGCGCACTCAAGCGTCGCTGCCACCGAAGCAATCTGTCTTGCATGACTAAGAGCGCGACATAAAATTTCAGGCAAGCTGGCCTGTTGCGAAATGCCCTGTCGTTTTCTCTCGCTACCGCTGCCAGGCGCGGCTTGGTCGCTGGAATTTGCTGCAACGGGAAAGCTGTCGTGGTACTCGTCTGGCACGAAACGTCCTTTTCACAGTGAAAGCGGCCCGCCATGACCAGTGCTTTTCTTTCGCATCTCCGCTCGGAACTCGACGGGTTGAAATCGTCAGGTCTTTACAAGTCGGAGCGGGTGATCGTCTC